>CAYZSO010000004.1:0-151226 GCA_964479695.1 uncultured Fastidiosipila sp.
CCTTTGGGGAGGATGTATCGCAACTCCACATGGCGCTTTTCTAAACTGCCTTTTTTGTTTTGTCAACTGAAAAACGGTCCACTCAATCGGTTGGGAATTGCAAGTTTAAGTGAAACGCCTTTACATCTCAGTACATGATCTGTTTCGTTCAGCTAACCTGAGCGAAAGCTGCTGCTTATCTCCCATTTTCTATCGGCAAGGGTTTTGGCTGCTTTTGCGTTGTTTTCGTGCACTTATTCTCCCATAAAGTCGAGGTATATGCTGAAATTTCGGGCTTTATGGACCGTTCAGCAGACCCTAAGTAAAAAAGAATTGTGGAACTTCTCGCTCGAGTGGGTATTGAAGAAGAAGCTAATGAAAAAGTTAAGAATCTATCAGGTGGCAGATGGCAAGTCCGACGCTTCATCGGGTTCTCGACTGATGCTCTATGTCGGAGTCATTTGCTTCCTATCGATCTATGTCTTGGTTGCCGCTTGCATTACATGGATCTTACGAATGAATCAATTATGTTACGGTGTCCATTGGCTCCTGGGTGCGGGTAAAAGGAAACTGTTCATACGATTTATGGTGTATATGTCTCTCATTTTTAAACCAGCAATTCTGGCTAGTATCGCAACACAGAATTTTATCTGGAAAAACACGCTAACTTCGTAACCATTGCAAGTCCTTATACCAGTAGTTGGCACCGTTGCGCCTCTGTTAATCCTCATCTTGGTGCAGATCTCTCTGTTCCTAAGACGCTTAGATGTTGCAGGTCTTATTCGCGCGAATGATTAGCAGTCAAGAGCAAGAGTGGGGCAGCGGTGAATTGGACATAGGCGTAGCGGAATTCGCTATAGACAGGTGTGGCAATGAGTAAGGTAAGCGTGATGGCCAATAAGGGTAAGCATTCCAGGTAGGATTTGCGTCTGGCAAGTAGAGAGAAGACGGCTAGGCTCAGGTAGATCCAGAACATGAGGCCGATACTGGCAGGGAGAGCTAGGATTTCGTTGGATTGGAACTGGCGGTGGGCGGCTTTGGCCAAATCCTCTAGGAAGGGGAAGTTGTGGGCACGAGTGAAACCTTGGGTGTTCTCAGAGATGCCGTTTGGGAAAACCCAATAGATGTAGCCGGCGTTCCAGTAACCTACGGTCTGGTCGACCCAGGCCTTGATGTACTCACCGGGATATTGGAGGCCGAGACGGAGCCAAAGGTTGAGCGCCCTTGCCGGATCTTCATTGATGACTTCGTTGCCGCCTCGTTGACGAACGAGGGTCTTGATTGGATCGGAGAGCCAGGTCTTGTAGGTGGTCTTGATCTGGCTGGTGTCGATGATCTGGTTAAGATAGGCGAGATCTTCTTCGGAGAGGGTTTTGTCATCGTAAATGACCCTGGCGATTTGCTGGGCGGGGATGGACAAGGACTCGATCCGATCTACGGGTTTCACACCTAGATACTGAAGGATGGGGAAGAGAAGTAGAAGTGAGACGAGAAGCGAAAGGGCGAGCGTGACGATGATTTTTTTGTTTGAACGAAAGAATAAGATGGCATAGATGAGGAAGATCAGCATAAACGCGATCAGGCCGTTACTGCGCCAGACACAGAATGCGATGGAGGAGAGTAACAAGAGGAGGTGGTTTGGCAGAGGGGAGCCGATTTGACTTCTCGCGCGGAGAAGGGAGGTTATGAAGACTGTGACGGCTGCTGCAAAGACGACATCTTTCCAGACGGTATTTGTGTAGACCCGGAAGTAGGGGACTAGGGCATAGAGTAAGAGGGCGAGGAGGGTTTTGTTACACGAGTTCGTGACTTGGTAGATTGTGGTGATGACATAAGCGAAGATTGCGGCGAAGAGGATATTCTGGAATACGGTATAGAAGGCGATGGCCTGATTGACATTGCCCGTGAGGTGGTAGCCTAGATCGTAAAACAGCTTGATCAGCTGGGTGTGATAGAAGGGGTGGTGGTTGGTATAGACCCCTGTTTGAAGCTGCTGGATCTGGTAGAGGCTGTCCGGCGTCAGGTAGGCAGGGTTTGCGACGAGAAAAAAGTGGCTCAGGCTGCTCAGCAAGATGATTATGAAACTTGTGCCGAACACTTTTTTGGCCGAGTACGTGGGTTCTGTACGTTCCGTGCGGGAGGCGGTTCGTTGGCCCCCACCCTCCCGATAGAGGCGGTAGAGTGCCTTGAGCAACGCGAGGAAGACGCTACTCCCGGCAACGACAAAGAGCAGCGCGGACCAGAGTCGCACGATTCCTTGCATCGGCAAGAATAAAGCATAGTTGGCCAAAGCCACCATCACGGCCAGTGCACACGCTAAGGCGAGTAGCGTGTTTCGTTCTAGTTTTGATTCGGTTGATTTTTGAATTCCTGTTTTATGTTGATAGAGACTCTGTAGTCCGGCCAGCAGACTTGCCATGCCGATGATTAGGTATACGAAATAATTGGCGCTGGTTCGGCGGAGGAAGAGAAGCCAGTATAGGATCATGGCGCAAAATACGGTGAGGAGAAAAGCGTTCGGGCTTGTCTCTATCCTTGTGTATTTACGAATTGTGTTTTTTATGTGCTTAATCATATGTTCACCTGAGTGTCGTGGCTGATTATAGTGGCTGATTGTAGTAGCCGTGCGGCTTTGCGATGACCTCTGAGATTATTCATGAGGTTGAGTGACATCTTTTGCACGATTCCGTTTTGCTTTCTGCCATTGGTCGACTTGCAATCGGGTGAATTCAAATTGCCGTCTCTCTTGCTCCAGCAGGGTGGAGAGGATCACACCGGTGATGAAAAGTAATAAGGCGCAAATGGCAAGGAAGCCTCCGACGATCAAGGTGGGGAAGCGCGGTACGAGACCGGTTTGAAAATAGGTTACAAACACGGGAATTAGGAAGATGACACTAACGAGAAAAAGGACGACGGCAAGGAAGGTAAAGAAAGCGAAGGGCCGGTAATTCTTGAAGAGACGGACAATCGTTCCTAAGACCCGGGCACCATCTCTCAGCGTATTGAGTTTCGAGAGACTTCCCTCAGGACGATCTTGGTAGCGTATCACAACATTTTCTACTTGCATGTTGCGAAAGACGGAGTGGATTGTCATTTCAGTCTCGATTTCAAATCCTCTTGATAAGACGGGGAAGGTTTTGACAAAAGCGTAGCTGAAAGCCCGATAGCCTGTCATGATATCTTTGATGTCATTTCGAAAGAGTTTGTTGATCGCATAACGGACGAGAGAATTGCCGAAATTGTGGAAGTTCCGCTTGTTTTCGCTGAAGTATGTCCCGCTTAATCGGTCGCCAATGACCATATCCGCTTGTTTCTCCAGAACTAGATCGATCATTTCCGGAGCGCTCTCGGCGGAGTACGTATCATCTCCATCAACCATTAGATAGCAGTCTGCTTCGATCTCTCGGAACATTCGCCGGATGACATTCCCCTTGCCTTGATGAAATTCTTTTCGTACATTTGCCCCGGCCGCTGCAGCGATTTCTGCTGTTTGGTCTGTAGAATTATTATCGTATACATAAATTGTGTATGTAAAGGGCTTCGTTTGGCGATGCTCATCGAGGTAGAAAGTGAAATCGTTTACGACTTTTTCAATCGTTTGACTTTCGTTGAAACAGGGGATGAGTACGGCTACATGTTTCATTTTGCGCCTCGCTATCGATAAGATATATTGATTGTATAGGACTTACAAGTGAATGTCACGTAGCAAGTTGAGAGAGTGAGAAGAGCATAGAAAGGATTAGAAAATAGGATCATGATCATTTATGAAGGAATTGATAGTTTATTTGCCTTTTGCAACGGACGGTGATAATATCATAATATTAGATGAAAAATGTGGTGGTTATTATGCGTAAAGACAAGAAGTTTGTAAAGACAAATTATTTTGCGTTGGTCGTTTGTGCAATTGTGTTTATTTCGGGCTTGATGATTCCGTTGAACTTTGTTGCTGCAAGCGAGATGCATGAAATGCCAATTGAGACCTATCGTTACCCAATTGATTCCAGTAGCCCCACGTGGGCATTCTTAACGATTGCCGAGAAACGTGAGCAAGTGGTCATTCCTGACTCTGTTTTGTCACGAATGACCGAGAAGTGTTTATATCAGACACTTGTCACGTACCCTTTCTTATGCGATATTCAAGCTTTTACTTCGGATTGGCTAGATACCTCTTCTGCGATTCATGAGTTTTCTATATATTGCTCGGCTTATCAAGAGATTATGCGAAGAGGCTTATCCATTTCTAGTTTATATGAACAATACGGTGAGAAATCTTCCAAAAGTACTTGGCTGAGTGGAGAGCAGATGATTGTTGAAGATGCCATAACAATTTTGGTTCAGGAAGAAAAACAGAGGAGGCTAGGTCTTGAATCTATAGTTCCGTATGGATATGAAGAATCCGATGTATATACCCCGAGAGGAACGGCTGTTCTCATGTACCATATTCCTGAAATCATCTAGTGATCCCGATCGGATATAAAGTTGGTCATATGAATAAGATTGCTGAATTTATTACAACAAACAGAAGAGCCGTTGGTCTCACCCAGAAAGAGTTTGCCATTCGTTCTGGCTTAGGCTTGCGTTTTGTCCGGGATCTTGAGCAAGGGAAAACAACCGTCCGAATGGATAAGGTCAACCAAGCGCTTGCCATGTTTGGCATGGAGGCTGTACCGGGAGAGAAGGATGTGAAATGACGGTGGATTTCAGGATCGCCTATGTATATGTAAGAAATCGATTTGCAGGTGAGCTTCACGAGACTGACGAGGGCTACATTTTCACCTATGATCGCGAATATTTACTGTCACCAAACGCATCGGCTGTATCACTGACTTTACCACTTCAGGAAAAAACCTATACATCCAAAACAATTTTCTCCTTTTTTGACGGGCTCATCCCTGAAGGGTGGTTGATGGAGATGGTGAGCAAAAATTGGAAACTGGATCGAAACGATCGCTTCGGCATCCTCTTAGTTGCCTGTCGGGACAGTGTAGGTAATGTCAGCGTTATGGGGGAGCGGATATGAACTGTCTTTGCTGTGGGAAAGAATTGGCTGATCATCCCTCAAGTTTGGGCTGGCATAAAGCTTGCATCAAGCGTTTCTTTGGAACCGACCACATTCCGGAACTAGACATTTCGGAGAATTCGGTCGAAATGCTGGCAAATGAAAGTATAAACAGAGGGTACACGGTTACAGGTGTGCAGAAGAAACTTTCATTACATTTACTGAGTGGGGACAAAACTCGTCTTGCACATGTAAATTACTCGACTGGTTTTATTTTGAAACTACAGGTGAAAGAGTATGCAAACATGCCGGAATCAGAGCATCTCGTTATGAGTATGGCGGATGCTTCTGGGATCGCTACGGTTCCTCATGCGCTTGTCTATGCCGATCAGGGTCTAGCTTACATTACTAAGCGCGTGGATCGAAACATCCAATCCGATGACAAAGTTCAGCTCTTGGCTATGGAGGACTTTTGTCAGTTGGATTATCGGCTCACCCAGGATAAGTACCGAGGTTCATACGAGCGCTGTGCAAAGATTATCCTGCGTCATTCCATAAGACCCGGTTTGGATCTCAGTGAATTGTTTTTACGTCTAGTGTTCTGCTTTTTGACAGGTAATTCTGATATGCATTTAAAGAACTTCTCGCTGCTGGAGACAAGAGAGGGAAGTGGCCAATACACGCTTTCGCCAGCCTACGATCTTTTACCAGTGAACGTCATTTTACCTGAAGATACAGAAGAATTTGCGCTGCCCATGAATGGGAAGAAGAGAAATCTTCGAAGGAAAGATTTTCTCGTATTCGCAGAACAGTGCAACATCAACCGTAAAGCCGCGGAGAAAATGATAGAAAAGCTTGTCTCTATGCAGAAACAGTATGAAGATTTGATCGCTGAGTCGCTTTTGCCTGAGGTTTTCAAAGACAATTTCTTGGCTTTACTCACTAAGCGAGTAGAAGCTATCAAATGAGCTGATGAAATGATCTGAAGACAGAAAGTCTAGAAGTTTAGAGAGGGGGAGAAAGATACTACTTTGACTTGAAAAATGTTCTTCATGTTAGGCAGAAACTAAAGAGGAAAGAGTGATATGGGATTATCCTAAGGAGGAAAGATTATTATGAACACAACGTCGTATCCGATCAGGGAGCTAGCGATTTCTAGCGACCAGAGGAGACCATCAGCCAATCGTTACATTAGAAAAGGGTTACAGGTGCAGAAAATGAGAAATCCGAGAAATCTTTCACTTCAAGCTGTCGTTCGCATGTTTTCAGTCTTTGTGGTTCTTGTGTTGAGCAGCCTTTCCCTACTTTCCTGCTCAAGGTCGAGTCAAACTACACTTGCTCCGGCCAATTTTTCTACTCGTGAAAAAGAATTATCCGGGCTGATCCTTCAAGAGGAGAATGTTGATACGTATTTCTTCGAAATGGAGAATATTAAGGAAAGCACTCAATTTGAGGCTCAAGTTCTTCAAGCCGTTGATGGGAAGTGGGCTGTGTATAGTGCTGCGGATTTTTCTCTGGATTCTGCAGGCTTATTTATGATTCAAGTTCGAGATGATGGTGCTAACCGCTCACTTCGTTTGGCCAAAGGTGCTGAGACGGTCATTAATTTCCCTCTTTCTACAACGAGATCAGACCTAGAACTTGTCACGGCTCTTCAAGAAACCATTGAATTAAATGGCGAGGAACAATGCATATTGGCTTATGGAAGTTCTGACGGCTCATTGGTCTCGTATGAGCTCAATGAAATCCTGCAAAATGATCCCCAAGCAGATAATGCTCACGCTCTTGTCCTTAAACTGAAAAAATAGCTGCATTATTGACAATTGTGCTATGATGACGAAATCAAATGATTGTTGTCTTGAGTTGGAGATGCCATGAAACTTGTTGAGCTTAGTTATGATGTTTTTGATGAGTTTGCTAAGAGGCATCCCCAGAGTTCTTTTTTTCAATCTGCCGCAATGGCAACATCGTATAATCAGCTTGGTTTTGAGTCGTTGATTTATGGTGTGGAAGACCAGGGGGAAATTATTGCCGCAGGCATGTACAAGATTGTGCCGGTAATTCTCCATTACAAAATTGCCTTTTGTACTTGGGGACCGCTACTTGATTATGGGGAACAGGAGCTGATCCGGTTCTACTTTTCTCAGTTAGTTCCTGTTTTCCGCAAAAAAGGGATCTTTTCTATTGTCATTAAACCTAACTTTCCTGTTGTTTCTAGGGATGAGAATGGAGAGATTACAGATGAGTTTGATCATCGCGATTGGAAGACGAACCTCCTTTCTTGTGGGATAAAGGAAGAGAAGATCAAGCCTTCTGATGCAAGAATGTTTGATCAATGGGGTTTCGTCAAAGATTTTACGGATATTCATGATGACCAAGCACTCTTACAATCTATGAATCAAGATGGTCGCAGGGTAATCACGAAGACACGCAAGAGCTCTCTGGAGATTATCGAATCTAATGATGATTTGTCTGATTTCTTCAAGGTCATGAATCATACCGCCGACCGAAGGAGTTTTGAGAACAGAGAAGAGGCGTACTTTACGTCGATGACCGGGTGCTTTGGCCAAGATAGCAAAATACTGCTGGCGAAGATCGATCCTGAACGTGAGGAAGAACTTGTCCTGTCGCAAATGAACGTCATTGAAGAGGAGATTGCCCGTACCCAAGCGCAAATTGATTCGGATGGGGCGACGAAAAAACGGATGAATAAGGTTAAGGAATTGAATTTCCAGCTGATCCCTCTCAATAAGCGGCTTGAACTCTGCCGGAAGATGCCGAAGAATGGTCCGCAAACGATTGCCGGTGCCTTTTTCCTCTACTACGGAGATGAAATTTTCTATACATTTTCCGGAGCCTACGAAGAGTATTACCAGTTTGATGCGCCGTACGCCTTGCAGGATGCTGCTTTCCAGTGGGGTCTGGCCAAAGGGATCCGCAAGTATAATTTCATGGGGACGACCGGGAAATATTATGGCGCTGAGGATGAGGGTGTTTATCTGTTCAAAAAGGGCTTCGGTGGCTATGTGATTGAGAGGCCGGGAATTTTTGAAATTGAAGTGATCCCCCTCATCAACCGTGCCTACCACAAGGCGAAGTCTTTGCAGAGATAGAAGGGCGATGGCCTCATTTCACTAAGTTCACCCCCCTTTTATGGCATCAAGTTGTTCTTGTTCGTCCCTCTCGGCCTACTCCTCTGGATCGTGGGGGCGAATCTCCTCGGCCTTTACATTCATCGCCATTCAGCCGTTGTCTTCATCACGTTTGCTCTACTCGCAAACGGAGCACTGTACTGGCTGCCGTCTACTTTGGCCAAAGCCGCCGTTCAACTCTCTGCGTATTCCGCATTGGCTGTCAATTTATCCAAGTTCCCCACTGAACCAGCCGAAAACGTGATTTCTGGAGAAACCATTTCCAACCAAGGAAGCAGTATGGCTCTATTGATCAGCCTAGCCTGTCAACTTGTGATCTTAGTTCTTCTCATGTGCTTCCGCTTAGCACAAACCGATAAAATCAAGAAGGAGATCGTATGAATATTATCGTTAATGATTACACGAAAGTGATCCAAAAGAAGACCGTTCTGGACAATGTTTCTGTGGTGCTCCCTGCCGGAAAAGTATATGGGATCAGCGGAAAGAACGGATCAGGCAAAACCATGCTCTTGCGGGCGGTAGGAGGCCTAATTGTCCCCAGCAGTGGCAGCGTCGATGTCTTTGGCCAAAGACTCTCAGCGAAAAAACCTTTCCCGGACTCTCTAGGAATCGTCATTGAGCAAGTGCAGTTTTTTAATCACTTATCCGCCTTTACGACACTGCAAATCATTGCGCAGATCAAGAAAATTGCCTCCGATGACATGATCACTCGCACGTTAGAGCGTGTTGGCCTTGATCCCGAAGATAAATTGCCCGTAAAAAAATTCTCACTGGGCATGAAACAGAAGCTTGCGATTGCTCAGGCCATCATGGAAGAACCCGCGTTGATCTTGTTTGATGAACCGACCAACTCACTGGATGAGGAGAGCGTTGACGATTTCTACCAGCTCGTAAAAGAGGAGAAGGAACGCGGAGCTACGGTACTCATCACGAGTCACCACCAGGAAGATTTGCTTCAGTGCGCCGACGATTTTTTCCACATGTCAAAAGGAAAGATCCAGAAACTTGAAACGGACAAATAGGCTGTACGCATGATTTGGGGGGGAATCTCCTGAAGATTTCTCCCCCCAAATATCTACACGATAATGCGTTGATTACTTGGTTCGATTTAGTCCTAGCACTGGCTTGTGACATTTTTTGTGCTACCTCTTACTTGAATTGCGAATTTTTCAAGTCATTTCTTTTTAAGAGATATAACTTATCATCTTTCCTGTCAGTCGGAGTTTCCGAATGAGCAAAAACTGTTACCAGCACATCTTCTCCTGAAGACATTAAGTATTTTATTATATAACTGTTTGGCAAAATTGTTTCGAATTGATTTAGTTTTTTGTTATCTAAATCTAACTCCATTACTTTGTTTGTCCCTCTCACGAAGAATATTGGTGGTTCGCTCTCGGAATTTCGCTTTGAGATACCAATTGATTGCTCTTGGATCAGTGGCACAATAGAGTTTTCGCTGATAACACCAATAAAAGACTCATCAAAATAGTTTCTCATATAAATAATATCTTCGTACACTTCCATGTTTCCAACACGAGCTGACATGATCTGTTCCTGAACCTCATTCATAGCTATGATTTGTAAGAGATTCAAGGAACTGTCATAAACTTGAATGCAGGGATAGGTAGTTCCATTTTCATACCGTTCATCAATTAAGGCATAGATCTTACCATTATATGTGCAACAGTTCATCAGATAAGATCCAATATTGCTTGTATCATCGAGAATGAAGTCTTTTGACTTAGCAATAGGAGAAACGGTATCCTCTTTGATGTCATAGATTTCAATAAATGTAGTCAGTATATTATCTGAGCTACGTGTACTTTGGCGAGTAACAATGGAGTTTTTGCCTTCGCAAATTATTGCACCTGGTAGACAATGAGTTTCTTTATATTCTACAGACAAAACATTATTGTCTATATTTACAGAATAGATTATGTTTTCGAATTCGTTGTAAAGAAATATCGCATCAAGATTTTCGGCTGTAGTGATATAAAAATATATCTTATTTTTAATTTGAGCAGTGAATCCAATGTTGAATGCATAGTTCGATATGACACCAATTTCAACGTCGTCGCTAGTTTTAAAATAGTGTCTGTAGAAAGTGATCGTATCATTATCGGTAAAAGAAAAATAGATGAAGCTGTCATCAAGTAATGTAAGATAAGCATCATAATTCTTGCCAGTCAAATTATCCAGTTCATCAACTTGCTTTTCACGTATGCCAGTTGGCGTAGTTTGACATCCTATTATGGAAAGTGCAAAAAATATAGAGATACAAGTAATGAAGATCCTTGTCCTTAGTGCTCCCACCATATTGCCACCTATTACATAATATATCGCATAGTCATACGAACGAAAAATAATCGACTAATCATATCTTGCAAAAGTTAACGGTAAAGGCAGCAATGTAATTTGCCACCTTTACCTAAATACTTAGTACATGAAACCCACATTAACTGAATTGTAGGCATCATATAGCTCACTTATGCTTTTATTCAAGTCACGATTGGCGAGATCTCCGATGTATCCCGACCAAGGATCGGTTAGTAAAAATGAGGATTTGTCGCTTCTTACCGCATAGAGCGCAACAAAATGTGCTGATAAATTATAATTCCAACCATTAACAATGCTTTCCCTCAATCCAACGATAGGAGGTGAGTCGAAGGTGGTTATACCACTATAGAGATCATTTTGCATATTTGTTTTTGACTGCTGGTATCTGGCTACATAATAGTTATGGTTTTGCAGAGAATTTGTATAGGTTACCATGTTTGAGAGATATGTACCTGATGTTGTGGTCTTACATCCGGAGCGAATTGTGGACTCCGAATATGTAACACCGGTAATATTTCTTAGTATCATTCTTACACAGGCTGGCCCACAACTATAATTTGTCTCTTGAGCAAAATAATAAAAAGAACGAGACGTAAGAATCCAACTGGCTGTTACATTTACTGGTGATGTCTGAATAGCCACAGGGTTCTTATTGGCGAAAGAAAGTGAAGGAAGGAGAGTAGAATAATTTTCTACGGCTAAAGACTGTTGAATGGCATCTGCTTCCGAACGTATGGCTGAACTAGAATACTGTTTTTCTACGTTAGCCCAATGATTCATATCAGATTCAGTCGCTTCGAGAGCACCAATTCCAGTAGTGATCATTGTATCTTCATCAGAACGAGTCATATCTTTAATGCTTGCTGATGTCGTCTGACTCAATAAATACCAAGTAGAAATTGACACGACAACTAATAATGCGAATGTTTTGCAGTGTTTTCTTTTCATAGTGATCACCTCTGAAAAAGAGTAAATTGCTACTGATAGATCCTCAATAAATCATTGGGATTGTGCCTATGCAAGATAAACTTAAAAGCACCTCCTTTAGCAAGAATGACCTAAATCGATAGATCAATTTGATTATACGAACACAGTAGTAAATTGTAAATAGTATTTTAATTAGCAATTAATTTTTTTAATGTTTTTTTTAATGTTTTTTTAATGATTGTTGAATAAGACTAGTTAATAGAGAATTTTCTTCTGCTCACTATCTAATTGCACTGGCATCTATGTTTTTAAATTTTAAAACCTTTCCTGTATCTAAAAGAAACTGATAAAGAAACTGACAAAGAGATGATAGCTGCAAGAGGGGATGACGCAATCCTAACTCAGGTAGTCGATCTGAGCGATAAGACCCATACATCACCACTATCAATCAGTTAGGTAGTAGGCCTGTACATCACCTAGTGGAATAGATCGATCTCCTTTCGAACCCGCATTAAATGGCTAGAAACCGATCATAAAGTGATATCGCTCGGCACTCAGCTGGTCGATGTTGGTCTTGCAGTCTAGGCGGCTTTGGGGATAACAATTAATTAACGAAGGAACCAATAATCATTGCTCAAGTAGCTTCGCTGATTTGATCACGATATAATGAAAGCACATGAGTATCCATACTACTGAAAAAACGATGATCTGAAAGGCTATTGGCTATCACGAATTAATTCAATAGAATCCAACTTGATTGACTCAATGGATCTATTGGATTGTATAGTTATTATTTGTTTAGTAATGTTCAGGAGGTTATCTTGACGTGATTAAAAAACATGGTTGGCTAATCGTTATTCTACTATTTGTTTTCGTTACCATTTTATGTGGTGTTTTCTTCTATTCAAAAGTAAGAGATAGTAAAAATTTATTATTGTTGAATTGGGGACTAACATTTCCTCCCGAGTTACATGTAGAGCAGACTTATGCAACTTCCTCTGGCTCTCACGGAGAAACAAATAGAATTTATGTTTTTTCATATGATGATGTCGATGCTATCACAAGTTACTATCAGGGACAATTGAGTGATTCAATGGGTAATCTTGAATCAAGCTACGTTAAAGACGTCCAGCAGATGATTTCTCTAGAAGAACCACTGAATGAGAAGTTTCAATTTCCTCGAACGACGAAATGTCAATGGTATAAAAATGGACGTAGAAGACTTTTATTTGTTTGGGATGAAGTATCAAAAAGGGCTGTTCTATTTGAAGGCTTACGTTATTAAAAGAATGGATAATGTATCATGAAAGAGAATTCATGATACAGAAAAAATGACACAGCCTAGACTCAAGCCTCGACTCGAGTAGTCGATCTAGACACGCACCACACGCCCCACACGCATAACACGTCACAAATGAGCCAGTAAGTTGGCTAGCAGTTGAAGCAAGCTCAAGAGATTAATAAGAACGAAATTGTTTAAAAAGCTGCAGTTAGGCATCCTATTCTGTGATTTTGCGCATGATTTGCATAAATTTTCAGAGCTTTCTGTTGGTCATGTCACTTGAATATATATATATATATATAGTTTAAAATAAGATAATCACCTTTCGACCACAGAAGAGAATTGGAGAGCCAACAGTTGTTTAAAGTAGAGTTCAAACGGATTTTTCTAAGCTTGCCAACCTTGTTGTTCTATGTTTCAATTCTTGCTCTTGCTTTGCTTAGTTTCTTTTTCTCGACACAAGACCGAGCTGCATATGCTGAAGTTTTGAGTGGGGGATATGTCGACATAGACACGCAGAAAATGGAAGCCTTGATCGAAAATTATCGGGGCTACAAATTTGCGGAGAACTTTTTCTTCGGTGATTTCGGAGACCTGACCACGGTCGTCATCTTGTTGTTCATAGGTATATTTCTGGCTCCCGTTATGCAGAACTTACAGAAATCTGGCTTGGGCAACCTGATCATGGTGCGTACCCATTACGTTGATTATCTTCAGTTAAAGATAAAGGTATTACTTGCCTATGTGGCTTCTATACTATTCATCTCATTTCTCAGCGTCACCATACTTGCTTATGTCATTGGAGGCTATCAGGGGCTTGCAGATATTGGCACCGGCTACTTATCATTTGGTCAGCAAATGCTTTCGTGGCTCGGCCAATGGCTCATTTTGATCTTGTTTTTCTGTTTGCTTGCAGTAATCTCTATGCTCATGAGTGTCGTAATTGAGAATCGCTATTTGCTTCAACTATTCCCGGTTATCGCATATCTGCTGGTACCTATCTTCATAAGCTCGACACTCGGCAATCTATTTTATGGTGTGGGCGTCCTAATGGAAGGATTCATTTCTTGGAACTACCAACGGATTATGTATGGTTTGTTGCATACAGCCGCAGGAAATGGCGGGTCGAGCCTGGGTTTCTTGTTTCCGTATATGATCGCCTTCGTATTTTTCGTACTATGTGTTGTTGTGCTCTATAGAGCGAATGTGAAACGCTTTCGCACGGATTATTTATGAGCAAAAGGACAGGCCAAATCCTTCTTGCAGCCCTTCTCTTCATTTTGCCGGTCTATTTCGGCTACGAAGCCGGGAAGTTTCAGGATACAGGTTCGGCCTTGTTTTTTATCAAAGCCTACCTTGATCAAATACAAAAATACTTGTTTCAACTAAGCTTGACCGTTACTTTTGCTGCCTACGTTTTCCATATCCCTTTCTTGAATCCAATCATCTACCTGCGTTTGAAGAAGAACCAGTTCTCCATTCTTATCCGGCATTACGTTAGTAAGATGATTCAATTGTCAATCAGCATTGTGTTGGGTTACTTCATTGCCGCTGTACTCTTTCGGCACACCGAAGACCTCTTCTCTGCTTTTACACTTGGCTTGTGGATTCGCGTACTTACCTTTGTACTGGCTTGTTTTGCCATTTATTTGAGTGTGTATATTGTGTCGGGGAAGCTTGTGCCGAGTCTCGGCGCAATCCTCATAATCAATTTCGTGTTTTTACTCATTGTGTATGGCATAAATTACTATGTATTCATGGGGAAACTCTCCGAAAAAACCCTTCTCAGCATACTGCAAATCTACGAGATCATAGTGATTGTAGGCGGCTTTGGCCTAAGTAGAACGACACTGCGAAGGAGGGATATGCTGTGAATCGCAAGAATCGCCTTACACTAGCCCTCGGAATCTTCGGCGTGCTGAGCATTAGTTGGCTGAATCATCCGGCCTCGACCCGCTATGAGGGGATGATCATTCTGTTTGATCCCTATGCCGGGGGAGCCTTGCTGAGTAGTTTCATGCCACTACTCCTGAATAGTATCGCGTTCATGATCATAATCATGTATTTTTATGCAGTTTTTCGGAATATACAGGCTATGGAGATCTACACATTCGTACGAGCCGGCAAGAGAGGTGTGTTCCAGCGACAACTCATCGCCGCTGCGAAAGAAGCTCTGCTCATTTGCCTAATCGCACTCCTCCTACTCCTGCTGCTCCGTTTTCGCGAATCGATCCCGCTGGCAGAGGCCTCGCTCTTCCTCGCGATTCTCGGCTTGAGCCTGCTTTTTTATGCCGTCCTTGCCAGCCTCATCGTTCAGCAAGGTCGTAGGAGCCGTGAGCTGATTTTCGCCTGCGTTGCGGTCTACATGCTTGCGCAAATTCTCCAAGAGCGATTGCCGTTCCTCCGCTACTTCTTCCTCTACAGTCGATCACTTGGCCAAAGCCGCCTGCCATACATGCTCAGCAAAATTTTACTTCTGCTCGTCCTTACAGCCATTTCCTATCATCGCTATTTGCGAAAAGATGTTCTATTTTCTACAAAGGAGCCCTTATGATTACATTGAATTCGGTAAGCAAAACACTGAAGAACAAAGAACCTTTACGAGACATTACGCTAACTTTTGAGGAAGGCCGCCCCACGCTCCTGCAAGGGCATAATGGCAGTGGCAAAACAATGCTTCTGCGCCTTCTTGCCGGACTGATCAGCCCGTCTTCCGGCACGATTGTCCGTGAACGCGAATACAGCTATGGTGTGATCATTGAAACGCCTTCGTTTTTCGAACAAGAATCAGTCGAATATAATTTGCGTTATCTCGCCGGAATCAACAAGAAAATCGGTGATGCAGAAATCTTTGCCATGCTGGACAAACTGAATTTATCCGCCAATAGAAAGGACAAAGTGAAGACACTCTCACTTGGCATGCGCCAAAGACTGGCAATCTGCCAAGCCTTTATGGAGGATCCGGATGTCCTTCTCCTCGATGAGCCCTTTAACGGCATTGATGACGCAAATTTGCCGGCCGTGGTTGACCTCATCAACGGGGCTTCTGACGAAGGCAAAATTGTCTGCCTTGCATCGCACGGCGAAGTGACCGGCGTTCGTGTGAGCCGCCGTGTCAGAATGTCCGACGGCCAAATCGTCCGCGTGGAGGAGGTAGGGTGAGTCAGATTCCAGTTGCTATTTCCAAGCCACGATCTTTTAATTCCCATACTGCATCAAAGTTTCGTAGATATTCCTTTCGCCAATCGTGAGTAATAACAACTCGTGTAACGTCATCCAAACTGAAGATGATCTTGTTAATTCTGTCAACATTTTCGGGATCCAGCCCACTCGTAGGTTCGTCCATGATAATTATTTCTGACTTCTTGGCCAAAGCACGCGCAATCCCAATGCGTTGCTTCTCGCCACCAGACAGTTCTGCTGGATCTAGCTTGTTCCCTTTCGATTCGCGTTGGGCAAGAGAATCTAGGTTTACTAATGAAATAATTCTTTCATATTCTTCCGTTGCGTTTCTTTCTTCTTTGGCAAAAAGGTAGATATTATCGAAGAGACTTTCCTGAAAGATGAATGTCTCCTGCGCGACGAAACCAAGTTTCTCATAAATTTGTCTCTCACTGAGCTGGGCTAAATTTAATCCATCTACTTCAATAAGGCCTTCATAGTTATCAACACTCTTCAACAACAGACGAGCAATTGTCGATTTTCCCGATCCACTAGCACCAACAATTGCCGAGCAGCTGTTCCGTCTGAAATTGGCATTTACTCGATCTAGCACCTCAAGTTCATCATAGGAAAAAGATACATTTTCAAGATGAATTGCATATTCCCTGTCAGCATTCTCATCCGTTGGGGGGAGGTTTAATGTGTTCGACGACCCGAGTGCTGTCTCTTTCCCCTCTTCCATTACGCCAGTCACCTTCAATGATCTCTCGATTTTTTCTTGTATAGGTTTACTTGACAAGATATTACTGAGGTAATCAGCAATGTTATTAACACCACCCGTAACATCACCTATAATACCCACTGCAGAAACTAAGAGACCGGCGGAGAACTCTCCTTCAACAATTAAGTATCCACCAACAATAATAATCACAATTTGAGCGATGGAGTTAAAAACCCAGGCAGACTTACTTGCCAAGAAATTCAGTAAATTATAGCGACCAAGTGTTTGGCTTTTCTTTTTCGTAGGGACTAGGTAACGTTTGAGAAAAGCTGCGAATTGTCCTGAAGCTTTGATTGACTCATAACCACCGATTATCTCCTTGGTTTGTGACAGAAAAGTCTCATTTGCTTTTGACCTTTCCGCCTGTGCCTTCCTCAATGGATTTACAAAAAGCTTTGCAATCAGAATTGGTACAACAATTAATACGATAGCAATAATTGCAAGAGAGTAGTGTAGATTCAAAAGTACAATAAATGAGATAATGACTTGAACGATTTGTTTAACCATGAGTGGCATTGGATTG
This sequence comes from uncultured Fastidiosipila sp., assembly GCA_964479695.1. Classification (GTDB taxonomy): domain Bacteria; phylum Bacillota; class Clostridia; order Saccharofermentanales; family Fastidiosipilaceae; genus JAAYZH01. Next base: position 17,143 of record CAYZSO010000004.1, read on the forward strand.
ATGAAAGAAGTTCTATACATCTCGACATCTTCCGTTAGTAGGTTAATGTAATAATCGGTTTTATACTTGTGAAACTGAGATGTCTTCTGCGCGAAGACGTTCTTGATGAGCGTTTCCCGTAGTTCTACTGGCACCCGAGCTTGATAGGCAAGGAAAAAATACATGCTCACATAAGCAAATAAAAAATGGATGAGTATCAAGAATAACGCTAGCCCACCCCTCCATAGCATGCTGCTTAAGTCTCCTTCGATTGCCAGATCAAGGCTCTGTCCCATGTAGAGGAGAGATGCAACTAATGTTAGCGTTTCGATGAGGCCAAATCCTATCGAGGCAATGAAGTCAGCTTTCAAAATTCGTTTCATGCTATTGTATCCTCATATCCATACTGTTATCGCACTATATATAATTCGTTATAACGTCAAACAAACATTAATTAACTCTAACATGGTGATTTGGTAAAGGCAAACAAAAACCAGAAGTTACATAGCCGGAATTATAGTCGTTTTAAAGTCGGAAACTACGAGACGCTATTCTGCTGGATTGCTTAGTAAGTTTTCACTATGTTTAAAATGCATAAATCAACTTTTGAATTTAATTTTAGAGTCAATTTTATTGTGCGAATAGCAAAAAGAAAAATCATAATTTTTTAAAGAAAATATCTGGTTGCAAAATAAATTTTAAAAGTATAAAATTTTAAGTGAACGTGAGTGCTGCAGTGAGGAGGATTCACGAAGTGAATTGCCACACTCGCCTATTTTTTGCGGATAATATTAAGGGGGAGACCGATGTTCACTCGAGCATTTCAGTTTGTCAAGGCGCTGCGTGGGAAATACCTTTTGCTTTTATTTTTCTTTACGCTGTTTCTTACTTTTACTTATGTTGCCTTGTCACTGAGAACATCAGCGCAAGTTGCCAGAGATGATATGCAGAAGCAAATAGGTGCCTACCTACAATTTGAACCAAACCATGAAGGGATTTCAGCAAATGGTGAAGTAACGATTGAGCCTCTTTCTACTGAAGTAATTGAACAAATTCGTGCAATCGATCATGTCATGGGGATTGACCCGTTTAATTCAGATACCTTTGCTGTTGCCCGACCGGGAAATTTTGTTAATTCAAAAAAACATGAGGGGATCAATCCCGAAGAAGAAATAAATGAAGCTATACCGCTGGGAGAAGCCGATTTGCGCGACAGTGTGGTGCTTTTTGGACTGCCGGATATAGCCGTTCGCGACGAATTTCGTAGAGACTTTTCCCGAATCGTCTCAGGAAGAATGCCTGCAAACGAGGGTCCTGAAGCCATAATCACGAAGGAATTGGCGGACACAAATGGGATTTCACTTGGAGACAAGGTGTCCTTTACAACGATAGCAGACGAACCTAGCAATTGGGAGCTGACCATTGTAGGCATTTACGATACGGACTTAGTATTTCGGATATTGCCGAGCAATATTTTCGGCCTGGGTGTCTACTCCTACAGTCCATATAATCGTATTTACACGAATTATGCGATGATATCTGAAGTATTACATAAACCTGCAGACATTACATTCGGTCGGGTTTTCGTAGATGCAAATGAGAATATTCCCTATGTTGAACAGAAGATCCGCAGCTTAGCAATCCCATGGGATACCTATAAGCTAACCAACGGAACAGAGGGGTATTATCAGACCTTTGCGTTCTCAATCAATCAAGTGTTTCGAACCTCTGGCAACATTCTTTATTACACGATTGGTGGGATTCTACTGCTTTCCTTACTGCTTTCTCTACTCTGGAGTAGGAGTGAATCCTATGAACTAGGTGTCTACCTCTCCCTGGGCGAGAAGAAAAAGAAAATTATTATGGAGTCCTTTTGCCGCTATTGGATAATTGGGGCGATCGCCTTTGTGATCTCTCTGGGTGTCGGTAGTTTGTTCTTGACTCTGCTTGTCAGGAATACACCTGCTTTTCAATCGGTGCAGGATCTGTTTGTTTCCGAAACGTCCTTCTATACAGGTGAATTTGTATTTAGACAGAATCTTCAGCTTGTCTTTCGATGGGAAAATATCCTAATCTTGATTCTGGCTCTGGGGATTATTATTTTACTTTTCAATCTGCGAACGATCTGGCTTCTCTTAAGCAAATCTCCAAGCGAGATTGTTGCAAAGACGATTGAAGAATAAGTTAGATAGAGGTGCGGTGAGCTCGAGAAGTCAGGCGAGCAAGCTACGCATGGAGAGTAATTGAATAGGGGGTAATGGTTTTGATAAGCGTCAATAATTTGAGTTTTCGTTATAAGAATGGCGAGCGAATTATCCTAGATGGATTGGATGCGAGTTTTGAGAAGGGGAAATTCTATACAATTTTCGGTTCATCCGGGTCAGGAAAATCTACATTTCTCTCACTCCTTGGTGGGATGATCACACCGCTCTCCGGTTCAATCACGATCGATGATGAGTCTGTTTATCCCCAGAATAGTGATCCCGGGAAGATCAGACGAACATTAGTTTCTTATGTCTTCCAGAATTTCATGCTGTTTCCCTATTTCAATGCGATTGACAATATCAAGATGGCGATTGAGATTTCTGAAGGCGAAAACGATGATTCGACGCCACATATTCTTTCCTTGCTAGAGCAATTGGGAATCAATGAGCCCGTAGCCAGGCGCAAAACCAAGCAGCTCTCTGGTGGTGAACAGCAAAGAGTAGCGGTGGCGCGGGCTTTGGCCGTTGGATCGAAGTATATCTTAGCGGATGAGCCTACAGGAAATTTGGATCAAGACAATGCGATTCAACTGATCAAACTCTTCCGTGACTTAGCTCACGACTATGATCTGGGGCTCGTAGTAGTCACTCATTCGGAACTTGTGCGGTCCGCATCGGACGTAGTCTACGAACTAGCCAATGGGAAACTCGTTCCCTATGTTGCCAAGGAACTTCCATGGTGAGAAATCTCAGGCATGCTTTCCGAAGACTCACAGGCAAGTGGAGTATATCGCTCTTGTTCGTGATGGTTTTTACCATTCTGATGCTTATGCCTCTGATCCTTCTCAATACTTCGCGCCTCAATTCGCACTATATGCGCATTTTGGATCGAGAAAGGCCGGCCGAAGTTCTTTTCGCCACGTTGACCGAAGGCGTCTACGATGCTGCTGAAGTGGACGATATCGCAAAACAAGCTGCGCAGTCTGAACACGTTTTGGGGATTTATCGAGCAAAGGCTTATCCGGATAGTTATGTGACCACTTCGTCTCTCCCGATCGTCCTTAACGTGAGTAATGACTTGCAGTTCTGGCTTCCCTTGGTGAGTCATGAGGTGGAAATCGTAGCGGGGACCTTACCTTCTGCGGAGAATCAGGGCTTGTTGCTGGGGGCGGCTTTGGCCAAAGCCCAAGACTGGCAGCTAGGCGACCTACTTCCACTGAGCATCTCTGTTGATGGAGAGTTGGTAGAGATCTCACTCCCCATTACAGGGCTATATCGTGCCAATTCGGCCGCCGTCGATTCTCCCGGCGAGAATCGATTATTAACCGTAGCGGGAAACGATTTGGAGAGTCTCGGGATCACTACCGACCAAACGGCCTTCCGTGTATTTCTCAAAGAATACGACCTCATTGACGACTTCATGGAAGAAACCGAATCCTATGTGTTTGACCGAACAAGGTATGTAGCCCAGGTGGCCAATTTCCCGCTCGTTGGGGCGATTGTGGATGCCATTCGCGCCTCTAATTTAATGGCTACCCCAATTGCCATCACACTCATTGGTTTATACTTGTGTGCGATGTTCTTATTCGGTGTTTTCTATCAGCGCAACTTCGAGCGTGATGCCGTGATCCTCAATGCCTTGGGACTGAGGCGAAGAGAGATCAAGATCCAATTTGGGCTTCAGCTCCTGACCTTACTGTTAATCGCCGGTGTCCTCGCCGGGCTGGTTTTCCGTTTCTTGGAGCAGCCTCTCCATTCGGTCTGGCTGGCGCAGTTCAGTAATGACCGAATCTTGTCAAACCATACGGAAGAGGTCCGTTCACTCTTCGCTGCTTACCAAGATCGACCGGTAACCCCCGGTGTGCTTCCTTCTACGCTACTGATTTTCTTCCTGGGACTGATCCCTCTTGCTATTTGGTATGTCATTTATTGGTTCCGTGATGTAGCGGGTGTCCGTGTGAGTCGGTGAGTTTGGGGTGGGCTGGTGTCCGTGTGAGTCGGTAAGTTTAGTGTGGGCTGGTGTCCGTGTGAGTCGGTAAATTTTGGGTGGGCTGGTGTAGAGCGGTGTAAAATATGGTGATGTGATTTTGCTCGGAGGGACCAGTAATGATTAATGTTGTATTTAGTGATAACGAAAAAGGCGCACTGAAAAGTGCATTTAGCATGAGTTTGCCACGGCCTTCTAGCGAATATAAGCAGTCACCGCAAGTGCTGAAAAAGCCGGAATCACAAGTGCCGCAAAAGCCGCAAAGGACTCGAGAACCTCAAGAAATTCAAATGCCGCAAGATGTATTCTCGATCAATGTCGCATTGGATCTTGGGGCAATCGATTGTGAGTACGACAGTCCTTGGCGCCGAGATGTCCTTGCGGAACTGTTTGAATCTGGCTCGTGGGATACAAAGGAAACCATTGATGATCATTTGGCTCTCTATTGGAAGAGATATCTTCATGATATGGATGTCTTTTTTCAACGAGTTCAACAGGGGGAGGCTGTTCGTATTTGGTACAGCATGGCACCTTTTTCTTTGTGCGGATTCTACGCAACGATTGCTCAGTTAGTTGACATGAATGTGTCAGAAAATGTTCAAATAACTGGTGTCCACTTACCTCTTTTCATATGCGTTGATGGCATGTATAAACCTTCAATTGGTTGGGGGGAAGTGCATCCCCAGGATTGGCTGTCTTACCTGGATTTGGAAAAAAGGATCACTAAGAAAGAGCAACAAGAGATTAAAAAGAATTGGAGGGAATTACAAACTGAAGAGACTTCATTGAGAACCGTAATTAATGGTCATCCACATAATGTGTTGGATGATTTTTATGACCCTTTTATCCTGAAGATTGTATCTTATGAGACATTCCCAATTTCGGAAATTATCCTTAGGACAATGGATTACTATCACTTAGGAATTAGCGATGCTTTCATAGCAAGTCGCATTAAGAAATTGATCGATTCGGATTCGATCATGCTGTATGAGGAGAATAAGCGATTTTACGATTCATTAATATGCCTATCTGACTGATTTTATGAAACTAGAGACGAAGGTAACTTGATTTGTTAAATGGTAATGTTCCGTTTTACATCGTTTCGTATTGCATTGATTCGTGTTGTGTTAATTCATTTTGTGTTGATGGTTTTCGCTGACCTCTCCCGTGGCTAAGCAGAAAATAAACCGTGCTTTCTCGAAATGGGAAAGCACGGTTCGTTAAGCAGTCGATTCTCTTAGATTTCAGATTCTAGATTCTAGACTCAAACCTTGCTCTATAACCTGAGCCTACACTCTAATGCACTACGAACTTCTGTACGAGGTGGAAGAGGGTTTCGGCGGCTTTGGCCATTGTACCTATGGAGAGATACTCGTAGCGGCCGTGGAAATTGTCGCCTCCGGTGAAGAGGTTCGGGCAGGGGAGACCCATGTAGGAGAGCCGCGCACCGTCGGTGCCACCGCGGATTGGGACGTCGTTGGGCGTGACACCGGCGTCTTGCATGGCTTCCTTGGCGTAATCAATCAAAAAGGGGTAGGGGCGGACCTGCTCTTTCATGTTGTAGTATTGGTCGGTGATGACGACTTCGAAGAGGTGCTTGCCGTGCTTGTCGTTGAGCTTCTGGGCGGTGTCTTGCATGAAGGTTTTGCGCGCTTCGAACTTGTCGTGGTCGTGGTCGCGGATGATGTATTCTAGATCGACGCGCTCTACGTCGCCGGCGATTTCGTTCAGGTGGTAGAAGCCTTCGTAACTTTCGGTGTGCTGGGGTGTTTCGGCTTCGGGGAACTGGCTCATGAATTCGCCCGCCAGGAGAACGGCGTTGATCATCTTGTTTTTTGCTGAGCCGGGATGGACGTTGAGGCCGCGGATGGTGACTTTGGCCGAGGCTGCATTAAAGTTCTCCCACTCTAGCTCGCCTAAGCTGCTGCCGTCGAGCGTGTAGGCGACGTCGGCGCCGAAACCTTCGACGTCGAAATGGTCTGCGCCACGGCCGACTTCTTCGTCTGGGGTGAAGCCGATTTTGATTTCGCCGTGGGGGATCTCGGGGTGCTTCGTGAGGTAGTTGGCGAGGGCCATGATTTCTGCGATTCCGGCTTTGTCGTCGGCTCCCAAGAGTGTGTGGCCGTCTGTGACGATTAGGTCGTCGCCTCTGAGTTTTTTCAGCTGGGGAAAGTAGTCTTCGGAGAGGATGATGGCTTCTTCACGGCCTTCGCGATAGTCTTCTCTCTCTTCGTTGAGAATGATGGGTGTGCCGTCGTAAGTGACACGCCGGGGATTGACGTTCTTGGCTGTGAAGTCCGGCGACGTGTCCATGTGCGCGATGAGGCCTAGAGTATGGCTGGCCTCAGCCGTCGCCGGCAGGCTGGAGTAGACGTATCCTTTGTCGTCGTGTTTTGCGCTGAGGCCTAGTGCTTGCAGGTCTTCGACGATTTTCTTGGCTAGTTGGAAAACGTTTGGGTCTGAAGGCGTGGTGTCTGACTTGGGGTTCGATGTGGTTTCGTATTTCACGTATTCCAGGAAATAGTCGAGGGCGAGTTGTTGGAGTTGGAGGGTTTGTTGTGTGGGTGCTTGGGTTTGTTCTGGTTGGGTTTGGTGTGGTTGGTGTTGGTGTGATTCTTGTCGTGGGTGGTTAGGTTGAGTAGATTGTTGTTTCGACATGAGGGAATGACCTCCGATAATTAAATTTTTGCGGGTTCTGTTGGTTCTACTGGCTCTGTTGGTTCTGTTGGTTCTGTTGGTTTTGATAGTTTTGCGAGTTCGCACTTGTTTTCAATTGTTTTGCTTGTTTTTCTTGTTTTGCTGACCATGGTACTCTTTATGTTGGTGGGGGATGAGAACAATTGGTTCAGGTGATAGTCTTCTGCTGAAGATCTTTTGTTGAATGCCTTTTGTTGAGATCTTGGGTTGAAACTTTCGACTGATACCTTAGGTTAAACCTTCGATTGAAAGTCTTCGACTGAAGAGATTTGTGGTTCTATCCGCGAACAGAAGTCCGAAAAAATACAGGTATGTAGTTATGCATATACAGTTTCTGCGTCCTACTTTAAGACTTATCATCTAAATCTAATACCATGATTACAATCAGCAGATCCGTCCAGTAGATTCCTTCTTAGAACATTCCACTAGGTTATGCACCCGACACTCTCAACTTCGGCTCTAGCCGCGAACAGAAGTCCGAAAAAATACAGGCACCTAGTTATGCTTCTGCCGTTTAGGAGGTTTTCGGTGGAGTCTCTTCTAATAGTCCAGCCATATGGCTTCTATCAAGAGGATTGTTCTGGGATTTTCTCATGAGCAGCCCCAACTTCGGCTCTAACCGCGAACAGAAGTCCGAAAAAATACAGACACCTAGTTATACTTATGCCGTTTAGGATGTTTTCGGAAACCCATCTCATAAGAATCCTAGTATATGACTTTATTCATGAGGACCGTTCTAGGATCCTGTCATCTGCAGCCCCAACTTCGGCTTTAGCCGCGAACAGAAGTCCAAAAAAATACAGATAACTATTCCTGTATTTATATATATAATTAAGTAGTGATCTCTCCTGGTTAATGAGAACTGATCGTAAGATTTCCTAGAATTTGCTGTGCTTGATAAAATGAAATTATTAGATGATCGGGACGCGTATGGTCTCATAGTTCCCGGGAATATCATAGAATAGGATCGTTTAGTACTGAATAAATAGGCGGGATTTAAGGATTTCTTAAACCTATCCTTGCAATGTTGCTAAAATTTAAAAGTTACATATGTGAATATTGTATAAATCCAAATCGGTTGTGCCATTCGCTATTGACAAAAGGCTAAAGGGGCTCTATCATTAAATCAAGCTCCAGGGAATACCAGAAATGGAAAGCATCTCGAAAGCTAACCACCGTAGATGAGAATCACGGAAACGACTATCAACGAAAATCTGAAACCTGCACTCCTTTAAATAGGAAAATATGAAAACATAAAGAAGTGAAAACTTCCTGAAACGCACATAGCAGAATAAGCAGACACGTTGAAAGTTCAACCACAAACTAGTAAAAAGGGTTAAAACGATCTGTATGAATCTATATCGACCAGTAAAACGGAAGAAAACCATTCAGCTAGAAAATGCTAAACCCAAGGCCCAAATTGGCAACTACTCATCTCTAGTAAAAAGAAATGATTCAGAAAGTCGAAATAAGTCAACAGTAAGTGGAAGGATAAAAAGAAGTCGTTGAGAAATGGAAGCAAAGTAAAGATGTAAAGAAATAAAGGGTTCGCTGGAGCCCTTTTTTTTGTCCAAAATTCTAATACCCATGACTATGTGACTTTGCATTGAATCTGTTCCGGCAAATATTCCTTAAAATACTCCCTTACATGCCCTCTCAATACTTTACTTGCAAAAAACTCTGCGAAAAAACTCTGCAAAAAACTCAGCTAAAACGCTGCATTAATGGTCTGTGACCTGGCCATCATCTTCTCGGATGAGTTCGACGATGTCTGGGAACTGGCGACCCTTGTTTCTGTAGTGCATGCCATAGCCGCAGAGGGAGGCGTACGAGGTTTCGAAACCGATATAACCCAAGGGGAGAGGCAGAAGCTGCTGTTCGGGGTTATAGAGTAAAGTACATATTTGAAGCGAACGTGGTTTACGGGCAGTGAGTTGTTGGAGCAGGAAATGCATCGTGAACCCGCTTCTGACTATATCCGTGCATAATATGACATCACGTCGGAAGATGCCGACGGTTGCATCTTGCCTGAGAAAAAGCAGAGGTGTTTCACTCTCTTCCATTTGGAATCGTCCAATACTGAGGAAGTCGATGTCGGCTGGAACTGTAATTTTGCGGAGTAGGTCACTACCGAAGATTGCCGCTGCACGAAGGTAAACTAATAATATAACACCGTCTGGATGATCACGATCAATTTCTTGGCCAAGGGAGGTAAGGCGCTCATCTATTTGGCTTCGGGTGTAGCGAATTTGTTTTTCATACTCATCTGCTGTGGGAATACGAGTCATTTTTAAGGCTCCTCTGTGGGTATGTTTACGGTCTTTGGGCTTTGCTGGGAAGGATTTTCCTTGCAAAGGGTTTCCTGGGGGATATTGTTTGTGGCCTTTTTGATGGTGGAGCTATCCGAAGCAACTTCATCCGAAGTGACTTCACTCGCAGCAACGGCATCTGCCATTGCATCTGTCATTTCACCAGCCAGATCGCCCGACGAATCGCCCGACGAATCGCCAGCCAGATCGCCCGATGAATCACCCGAGGAAGCGGCCGGCGAATCCGCTGAGGATTCGCTCATGATTTCGCCGGCGGTGGAGAGGCTGCGGAGGAGGTGGTCGTAGTCTCGGCGGAAGACGACTTCGACGTTTGTGCCGGGGTAGAGTTCGTGGAGGAGGCGTGCTTTTTTGTGTTTGATGGAGGCGTAGCGTTGATTCATTACGGTGAGTTCGAGATAGAGGTCGTAGTCGGGAAGGTAGAAGTCAGGGGAGAAGGCGAGGGTGGGTTGGCCTTTTTCGTCCCACTCGAGGGGGAAGGTTTTGGGTTCGTAGATCCAGCGGATTTGGTACATGTCGAGGACTTTGGCAAAAGAGATTTCGGATGGGTTTTTCATGCGGGTTGTTTCTTCTTGACGGCGCCTGACACGAAGTTCTTCTTCGGATGAGTTGTAGAGAAACTCTCTTGCCATGTGGTCTTTGTAGACACCAGCGGCCATGTTGACAGCGGCGTCAACGGAGACTTTGGCCGTATTAACTGTTAGATGGTATAAGAAGGGGTCCTGCTCTTCCTCGCCATACATGACGATGGAGTAGCGGCGGCTCTTGCTGTCGGAACGGGCGAGCTTCTCGCGGACTTCTGCGAGTGTCTGGCCGCGCTCGTTGAGGAAACGCTGCTCGCGGACGCTGACTGGGGCGGTGATATTGAAATGAATGGCGTGCGGGTGATTGCGGATGAGGAGGTGAGCGGAGAAGCCCAACATGACGGCGTTTTCCTGGTCGGCGTAGGCTGCAAGGCGGGAGGCTAAGAGGTCCCGGAAGCTCAGGCCTTCAGCGGTTTGACGCAGGAAATAGCGGGGGCTCTCGCTTAACATGCGGATGTCGTAGGGGGTGGCGACGTCGGAGAGGAATCGTTGCATGGCATCTTTGCGATCGAAGATAGGGATGCCCAATTTGACCGAAAGACGCCGAGCGATTTCTTCGCCATATGCACCACGCTGGTGATTTATTGTCAATACTGGCATGAATTACCTCGGAGGGCTTATTTTTTTGATCTCTTTTGATTATACTTTATAAAAATCCCCTTGCGGGCAAATATGGCTGAACATTTGCAAGCACATTTGCAAGCACGTTTGCATGCATGTTTGTAAGCACATATGCAAGCATGTTTGCATGCATGTTTGCAGCACATTTGCAAGCACATTTGCAAGCATATTAGCAAGTAAGGGCAAATAATGACTTTTCCGCTTACTTTGACGGAATTTTTAAGTGAGACAGTATGGCTAGAATTGAAGAACTTATCAATGGATTCCACCTTCCCGGCTACTTGGACCAGGCGATTGCAGAATATGGCGGTGGTCACATCAATACCACAACCATGGTTCAAATGAAGGATGGAGCGGATTCCCACAAGTACATTGTTCAGAAGATCAACAAGCATGTTTTCCATCATCCGGAAGAGGTGATGCAAAACTCGGTACGGGTGACGAAGCACTTGTACCAAGAGATTGTGAAGGAAGGCGGAGATCCGGCGCGTGAGACGTTGCGCTTTCGCAAAGCGACGACTGGCCACTATTACCTGATTGATTGTGACGGGGCGTATTGGCGCGCTTATGATTTCATTGATGACACGACGACTTTGCAGATTGTGCGCGACCCGCAGGATATGTATGCTTCAGGCAAGGCGTTTGCGATTTTTAATAAGAGGCTTGACCAATTTCCGGTTGACACACTACATGTTACGATTCCGGATTTCCACAACACGCCGAAACGATTCGCCCGTTTGGTCGAGGTTGCCCAACAAGATCCGTGTAAGCGCTTGGCCACGTGCCGCAAGGAATTTGATTTCATTCGAGCACGTGAGGCGGATACGTCCGTCTTGCTGAGGCAACAGGAGCAGGGCCTTTTGCCTGTGCGAGTGACCCATAATGACACGAAATTGAATAATGTTTTGTTTGATAACAAGTCCCGGGAAGGGATCTGCGTGATCGACCTGGACACGGTTATGCCGGGCTTGATGGCCTATGATTTCGGTGATGCGGTACGATTCGGAGCTTCAACAGCGGAGGAGGATGAGGCGGATTTGGCCAAAGTCCACTTCTCCATTGATTACTACGAAGCCTTCACTAGAGGTTTCCTCGAAGTTCTGGCTCAGCTGCTGGGGGATGATGAGAAGCGTTCTTTGGCCTGGGGAGCGCGATTGATGACCTTGGAGGTGGGGATCCGCTTCCTGACGGATTATCTCGAGGGCGATGTCTACTTCAAGATTGATCAGGGGCGGCCTGCGCACAACCTTGAGCGGGCGAGGACTCAGCTGAAACTTGTTTCGGAAATGGAAGCGTCTTGGGGTACAATGGTAGAGATTGTGGATCGATATAGTTGAGGCGATGAGGCTCAGGCCAAAGCCGCAGCGGCCAACTGCAGCAGCTCGCGGTGAAGTGCAGCGATAGTGGCTGCTGCCGAAGCAGCAGCGGCCAATTGCAGCGGCAACACACATATTACGGAGGCGATCATGCGGATCGGACTTTTCACGGACACGTATTACCCTCAGATCAACGGTGTAGCTACCTCGGTGTACTTACTTAAGAAATATTTGGAGCAGGAAGGTAATGAGGTATTTGTCTGTACAACCTCGGATCCCTTGGTGACGCGGCCGGAGCACCATGTGTACCGGACGAAGAGTATTCCTTTTGTCAGTGAGCGGCGTGTGGGGCAGTTCTACAGCAATCGCTTGGCCCATCTGGCAGAAGAACATCGGCCCGAAATCATTCATACGCACACGGAGTTTCCGTTGGGGATCTTTGGCCGAACACTTGCACATAACTTCGAAATTCCGCACATCCACACCTACCACACGATCTACGAAGACTACACCCACTTCATTGTGAAGTTCGGATCGCTGCAAACTGTGGCAAAGGCCGCAACGCGCCTGATGAGTAAGACGTTCTGTAATTCGGCAAATGAAGTAATCGTTCCCACAGCCAAAGTCAAAGACCTCCTCCGCACCTACGATGTGGAACGCCCGATTCACGTCCTGCCGACGGGGATTGAGCTGGATCGTTTCGACCCGAAAAATTTCACGCAGACCGACATTCGAGCAGCCAGGGAAGAGATTGGCCTGAGCGCTGAGCACTTTGTCTTGCTGAATATTGGCCGCGTTTCCGAAGAAAAGAACCTCGCCGAAGTCATCATTTATAATGCGCCCCTGCTTCAGGCAAATGAGCATTGGCGTCTGGTTTTGATCGGCAACGGGCCGGATCTCGAGGAGTATCGGAAGCTAGCCGGCACTTTGGGCATCAGCGACCGCGTGATTTTTGCCGGGGCCAGGCCGTGGGACAAGATCGGTCTCTACTATCAGGTGGGGGATGTTTTTGTCAGCGCATCCCAGAGTGAAACGCAGGGTCTCACCTACATCGAGGCGATGGCGGCAGGGCTCCCCGTCCTAGCTCGTCGCGACCCGTGCCTCAATCTCGTGATCGATGAAGGCACCACCGGTTACATGTACGACAGCGAGAGTGAATATGTTCTGCAAGTGAAGCGGCTCGCTGAGTCCGCAGAGTTAAGGGAGGGGATGTCGCGCAAGTCTCTGGCCAAAGCCGCCAACTTCAGCGTTCAAACCTTCGCCAGAAGAATGCTCAGCCTCTACGGCGATGTCAAGGCTCGCTTCAGCAGCAACATCGAACAATACCAAGAAATCTACGGAGACTTCCCGTAAACCACAAGCTGTGCCGGGAAGTCACCGCAGATTTCCCATAAACTGTTTTCTCATAAGTAGTGTCGCGAATAAGCAGTGTCGCGAAGTCGCCGACGATTTCATCATAAATTGACCAGCGACTCCGCTTCGAATTCACCAGCGACTCAGCCTCGAATTCACCAGCGCCTCCGCTTCGAAGTCACTGGCGACTCAGCCAAAACCAGAACCTTATAAACCTTCACTCCATAACGAACCATCCATGTCGGAAGGCATGGCCCAAGCTCCTCTAGGGGAGAGGCCGATACTACCAATCGCCGGCCCGTCCGGCATACAGGATCGCTTATATTGTTGCGTAAAAAACCTCTTGCCGAACTGCTTCAACCAGTGCCTGATTTCCTCGCTGGTGTAGGAAATTTCACCGCTGCCACCATCGGCACCGTTACGAACAGCGCCACTGCCGTCGGTGCCATCAGCACCGGCACCGCCGCCTTCGCCAGCGAAGGCGTATTCGGCGAGCCAGAGGATTTTTTCTGGAGAAGCGCCGCGTTTCAGGAAATGATATAAGAAAAAATCATTCAGCACGTAAGGACCGGTGTGGTCTTCCGTTTGTTGAGTAATCTCGCCCAAATGGTCAGTCGGCAGAAGCTCCGGGCTAACCGGAGTCTCCAAGATCGCCTGCAAAACCTGAGCGAGATGGGGGTTGGAGGGGGCGGCTTTGGCCGAGGAAGTAGCGATCATCGCACGAATCAGCGTCTTCGGCACCCCGCCGTTCACACTATACATACTCATGTGGTCGCCATTGTACGTGCACCAACCGAGGGCCAGCTCACTCAAATCGCCCGTGCCAATCACGAGACCATTGTGTTTGTTAGCCAAATCCATCAAAATCTGCGTCCGTTCGCGCGCTTGAGCATTTTCATAGGTACTATCGTGGGTATTTGGGTCGTGCCCGATATCGGTAAAATGCTGTGTAACAGCCGGCACAATGGATATTTCCTGCCAGCCGATTCCCAGCGCATCCAGCAGCGCTTCGGCGTTCTGCCGCGTCCGCTTACTCGTGCCGAACCCGGGCATCATCACCGCCAGAATCGCCGAATCATCCAAGCCCGTCAGTCGCACCGCCCGCTTGCAGACTAAGAGCGCCAAGGTGCTGTCGAGCCCCCCGGACACACCCAGGACCAGTTTCTGGGCGTGGATTTGTCGAATTCTTCTGGCCAAAGCCGCCGCCTGCACCCCCAGTACCTCTTCTGTTCTTTCTTCCATGTCCACATCCGCTGGGGCGAAGGGCTTCTGTTCAATCGGCCGCAGCTCACGCTCGGGCCTCGCTGCACTGATCTCCAAATAGGCTTCCGTTACCGGAATATCTGTTGTTAGCGCTGCTCCAGCAAAATGCGTCGTCGCTTGCGTCGCTTGCGTCGCTGGGCGAGCCATCAGATTCGGCTGCCGGAAAGCGCGGTTGCGTGTGCGCTCATGCCGCAGATAACCAACATCAATATAGCTGGTATATATCCGCGACACCTGATCCGTATTGCCGTTTGAGTCAGCGAGCAATGTGCCATTCTCGGCAATGACATGACTTCCGTCATACACCTGGTCGGTCGACGACTCGCCGATGCCGGCATTGGCAAACAAATACGCACAACTTAGCCTGGCACTCAAATCCGTAATCGTGTTGAGCAGGCGCTTGTGCCGCCCAACCAACCTGGGTATGGCGGCCAAATTGCCAATCACCTCCGCACCAGCAGTCGCAAGCCTTGCCGAAGGTGGAGAAATAGCGAAAAGATCACGTCCAATTTCAAGGCCGAGTTGGAGGCGGCTTTGGCCCCAAAGCAAAGAAAAAACCTGTTGCCCTAACCCCAAACTCTGCCCCGCATACTCTATTTCCAAGAATTCGCCTACGCCTAAGCTGCTGAACTGCGGCGCCAGGTCATTTTCCGTCGGCACTGCGCCCAGCAAAACGCCATCACTTATAAGGATCGCCGTGTCAAAAATCCTGCCGCCAACCCGAATCGGCGCCCCGACCGCTACAGCCAAGCCCGGAAAATTTTCCGACTGCTCCGCCAGCTGCTGCACGGCGTCCTCGCAACTTTTGAGCAGCTTCTCCTGATAAAAAAGATCCCCACAACTCGCCCCTGTGAGACTCAACTCCGGAAACAACAGCAGAGCGGCGTTGGGTGCAGCTGTTTCCATCAATGCGATGTGCTCTATCAAGTTCTTCTGTGGTGCGCCGGGGTAAACCATCGGACAAGCAATTGATACTGTCAGTAAAGAGAAATTCGTTTCCATTCTAACCTCCGTTTGGTTGCAGGTTTGGTTGTGGTTTGGTTGGTTGGTTGGTTGGTTGGTTGGTTTGTTTGTTTGTTTGTTTGTTTGTTTGTTGGTGTTCTAAGTGCAAGTGTTTGGTGGTGCAAAGGTTTGTGGCGCAGGTGTTAGTGGTACAGGGGAGCTGCAGTTTCTGCACAAACGCAATTGCTTTTCTTATTGTACCTTTTCCAGCGAGTGCCTTGCGTGAGAATCTAACCGTGAGAATTTACGGAGTTTTCCATACTGCGATGGTACAGCTGTTTGCTTTGACTCTTCGTTGATATGGTTTCTCGTCGGCTTTTAATACATTTGTTGTTTTGTTCCTACTAATGGATAAGTAGGTTGCAGTGGAGCGCTCAGCTACGACTTATGGTTTCTGGGCTAAGTTCTTTGTTGGGCACAAGATTAATGAATGTACGCTTAGTTACGACATATCACAACACGTTCTATTAATTTTAAATATAACTAGTTAAACAGATCTGTTTTGGCACTGATTGAAAGTAATCTCCTTGCTACATATCATGAAGTAGCTTATTTTTGCTTATTGGAGTGGAAGCTCGAGTATATAAACTCATTTTCTAGATCCGTACGCCAGAATGTTTTCCAAACTGGTCAGGATCGGGAGGTTTGCGGCAAAGAATCTTCACACGCGGGAATCCTCCCCTTGGATAAATCGTCTATTGAATGATTACTGACCCGAAGACAGAAATTACTGAATGAATACTGACATCTGACGAAATATTCTTAACGCAAAGCACAACAATGAGTAAAGATACCTTCCCATAAAGATTTGGAAATCAGTCAACTGTCGCAAATATCCCGATCTCAACCAACCTGGAATTAGCGTAGTAATTTCTCTAATTTCCGCAGAACAAAAACAGGAAGAATACGTCGCCAAAACCGCTCCGCCATCAAGCTCTTGCTAACTGCAGAGCAAATTCAAGGAAGAATACGTCGCCAATACCGCTCCGCCATCAACGAACTCACTACATATGTTTAAAAATAAACCTATGTAGTAGCAATACGCTTCCGAACCATTCATTTCACTTCTTGCACTACTTGTACCATCCAAATCACAGAAACTATCTGTCTCACGTGCTAGAATCGGGTTCACTCGCAAAAACTTCTTTAACCTAAATAGTAGGAACTGAAGCCAAGGCAAAACGAATATAAAACAAACACGAACACAAATACAAACATAAATACGAACACGAACACAAATACAAACATAAATACGAACACGAACACAAATACAAAAACACTAAGGAGGACAGACAATGTTCCTTGCATTCATAAAACCAGTAGATCTTATCTTGCTTATCGTACTTATAGCGATAATTGGAGGAAGCATTGCTTATACACTAATCCGCAGGAAGAAAGGCTTAAGCTGTTCGTCCTGCTCTTCCGGCGCTTCATGTCCATCTGCAACTGACTGCCATACCGGCGCCCCTAGGCAAAAGGCGAATACGAATCGCTAACGAAGCTTAACTCGAGGTAACGAATCGTTAACGAAGCTTAACTCGAGGTGACGAAGATTGAAGGTTTGGGTCATTGAAGAGAAAAGCGTCAACACCCAACACAACCAAACTCACCGACCACCCAACAACCGACCAAACCCACCAAACCCACCAAGAAATATGAAAAATGTTACGCATTAGAGACATCAGACTAACCCTGGACGAAGATCCGGCTGTACTCAAGGACAAAGTTCGTAAGCTCCTGAAGATTTCAGATTTTGAGCTGACTATTGAGCGGGAATCCCTTGATGCCAGGCGCCGCAGCGAGCCGTTTTTCACTTACACAGTGGCGGTGTCGCTGGCGGCCGGCGAAACCGGCGAGACCGCCAAGACCGGCGAAACCGCCGAAACCGCTGAAACCGCCGAGCGCCGGCTGGCAAAGCGCCCCGGGATCACGTACTTCGAGCCGGAAACTCCGCAATTTCCCCATGGCAAAGAGCCGTTAACTCAGCGGCCGATTGTCATGGGTTTCGGACCTGCGGGGCTATTCGCTGCTTGGCTCCTAGCCAAGGAAGGCTACAAACCCATCGTTTTTGAACGCGGCGCAGCCATCCGAGAGCGAAGAGAAAAGGTTGAGGCTTTCTGGGCCGGCCAGGCGCCTTTGGATCCAGAAACAAATGTCCAATTTGGCGAAGGGGGCGCCGGCACCTTTTCGGACGGCAAACTAACTTCACGCTCCAAGGACCCCTACGCGCGCTTGATTAATGAAGTTTTCGTACAACACGGCGCGCCGGCGGACATCCTCTATTCCTTTCAGCCGCATATCGGAACGGATCTTTTGGCCAAAGTCATCGTCTCCATGCGCGAAGAGATGATTCAGCTGGGGGCCGAAATCCACTTCAATACCCCAGTCACCGAGATCACGATCGAAGAGGGCCGCCTCGCAGAAATCAAAACCCCTAACGGCACTTATCGCGGCCCGCTCCTCATGGGGATTGGGCACAGCGCCAGAGACACATTTCGCATGCTCACCGAAAAAGGCGTCGCTTCCGTACCCAAAGCCTTCGCCGTCGGACTCCGTATTGAACATCCTCAAACCCTCATCGACGAGATTCGCTATGGCAAATTTGCCGGCCACCCGCGCCTCGGAGTCGCCTCTTTCCAGGTCCATAGCACGATGCGTAACGAGCGAAATGCGTATAGCTTTTGTATGTGTCCGGGCGGCCTCGTGGTCGCGGCCGCGTCCGAAGAAGGCCGCCTGGTAACCAACGGCATGAGCTATCACGCCAGGGATCTCGCGAATGCCAACAGCGCGATCCTCACAAGTGTGCAGCCCGGCAGAGATTTCGGCACCGGCATTTTGGACGGCGTTCACTACCAGGAACAGCTTGAGGAAGCGGCTTTTCACTTAGGAGGCGGCTCCTTCACCGCACCGATTCAGACCGTGACAGATTATCTCAAGAGTTTCGATCTGAGCATCCCCAAGCTTCAGCAGCGCGCGGAAGGCAATGTTCCCAGCGTTCGAGGCAATGATCCCAGCGATCGAGCCGAAGGTCAGAACGTTCGCAACGGTGGCCAAAGCCGCCCCCACAACCCCCACAACTCCAGCAACTTCAACGTCCAAGGCAATCACTACAGCCGACGCGCCAAGCCAAGTTATCGGCCAGATGTTCGGGAGGCTGAGCTCAAATCCTTATTTAGCGATGCGATGGGAAGAGCAATCGCGGAAGGACTGATTGAGATCGATAGCAAGTTACCCGGTTTTGCCGGTGAAGCGGCGATCTTGACCGGGGTCGAAAGTCGCTCGTCCTCGCCGATCCGCTTCGTCCGCAACCAGGAAACCAGAGAATCCGTGAATGTTTCAGGTCTCTACCCAATTGGCGAAGGTGCCGGATACGCCGGAGGCATTGTTTCGGCGGCGCTCGACGGCCTAAGAACGGCTGAAAAAATCATCGCCAATTTTGCCCCGCCGCTCTAAGGCAGGGTACGTTACCATAGAGGCACCGGATGAAATGGCGTGGACTAAATTGCCATTGCCATAGGATAAAACTTTTGCCATAGGATAAAACCTTAGTCCGAATTCGTAGGTTGAATTCCAAGACCGAATTCTTAGACTGTGATCTTAGCTGAAATGGAGGAGGAAGTGAATGATGAGTAGAGGGTTATATGGGGCGGCTTTGGCCAAAGCCGAAACCTTCATCTTCGACCTTGATGGTACGTTGTTAGATACTTTGGGGGACCTAATGGCTGCTTGTAACCGCGCCTTGGCGTCGCAGGGGTTTCCTCCTCGGGGCCGAAGTGAGATACAGGCATTCGTGGGCAATGGGACGACGCGACTCTTGCAATTGGCGCTGCCGACGGATGTTACGTTGGATGAAGCTGCCTTCGCTGCCTATCGGAAGGCGTATCGCGAGGCTTATCTCGGTCATTTGGCTGATGAGACCGCCCCTTACCCGGGCATTCTTGAGACGGTAAGCCGGCTTAAGTATAAGGATAAGAAGTTGGGCGTTCTGACGAATAAGCCTGATGAAGCGGCCAAGAAATTGGTCGACCATTTCTTTCCGAACCTTTTCGATGAGATCAGGGGGCAGAGGCCAGGTTTCGCCAGGAAGCCCGATCCGCAGCCTTTGCTGGAACTGTTGACGGAACTGGAAGCAGATCCCCGGACTACGCTCTATCTGGGAGACTCGGAAGTGGATATGATGACCGGCAAAGCTTGCCACTGCTTCACGGTTGGTGTGACGTGGGGCTATCGCAGTCGGGAGGTGCTGGAGGAGTCCGGCGCGGACTGGCTAATTGATGAGCCGCAGGCGTTGCTGTCGCCCGCAGAGTGAAGATGAGACGCGAGAGTTGCTGTTGACCGCAGGATGAAGTTGAGCTAGAGGCGTTGATGCCGAGTGTGCTCTGACCCAGGGCTTCGAAATTTCTATCCGTCAAGTTATGCGTCAAGTCATGCGTCAAGTCATCCGCCAAGTCATGCGTCAAGTCATAGGTAGAAGCTGCTAAATCTGTTATCATAACTATAGAAAAATTCATTTCCCAGTGAAGTTCTTGTGACGATTGTGCTAAGAATTGTGCTAAGAATTGTGCGAAGAGCAGAATCAGTTAACTATTTTCTTACGGCTGCGGAACTTGGATTTTCATTCACATATGCATAGCAGCCGGATTGGGGCTGTGTTTTGGTTAGAGGGTCGCTTGGGGCGGCTTTGGCCAAAGCCGAAGGACTCTTCCTCAAGTCCTCAGCTGTATGCAAAGTAAAAATTGGAGGATGAACATGCCGCATATTCTCGCCGAAGCCGACCGATGTCTGCAATGTAAGAAACCCCGCTGCCGCCCGGCCTGTCCGATCAACAACCCCATTCCGCAGTTTATTAGCTTGCTGAAAGATGGGAAGATCAAGGAAGCAGGCTCATTAGTGTTTGCCAACAACCCTCTGACGATTGTGTGCTCTCAGGTTTGCCCTTTTGAGAGAATGTGTGAGGGTGCGTGCATTGTTGGAATCAAATCCACCCCGGTCCAGATCAGTACCATTGAGCATTACATTGCCGACTACAACCTGGATATGCTGGATATCCGTTCGTCCGGGGAGTATGAAGGAAAAATCGGGATTATCGGCGGAGGCCCCGCCGGAATCGCCTTGGCCTTTTACATGGGCCGCCGCGGTTACGATGTGACGATTTATGAATCATCTGAGAAAATCGGCGGCATTCTGCGTTATGGAATCCCGAATTTCCGCTTGTCAAATGAAGATGTGGACCGCCTGGAGCGCCAATTGCGTAATTTGGGCGTGAAGATTCATCCGAATACTTTGATTGGCCCGGTTACGTCGGTGCCGGATCTGTTCCGCGATGGCTATGATGCTCTCTTCATGAGCACCGGTGTATGGAAACCCAATAAAATGAACATCAAAGGCGAATCACTCGCCAACGTCCATTATGCAATTAATTATTTGAAGAGCCCGGAACTCTATCAATTGGGCCGAGATGTTGTTGTGATCGGTGCAGGCAATGTGGCCATGGATGCCGCCAGAACGGCAATCCGCCAACTCAATACTCGGAACGTCACGGTGCTCTACCGTCGGGGAGAAGATAGTATATCTTGTTCCGCAGACGAGTTTGAATACACGAAGATGGATGGCGTTGATTTCAACTGGTTCACGCAAGTGGAGGAGTTTACCGAGGAAGGTGTCTGGGTTTACGATACGCAGGTGCCGGAGCAGGAGAGGGAGCTACGCTTCATTCCGTGCAACTCCGCGATTATCGCAATTTCCCAAGGACCGCAATCCAACGTTGTCTCGACTGAGCCGCAAATTCGCCTCGACCGGAAGGGCTTGGTGATTACAGATGAGAATAACCGGACGACTTTGGAAGGCGTCTACGCTTCTGGTGACGTTGTGTCCGGAGCAAAAACCGTTGTGGAAGCACAAGCCGCAGCCAAACGCACGGCGAATGCGATGCATAATTATATTCAACGTAAGAAAAATTCCGAATGGGTTGATGAGGTTCTATATGAAAGTGACATCATCAATCAGGATCTGGCGAAATTCGTTCCGCCAATCCAGTAAGATGAGTACCGCAAACGGTATCGGAGGTTCTTTATGAAGGCAGTTGTAGATCAAGATTTATGCATAGGTTGCAGTCTCTGCGCTGAGACTTGCCCGGAGGTGTTTGAAATGGGTGACGACGGCTTGGCACACGTCATTGCAGAAGTTACCCCAGATGTGGAAGATGCGGCTGAAACAGCCAGAGAGACCTGCCCAACAGAGGCAATCTCCATCGAATAAGAGGCCGTCGTTAAGAGGTCGTCGCTAAAGGGTCCTCGCTAAGACCGTCGTTAAGAGGTCGTCGCTAAAGGGTCCTCGCTAAGGCCGTCGTTCACAACAATGACCCCATAGGTCCTCGGAGGAGCAATCTTCCGGGGATTTTTTGTTGGGCGCAGGTACGGGGTACGTGGGTGCGGGGGTGTGGTGCGGCTTTGGCCAAAGCCGCCCGACTCGAAGTTCACCAGGAGACCTCACCTGAGCCCGCCAGAGGAATCGTGGTACCTGTTACATAGATCTGCGGCTGGATCAGTCCGACGAAGAAGTCCTTAATTTGGGCCAAAGCCTCCCTCGCCGCATAATAGAGGCGATTTCGGTAATTCGCATCAGGGCCACTCGCGACAGAGTCAATGCCAACCCTGTCCGCCAGGTAGAGGGCTCGCGCAAGATGGTAAGGCTGGCTGACGATGATCATGGATTTGGCTTGGTAGATCTCACGCGCCCGAATGATGCTTTCATATGTGGAAAAACCATAATGATCTAGGAAAATATCTTCTGCCGGCACGCCTTGTTTCAAGGCATAGTCCTTCATGACTGCCGGCTCATTGTAATATGTCCCGCCGTTGTCACCGGACATCAGAAGCTTGGGCGCCAGACCTGCCTTATAGAGGGCGATTCCTTGGTCAAGTCGACTTTCTAATTGTCCAGATGGCTGATTACCGGTAACGGCTGCTCCGAGAACGAGGATGACATCGTAGGTTTTGCCTTTCTGTTCGAGCCCTTGCACCGTGAATATGCGATTCTGAGAATTCACAAAAATATAGAGATTGATCGATGCGGCCAGGAAAAGCGGCAGCAAAATAATGGTCAGAAGGACTTTAAGCCACGTTTTGCCGGTCTTCTTCGGCTTGGCTTTCTTCACACTCAGTGCCGACTGAGTTTTCTTCGCTCTTGGAGCCGGTTGAGTTTGTTGGGCTCGCCTTACCCTATTTTTGTCTGATGATTGTTTTTTCACCGGTTCACAATAGCAGACTTAACGCTTGATGAAAAGCGGCTAGACTCTGGTGGCGGTGGCGGTGGCGGTGGCGGTGGCGGTGGCAGCGACAGCCTATCTCAGAGAATATACTACGTGAAGTTCTCCTGCTGAATTCTTTCTTAGAGCTGTGAGTCTTAGCTTAGTCCAGTGAATCTTCGCTTAATCATGTGAAACTTTGCTTGGCCCAGTTGAACGGCGGTACAAATGGCCAACACGATATCTTTTCCGGTGCGGACATACCAACATTTCTTCTGCAAGGAGACTATACTGCGTGGATCAATACGGCAGAGATTCCGACTGCTGTGTTACGAAACCAGCTTACGCTACCCGGCAAGGGGGGATTTATGTGTCAAGAAATCACAATCCCGAAGCGAACCGATCACGACCTACAAGCCGATTGGCTCCCCGAATTCTGAGCCTGTTACTACCTGCGCTCTTGGCGAGTGCTTGTTTCACCGGTCCTCTCGTAACAACTCAGGCGACAAGCAGCTCATCTACATCCGCTCAAACCACAATGAGCTCAACTTCAACAACCACCTCAACCTTAACCACGACTTCAACAACTTTGGCGACGACGGTTCCGTCGACGTCTTTGGCCGCAACGACTAAGACCACAGGAACAACAAACCAAACCGCCGTTCCAACCACGACTCAGCCTACGACCACGACTCAGCCCACGACCACCTCGCCACCAACGACCACAACCGAACCGACAACAGTGCCGCCGACGACCCTTCCGCCGACAACAGCTCCGACCACCACACCAACGACTCGGCCCACGACTCGACCCACGACGCTACCCACGACCACCGAGTCGCAGGCGCCCCTGACAGAAGCCGAGAGAATTTTGGCGCGACTCACCCTTGAGCAGAAAATCGCACAGCTCTTCGTGATCCGGCCAGAAGATTTGACAGGGGAGACCGAAACTTTCTCGGCCGGCGCTGCTGACCTCTACCGACAATATCCGGTAGGTGGTTTCATCCTCTTCGGAACGAACCTTTCTTCCCCTGCGCAACTGCAAACGCTGAGTCAGAAGATTTATCAGAGTTCAGAGGAAGTGATTGGCTTGCCACCGATTCTGACAGTGGACGAAGAAGGTGGTTACGTGGCTAGGTTGGCGAAGATTCCGGCTTTTGGGGTTCCTGTTTTCCCTACTATGGCGCAACTTGGCCTGCAAGGAGATCCGGGGGTGGTGGAGAATGCAGCAAGGACGATCGGCAACTACCTTAAACCGTATGGATTCAATCTGGATTTTGCACCCGTCGCGGATGTCCTGAGCAATCCGGATAATCAGGTCGTGCGGGAGCGAAGTTTCGGAAGTGATCCGACCCTTGTTGCTACGATGGTTCGAGCCTATGTGCAAGGACTCACCAGCACAGGTCTGGGTGCTACTCTGAAACACTTTCCGGGCCACGGTGCTACCACTGCGGATACACATACCGGTGCGGCGGTTTCTTACCGCACTTTGGCTGAGCTGCGTTCCATTGAGTTCCCGCCATTTATCGCGGGGATTGCCGCCGGAGCAGAGGTCGTGATGGTCGGGCATTTCAGTGTGCCCAACTACACAGGCGATGACACGCCGGCGAGTCTTTCGGCCAAAGTCATCCACAACCTCCTTCGCGGTGAATTAGGTTTCCAAGGGCTCGTGGTTTCCGATGCCTTGGGTATGGGTGCAATCATTGATGTCTATGGCTCTGCGCAAGCTGCAGTCATGGCTTTTCAAGCCGGGAATGATTTGCTTTTGATGCCGGCCAATTTTCTGAGTGCCTATCAGGCGATGCTGACCGCCGTCCAAAACGGGACAATCAGCGTGAGTCGCCTCGATGAATCGGTCTTGCGAATCATTGCTTTTAAGCTAAAGCATCGTTAGCACCAAGAACCAAACTTCGCTTAAGCGGGAGGAGTACTGGCAGGCGGCTTTGGCCCATCGAGTAGGATCCCGGCCAATAAATAGTCGGAACGCAACTCGATTTAATGGATGTGTTTTAGCGGTTAGGGTATCGAGATATTGTTGATTTGATATTCCGTTCAAGAAATTCTTGAACGGCATGGAAGAACTATTCTGCCTTCTTCAGGGGGGCCAGCTCGTAGACTTCGTCAGCGGCTTTGGCAACTTCGGGGGAGTGGCTCACGATGATCACGCACTTGTCCTCGTCGTGGGCCAGGTGGGTGAAGATGTTCATGATTCCATCCTGAGTGGCGAGGTCGAGGTTTCCGGTGGGCTCGTCAGCCAGAAGGATTTCGGGATCGTAGGAGAGCGCTCGGGCAATGGCTACCCGCTGCTGCTCGCCGCCGGACAGCTTCAGAATACGCCGTTTGGCTAAGCTCGGATCCAACTCGACCTTCTGCAAAAGGTCGCTGGCGAGCTGGCGCTTGTCCTTGATTTTCTTGCCTGAGGCGCGGATCGAAAGCTCAACATTTTCCACCGCAGTCAGGTGGGGCAGCAAGTTAAATTGTTGGAAAACCACGCCGACATAGTAACTGCGGTATTTGTAACGGTCGATTTTTTGGATGTCCTGGCCATCGAATAAGATGTTCCCTTCTGTTGGAGAGGCGAGTCCGGAAAGCAGGGATAGCAGGGTTGTCTTCCCGGCGCCGGAGCGGCCTACGATGGCGTAGACTTTGCCTTTTTCAAATTTGTAGCTGAGGTCCTTTAGAACTTTCGGTCCTTTCCCATAGGAATAGGAAATATTATGTAATGATAGTATGCTCATTTGTTTGTCCTCCTTCGTTGCGACCATGGGTATGGTTCTACTCACGGCCTTGGTTGTAGCCTTGCGTACGCCCTTACGTGCGATTCGCCAAAATTTCTAGTGGGTCATAGCGCAGCACAAACACCACCCCGGCCAGGCTGGAGATGATCGTCAGGGCGACCCCGATTCCCACGAGTTCAAGCAGAATGTCCGTACCTACGCCGGCATTGATCTGGTCAACATACGAGATTTCTACACCCGTCGAGCCGCCGAAGCCGAAGAGGTTTCCGCCTGACATTCCGCCTTGAAGGCTAGTATTCATGCCGGGTCTCCCGAAGTTTTGCTCTTGGGTATTCTGGGCACTCACTTCAGAACTAATCTGGGATTCCAGCAATTGGTTTGCGACAGGGACCGAGGCCACTGCACCGATTCCCGTACCGATCACGATCGAGGTAAGGGTGACCAAAAGAAGTTCCACAACGAATTGCGCGGCGACTTTGGATTTCTTGATGCCAATGGCGGTCAGGACTCCGACCTCATATTTGCGCTCGCGAATGTTGAAAATGTTGATGACCACCAAGATGACCGCACCGACCGCAAGGATGATGACCAAGAGGGTCAAGGCAAAAGAACTCAGGTTCTCCAAGGGCACCAGGCTTTGTTCATAGGTCAGAAGATCTGCGGAGGTCAGCTGATAGTATTCGGCCAAGCCTTTGTTGTGGATTTCTTCATCGAAGCTTTCGTAGCTTTCTTTATCTGGGAAAATGTAGCTCGCCGACGTTTGAAGCGTGAGGGCTGTGCTGCTTTCTCTGCCCATCTCATCCGTTTGAGTGACAGCGGCTGCCTCGGATTCGGTCTCTATCGCTTGCAGGGTCGGGTAGCTGATATAGATCATGTTGGCCGGGTCGTTTGCTGTACCGAAGCGAAGTTGGCCGCTATCCGTCTCTGAGCTGGTGTTTTGGTAAATTCCGGAAACCGTCAAGGTGTACGTTTCTGTATCTTGATTGGGGTTCACCAGCGTAAATGTGCTCCCGACCTCAAGGCCGTTCACCAAAGCCACTTCACTACTGATCAGGCTCTCAAGGTCCGCACTTTCCGGGTCGAACATGGTGCCGTCCGTGATTTTTGATTCCCCAGAAATGAATTTGCTCATCGCATTTTCACTGGAGACGCCGCTCAGCGAGAAGTCCCCCATACTAATCTGGCCAAAGCCGCCCGCTCCACCTGGCATCCCGGGGCGCCCGCTGTCAACGGTTCCGTTGCCTTGGTTTCCACTATCGGTTGACGTCGTATCTTCCGTACTATAAGGCTCGAAGTTGGTCCCGCCATGCATAGATGTAGATGCTACATAAAAGAAGTCTTGGACATACGTGGATTCTGCATAGGTCTGCATATCGTCAAGGGGTAAACTCTGGTATTGCTGCATGAGTTCTCGGAGGTCTTCCGGGTTCCCACTGGCTGACTCACTTTGTAAGTCTTCGATCATTTTGTTTCTGTCCACCGTGATGGAGGCGCTGATGGACTGGGTCTGATAGCCCAGTTCTTTAGCCGCGTCTGCTGCGGAACGGATGGCCAAGGCAATGCTGCTTGCAATGGCGATCGTCAGGACAATAATCCCAATCAGGATGTTTCGGCCAATCGACCTTGTGATGCTTTTGATTGCATTTCTGATCACTAACATAATTTGTTGAATCCTTTCGTTTCTAAGGCATGGTTTTCCTTTGCACAAGAGTCATTTTGCAGGGCAAGTCTTTAATTTTCTTTTAATTGCAAAAAGCGCCGCTCTCTTTCTGGGGAGAGCGGCGCTTAGGCGGCGACGGCGGCGTTTGATTAGGCAAGTTTCAGATGTATGGTAAAGCGTGTTTCTTGCGGATTGCTTTCTGCTTCAATTTTGCCGCCGGAGCGTTCTACGATGGTTTTCGCAATGGATAAACCGAGCCCGAAGCCACCGGTCTCCTGCGACCGCGAGGAATCTGGACGATAGAATCTGTCAAAAATTCGGGTGAGGTCTTCTTCTTTGATTCCGTCGCCTGTGTTGGTTACCAAGATGACTGCTTGGCCTTCTTCTTGGCGAAGCTGGCAGGTGATGTGTCCATGTTCCGGTGTGTATTTGCTAGCATTGTCCATGAGAATATAGAGCACTTGTTTGATTTTTTCTCCGTCTGCTTGCGCGATGACTTCTTCGGGGATGACTGTTTGGAGTGTGATGTTTCGTTCGTAAAGCAAGGCTTCACTTGAGGCGCAGACTTCTTCGCAAACTTGGCTAAGGTTGAACGGTGAACTAGGGGCGAGGGTGGTCTCTTCGGCTTTGGCCAAAAAGAGCAAATCGTCGACCAAAGTCGTTGCTCGCCCAAGCTCTTGGTGGATGTAGCCGAACCACTCTTGTTGGCTCTTGACGGGTTCGTCGGCGCTGGCTTCGATGGCGTCGATGTTGGCACTGATCACGGCGAGTGGTGTTTTGAACTCATGGGAGGCATCGGCGACGAACTGTTTCTGCTTCTGATAACTCTCTTCAATGGGGCGGACGGCCCACACTGCGAAACGATAACTCAGGACTAGGATTAGCAAGAGCACGGCCACACTTGTCCCAAGGAGCGTCTTGAGAAGGGTTAGCAATTGGGCTTCGCTTGTTGTGATATCCAAGAAGACGATCCGCTGGTAGGGCGAGGTGTCTGTTGTGGGGTTGTCGGCGTTGGTGTTGTTGGTTGTGATGGTGGGAGTATTGGTGTTGGGTGCGTTTGCTGTGGGTGCGTTTGCTGTGGGTGCGTTGAACACTTGGTATGCCCACTCTCTACCGTTTAGGGAGATCTTGCCTGCCGTTTGGCCGGTGGTTTTTTGGAGGGCTTCTTCGTAGATTTGGTCGTCAAAATCTAGGTGACTGTTTATTTCCAGGAGCTCACCTTCCTTGGTAAAGAGAATGAAGGACACGCGATAATCGGCTCCGAAGCTTTCTGTCATTTGGGGGCGGAGGGTGCCTTGGCCGGGAAAGGGGCGATTGGGTAGAAGTGCGATGGATGCCATGGCCTGTAAATGGCGTTGGTTTTCTCGCTCGGTGCTACTATAAGTAATAAAGTATATGATAGCGAAGGCAAGCAGTAGCACAAGTGAAATACTGACCATCGTGAAGAGGAGCATCTTGTTGCGAAGTTTCTTAAACATGATCTTTATCTTTTTCTTCGGAAGTTAGCGTGTACCCTAAGCCATAGATTGTCTTGATCTTTGCTTTTGAGGAGAGTAGGCGTAGCTTCTTGCGCAAGAAAGCTATTTGTACCTGCACATGGCTGTCTTCTGCTTCTGAATCCCAACCCCACAATTTTTCGATGATGCTGTTATTGGTGATGGCTTGCTCCTTGTGTGTCATGAGCAGTTCTAGGAGTTGCCCTTCTTTTTTTGTGAGATGAAAGGTCTGCCCATCTTTGTAGAGGTCAAGGGTATTGTAATTGAATTCTAGGTCAGCATAGCTGAGGATACTGTCAGGAAGGAACTGGCCTTTGCGTCTTCCGAGTGCACGGAGTCTGGCGAGCAATTCTTCGATTTGGAAGGGTTTGGCTAAGTAGTCATCGGCCCCACTGTCCAGGCCGATGACTTTGTCTTCGGTTTCGCCTTTGGCTGTGAGCAATATGACGGGTGTCTCTAGGCCTTGGTGCCGGACTTCTCTAAGTATTTCAATTCCGCTTCTCTTGGGTAACATGATGTCAAGGATGATGATGTCGTAGATTCCTGACTTGGCTAGATCGAGTCCTGTTTCGCCATCGTAGGCTAAGTCTATACTGTAGTGATTTTTCTTCAGGACTTGCGAGATGGCTAGCGCAAGGTGTTTTTCGTCTTCTACATAAAGGATTTTCATGCGGGTTTCCTTTTCTGTGGTTGTGAGTATTGTTGTGGTTGTGGCTGTTGTGTTGTGTTGTGTTGTGTTGTGTTGTGTTTATTATTGTTGCGGGGGCTGAGAATCAGGTGTTTGGGAGTCATCATAAACCAGAATGTTTTAATTTGTCTTGAATAGAGTGTTGCTTTCGTTTGACATCGTTTGACTTCGCTTGATTTCGTTTGCTTTCGTTTGACTTCGCTTGATTTCATTTGCCTTCATTCGATTTCATGATTTTCACTAGGGGTCGATGTGGTTTTGATTTAGGTTTAGGTTTGGGTTTAGGTTTAGGTTTGGGTTTAGGTTTGGGTTTGAGTTTGGGATTGGAATAGTTTGGATTGGATGGATTGGATTTGGGTTACACGGGCTTGACATGGGGATGGATGGTGCAAATTTAAAAGGTGACAAGATATTCTTGGTCAGAATATGCCTCTGTCCACACAAAATTATTATCTGTTTGCATATTTTCCTGAAAAAAATATAAAAACATCCCGATCGGGGTGAGTTTGAACATCTTTAAAGTCTGGTACAATGGGGAACTCACCTTCGCCATAGATAGCGACGGATCCTGACCAGTAGAAAATATTATCTATCTATCTATCTATCTATCTATCTATCTATCTATCTATCTATCGAGCTTAGGTATGAAGTGGATTTATACAAATGCCATAGTGAACTCATGACAAACTCCATAGTGAAGTTATGACAAACTCCCTAGTGAAATTATGACAAACTCCCTAGCGGAAGCCGATATAGAGATTGAATACATTGAGTTGGGATGGAGGCGGATGCTTTGGCCGATCAATATATGCCGCGCATTGCAGATGACAGGTTGAAGTTAGAGCTGGCTAGTTCGGGAGCTGTTCTGATCATCGGACCCAAATGGTGTGGCAAAACACGAACAGCGGAAGAGCAGGCAGCTAGTGTTATTTATCTTCAAGATCCCGATTATGCAGAAGAATACAAGTTACTTGCCGATACGAAACCTTCAAGGCTCTTGGAGGGAGAGACACCGAGGTTGCTTGATGAGTGGCAAACGGCACCGGTTCTGTGGAACGCTGTTCGCTTCGCCGTAGATAAACGCCGTTCACGAGGGCAGTTTATTCTGACCGGATCCGTTGTTCCTGCGGTGACAGAAGATATGCATACCGGAACCGGCAGGATCAGTAGAATGTTTATGCGGACGATGTCTTTATTTGAGTCGGGCGAATCCACAGGTGAAATCTCACTTCGTGATCTCTTTGCCGGCAAAAAGGAAATGTTCGCTGAGAGCAACTTGTCAATTGAGAATACGGCTTTTGCATTGGCGAGAGGGGGGTGGCCGGAAGCCGTTGGAGAGACCAATGAGATCTATGCCCAGAGAATGGTGTATAACTATGTCGATGCTGTAGCTCATCAAGATATGTCCAGGATTGATGGTGTTGAGAGAAATCCTGATCGTGTCTATGCCTTGTTGCGTTCGCTGGCTAGGAGTACTTCCACGCAAGCTAATAACCAGACCCTTTTGCGAGACCTCGCTTCTAACGATGAGGGACTCTCGGAAACGACAATCGCAGAGTACATTTCCGCGTTAAAAAAGCTCTATGTTATTGAAGATCTTCCGGCATGGCGTCCTCATTTGCGATCGAAACGAGCGATTCGTACATCGGCTAAGAGGCACTTTACCGACCCTTCAATTGCGGCAGCAGCTTTGCGAGCGGACCCGGAGAAGCTACTCAGTGATTTCCAGACTTTTGGCTTCTTGTTTGAATCTTTGTGTATTCGAGATTTGAGAATTTATGCGGATCGCATGGATGGATCTGTCTACCATTATCGAGATCAAACCAATTTTAAGGTCGACGCAATCATCCAATTGAGGGACGAACGTTGGTCAGCTGTGGAAGTCAAAATGGGGGCAGGAGAAATTGAGAAAGCAGCGGAAAATCTCCTCAAGTTTAGGGATAACATTGACACAACGAAAACACCAGCTCCATCTTTCTTAATGGTTCTTACTGGTACAAAATATGCCTTCCAAAT
The DNA here is from genome assembly GCA_964479695.1 of uncultured Fastidiosipila sp. GTDB lineage: Bacteria > Bacillota > Clostridia > Saccharofermentanales > Fastidiosipilaceae > JAAYZH01. Next base: position 48,320 of record CAYZSO010000004.1, read on the forward strand.
GGATAATGGTGTCTGGGTTGTGCCGCTTGGCTGTTTGAGAGACTAGGGTCCGTTTTGGCTGTTTGAAGACTAGGGTTCGTTTGGCTGTTTGCAAGGCTCGTGGCGTTTGCGTTTACACTCCAAATATTTCGCCTAAGTCGCTGTCGTGGATGATGCGGGAACCGGGGGCTTTGGCCGAACCGGGGGCTTTGGCCGCCACTGCCTCAACATTCACACCAGCACCCGCACCCACACCAGCGCTCGCACTCATACCAGCGCCAGCCGCATCGGCAGCGGTGAGGTAGCGATCCAACTCAGCATGGAGACCCTCGTAGATGAAAGCTTGCATGTCGAGGCCGCGGAGCTTGAAGAAGAGGGACGGATCCTCGTCGAACATCGCGCCGATGCCGTAGAGGACCGCGCCGACGTGCTTACAAAGATATGCCCAGTCGGGGCAGGTGCAGTCGAAGCCAATTTCTTTCGTGGTCGGGAAGAGACCCTCGCCCTTTTTTGTGAAGATGAGGTTCAGCTCGTCGGGGAATTCACCTTGCATCAAGCTCTCAAGGTTTTCGACGCGTCGGTTCACCTCACCCAAAATGCGTGCCTTCTTCTCGTCGCTCAGGGGGAGGATGCGAACGACGACTTTGTAAGGGGCTTTACGGCTTCCTTGGACGAAGGCTGTGACAAGGCCGGTCTCGATTTCCAAGTCGAAAACGCGACCACCGCGTAAGTAGGTCCTAGCGCGGGGGAGGCGGTTGCTGTAGTCCGAGTAACTCTCTAAGTTGGTGTTCCAAGCCTTACCCCACCATGAGGTGGCGAGTTTTTTGCTCTTCAAAAGCAGGTAGTTGCGGGGCTTTCTTTTCTTATTTGTTGTAGCCATTTTATCCTCTTGTTTCGTGGGAACCATTTGTCATCGCCGTCTTCGCACATTGCATATCGGACATCAATCGCACATCGCACATCGCACATCGCACATTGCACATCAACGATTTACGAAAGCGTGAAGAGATCCATGAGCTCTGTTGTGGAGAGCTCGGTGAGTGCCGGTGCTTTGTTCTCCTGGATGATGGTGTCGGCGAGTTCGGTTTTGCCCGCGATGAGTTCGTCGATTTTCTCTTCTACACTTCCGCGGCTGATGAATTTGTAGACGAAGACGTTCTTCTTCTGACCGATGCGGAACGCCCGGTCCGTCGCTTGGTTCTCGACTGCCGGGTTCCACCAGCGATCGAAATGGATGACATGGTTGGCTCCGGTTAGGTTGAGGCCGGTGCCGCCGGCTTTGAGCGACAGAACCATGAAGGGAACATATTTGTCTTTCGCATTGAATTCCTTCACCATTTCGGTGCGATCCTCTGGCGTGCTGCCCCCATGGAGGACGAGTCCCGGTTTCTTGAAGATGGTTTCCAAGTATTTGGCCAAAGGCGCCGTCATCTCTCGATATTGCGTGAAGATCAGTACTTTCTCTCGCCTTTCGTAGATTGTCTCACAGATCTCACCTAAGCGTACGAACTTGTTCGAGTCGGATGGTTTGAAGGCCTGATCCCCTGAATACTGGGAAGGGTGGTTCAGAATTTGCTTCAAGTGAAGGAGAGTCTGTAAGATGATCCCTTTGCGGTCGATGCCCTCGGCTTTGGCCAAAACATGCTCCAAATCTGCCAATACCTTGCGGTAGAGAACCGTCTGCTTGTTGGTCAGGTCAACATACTCGTTGAGCTCGACCTTGTCCGGCAGATCCTTGATGATCGAACGATCCGTCTTGAGTCTTCGCAAAATGAACGGGGAGACAACATTCCGGAGTGTCTGGTAACTGCTGCTCCCGTCCTCGACCGACTTCACATAACTTCCGAATTGGCGTTTCGTACCTAAGAGGCCGGGATTGATGAAGTCAAAGAGGGAATAAAGATCCATCAAGTCATTTTCCACCGGCGTCCCGGTCATGGCGATATGCATCTGACTTTGAAGGTTCTTCACAGCTTGGGTTTGCTTGCTGCTGGGATTCTTGATCGCCTGGGCTTCGTCCAAGATGACGGTTTCCCATTCGACCGCCTTCAGTGTCTCATCGGTGCGAACGGTTCCATAGGTGGTGATCGTGAGGCAAGGGGAAATCTCGCGAGAGCCGCCATGGTAAATTGTGTAGGGAAGGGTCGGGGCAAAGGACTTGATTTCTTCTTCCCAGTTTCCGAGGAGAGAAGTGGGCAAAACAAGCAAATGACGCTTACCTTTGCCCTTTTCTTCGTCCAAATAAGCCAGAATTTGAATCGTCTTCCCTAATCCCATGTCATCCGCAAGGCAGATACCAAGGGACAGATCGGTCATCCGATGTAGCCACTTACGACCTTCCTCTTGATATGGCCGAAGTTGTCCTTGGAACGTTTCGGGGAGCGCTACCACTGGAGATTGTTCGCTTCGCTTCAAGACATCGCGGAAGGCGCGGAGGAAGATTTCGTGCGAAACCACAGGCACCTCTGCATCTTCGTTCTGGTGCTGGTGCTGGTGCTGGTGCTGGTGCTCGTGCTTGTTCTTGTTCTTGGCATCTTGCTCCAAGCTCGCTTGAATCCCAAGTTTCAAGAGCTCTTGCGGGCTCAGCGTTTGATTAGCATACGTTTTTTCCAACTTTTCATAGTCAGCTAAGAGCCTGCGTAAGTGATTGTGGTCGACCTCAACCCAACGATTCTTGATCAGGTGAAGACCTTCCGTCATTTGTAAATATGAAGCAATCTCTGCCGGCGTCACAATTTCATCGCCCAAGCGAAGTTCCGGTTGAATCGCCAACAACTCGTCCTTACCCAAACGAGCCTTGGGTTTGTTCAGGCGGACGGCTGAAGTGAAGGTGTTACGTTTCGTCATCACCCAGTTGGGCACCCGGCACTTCACCCCGTGTTTCTCGAAGATCGGGATCTCCTTCAAGAAGGCATACGCCTCCTCCTTCGTGAAGTGCAAAGGGTAGAAGAGTTCCCCGCTCGCAAGCAATTCGCGAATCAACAGCGACTCTTTCTCAATTTTCATCAGCGGCGCAAGCAACGGAAGGAGGGTTTCTGTCCGATCCTCATAGATCTCCAGCGCCTCCTTGAGCGGCCTATGAATCAAGCGCCCATCGACTTTCTCGGAATACGTTGCCATGAAGGCAAACGGCACATCCGATTTCTTATTCTCCACCAAGTGAAAGAAAATCCTCTCCGGCACCGCCAAGTCCTGCAGCCTACTCTCATAGTAGTTTGCCACGGTTCCCGGGTACTGGCTGATCGCTGTCCGGAAGTAGGGGAGCATTTGGCCAAAGACGCCTCCCACCCACTCAGGTGTGATAAATTCTTCCCCCTGCATAAAGGGGATGTTTCGCAGGAAATCTTCGGTTCTCGCAGGGTCAGGCACCAGTTCCACTTGCTCTCTCAGGAGCTCAATTCCTGGCGTTTCTGCTAGCGTATTATGAAAGTTGTGCGATACCGATTGCAAAAAATGTAAGTGGGGACCTGCATTCTTTTCCAGATTTTGCCAAGCCAACTCATATAAGGCCAGATAGCGATCCGTTTGGAAAAGTACATGAAGGCTGGGAGGCTCTGTTGTCTCGGCATAAGCCTCGGCGTAAGTCTCGGCTTCTTCAGCGAATTGGACAGATGTCTCTTCCGCCTGGTCTGTGAGTGGAGGAGAGGTTATGATCTCATCCACGATGAACCCATCTTCTGTCAAGATGATAGGGATTAGTGACTTGTCGACTGCATTTTGTTTCGCTCTTGTAGCTATTGTCGGATCCTCCTCTACGCCAAACATTCGTGCTTTCGTGCTTCCCAGCTTCCTTAATTCCAAGCTTCCTTACTACCTAGCTTCCGTGCTTCCAAGCGACTGTACTTCCTAGCACATGCACCTCAGTGTAGACGATTTTACCTTCTAGCAACAGCCCCTAAAAACTGAGAAAAAGCAAGAAAAACGAAGGACGAAAAATGAGCGCCAAAGGTGGCAGCTGGCAGCTATGGCCAAACATTAGACAAACACTACATAAGTATGAAAATAAACATATGTAGTCAAACACATGTAGTCAAACACGAAGCTCAAACACCCATCAAACACAACACAAACATAATCCACCTCATTCTTACGCTATAATGGGACGAAACATTTCCAAGTAAGCAGGATGGTAGATATGAAACTCAGTGAAAGCTATTTTTTCACGCTTCGTGAAGATGTCAAGGATGAAGATTCCGCCAGCGGCAATCTGCTGGTACGGGCAGGGATGATCAAGAAATCGTCATCCGGTGTCTATATGATGTTGCCTTTGGGCCTCAAGGCGTATCGCAAAATTGAGGCAATTATCAGAGAAGAGATGGACGGCACGGGGAGCCAAGAGCTGGTCATGCCGGCGCTGATCCCTGAGGAAGTTTATGAGAAATCCGGGCGACGTGAGTCATTCGGATCGAGTATGTTCACTCTGAAAGACCGCTTCAACCGCACGTTCGTTCTGGGGCCGACCCATGAGGAACTCTTTGCAGCCGCCGGGCGCATGGGTATCAAGTCCTATAAGGATCTGCCGGTCAGTCTCTACCAGTTCCAGACTAAATTCCGCGATGAGCCGAGGCCGCGTTTCGGCCTGATTCGGGTGCGCGAGTTCGTTATGAAGGACGCATACACCTTCGATGCCGATCTCGAGGGCTTGGACGTCGCCTACCACAAGATTTTTGAGGCGTACAAGCGTTCCTTTGACCGCATGGGCATCGATTATGTCATCGTGAAGGCCGACACCGGCGTGATGGGTGGGCTGCTTTCTGAGGAGTTCCAGGCCTTGAGTGAGATTGGCGAGGACATTCTGGTCATCCACGAAGCCTCCGGTTACGCGACTAACCTCGAGATCGCCAAGTGCATCCCCAGCGGCGAGGTCTCCACAGAGCCTCATTTGGCCAAAGCCGCCGTCTCCACCCCTAACGCTAAAACAATTGAAGAAGTCGCCTCGTTCATGGGTCAGCCGGCTACGCAGTTTGTGAAGACCTTGATTTATGTTATCGATGGCGAGCCTTATGCGCTCCTGGTCCGCGGCGACCACGAAGTGAATGAAACGAAAGTCCTGAAGCTCCTCGGCAAGACGGAAATGGAACTTGCCTCTGCCGAAGTGGTCGCCGATGTCACCGGCGCTCCGATCGGCTTCGCCGGCCCCGTTGGCCTTTCTATACCGATTATTATGGACACCGAAGTATCGCTGATGGCGAACTTTATCGTCGGTGCCAATGCTGTCGATACCCACTTCAAAAACGTCAACCTTGAGGATTTCCAAGCCTCGCTGACCGCGGACATTCGCCAAATCTGCGAGGGCGACCTCTGTGAAAATGGTGCGGGTCCGGTGGTTTTCAAGCGTGGCATTGAGATCGGTAACACCTTTAAGCTGGGCGATAAATATGCAAAAGCCATGGATCTCTACTTCACGGATGAGAACAACCAGCAAAAGCCTGTCATCATGGGCTCTTACGGCATCGGACCTGCCAGATGCCTGGCGGCCATTGTCGAGCAGAATCACTCGGACAAAGGGATCCTTTGGCCGCTCACTGTTGCCCCCATTGAAGTGGCCATTATTCCGGTTAATGTTCAGAATGAAGAGCAAATGAACGCCGCTTCCACCCTCTATGACCAGCTGTCTGCTTTGGGTTACGATACCTTACTGGATGACCGCAACGAACGCGCCGGCATCAAGTTCAATGACATGGAGCTCATTGGGGCCTACTTGCGCATCACTGTTGGCCGCACAATCGGCGATGGTGTCGTGGAACTGAAACTCAATGGCAGCACTGAAGCTGAGCTCGTCGCCGTGGACCAGGTCGCCACCCGAGTTTCTGACTTGCTCGCACGTTGATTACCGAGCACATTGATTTTCTGATAATTTACTTAACCCTAGCTGGCTGGCTAGGGTTAAGTTTACAAATACTACGCTTATCTATACGCACCTCTGTCAGGCTAGAGGTACGTTGCTTAGGAGAAATTGTTTTAGCACCTCATTAAATTTCTCCGGTGCATCCATATTCACCAGATGGCCGGAGTTTTTAAATAGAACGAGCGTACTCTGAGGCTCGCTCTCATGCCACATGTTAGATAGTTTGATTTGCAGGGGAATATCATGATCCCCACAGCCGATCAAGAGTGGGTAATTTCGAGCCGCTGTTTTCTGTCGATTCACGAGCCCGGATAAACCTGCGAGATAGCGGAATGAACTCTTCTTAAAGCGAATGTTCATTTGATAAAAATCTTCTTGCGCTTCTGGGGTGATGGCCGAAATCAACTTATTGCTCTCAGCAAACCATTTGATGGAGAACAACGCCTTGAGCATCATTTTCATTTGCTGGCCGCTATTTTCTTTTTGCATAGAAGGGTCAAAGTTGTTAATGTCATATCCGCCAAAGCAGCTTAACGAAGCTACTCGCTCGGGGAACTTATTAGCAAAATCCTGAATCAAAACGGAGCCAATTGAAATGCCAACTAGGTGTGCCTTGTCAATTCCTTCTGTGTCCAGCAATTGGCGGAGGGAAGAAGCCGTATCTTCGATCCCGTCACCTTTCTGCGCTTCTGTTGATAAACCATGCCCAATGAGGTCTAGGGTGATCACTTGGAAATCTTTCGAGAAGTAATCCACTTGTTTGTCGAAGCTGCTGTGATCAGCGAAAGCAGCGTGAACAAATACGATACTTTCTGACTTCGCCCCTTCAGAAATCCAATAGACGATAGGCGTTCCGGTCAATCTTTTCTGCTGCATGTTGGTCACCTTATTTTTCTCCATCCGAACATCCTATATTAGTAAAATCTTAGCATAAACAAACATATGAATCGTCTTCTAACAGAATTTTAATCTTGTTTTCTTGTAGTCAGCACTTGTTGTAGTATGCCTTAATATTAATAGCACCAAATGCTTAGAAATTAGTTTTCTCAATTCCCATTACGCCGCCTTACGCCGCCTTACGCCGCCTTTGTAAAAGTTGATCTTGACAAATGGGAATAGAGCTGTTAAATTCTTGCGGTGACCGCATTTAGCAGGTCTCTAATTTCGTGCCTATGGGCATGAAACCTGCATGAGCGAGTCCCGAATATTTTAGGGGGTACACAGTATGTACGCAGTTATTGCTACCGGTGGCAAACAATATAAGGTTGCCGTCGGCGATGAAGTTTTTGTCGAGAAGCTCGAAGGCGAGCCAGGTGACAAGGTTCTTTTTGAACAGGTACTTGCCGTAGCCGGTGACGACGGGATCAAGGTTGGTGATGAGGCCAAAGGCGCCAAAGTCGAAGCCGAGATCGTCAAGCAGGGCAAGGGCAAGAAGATTATCATCTTCAAGTACAAGGCTAAGAAGGGCTATCGTCGTAAGAACGGACATCGTCAGCCCTACACTTCTGTTAAGATCAATAATATCGCTCTTTAAGAACGAACGATTGAGCTTACATTAGGCTGAGGATCTACAAGTGATCAGAGTTTATCTGTTGGAAAATCGACAGGGGATCTGCGGTTTTCTTTGCGAAGGACACGCAGGCTATGCGGAAGATGATCAAGACGACGTCGTTTGTGCGGCAATTACTGCAATCGCAGGCACGACCGTCACAGGTTTGACAGACATCGTTGAGACTGAGGTTGACTGGGATTTTCGTTCCGGTCATCTGGAATGCCAAATCATCGGGGCGACTGGCGATCAAACTGAGGCAGCTGGCGATCAAACTGAGGCGGCTGGTGATCAAACTGAGGTGGCTGGTGAGAAACAAAAGCAAGCAGATTTGCTCCTTCGCACATTCTTCAGAGGTTGTCAGCAGATAGAATACAGTTACGGTTCACAATATGTGACTTGTGAAGAACAGTCACTGCAAGTGAATTCACTAGAAGAGAAGTTACAAGGCTAGAAGTCAAAGGACTAGAATTCACAAGACGAGAAGGCGCAAGAAGCACACTAGGAGGCAATACCATGTTTTTACTTGATTTACAATTATTAGCACATAAGAAGGGTCTGGGCTCTACCAAGAACGGCCGCGACTCTGAGTCCAAACGTTTAGGCGCGAAGGTTGGGGACGGACAGACGGTTTTGGCCGGAAATATCCTTTACAGACAGCGCGGCACGAAGATTCATCCCGGTACCAATGTGGGTATCGGCAAAGATGATACTTTATTTGCAAAAGTGGAAGGCAAAGTCGCTTTTGAGCGCATGGACAGAAATCGCACAAAGGTCAGCGTTTATCCGGTATCTGCAGAAGCGTAAGGGCATTTGCAGATTTGCAGGCTAACTAGCCACGTGCGTATGCGGCTTACCTAGCCAGGTGCGTATGCAGGCTAAGCTATCAAGCTAGATTATGAGTCCGGCCTTATGGTCGGACTTTTTTAAACGAAGTCTAGCAGTGACGGCAGGCAAAGTGACAGCAGACAAGAGGAACACGAATGTTTATTGATGAGGCAAGAATCTGGGTCAAAGCCGGTGACGGCGGCAATGGCGCAGTCAGTTTCCATACGGCGAAGTATGTGCCGAATGGCGGACCTGATGGTGGTAACGGAGGGCGGGGCGGCAGCGTTCGAGTTATTGCTGACCGGAATATTTCGACGCTGCAGGCTTTTCGGTTCCAGCGCAAATATGCGGCCGAAGATGGTCAAAATGGTATGGCGAAGAAGATGGCCGGCCGCAAAGGACAAGATGTTCTGATCCAGGTGCCGGTCGGCACGATTCTGCGTGAAGCGGAGAGTGGCCGGCTCCTGGCCGACTTGACGGAGGACGGCCAGGAGGTGCTTTTGTCCGAAGGAGGCCGAGGCGGGGTCGGCAATATGGTTTTTGCGACGTCGACTCGGCAAGCGCCGCGTTTTGCGAAGCCCGGTCAAAGAGTGGCGGGCTTTTACGTCAACTTGGAGTTGAAACTTTTGGCGGATGTCGGCTTGATCGGTCTGCCAAACGTTGGCAAGAGCACTTACCTTTCTATTGTTTCGCAGGCTAAGCCGAAGATTGCTGATTATCCTTTTACGACTTTGGAACCGCAGTTGGGAATTGCGACGGTGGGCGATTTTTCGTTCACAATTGCGGACATCCCCGGCCTGATCGAAGGGGCTAGCCAAGGCGCGGGTCTGGGCATTGATTTCTTGCGTCATATTGAGCGAACGAGACTTCTGGTGCACTTTCTGGATGCTTCCGGATCGGAGGGGAGAGATCCTTATGGCGACTTTGGCCTAATTAATAAGGAACTTGAAGAGTTCGATGCTCAACTGGCGGCGAGACCGCAAATTGTTGCCTTGAACAAAATTGACATGGCTGACCCGGAGAAACTGGCTGCGTTGAAGGCGAGGATTGAGGGCGAGGGCTACGAGGTCTACGAGCTGTCGGCGCCGATTCATATTGGGACTTCTGAGCTGCTGGAGGCGATCGCGCGGAAACTTGCTACGCTGCCGCCGGTTATCTTGAATGAGATGCCGGAAACTGAGGTTAAGGTGTACAAGCTGGAGGCGGATGCTTTTACTGTGCGTCGGATTGATGGCGGGTTCAGTGTGCAGGGGCCGTGGATTGACGAGCTGATGCGCAGCATTAACTTCACGGACACGGAATCGCTTCAGTATTTCCAGAAGCAGCTGCGGCAAAAAGGCGTCATCGACGAGCTTGAGAAAGCGGGCGTCCAAGAGGGCGACGAAATCGAAATGGGCGACTTGGTGTTCGATTATATTTTTTGAGTTTTGGTGTTCTGTGTTTCTGAGGTCTGGTTTCAGGGGTTCGGATTTCAGGTTTCGGATTTTGGGTTTCGGCTTTCGGCTTTCGGCTTTCGGATTTCGGCTTTCGAATCCAAGCGTGATGGGCGATAGTAAGTGTTTATCTGTTATTAAGCATAATTAGCGTTAGTAAGCGTTATGAGGAGTATTTATGAGTTTAACTAGCAAACAGCGAAGTCTGTTGCGTGGTCTGGGGAATCCCCTAGACAGTATTTTTCAATTAGGCAAAGAGGGGATCGGTGAAGAAACCTATCGCCATTTAGATAATTTATTGCGTAAACGCGAGCTGGTCAAGGTTACAGTTCTAAAATCTTGCCCTTTACCAGTCCGTGAAGCCGCGGAGGGCGTTGCGGCTTATACCGGCGCTGAGGTAGTCCAAGTCGTTGGACGGAAGTTTTTGCTATACCGTTTCTCCGAAGATCTGGCGAAAGAAGGCAAATCCATCAAACTCGGTGCTTAATAGGCGCTTAATTCCGGGGTTGGTATGGTTTACTTCGAATCGACTACATAAGTTTATTTTTAAACATATGTAGTGGGTTTGTAGTTAGTTTTCAGTGGCGGAAAGGTTTTGGCTTCGAATTTCTTCTACATGAGAGCTTCATTGTTTGAGTTCTTGATGGCGGAGCGCTTTTGCCGACTTATTCTTCCTGCTTTTAGTTCCCTCGTATTTATAAAAATTATTATATTAATTCCAAGTTGGTCCAGATCGCGAGACTTGCGACATCAGAAGGGCTCTAACTTTTGTGTGAGCAAGTTTTTTCTGCAGGGGCTTGTGCTTAACTGACCATGTGATGGCCAATATCAGTTTTCATTCAACAATTCCTGATCATAGATCAGGAATCATTCAGTCGACCTTCTAATTGTGGGAGAAATTCTTAGTGGCATTATCCTTTGTCGCAAGATTCCGGATCCTAACCAGGTTGGAAACGATTTTGTCCTGAATTGTGGTTATTAGATAATATATATCTATTTTGCCCGGATAAGGCTAATATAGTTGAACTTGTAGCAATAAGTGGTTGTGAGCGCTCATTCATCAAGTTCTTTTAAGAAGAAGAACTGACTTAGAAAGAATACGTAGTACCTGCCGTTCCTACAAAGCCACTTGGGCATTGGATGTTGCTGAACTTGTAGCGATAAGTGGCAGTGAGCGCTCTTTTAGTTACTAAGGAGAACGCCAGCGAACTGGCTGAAGCGAAATTTCTGAAACAAAAAGCCAGCTGTTTGTTCACAACTCACAACTGGCCTAGTTCTAGGTGACTAGAATTGAATGTGGAATTTAGATCTCGCTGAAGTCATCCTGACCAGCGCCGCAGAGTGGGCAAACCCAATCTTCCGGAAGATCTTCAAAAGCTGTGCCAGCCGCTACTCCGTTGTCCGGATCACCGACTGAGGGATCATAAATGTAACCACAGAGATCGCAAACGTAAGATTTCATAATACTTCACCTCGCATGAATAATTATACTAAGAGCAACGGCACTTTGGCGTAAGCTCATCAGCTAAATGTGATTATAGCATAGTGCTTTTTGATGCAATTGACACGAAAGGCACTTTTCAGGATGACTTTTGGTGTGCGTCACATTAAAGGTTTCTTAGTTTGTGATTTCGCCCATTTGGAGAGTGGTTTTGTTCATTTGGAGTGTTGTTTTACTCATACAGAGAGTGTGATTTCGCTTGTGTACTGAGAGGAGAAAGAAGGGGGGAGGCGGCTTTGGCCTATGAATATGAAAACGAATACGAATGGGAGAGGGAAGAGGGAAGAGAGGAGGGATTGGAGAACTTGTGGTGAAATGAAGGAAATGGTCTCGAAGTGAGGAAAAGACTGACGGCGATCAAATTTTTTGTCATAATAGGGGTAAAGTGATTCTGGCTTGGCGGAGGCTCTGGGCCGGCTCTAGGCAGTTGCCGAGGGAAGTTCGAGGGGAAGTAGATGCCGAGGGAAAACGCCGGACGTCCCCAACGGACCCGGGTAGGTTCCAACGGACCCCGGCAGACTCCGACGAACCTAGGCAGGCTCCAGGAAACCCTGGGCAAGAAAATAGATACTAGAGAATAGAAACAAGAAAATAGAAAGAGGTTATTTATGTCAATTCAAACGGTAGCGCCGCATGTTTTTGAAGTGGGTGCTTCTCATCCGGATCGTGAAATGTTTGACGCATTCATGCCAACACCGATGGGGACGACTTACAACTCGTATTTGATTAATGGGTCTAAAGCAACCGCCCTAATCGATCCTGTTGATCCGGATAAATGGCATGTGTTGCGCCAGAATTTGGTGGATGCGGGTTGTGAGAAGTTGGATTATATTATTTGCCTCCACACAGAACAAGATCATGCCGGGACTCTGCCGAATTTGCTGGAGCTTTGGCCGGATGCTGTTGTGATCGTGAACAAGAAGGTTCAGGAGCTGCTGGAGACTCATTTGCATGTTCCCGCTTCGCGTACGACTGTGGTTGCTGAAGGTGATACCTTGGATTTGGGTGGGAAAACCTTGGAGTTCAAGATGATTCCGTTTGCGCATTGGCCGGATAATTATATGGCCTATTTGCAGGAAGATCAGATCTTGTTTTCGTCGGATTTGTTTGGTTCTCATTATGCGAGCACCGAGGTTTTCTCGACGGACAGCAACGATCAAAGAATGGCTGCCCGCCAATACTACGCGGAGATTATGATGCCTTTCCGCAAGCAGGTGGCGAAGCATGTGGCTTGGGTGAGAGAGAAGAATCCTCGCCATATTGCGCCTGCACATGGTCCGGTGTGGTATGACACGACGAAGATTTTGAAGCTTTATGAATCCTGGACTTCTGATGAAGTGAAGAAGAAGGTTGTCATCGGCTACGTGAGTATGCATGGTTCGGTGAAGGAGATGGTCGAAAAATATGCTTTGCGTTTGGCACAGCATGGGATTTCGGTGGTCACAAGAGATATCGCTGCGCATGTGGATTCGCTGACTACCGAAGTTGGGCATCTCGCCTCGGATATGGTTGACGCCGCTGCGATTGTGATTGCTGCACCGACTGTGATTGTGGGTCCACACCCTTCAGCTCTTTATCTCTCTGCTGTGGTGAATTTACTGAAGCCCAAGGCTCAATATCTACAATTCCTAGGCTCCTACGGTTGGGCCAGTCAGGCGCCGCAGATTGTCCAGAGTTCGGTCGACAGTTTTAAGGGCGAATTCATGGAGCCGCTCAACATCAAGGGTCTGCCGAATGAGGAAGATATCGCGAAAATTGAGGCGGCGGCGGATGCTTTGGCTGAGAAGATGACCGCCAATCCGCTAGTGAAGTAGGTTCGGCTGGTTGGGTCGGTTGGGCTGGTTGGGTCGGTTGGGTCGGTTGGGTCGGCTTGGCTGGTTGGGTCGGTTGGGTCGGTTGGGTCTGTGAAGTTGATCCGGCAATCGGATTGAAATTGGGAGCGTCTCGCTGAGGCGCTCTTTTTTTCGGCCAAAGTTGCCCCCGGGCTGGGGTCAGCTATGTAGTGGGGAATTGAGCTGCAAAAAGGGCTGGAAATTTAGTGGGAAAATGGACTGCGGGAAGGGCCGGATTATTAGTGGGAAAATGAGCCGCGGGAAAGGCTGGAATTTTAGTGGGAAATACTACTCATTGCCTCTTTGGCCAAAGCAAAGCCAGAATCTGCGGGTAGAGTTCGGGGGCGGCTTGGTCCCAATGCTCGCAGAGAGTTGTGGCGGAATCTTCGTCCGGGACGGTGATCTGGCATTTAAAGTAACGTGTTTGCTTCTCGTAGAGGCTGAAGCTGACTTCATACTGACCGTCGGGGCGTACTTTCCACATGGCGCGGATACTGTGCTCGTTGTGGAGGTCTTGTTCGCGTTGGCGGAGGGCTTTGTGAAGATATGCGGTGACTGGGACTGGGATCTGCTTGCGCAAGGTGTCGAGAACGGCCAGACCTCCTGGTGTGAGTGAATAGCGCTCGGTGGGGTGGCCTTGAGCGGTTCTGGTTTCTTCGTTTTTGCGGACGGCTTTGGCCAAAAGATTTTCGTTAAGAAGTTCTGTCAGAAGTTGGGAGAACTGGAAGTAGTCGAGGTACATGCTCTCGAGTGCTGTTTCCATGAATTCCTGGTAAGTAAGGCTGTCGAGCGTTTCGGCGATGTATAAAAGGATAACTTTTCTAGTGACCTTATCTGTCGGGTGATGGTTTGTGAGTTGACTGCCGGATGGCTGACGGTCAGCGGGCTGGGCGCCTGATGGCTGACGGTCAGCGGGCTGGGCGCCTGATGGCTGACGGTCAGCGGGCTGAGCGCTTGATGGCTGACGCTCCGATGGCTGGCGGTCGGATGGTTGGGCGTCATTGGGTTGGCGGTCTGATGGCTGACGGTCATTGGGTTGGCGGTCTGATGGATTATTGTCTTGCGGCATGAAAACTCCTTCTCTTAAAGGGCGGATCGGTTTGGGTAACATCACTGCGGTGAGGTCGTGGCACACCTGTGATCTGGTCGTGGCACGCCTGCGGTCTGCCTGTGGCGCGCCTGCGGTCTGCCTGTGATCTAGTCGTGGCACGCCTGTGGTGAGGTCATTTGCGATAGTATAGCAAAGGGCGGAGGGGAAATTTCCATTTTGTTGGTATTTTGTTGTGAAATTGCTTGGAAACTTTTTCTTTTTGACCTTTTTGAATGGGTGGACTGCGTTATAATACTGTTAACTAACAGCTCCAACTTAGCTATCACATTTCGAAGGAGATTTTCATTATGGTGAAACTGATTGTAGGCGGCAAAGGCAGTGGAAAGAGTAGAAAGTTGGTGAACGACCTGAATGCCCAGGCCGAGAACCCAGACCACAACATCATCTGCATACTTCGAGGCAACCGGCTCGACCAGTATGTGAAGTATCGGGTCCGCATGATTGACATCGACCAATATCCGGTGAATTCATTTGATGAGCTTTTGGCTTTTATCGCAGGTCTTAATGCGAAGGACTACGATATCAGCCATATTTATATAGACAGTATTAATAAGATAGTCACCGAGGTTGAAGATGAGGAGCTGGCCCGCTTCTTGGCCGCTCTTCAGGGTCTTTCTGAAGATAAGAGTTTTGAGGCTGAGTTGACCTACAGCCGTGAGTTGGAGAATTTGCCTGATAGTTTGAAACAGTATATTTAGTGCAGGAAGCAAAATGACGAAATTTCATTTTGGCAAGAAACCGTCTTTTACAGGCGGTTTTTTGCTAGAGAAATGGCAAACCTGTTTTGCTATACTTGCCGGAGACTGACATGGTCTCAATTCTCATTTCGAATGGAGGGATGAAAAAATGTCTAAACTAGCAAGTGAGTTCAAAGAGTTTATTATGCAGGGCAATGTCATTGATATGGCAGTGGGTGTCGTTATCGGTGGCGCTTTCAAGTCGGTCATTGATTCTTTGGTCAATGATGTGATTATGCCTCCCATCGGCCTTCTGATTGGCGGTGTCAATTTCAATGAGCTGAAGATTGTCCTCAAGGCGGCGCAGGGCGACGTTCCTGAGGTGGCGATTTCTTATGGTTTATTGATCAATGCCATCATCAGCTTCCTTTTGATTGCCCTGGCGATTTTCTTGGTGATTAAGGGTCTTGGCAACATGCGCGATCGTTTCTCCAAGAAGGAAGAGGAAGCTCCGGCCGAGCCTGAAGTGACGGATGTCGTGCTCCTGACGCAGATTTTGGATGAGCTGAAACGCCAGAATGGGACGGATCAAACGCCTAAGGTTTAGTGAGCGGATGAGGTGGGAGCTGCGGCTTTGGCCAAAGCCGCCCCCTCCACCATCTCCCCGGTTTCGAAGAATTTACTGCAGATTTGCACGTTATCTAGGCAAAAAAATGTCTGTTTTCGAACGCCTTTCGGGTTACACTTGAGAGGCGTTTTCCATCGTGGTAAGTTACAAGGAACGCAAAATAGAAGGAGGCTTGCTGATGGCATCAAATTTAGCATTGCTGGTCAAGAATCAGGCTGGCGTACTTTCCCGAATTTCCAACTCCTTTTCTAGGCGGGGGTACAATATTGCGAGCATCGCGGCCGGCTCAACCCAAGATCCGGATGTTACCCGCATCACTGTCCAACTGGATATTGATCCGGACCAAGTGGAGCTTGTGATCAACCAGCTGTACAAACAGCCGGATGTGCTCATGGTGAAGGAGCTCCCGCCGGAGGAGAGTTTCGTTCGTGAACTTGCGTTGGTGAAGGTGGAGGCAGACAGTTCGCTGCGCCAGGAAATTGTGACGATCGTCGACATTTTCCGCGGCGGCATTGTCGATGTTTCCAGCGGCACAATTACTGTACAAATCACGGGAGCGGGTGGCAAGTTGGAAGCTTTTGTGGAAATGCTTAAACCATATCATATCATGGAAATTGTCCGCACCGGCCTCATCGCCATCGGCCGCGGCCAAAACCAACTCGACATCCAACTGGTTGTCGGCGATGACACAGGTTCGTCAGGTTCGTCAGGTTCGTCAGGTTCGGGCGATGACTCAGGCTCTGGCGATGGCGATAATAGCCAGGACCTTGAAACCGACCTGAAGGAAAATAGCTAGCTATCTAGCTAGCTAGCTGCGGCGGATTGGTGGCTGGGGGCGGGTGACTGGTTGGAGGCGGTTTTGGCCTGATGACTGGCGACCGCGGCTGGCGACTGGCGACTGGCAGTAGATGGCTTGATTGGTGGCTGGGGGCGGCTTTGGCCATGAGAAAAATTGGATTGAATTGCAGACACTAAACTATTGAGTAACATATTGGGAGGAAAGAAATGAAAAAGGTTTACAAAGAAGCAGAATGCGCTACCGGCGCATTGGAAGGCAAGAAGATCGCGGTTATTGGGTATGGCAGCCAAGGTCATGCGCACTCCCTGAACCTCATGGAATCGGGCCATGACGTTGTTGTTGGCTTGTACGAGGGCTCGAAGTCGCAGGCCAAAGCCGAGAAGGCCGGCCTCACTGTCCTGCCGGTGGCTGAGGCGGTTGCTGCTGCAGATGTTGTTATGATTCTGCTGCCTGATGAGAAGGCTCCGGAAGTTTATAAGTCGGAAATTGCCCCTAATTTGAAGGAGGGGGTGGCGTTGGCCTTTGCTCACGGCTTCAACATTCATTATGGTACGATTACCCCGCCGGAGAATATCGATGTTTTCATGATCGCGCCGAAAGGGCCCGGCCACACGGTTCGTCATGAATATCAGCTGGGCCGCGGTGTTCCGGCGCTCTTTGCGATTTACCAAGATTACACGGGTAATGCGAGGGATATTGCTTTTGCTTATGGTACCGGCATCGGGGCTGCGCGTGCGGGTCTTCTGGAGACGACTTTCCGTGAGGAGACGGAGACGGATCTTTTCGGTGAGCAGGCGGTTCTTTGCGGCGGCGTTTCTGCTCTTATGCAGGCGGGCTACGAGGTTCTGGTTGAAGCTGGTTATGATGAAGAGAATGCTTACTACGAGTGCATGCATGAAATGAAGCTGATTGTTGATATGGTTTATCAGGGTGGCTTGACTTTGATGCGTTATTCTGTTTCTAATACGGCTGAATATGGCGACTATATTACTGGTCCTAAGATTATTACTGAAGATACGAAGAATGCCATGCGAGGTGTTCTGAAAGATATCCAATCCGGCAAGTTTGCTCGTGATTTCATTGCTGAGAACCAGACAGGTCAAGTTCAGCTGAAGGCTCAACGCCGCATCCAGTCTGAGCACCCGGTCGAAGTGGTCGGCCGCCGCCTCCGCGGCTTAATGTCCTGGGCGGACGATATCGAGGTGTAAGGTTTTTTTGGGGTTGAGTTTTTAGGGGCTGGTCGTTTGGGGTTGGCGCCGGTTGCGCGGGTAGTTAGGCCGGTTGGCGCCGGCTGGGCGTTTAGTTTGCTCAGTGGCTGCGTCGATGCGGCCGGCTGGGCTGGCTGGGTGGCGCCGGGCTGAAATGAGCCCTTATAATCTTCAATATTTCTTTTTGGGAGTGGTCAGATGACTGCTCCTTTTTTGTCCCTTCTAATGTTTTCAGGAATTCCAGCCGGGTATTCACGTGACGGATCCATCTTCTGCCTTCTTATCCTTCTCTTCCTTCAACTTCGGCTCTAGCCGCGAACAGAAGTCCGAAAAAAACAGGTGTGTAGTTATGCATGTACAGTTTCTGCTTCCTACTCGAAGGCCTATCATCTAAATCTAATCCCATGATTACCATTAGTAGAATCCTCTCGGTAGATTCCTTCTTATTCTTAGATCATTCCAGTAAGTTATGCACCTGGCAGTCTCAACTTCGGCTCTAGCCACGAACAGAAGTCCGAAAAAATACAGGTGTGTAGTTATGCTTGTAGGGCGGTGAGGACCTTTCTTAAGTATTTTTCTTCACAGGCTCCTCTTGATTTCCGTTTAAGATCCGGACTTTTGCTTGCTGTTGAATGTCTTCCCTTAGGGTGCATCCGCTGAGATTTAGAAAAGAACAAACGTACGTTATTTATGGAAGAATTATGTTTTTGGGCTTGCAAATGGTTCTGGATAAGGTATAATGATAAATAACATCCATCGAAAGGGAGGACAGACCGATGAAATTCTTTGGCTCTTGGGAAGCGTTTACCTTCTATTTTCTTCCCTTTAGGGATTCCGTTTTTACTAAGTATTGCGAACGATCTAAGGAGATCTATGTCACGACGGATGCCGAGCGACATGCCATGATTCGTGAGAAAAAGTCGCAGATAAAAGAAATAAAAAAGATCTCGTTGAAGGATCGGGCGAGAGTGGCTTTGGCCAAAGGGAAAGGGAAAAAGAAGAAGAAAGCGCGCACGGCATCGTCCTATGTCCACTTGCACTCCACGCCGTTGCCGGCAGGGTCGTTCATTCGTGGGGGGGACGGTAGGTTGTATGCCTGCCCGGAGCTTGCGTTTGTGCAAATGTGCTACGATTGCCTGAATATTCATGAGGCCATCATGATTGGTAATTGCCTTTGCCAAAACCGCGGGCTGGGCATGGCTCCCTTGACGACGGTTGCGAAGTTGAGGGCTTATGTGGAGCAATTGGGAATGGTGCGGGGCAAGACCCGGGCGATGGATGCTCTAACATACCTGAAGGATAACTACCGCTCTCCGATGGAAGTGAAGGGGCATATGGCGTTGGCTTTGCCGCATCACTTGGGTGGCTTAGGTTTGAGTAAGTTTAGTGAAATCAATATGATGTTTAGGATCAGCCAGGAGGAGGCGGATGCTTTGGGTCAGAAGATGCCGTGTCTGATGCCGGATTTCTGCTACCCGGAGGGAAAGATCGCTGGGGAGTACCAGAGCAAAGCGTTTCACAGCACACCGGAAGCGAAGAAGCATGACCAGAAGCGGAAGAAAACGTTTGAGCAGAATGGGTTTCGCGTGTTTTTTATGGAGGCCAGGGATTTCTACAATCCCAAGCGCTTCGACAAATTGTGCCGGGAGATTGCCAAGGCTATGGGAAAGACGATTCGGATTATCAGCAAAAATTTCGATGAGATGCAGGCGCAGCTCCGTTCCTACCTGCCGGGGCTTGACCCGGGGCCGATATTGGAGCCGAACTATTGTCTTGAGGACTTCCAAGATGGGAAGTTGAAGAAGAAGCGGGTTCGGTGATGGGGTTGGGGGTTGGTTTGGCCCGTGGCTTGGTTGATGGCGAGCGGTTTCGCCTGAAGTTTGGCTCGCACCTAATGCTGGAATCAGGCCGAATGATGCGGATCTGATGTTACCCCTATGTATGCTTAACTGTTTGTTGGCTGTGACTGACGGATTCATTTACCTAAACCTTACATAACAATTTTCTCCAGAAGATTTTTTATTCTCTCATTTCATTTCCTGATGGCAATCGATTACCCTGACCACTTGGTCTTCTACGATTCATGTAGGAGACCTGTTTCTATTTGTAGGGAAGTCAGATCGGAATCAGGGGAGCTCATCTAGGAATTCGTACGGCTGCTTGATCCGACTTCGGCTTTAGCCGCGAACAGAAGTCCGAAAAAATACAGATACCTAGTTATTCTTATGCCGTTTAAGATGTTTTCGGAAACCCATCTCATAAGAATCCTAGTATATGACTTTATTCATGAGGACCGTTCTAGGATCCTGTCATCTGCAGCCCCAACTTCGGCTCTAGCCGCGAACAGAAGTCCGAAAAAATACAGGTAAGAAGTTACGCTAAGCGAGTTTGGAACCTCTTCTGGAGATTAAGAGACTCAGATAACTTAACTCCGACTTGAAGATGGCGGCTAGGGATGGAAGCTATGGGTGATAGTTATGGGTGATAGTTATGGGTGATGGCAGAGGGTGATTTTTATTTTTTCAGTATGTTTATTTATTGTTGAACAAATATAGTTATTTGGGTAGTGGTTGTGATTTACACTCAATCGAGCGGTCAAGGGCGAGATGTTCTTATCCGCAAAAAGTTGAGAGAGAGATTGATCATTTTGGAAAACGCACTCATTTTAGTTGACGCATTTACGGCGAAACTTACGCTGCCCTTGACCTTTGGCCTAGTGATTATTTATGTGCTGAGGAAGTTGGGTAAAGGGAGAGAAAAGGAGCATCCGCTTAATGTGTGGAACAGGCGTTTGAGGAAGGCACATAAACCTATGGGGATTGCGCTGGCGATCGTTGGTTTGATACATGGGCTGGCGTCGCAAACGCCGGTGTTGTGGGGGATTGTGTGCTGTATTACTATTTTCTTGCTTGGGATTAACTATATGTTGAGGAAGAAAATAAGCAAACCTAACTGGATGAAGGTGCATAGGGCTTTGACTGTGATTATGCTTTTGACCCTGGCTCTACATCTTGGAGAGATCAGAACGATTAAGCAAGATAAATATGAGGGGCGTTATACTCCGGCTTATCAGTCGGACTTTGCATGACTTAGTATGACAGCTGAGTGAATGGAGAGGGTTTGAGCACTTGGAGAGGGGTTTAGCGCTTGGAGAGGTTTGAGTGCTTGCTGTGGGCGTCAAAAGGGGCAAAGAAAACTCACCTAGCAAATGCCTTAACAGATAGGCTGGAAAATGCCCCCTGAAAAATGGCTGGGAAATGTTCAAGAAGACTCAAGAAGGCTCAAGCAAGCTCAACAGGCCTCAATAAGAGGCTCAATTGGACTTCCCCGGAGCCTTGCAATTTTCCTTAAAAGGTGGTAATCTAGCACTCGATATAGCGTGGTTGGTTAGAAGTGGAGCGGTGACGCCCCGCTTTTCTTTTTGTATAGTGGATTTTTAGAGATTTTAGGGATTTTAGAGATAGTTGATTGTTGGAGAGGTGATTGTGCGATGGCAAGCCCGGGAATTGCTGCGAGAGTTCATGAATTGGCAGAGCCGATAGCTGAGGAATTGGGCGTTGAGCTTTTGGAAGTGAAGTATGCCAAGGAGGGCCCTAATTGGGTTCTTCGCTTGATTATTGATAAGGTTGGCGGCATTACGCTTGATGACTGTGAGGCGGTGAGCCGCGCGGTTGATCCGGTGATTGATGCGGAGGTGGAGATTAGGCAGGCGTACAACTTGGAAGTGCAGTCGCCTGGTTTGGATCGGCCGCTGAAGACGCAGGCGGATTTTAAACGGTATCAGGGACAGGAAGTTGAGCTGAAGTTCTACAAAGCCCGAGATAACCAGAAGCTTATCAAGGGAATTTTGCAGGGCAGCACGGAGGAGTCGATTATTTTGCGACCTGAAGGGCTGCCGGAAGATGCAGAGTTTTTGCTGGCAGACGTGGCAACCGTCAAGCGGGTGATTCACTTTTAGGTGAGAGATTAGCTGTCAAGCGGGTGATTCACTTTTAGGTTGGAATGGGCGGCTTTGGCCGATAACGATAAGTCAGAAAGGAATGAATATGAACGAAGAATTAGTGTTGGCTATTCAAGAGTTGTGCAAGGAGAGAGGGCTTGAGCCTGAACTCATCTATGAGTCGATTGAGGAGGCGCTGGTGGCGGCTTACAAACGTGAGTTTGGGGCGAAGACGACTGATAATATCCAGGCGCACATCGATCGTGAGACGGGTGTGATGAGTGTTTTGCGCGATGTGGAAGTGGTTGAGACTGTTGATGATAAGAATGCGCAGATTTCGCTTGTGGAAGCGCAGAAAATCGATGAGGATTTCGAGGTTGGGGATGTGCTTCAGTATGAGGTGGATCCGAGCTTGTTTGGTCGGTTGGCGGCGCAGGCGGCGAAATCCGCGATTAATCAGAGCTTGATTACGGCGGAGCGGGAGCGGATTCAGGCGGAGTTTAGTAACCGCATTGGGGAGCTGGCTTCGGGTGTTGTGCAGCGCAAAGATCGTCGTGAAGTGATTGTTGATATTGGGCGGGCTGAGGCTGTGCTGACTGCGCAGGAACAGAGTCGCCTTGATGAATATAATCACAATGAGCGGATGATGTTTTTGATTAAGCGTGTGGATGATAAGAAGGGTCGGCCGGTGATTTATGTTTCGAGGTCGCATCCGGATTTGGTGCGGAGGCTTTTCGAGCAGGAAGTGCCGGAGATTGCCAGCGGGATTGTAGAGATTGTGAGTTGCTCCAGAGAGGCGGGTTCGCGTACGAAGATTTCGGTTGCTACTCGTGATGAGAATGTGGATCCTTTGGGGGCTTGCGTTGGCCAAAGAGGCATGCGCGTACAGAATGTGATGAATGAACTTCGCGGTGAGAAGATTGATATTATCGAGTGGGATCCGGATGAGACGATCTACATTCGCAATGCGCTCAAGCCGGCGAATGCGGTTCGGGTGGAGTTGACGGAGAGCGCGGAAGGTCGCCAAGCTGAGGTTGTGGTGCCGGATAGTCAGCTTTCGTTGGCCATTGGCCGCAATGGACAGAATGCGCGTTTGGCGGCCCGCTTGACCGGTTGGAAAATTGACATCAAGAGCGAGAGCCAAGTCCGTGAAGAGATCGAAAAAGACTTTATGGCCCGCTTCGACGCCGCGGCAAGCGAAGCCGCTGGCGATGGCGAGGCCGATGTGGAGACTGAGACTGGGACTGAGACCTCGGAGATTTTTGCGGCCGATTCGGGGGATATAGAGGATTCGGCGGATACAGAGGATGTTGCATATGCGACCGATGGGGCGGAAGAGGCGGCCCAGTCAGCTGCGGATCCGACAGCTGAGTCAAATCAGTCAGCTGAGTCAGCCCAGTCAGCTGAGGCAGATCAACCAGATCAACCAGACCACCCAGATCAGGCAAGTCAAGCAGATCAACCGGATGAATGGGCATCTGAGGAGTAAACAGGACGGATTATGGCCAAAGGCAAACCTAAGAAAATTCCCCAGCGGATGTGTGTCTCTTGCCGTGAGATGAAGGATAAGAAAGAGCTCTTTCGGATCGTCTTGCAAGATGGCGTGCCTGTGCTGGATTTGACAGGGAAGCTGATGGGTCGGGGGGCTTACATTTGCAAGCAGACCTCGTGTGTGGATCTTGCATTTGCAAAGGGCAAGCAGGGCAAACTCAGCCATCACTTAAAGGCACCAATCCCTGAGGGGTTGGAGGCGGAGGTGAGGGCGGCTTTGGCCAAATGGGAGAAGGAACAAGCGCGAGCAGGCGGTACCCGGAAGTTCCAGATTGGCGCGGACGGCAAGGTGGTTCGCACGGGGAATGGCATGCAAGAGGGCGTAGGCGTAGGGGAGCAAGATGAGTGAAGAGAAGATAGCACGGCTCTTAGGTTTGGCGGCCAAAGCCGGAAGTTTGACCCCCGGCCTCGACGCGACTTTGCAGGGGCTGGAGAATGGCGAGGTGAAGCTCGTGGTTCTGGCACTGGATGCGGGGCGATCGACGCGCCGGAAAATTATGCTTAAGACGGCTCAGGCGGAGTGTCCTTTGGTGGAGATTTCCAGCAGTGAGAACCTCACTTTGTGGACCGGCGGCAACAAATGGCGGGCGGTCTTGGGCGTCACCGACCCGGGCTTTGCCAACGGAATTGCCGCAGAAGCAGAAGCCGCCGCAAGACTTGAAACCAAATAGGTTCGGCCAAACCTGCTTCGACCCGTCGGGCGAAACAGGATGCAAACTGGCTGCCACACGGCGGGGATCCTGAAGGCCCGCG
Organism: uncultured Fastidiosipila sp.; assembly: GCA_964479695.1. GTDB lineage: Bacteria > Bacillota > Clostridia > Saccharofermentanales > Fastidiosipilaceae > JAAYZH01. The sequence continues at coordinate 71,957 of CAYZSO010000004.1, forward strand.
ACGACCGGAAATCCCGCAAATCCGGTTGCAAAGCCGCGAAAATTGGCCGCAAAACGAGATGATAAAAAATCTGTATAATAGATACGCTAAAGCACAATGCTGCTCATGGAGGAAGAAGAGTTAATGACAGAAGACAATAAGAAGGAAATTCAGAACGGATCCGTAGAAGAGGCTCTGAACCCGAATACGACATCCGCGCCTGGCGAAGCTGAACCGGATAGTCCGACGTTCAGTATGCAGGGAGTTTCCGGCAAGGTCATTACCGGCACCGTTAAGGTCAAGAAGGTTAAGAAGGCCAAGCGAGACGACGAAACTTCCGAAGCAGAATCTGCAGAAGATAGAGCCGGAGATTCTGAGGCCGTTTCTCAAGACGAGAAATCGGAGGCCTCATCTTCGCCTGCAAAAGTTGAGGTAAGACCTCGTAAAATTTCATCAGGGGCAGCCTCACCGGCAACAGCTCCTGCTGCTTCACAAGCTCCTGCAAAAGGCGCGCAAACTGCAACAGGCGCACAAACAGCCCCAGAAGCTCAAGTGGCAGAGGCTCGCGCAACGCAGCCTACGACAGCTGCAACAACGGCCACTTCAGCTGCGTCTGCTGATGCACCCACATCAGCACCTGCGCCGGCAGCTGCCAAGACATTGGATCAAGCAATTGACCAGGCTGTTGAGCAAGCAGCCGTACAGGCGGCTTCTGAAACAGCAGCGCGCTCGTCTACGGTGGCAGGACAGCAGGGAGTGAGTACCACCGAATCAGCCACTGCCTCGACGGATACTCAATCCGCGGGAGCTTCGGCTTCGGCTTCGTCTGCTGAGAGAAGAATAGACAGTAAAGATCAAGAACCCAGGCCGCGAAAAATCGGCAGAATGGAACCGCCGCAGACTTCGGGTAAGACATCTACGCAAGGTCAGCCGCAGGCAAAAGGCCCTCGCAAGATCGCATCCGGCCAAGCCGGCCAAGCGGGCCAAACAGGTCAAGCCGGCCAAGCGCATTCGGGAGGGCGCCCCGGAGCCCAGTCAGGTACCGGTCGTGGTGCTCAAGCGCAACAAGCGCAACAAGGTACGCAACAAGGGGCTCAAGCGAGACAAGGTCAAACGAGACCCGGACAGGCTAAGCCAGGTCAGTCTAAACCTGCGGAATCAACGCCTAGACAGACAGGCCCGCGCAAGATTGCTTCAGCAGGAGCGGTAGAATCAGCATCTGCCGGCGCATCTTCCGGCGCTTCAGCCGGTCAAACCACAGGCGCATCAACCGGACAAACCACCGGCCAGACCCCAGGTCAGGCCAGGACTCAAGCACCAGCAGGACCCAGGAAGATTTCATCCGGGGCTGCACCGGCAGCAAGTGGCGCACCGGGAACCACCGGCGCACCGGGAACCCAAGGAACCCCAGGAACCACAGGAACCCCAGGAACCCCCGGAACACCGGCGGCGCCGACAGGGCCACGCAAAATTTCGTCGGCATCAGCTGATGATTCATTGGCGGCGACGGCGCGGGCTTTTGCCAAGCGCAAAGATGAGAAAGCCAAGGCAGAAGCGCAAGGCCACGGGGAGAGAACCCGCTATACGGGCGGCAGAGGTCGCGGAACGGAAGGCGGAAGCTATCAGGGAAGAAGCGGCGGCGGAACAGGTTTCCAAAGCCGCGGTGCACAAGGCGGGTCAGGTTATCAAGGCCGCAGCTCACAAGGTGGACAGGGCAGAGCCCCGTTCCCGGGTGCCGGCTTCGATAAGGATAAAGACGAAGACGACAAGAGCAAACTGCACTCCGGCCCAAGGAAACCAAGGGCAAAGAAGGATGTAGTGGCGGACCCGAATTTGGCCAGAAGCCAAGCGGCGAAGAACAAATTCGGTGCGAATAAAGACAGCAAATCGACGAGGTCCAGGGACTTCGCCCAGACGAACAAACGCTCGAAAAACTACATGGATTCGGGCGAGCAGACCTTTGTCCGCGGCAAACGCAAAACCAGCCAGAAGGATAAGGATCTGCGCAAAGAGCAGTCAGCCGTCACGCATGTGACCATTCCGGCCTTCATGACCGTCAAGGAATTTGCGGAAGCGATTTCACGGACTTCGGCCGATGTCATCATGCATTTGATGAAGAACGGCATCATGGCTACGCAGAACCAGGAAATTGACTATGACACCGCCTCGATCATCGCGGAAGAATTCGGGGTTACAACCGAACTTCTGAAGGAAGTGGAACTCGCAGAGATCCTGTTTGATGATTCCGAAGACGAAGAAGAAAATCTGGTACCGCGTCCGCCCGTTGTTGTTGTCATGGGTCACGTTGACCACGGTAAAACGACGCTGCTGGATCGCATTCGTTCCGCGTCTGTTGCCACCGGTGAAGCCGGCGGAATCACGCAGCGAATCGGCGCGTACATGACCGATGTTAATGGCCGGAAGATTACTTTCCTGGACACACCGGGACACGAAGCCTTCACGACCATGCGTGCGAGAGGTGCCAAGGCCACGGACATTGCCATCCTAGTCGTTGCCGCAGATGACGGCGTCATGCCGCAGACGATCGAGGCAATTAACCACGCCAAGGCGGCAAACACCGAGATTATCGTCGCCATCAACAAGATGGATAAACCGGGTGCAAACCCCGATAAGGTGAAACAAGAACTGACAAAATATGACTTGGTTCCCGAAGAATGGGGCGGCTCAACGGTCATGGTACCGATTTCCGCGAAGACCGGTGAGGGCGTCAACGAGTTACTCGAGATGGTTCTGCTCACCGCCGATGTGATGGATCTCAGAGCCGATCCGAATAAGCAGGCCAAAGGCATCATCATCGAGGCATCGCTGGACAAGAACCGAGGCACAGTCGCCACACTGCTGGTTCAGCGCGGTACCTTGCATCAGGGAGATACCATCGTCGCCAACACCGTTGTTGGCAACATCCGCGCCATGCGGGATGCCAACGGCATCATGAATCAGCCTGCAGGGCCCAGCGTACCGGTCGAAGTAATCGGTCTGCCGGAAGTCCCAGAGGCAGGTGCGATGTTCTACGTTGTCGAAGACGAACGTACCGCTCGCCAATTTGCGGAGCAGAGGCGTATCGAAGAACGTCAAGCCGGCATCAAGAATGCTCCGGCAGTGACACTGGATAACCTCTTCTCTTCGATTGAAGCAGGTAAAGTCGTTGACTTCAACATCATCATCAAGGCTGATGTTGTAGGTTCCGTCGAAGCGATGAAGCAGTCACTCGAGAAGCTCTCCAACGATGAAGTTCGTGTCAATATTATTCACGGCGCAGCAGGAGCGATCAACGAGAGCGACTTGCGTCTGGCGGAGGCCTCGTCGGCTTTGGTCATCGGGTTCAATGTTCGTCCCACGAACGCGATTTCTGAATTGGCCAAAGACCTCGGAGTCGAAATCAAATACTATGACATCATTTACAAGGCGATCGAGGACATCGAGCTCGCGATGAAGGGCATGCTGGCTCCTGAGTACAAGGAAGTGATCCTTGGCCATGTCGAGATCAGAGAAACCTACAAAGTCAGCTCAATCGGCACAATCGGCGGCGGTTATGTCACGGATGGCAAGATCATCCGCAACTGTGAATTGAGGCTCCTGCGCGACAGCGTAGTCGTCTTCACAGGCAGACTAGGCTCCCTGCGCCGCTTCAAAGATGATGTCAAAGAAGTCGCTGCCGGCTATGAATGCGGTGTGACAATTGAGAATTATAATGACCTCAAGGTGGGTGACGTGATTGAAGCGTACCAGATCCAAGAGGTAGAAAGAGAATAAGATGGCTATACGTCGAGAAGACAAGGTCGGGGATGAAATGAAACGCATCCTCGGCGCTGTCATTCAGCGTGAAGTCAAGGATCCCAGAATTCCTCCTTTCACTTCGGTGACTTCGGTAACTGTGACCAGAGACTTCAGCTATGCGACTGCATTGATCAGCATCCTGGGCACACCGGAGCAGAAGACGGAAGCGATTAAGGCTCTGCAGAAGGCTCAAGGTTTTTTCCGCACAGCCGTCGCCAAGCAGCTGAAACTTCGGAAAACTCCGGAGATCACCTTCAAGCTGGATGACACCTATGACACCGGTAACCGCATTGACCAGCTAATTTCGGACGTGATGGGTCGCAAGAGTGCTCCATCCTCCGAATCCATTCATACGGCCAAAGCCGCAGATTCAGGTTCATCCGAAGATTCAAGTGACTCCGATCACTCGACTGATTCTGAAGATTCGGCCAAAGCCGCAGATTCAGATGCATTCGAAGATTCAGGTGCATCTGAAGATTCGACTGAACTTGCTGGTTCAGTTTCGCATGAGGATGCCGAGGAACTATGACAATCGAGGAGAGAAGAGAGGCATTGGCGCCTTTGGCCGAGAGTATACTCGCCTTGCAAGGGCAAGATGAATTGGTCATGATCTATCCGCACTTGAATGCGGATGGCGATGCCTATGGCTCCTCTCTGGGACTGGCCCTGGCGATTCAGAAGCTGGGGATCGAAGTGCTCTGTATCTATGAAGAGGAAGTCAAGCAGGAATATAAGCATTTTGCGGGACTTTCGCTGGTGCGGATCTGGCCTTCGCTGAGTGCTGAAGAGAAACAGGCTTTGCTCAGTCGGCAGCTCATGGGGATTCAAATCGACCTCTCAGTTTCGCATCGTCTGGCTACGCGCCGCGATGCTTGGTTGGCTGCTCCGAGCCGCAAAACGGTCGATCACCACATCAGTGAGCAGGTTTCGGATGAGGACAATTTTATCTTCAGTGACGCGGCTGCGAGCTGCGAACTGGTGTATCACATTATCGATGCCCTTGAGCATCTTAGTGGGGTGACCCTATTCGATCGAGACATTGCTACGAATCTCTACACCGGCCTGATGATGGATACCGGGAATTTCTGCTACCCAAATGTGAGGCCGATGACTTTGGCTGTCGCAGCAAAACTGTTGGAGTTTGGGGTGGCTATTCCGGAACTAGTGGAGCGGCACTTTGGCCGAATCAGCTGGACTCGATACAAGATCGAGGGCGCTGTCAGTGCCTATACCAAACGTGCGCTGGATGGGCGGATTACGTACCTGGGGATTAAGCCAGAACTTGTTACGCAATTTGGCGCGGATGATGCGGATCTGGAAGGAATTCCCGGGCAGCTCCGCAATATTGAAGGCACCGATGTGTCGTTGATGCTGCGCCAAGGGTCTGACGGCTCAATTCGCGGCAACCTCAGGAGTCAACCAGAGGTCGACATCCAGGGCTTCGCGATGGAACTGGGTGGTGGCGGCCACAAAAACGCCGCCGGCTTCACGCTCCCTCCCGGCGATCTGGATCAAGCGCTGGAAGAAGTGGTTGCGAAATTAATCGTGCGACTTTCTGAGGAATCCTGATGGGGGACCAGCTATCCTGATGATGCGAGAGGAATCCTGATGGCGAAAAAAGTGAATCCGCCCCCGCCATACGGGGGCCTTCTTATTATGTATAAACCCGTTGGGCCTACTTCGCTTGACGTTGTTCGCCAGCTCAAACGGCTGACCGGGATCCGCAAGATTGGTCATTGTGGCACGTTGGATCCTTTTGCGGACGGCGTGCTGCCGATTGCGCTGGGTCGGGCAACCAACATGATTCGCTACATGGATGAGTACAGCAAGGTATATCGAGTCCTGATTCATTTCGGCCGCGAGAGTACGACTGGCGATTTAACCGGTGAGTTTTCGGAGGGGGCCGGTGAGTTTTCGGACGCTTCCGGTGAGTTTTCGGACGCTTCCGGTGAGTTTTCGGAGGGTTCCGAAACGTCCTCGCAAGGCGTCACTCTTTCCTCTGAAACGCTGGAGCAGTGGTGTCGCGATGATTATGCTCATGTGAAGGAAGCCATTGCGAGTTTGACAGGCAGCCTCGAGCAGATCACCCCAGCATTTTCGGCGGCCAAAGTCGCCGGCCGACCCATGTACGAATATGCTAGGCGCGGGATCGAGGTTGAAGGCAAGCCTCGCCAAGTCGAGATCTACTCAGCCGACTTCGTAGCCGCCGGTGTGGGGACAGGCGCCGCCTCCCGTGCAGAGCCAGCCAAACAAGCCGGCGCACCCGCCGGGGCCGGAGCTAACGCCGTGGCCGGCGCTAAGACCTGGACAGGTCCATCGATCCAACTGGGCGAAATACCGGGTGACGCCTATTTTCCAAGCGAGGTCAGGCAGCCCGGGCCTGACGATGTCCGGGAAATTCCGGCACCAGCCTTCTGGCTGATCGTCGACATCCATTGTTCCAAAGGTACCTACATCAGAACCTGGGCCACAGACCTGGGCCGTAAACTCGGAACCGGTGCTTATGCAGCCAGGCTCCGGCGACTGAAGAGTGGTCCCTTTGCATTTGAGGAAACCATCACACTCGATGAGGTCAGCCAATTGGTCGAAGCAGGCGGGAGCTTCACAAATTCCACCACAAATCATCAAGAATCGATAATTACGAGTGAAAAAAGCCCCTTGCGTGACGCTTCAGCTGCCAGGCCAGATTTTCCTGTGTTAGAATTGAACAAAACCAATGCCATCAAGATCTTGCAAGGGAAAAGATTCAAACTCTCCGGCCTGCCTGCAGAAGGCACACGTTGCCGCCTCTTCCATGAGGGGCAATTTCTGGGGATCGGACTCGTCGCCGTTCAGGATCAAGACGCTATTCTTATAGCCGAAAGGATGTTCTTTAGCCTTGAAAACTTTACAGGTTGATCTGACGAAATCTACAACTGAATTAAGTGATATCCTGCCGCCCGAACGCCCGCGGGCGGTTGTTCTGGGTTTCTTCGACGGCATCCACAGAGGACATCAGGAACTCGTCCGGACCATGGTCACTTGCGCCGCAGAACGCGGAATCGAGCCATGTGTTTTTTCCTTCGACCGCTATCCGAAACCCGTTCCCGGGCATGTTCGCTTAAATGCAACAACGAATCCCCAGAAGAATGAAGGCCTACTTCTTCAGTCCCCGCTGCCGGATTCGCGCCTGCCATTTAAAGGCCTTCTCCAGACCTCCGAGCAGCGCGATGAGATCTTTGAAGGGCTGGGCGTAGACAAGTTGATCCTCCAGACGTTCAACCGCTCTTTTGCAGGGATGCTTCCCGAAGAATTTTGTGATCAAATCCTCGCCGCAAGGCTCCATGCGAAGGTCATCGTAGTCGGTGACGATTATCGTTTTGCCAAAGCCCAAAAAGGCAACGTCTCTATCCTACGCGAGTGGGGTGCATCCCACGGCGTCGATGTCTATGTAGTCCCCGCCATCCGTATTGACGGTGAAGTCCTATCCAGTTCGAAAATCCGCGAATGGATCGAAGAAGGAAACATGCCACAAGCAGCCAGGATGATGGGGCGTTACTTCCGCATCCCGGGCAGAGTGATTCACGGGAATGCGCTGGGTCGAACCGTCGGAATGCCAACCGCAAACCTTCGCGTCCCCAACGGCATGGTCATCCCGATGTATGGGGTTTATGTCACCAGAACCCGTGTAGAAGACACCTGGTACGACTCCGTGACCAATATCGGCTTAAGGCCCACCGTCAACCACACCGATCCGCTGCCGCTGGTGGAAACCTGCATTCTGGACAGGCGTTTAGATCTCTATGACAAGGACATCGAAGTCGAATTTCTGGAGCTTTCCCGCCCCGAAATTCGTTTCCCGAGTTTCATTTCCATGTCCACCGAGATCGCGAAAGATCTGGAGAAAGCCCGTGAGTGGCACACGCACCATGAACATATGTACTTATATAAATTACAGCAGGATATTCCCGTGATGCTCTCCCGCTCCGCGCGCTTCAACACCTCGTACTTAGTCATTGATCTGCTGGTTCCTTTGGCCAAAGCCACCGCCTCCACCTTCTCTCTCCTAGCTCAAGTTCTCACAGCAGCCACAGAGAAATATCCGGGCAGACCCGAGCTGGTGAGCTTCCTCGACCAAGAATATGGCGCGGAGATCTCCGTGGAAGTAAGCCGGGTCAACGAACTGCAGAAACTGAGTTTCCGTTTATCCGCTGTCCACAACGGGATTGACGGCTCAAACCCATTTGCCAATTGCGTCGATACCTTGCTGGATATGCTCCTTCGCCCGGCTCGCGGCGACGATGACCATTTCCTGACTGAAATCATCGAAACCGAACGCCAAAACCTGCTCATGACCCTGCTGGCAGAAGAAAATGACGTCAGCCACTACGCCACACTACGAGCACGGCAAGAACTGATGAAGCCGAATTTCGAGTGGGTGAACCCCTTGGGCGACAGCGACACACTTCTTCATGTGACCGAAGAAGACTTGCGCGATGCCTGGGTAATGATGCTCGCCAGAGGCAGTATTCAGGTTTACCTCTTCGGAAATTTACCTACCACCGAACTCGCTGACCAGCTCTCTTTACGCTTGGCAACCATTCCCCGAGCCTCAGAAAGTTTGAAGCCCGTTGCCGGAATCTTGCCATTTATCCCAACTTGGGGTGAGAACAAAACCGTCCACGAATATGGCGACGCCGAAATGGCGCACGTGATTCGCATCTATGATGGTATGCCACCTTATTCTTCAATCCGCGTACTCGAAGGTTATGTACTTACTTTGATGTTGGCGTCTTTTCCTCAATCGCTCCTGTATCGGATCATTCGTGAAGAGTTAGGCTATGCCTACTACATCGATGCAGTGTACGACCCCTTCGCCCGAACCCTAACCGTGATTGCAGAAGTTGAACCTGCCGAGACCGCGGAAACGCTGGAGATCATTGAGCGGGAGATTGCGGCTTTGGCCAAAGACGCCTACGAAGACGATCTTCTGGCTGCCGCGAAGAAGTACCTTCAGTCCAGCTATCTTCAAGCGCAGGATGACGCCGCCGAACGCTTGAGCCTCGAAAGCGAAGAATTCATCGCCGGCTCGAAGTTCACCAGCGCCGAAGTGCCCGCCTACATCGACGAAATCACGCGCGAAAAAATCTCTGCACTCGCCTCAGCCCTCCAGGAACGCCTCACCTACACGCTAGAACCCCAGAGCACTGCTGCTGTGGATCGGGCGGGAGAAGATGGGAGTGGTCAAACATGATACCTTTAACCGGTATGATCCGCTACGACCGCAAAGATCGAGTTTCCGGCCAGCAAGTCCATGTCTACCAACATCACAGTGGATTTAAGATTGATATTATTCAGAAGGTGGGTTTTCAGAATAAGTTTGCCGGTTTCTTGGTGCCATTTGGTGCCCAACATACTCGATATAAAGATCGTGCCACCGGCGAAATGGTGCAGGCTGAATTGGGTACAGCCCATTTTCTGGAACACTGCATCTTGTCCGGTGAGGATCCTGCTGCGGTCCGCTTGACTTCGCTCGGCGTCGAAACGGATGCTTATACTACAACAACGCATGCTTTTTACTCGTTTACTTGTGTGGACTCGTTTGCGGAGGCTTTGAAATTGCATTTCGACGCGATTTTCCATCCTGACCTGAACGATACAAAAACCAGGCGCGAAGCCGAAATAATCAACGCTGAATTCACCATGTATAAGGAAGATTTGAGCACAGTTGCGAGCAGTATTTTGCTTCGCAGTCTTTTCAGCACGCCGGAAATGTATGAAGATGTTCTGGGAAATGCGGAGAGCATCGATCGGATCACGACTGCGGACCTCGAGAAAATGCATCGTAATTTCTACATTCCGCAGAACTTATCGCTGATTTTGGTCGGGAGCTTCGACGAAGATTCCTTAATTAAGGAGCTTTCGGCATGGCTCGATGAAGTGACCCCAAATGAACATATCCAAACGGACATCCATATACCACTTGAAAATGATAAGCGGGTATTAGTTGCCGAGCAGCGGCTGGAACTTCCCTCAAGCACATCCTCATTCTGGATCGGCTATCGCGATAAGATGAGCTTTGGCCACGAGCGACGCAATGGGCACGAACTGATGGGGGCAAGGCTTGCCGGCGACATCGTCCTGGACATGATTCTGGGTTCCGGCTCCGCTGATTTTGAGACGATGTATCAAGATGGCTTGTTGGATGAATCACTGACGTATCAATATATTGTGGAACCCGATTACGCTTATCTTGTGATCAGTGGTGATTCCAGGCAGCCGGAGCGGGCAGCAGAAAGGCTCACTCATATCTTGGAGAGCCGGATTGCTTCCGGCGAGTTTGACGAAAGCAGAGCGAATGAACTTCTGCGATCCAAACTGGGCGGCTACCTGCGCTCTCTGGATGATGTTACGGAATGCGGGGAAGCAGCGGCCGGTATCCGACTCGCCCATTTGGAGTTTACGGATTATTCGTCCATATTTAATAAGACACCTGATCGGACAATGTTGGAAGAGTTGCACTTTGTCAAACCTGCTAACTGCGCCAAAGTCATTGTTCACGGCAGAAGAAGAATGTAATGAGATAGGAGAACAGAATGGCAGAAGGATATGATTTTCTGGTCAGCTTCCCGGGATTAGGCATAAATGATATAGGGATCAATCGTGTAGCCTTCACGATTGGCGGTATTTCCATTTACTGGTACGGTGTCTTGATTGCACTGGCCGTCTTGCTATGCATGGTATTAGCTACAAAACAATCCAAGAAGTTTGGGATTGACCCGGATTTTGTCCTAGATAACTTCCTGGTTATTATCATTACTATGATTATTGGTGCAAGGCTCTATTATGTTGCGTTCACCTGGGATGATTACAAGAACGATTTACTGAGTATTTTTGACACTCGAAAAGGTGGCCTCGCCTTTTATGGCGGCGTTATAGGTGCTCTTCTCGGTATCATTATTTATCATAAAATTAAGAAGAAGAAAGTGGAGCCTTTCCTCGATTTCATTGTGGTCTATGTCCCATTAGGGCAGGCAATCGGCCGTATCGGAAATTTCATTAATCAGGAGGCTTTCGGCACGAATACCGACTTGCCCTGGGGCATGATTTCCAATGGCACCACAGCCTACTTGGCGGCCAATCCCCAGTTAGGCCAAGATCCGAATCTGCCGGTTCACCCTACTTTCCTCTATGAATTTATTGGCAACATGATTCTTTTTGGAATCCTGCTTAAATTCCGCAAGACGAACAAGGTTCCTTATGCCACGGTTGCTATGTACCTTTTGGGCTACGGGATTATCCGATTCTTTGTCGAAGGGATTCGTACGGATGCCCTCTTCATTGGCAACACGAATATCCGCATATCCCAACTGCTCTCGGCTGCCATGGTTGTTGTTGCCTTGCTCTATTTGTTCCTCATGCGCAAGCAACGCCGGGCCGAGCAAATCCTTTCCGAGGACAAAGTCTTCGAAAGTGCCGCTGTCAGTGCAGCCGGCGGTGCTATAGGTTCGGCTGGTTCGGTTGGTTCGGGCGAGGTTGGTTCGGCTGGTTCGGCTGGAACGGGTGAAGTTGGTTCGGCTGAGGTATTCGGGGCGGAGGCTGGTGAGCCAGCGGCCGATGAGTCGAAGACTGATATTGAGACAGAAGCCGATGAGTCGAAGACTGATGTTGAAACTGAAGCCGATGATGAGACGAATGCTGATGAGTCAAAGGCTGATATTACTTCTACTGATGATGCTGAAGCTGATGATGCCGGTGAAGGCGATTCTTCTCCAAAAGTAGATCCCCTTGACGGTGAACAAGTAATTGACACAGAGAAACCTACGTCAAATACCGATTCGAATGCTCCATGATATCTTGCATTCAATCATAATTCTAAAAGGATCCACTACGGTGGATCTTTTTTATCTTTGGATTATCTTTGGAAGATTAGTGCGTAATTGAGTGGAACCCCTGAAACCACTGATTCGGATGGTTTTTCCTAGTATCCTACTTGTATCCTACTCGTGTCCTCTATTCTTCCCGGAAAAACCTCAATTTCAGGAGCCGTACACCAAATAAAATTCGAAACTGGTCCGGATCCGGAGACTTGCGACAACAAATATTTTTCAGAGATGTTCTTGATTCTTGTTTTACAGCCAGATGAATGATTACTGACCTGAGACAAAAATTATTGAATGAATACTGACATCGACGGCTACACGGTCTGCAATAAGCGCGAAACCAACAGGAAAATACCTCTCAAAGTGCTGGGTCTGTCGATCCGATGTCGCAAGTTTCCGGATCCCAACCAACTTGCAAATAAGATAACAATTACCCTAAGCTCTGAAGACCAAATTTAGGAGAAATACGCTGTCAAAACCGCTCCGCCAATAAAAACTCCAACGATGTGGAACAAATTCAGAAACAATACGTCGCCGAAACCGCTCCGCCATCAACGAACTCACTACATATGTTTAAAAATAAACTTATGTAGTGCTTATGGTGCCGGAGGGCGAATTTTTAACTTGTATTTCCGGGCGGACGTGGGTACAATGAAGGATAAGTGGGGGAAAGTGGTGACTTTGTACCTCATGGTGGTGAATCGTGGTAAATGTAAGGAGTTTTATACGTGGCCAGGTATACACATGCAACTGATCAGAAAGGCAGAATGATTCTGCCGGCCAAGCTTCGTGAGAATCTTGGTTCTGCGGTTTATGTGACGAGCAGCTTGGATAACGGTTATCTGGCAATTTATACTACGAGACAGTTTTTGGAAATAAAAGAGCAGCTCGATCTGTTGCCGGGAACTGATCCGGTGGCTAGACGGCTGCGACGTTCGATTATCGGGGAGGCGCTTTTGGCGCCGCTTGATGGGCAAGGGCGCATCAGTATTAGTGATGAGCTTTGGCAGAGTATTCAGGTGGCCCCGGGAGATAATGTCTGCCTGCTGGATATGGGTGAAAGTTTGCAAGTTTGCTCTGAGAAGTTCTACTTGGCTGAAAGAGCTGAGGAGATACCACTTAGTGAATTGCAGTTGTCTTCTTATAACATACGGGGGATTCTCTGATGCGTGGCGATGCGGATCGGAGAAATGACGGGCCGCAAGCGTCTGAGCAACAAGCGGCAGAGAATCAGGCATTTGAGTCGCAAGGAACTGATCAACAAGCGGCAGAGAATCAGGCATTTGAGCCGCAAAGAACTGAGCAACAAGCGGCAGAGTCGCAGGGGTTTAAGCATCAGAGTGTGCTCTATGAAGAGACGATCGAGGCCTTGAGAATCAAGCCGGATGGCGTGTATGTGGATGGAACAACCGGCGGAGCGGGGCACAGTCGTGGGATTTTGGCGAAGCTGGGAGCGGGTGGCCGACTCTATTGTCTGGATAGGGATGAGGAGGCTTTGGCCGCTGCAAAGAAGCGATTGGAAGAGGTGGAGTCGGAGGGACGGTGGATCCTTGTTCACAGCGTTTACTCGGATTTTGCGAAGGTTTTGGAATCGTACGGCGAAGAAGCTGTTGATGGGATACTGCTGGATTTGGGCGTGTCTTCTTGGCAGTTGGATCGGGCGGAGAGAGGTTTTTCTTACCGCGAAGATGGTCCTTTGGACATGCGAATGGATCAGTCGCAGGGGGAATCGGCTAGAGAGTTGCTGGCTCGGGTAAGCCAGGCGGAACTTGAGCGGATCCTTAGAGAGTACGGAGAAGAACGTAACAGTAAACGAATTGCCGGGGCGATTATCAGGGAAAGAGAGCTCCATGGCACACCTGAAACGACTACAAGGCTTGCGGAAATTATTGTGCAGGCACAACCGGCGAAGAGTCGCCGTGAGAAGGGACATCCGGCGAAGAGAAGTTTTCAGGCGATACGCATAGCGGTTAACGGAGAGTTGGCGCAATTGGAAACTTTTTTGAACCAAGCTGTGGAATATTTGGCACCGGGAGGTGTACTGGCGATTATCAGTTTTCATTCGCTGGAAGATCGAATTGTGAAACAAGCGTTTCGTAAATGGGAAAACCCGTGCGAATGCCCACCGGGACTGCCGTGTGTATGTGATAAAGAGCCTTTGGGAAGAGCTGTTCCGCGAAATGGGATTCTTCCCGGTGAAGATGAACAAATGTTAAATCCGAGAGCACACTCCGCCAGGTTACGTGTTTTTCTGCGGGAAGACAAGGTACAATAGTCAGATAGGAGACGAATGGTCATGACAGATAAATCAACTGCCAGAAACAGGGCAACGACTCCGGAGAGAACGACCGCCGCAAATCGAGCAACGGCATCAAACAGAGTGACTGCCGGGAATAAAGCGATGGCTACTAATAAAATGACGACTAGAAATACAAATACAAATGCGAGTACAAATTCGAATACAAATATAAATACAGGTACAAGTACGAGTACGAGTACAAGTACAAGTACAAATACTGGTACAGCAGATAATAGAAAGGCTGCGAATGGCAAGCCTGTGGCTCGCAAGAGCCCGGAGTTGCGTCAGGTCAGCAAGGTGGACGCGGGCAGCCGAGGAACAGGAGCCGGGAAACGAGCCTCTGAACCGCGGAAGGTAACGCCGGCCAAGCGGTCGAGGCGTGCCTTGGCGATAGCGGTGGCGGCGATTTTGGCCGTGTTCGGTGCGTTGATCTTCCTGCTTAATAATCAGTCGAAGGTGATTGAGCAGAGCTTTGCCAATGCCGAGATACAAAGTCAGATCAACCAGTTGACGAAAGATAATGCGCAGCGCCGTGAGGCGATCAGCAAGAATATGGACTTGGAAACAATCCGCCGCGAAGCCAGCAGACTGGGCTTGCAAGAGCCTCTGCAGAGCCAGATTATTGAGGTGAAGCAGCAGAATACGGATCAGATCATTGTCAACTTGCGCGGAGCGAGTGCCAACGGCGTCGATCCGGGCGAGACAGACATGGCATCGATCTTCACAAACGTGGAAGGATTCTTCAAGACGATTCGCTGAAGACGCCAGGGAGAGAAGTGCGAATGGAAAACAGCGAATCCGGCAAGGGACAGTCTGCAAATCCCCGCAGACAGAAGCGAAGAGCTGAATATAGAAAGAATATCCGAAGACAAACAGAAAGAGCCCGCAGGAATATGCGTTATTCCATGTTTCTGGTGGCTGTTTTTGTTGTCATCTTTTCTGTGCGCATCGTCCAGCTTCTTTATGGGCTTTCGATTACCGATCACCGGAAATATACCGAAATGGCCGCGAATACCCATACAGAGAGGTATCCGGTTTATTCTACTCGAGGAAATATTCTGGCTGCCGATGGAACGGAACTCGCGATCTCCACTTATACTTACACGGTGGGGCTGACTCCGGGCGTCTTTGGCCCAAGCAAAAGCTCGAACCTGACCCAAGCGGAAGTTGAGGAAGAATTTTGCCGGATCCTGGAGCTTGATGCTCTGCAGTTTCGCAAGGACCTTCTGGAGTACAAGGATCGGGCGTACATCCAAGTGCGCCGTTCGATCAGCGGCGAATTAAATGATGAACTGACGAAGTTTCTGACGGAATCATCGGTGAGCGGCGTCAGGCGGGATGCGAATCAGGCGCGCTATTATCCGCAGGGGGAACTTGGCTCGCAGATCATCGGATTTGCGAATGTCAGAGATGATAATTTGGCCGGTGTGACCGGAATTGAATCCTATTACAACAGTGAGTTGGCGGGTCAAGCCGGCTATGTTTACCGCGAGGTGGATAACTATTATGGGCAACCTCTGCCGGGCAGTAGTTCTGCCGACGTCCCTTCGACTCCGGGGAGCACGTTGGGCCTTACGATGCAACCGGATTTGCAGAGACTGGTTCAGAGCATGGTGGAAGAGCTGAGTATCTCACTTGGTGCCAGAAATGGGGCGCAAGTCATTGTGATGAACCCGGATACGGGCGCGGTTCTCGCCATGAGTAATGAAAATAATTATGATCTCAATAACCCGACCGCCGCACCGCACAACATCGCTCCGGAAGATTGGGATCCTAACAATAACAAGGAACAGCAAGACTACATGACGGGAACCGTCTGGACGAGTCGTGCGATTCGCTATCCTCATGAAATCGGCTCGATCATCAAGCCTTTTGTTCTGTCATCCGCGCTGGATGAAGGGGTTATTGACAAGGACACACTCTTGAGTGACGAACCGATCTATATTTCCGGTTGGGATTATGCCATCTCCTCGTATGATGGGGTGAACCGCGGCATGCTGACTCCGGCGGAATCAATTTGGGATTCTCGAAACCCACCTTTCGTTCGTTTGGCTCAAATGATGGGCATAACGACCTTTTACGATTATATTCAAGCCTTGGGGCTTCGCGATAAGACCGGGCTTGATCTGCCGAATGAGACGATAGGTCTCTTCCACCAGAATCCGCAGGAAATTGATATGGCGGTTACGGCCTTCGGCGAACAGGTGACGATTACCCCCATGCAGATTGCCAATGATTATGCCATGTTGGCAAATGGTGGCATGTTGATGCAACCGTATCTGGTCCAGAAGTATTACGATGCTGAAGGCAATGTCGTGAAGGAAACAGCTCCTCAGCAGATTAGGCGGGTGATTTCCGAGCAATCTGCAGCCGAAGTCAGGGATATGATGATCGGTGTCGGGCGCTACGGAACCGGCTCAAGAGCGTATGTTCCAGGGCTGGAAGCCGGCTACAAGACCGGTACATCATCTAGAGCTGTGGACGGTTCTGAAACCGATAACTCGTTTACGGTGTCGGCGGTGATTTTGCTGCCGGCGGACGATCCGAAATATGTGATCTATGTTTCTGCTTACGATGTGGCAGGGAGACTGGGCCGCGGCACACAGGTGATGGCGCGGGAAATCGCAGATTTCTTGGTCGATCGGGACAATTTGCCCGTCCAGTATAAGGCGTTTGACTATAATTATATTTATCGCGATCGATTCCCGGATTCGGTCGTAGGTCTTGATCGGGAAGAAGCCTCCTTACAAGTAATGGATGCTTCGTTCTGGCCGGTACAGGCAGACACGCTGAAAGCCGGCGCAACGGTTCAGAGCCAATATCCTACCGCCGGACAAAATATCGGCTATAACGGAAAAATCTGGCTGTCCGATCAAGCGGGTGCGCTGCCGGAAAAACGCGTCGTTCTGCCTGATTTCACCGGGCTAACGGTGGAAGAGGCCTTGCGTGAGGCTAGGCGATTGAATTTGAATTTGTCTTTTGACGGAGCGAATCGAGCGGGTGTCTGTACAAGTATGACCGTGATCGATGCTGATCTGGCTGGCGGTGACGCACCGGGAGCGAATGTCCGTGAATATACCTTGGTGAACTTACGGTATGATGGCGATGATGCGCCGGGACCGCAAGTCGACGATTCGATGGTGCCCGGTTACAGCAACGGACTTGGGTGGAATTATGTGCCTTGAAGCCTGAAACCTGAAACCTTGAAACCTGAAACCCGAAGCCTTGAAGCCTGAAGCCTGAAGCCTGAAACCTGATGCCCGAATGCCTTGACACCTGATGGAGGTTCTGATGGAAAGAAATTACACAATTCGTGAATTGACCCAAGTGGTGCAAGGCGAGCTTTTCTGCCCGGCAGGGATGGAAAATACCCAAATTGTGGGGGTTAAAACAGACAGTCGCGAAGACTTGAGCGGCGCTGCGTTTTTCGCTCTAGTCGGTGAGAAAACCGACGGGCACGATTACTTAGAACAAGCTAGAGACAATCACGCCGCAGTGTTGGTGGTTCACAAGACTGGAGAGGCAGTGCGTTACAGCGATGTCTTGCCCGTCATCCTGACTAGTGACACCGAAGACGCTTTGCGTAAATTAGCGCGCGATTACCGGGATCACTTAAATCTCACCGTAATCGCGGTAACCGGTTCCGTGGGCAAGACCTCGACTCGCGATACAATCTCGCAGGCTTTGGCAGGCCAGCGGATGGTCCACCAAACCAAGGAGAACCTGAATAACAACTTCGGTGTGCCGTATACGATTTTGGACACGCCGGCAAATGCCGATGTCGCAGTAATCGAGTGCGGCATGGATCGCCCCGGGAAAATCCTGATGGCTTCCGAGGCTTCCCACCCGGATATCACGGTCATAACGAATATCGGCACATCCCACATTGAGAAGTTAGGCAGTCGTGCAAAGATTCTTGAGGCCAAAGCCGAAATCCTCACCTTCCAGAAGGAAGGTGGACCTCTGGTTCTGAACGGCGAAGATCCCTATTTACTGTCTCTCGCCCGAGCAGAAGCCAAGAAAAGGCCTCTGGTCTTTGTTACCTCAGCCGGCCAAGCCGGAACTTTGCGCACGGTTTTGGCCGAAGATAGCGTCTTGCCTCCGGCAAACGAGGCGGAACTAGAAAAACTCGTTCGACTATGCGCGGAGTATCAAGGGGAGAATCTTTTCGGAGTGCCTTCCGGCACGGTGCTGCGCGCAGCCGATGTCGACGAATCGGCAGCCGGCATGAGTTTCACCGCCATCATCGAGATCCCGGGTCGAGAACCCCAAGTACTTCCCGGTGTGCGCCTGTTGACTCCGGGCCTCCAACAGCTAAATAACGCACTCGTCGCGCTGGCCATTGCCTTATTACTAGACTTGGATCTGGGCCGCGCGGCCAATTCTCTTCGTGAACTGCGCCTGACCTCCGGCCGCCAGCAAGTAGAGGAACTTGGGCAAGGAAGCCTTCTGATCGATGACACCTATAACGCCAGCCCTGAATCCATGCGGGCAGCCTTTCACTTGGCGGATATTCTGGCCCAGAACCCCGCATACAAACAGAAAATTCTGATTCTGGGCGGGGTCAATGAACTGGGAACTTATGCAGAAGTGTTGCACCAAGACATAGGCCGTGCCGCAGGAAAAAGTCATTTCGACGAATATCTTCTCCTAGGGCCATGGGCGGAAACAATGGCGCAAGGGATAAGGGAAGAAGACCTGGAAGCACAAATCAAGACCTTTGCGGAGCAAGAAGCACTTCTTTCGTTTATCGAGAGTGAAACTTATAATGATACCGTTTTCCTGGTGAAAGCCTCCCGAGGCTACCGCATGGAAAATGTCTGCCGCGCACTGCGGCTCAAACTACCGAGAGGGATGAACAGGCAAGCCTGATCAGGAGGGAATCGATGAATGTAGCACTTAGTTGGCAAATGTTGATTGCTTTGGGTTTGGGGTTTGTCCTCGCGGCACTCGCCGGACTCATCATTCTGCCGCTCCTTCGCCGGAACCATGCCGGTCAGCAGGTGAGGGAAGTGGGGCCGAAAACCCATTATAAGAAGTCCGGCACACCGACCTTCGGCGGGTTTATTTTCCTCTCCGCTTTTACGTTCCTAACCTTGATTTATTATTGGCTGAATCGTAATCCTCATGTTCTCTTGCTTTTGCTCTTTACTCTCGCGCATGCCGCAATCGGCTTCATCGATGACTATGTTAAGGTTCGCAAGGATAAAAAAGGCATTTCAGCAAGTCAGAAGACCGTGTTGTTGCTCCTTGTGGAAACGGTTTTCATCTTGATCTATCTCTATGCCTTGGACAGCCCCGTGCGGGTGGTTTGGCCGTTCGGTCTGGGTGTCCTAACCATTGAAGGCGCTTGGAAAATCGTCTATGGTTTGTTCCTTCTCTTCTACTTCTATGCCTGCACCAACGCAGTCAATATCACCGATGGCGTCGATGGCTTAGCATCCAGCGTAACCATTGTCGTCTTACTCTTCCTAGGCGCCACAGCAGCCCTTAAGGCAGGTCTGGCAGGTCAGGCAGGTGGATCCAACAGTGAAGTGGTCGCGATCTTGGCCAGTCTCATGGCAGGCGCTCTGGGCGGCTTCCTCTTGTATAATTGGCATAAGGCCAAAGTCTTCATGGGCGACACCGGTTCGCTGGCTCTGGGAGCATTGGTGTCCGCATTATTTTTAGTCTTGGAGATGCCTTGGGCATTTGTCCTCTCGGGGATCATCTACGTGATTGATATCGCCTCTGTGTTTATCCAAGTCACCTACTTCAAACATACCGGAGGCAAAAGGATCTTCCTGATGTCGCCTATCCACCATCACTATGAACTCAAAGGCTGGAAAGAGACGAAGGTCGTCTTCGTCTTCACGCTCGTCACCGTGATCGGCTCCCTGATCGCCGCGCTGGTGACCTGGCCTTGGCTCTAACCATACAAAGGAGAAAAACATGCCCGATGTGGCCAAAAAAGTAACAGCACGCCCCGAAAGAAGAACGGTCTCCTCGGCCCCCGCTCCGGAGAACCGCAGTGGCTTGCAGCTCCGACAGCGGATGGTCGAAGAGCCGGCTCATGTAGACACCGGCCTCGTGATCACCGTTGTGTTGATGCTGTGCTTCGGCTTGGTCATGCTTTTCAGCGCCAGTATGTCCGCTTCGATTTCGCAGACCAGCGACGGCACCTCGTATTTGCTCCGCCAATTGACCGCCAATCTCATTGGAATCGTGTTCATTGTTCTGATTACAAAATTCAATATCAAGGTATTTGACAGGATTGAGATCGCCGCTGTTGTTTATATTTTTTCGACGTTTTTAGTTTTCCTGACCCTCTTTTCCACACCGATTAACGGAGCCAGAAGATGGCTCCAGATTCCGCTTTTCGGCAGCTTCCAGCCGACCGAACTGCATAAAGTGGTCATGGTGTATACCTTGGCATGTTATGAATCCTGGCTCAATAAGCAGCGCGCGCTCCGCAGGTTTAAGCCGCTCTCCGGTTTCAAAGGCGCCCTTCGCGATGCCTGGCTCGATATCCTCTTACCCTGCGTGATCATTTTCCTGCCGCTGCTCATCGTGCTCTATCAGCCGCACGTTTCCGGCTTCCTCATCATCACCGTCGTTTCCTTTATCTGCCTCTTGGCCGCGGGCCTGCGCCTCCGCAGCTGGCTCGTTTCCGGCGCCGTGGGTGTCGTCTTGATTGCCCTCATCGCCGGTGTGTTCATCGTTTTCCACGACCAATTGCCGGAGAGCCTGGTCAGCCGTTATGACCACGTGGTCACTCGTATTGAAATTTTCACCGGTTCATCCAGTGTGACCGAAGACGAAATCTACCAGACCCGCCAAGCCAGAATTGCGATTGGCTCCGGCGGCTGGACAGGGGTCGGCTTAGCCCAAGGCAAACAAAAATATAACTATCTTCCGGAAGGCCACAATGACTATATTTTCAGTAACTTGGTTGAAGAAACAGGCTTCATCGGCGGCATCGCCGTAATTGCCTTGTTCCTGATCTTTTTCATCCTGGGGATGAGGGTCGCCTTCCGAGCGTCGTCCGTGTATTCGCAGATTGTTGCAACCGGAATATCTTCTCTGATCACCATCCAAGCCTTGCTCAATATAGGAGTCAATGTCGAAGCCATACCGCCAACGGGAATATCTTTGCCCTTTTTCAGCTACGGCGGCACGTCAAACATGTTCTTTTTGATCGGCGTTGGGCTGCTGCTCAATGTTTCCAAGTACGGCGTCAGGGTCAAGGAAGACACGCAGATCGTTGAGGCGGGCAATGGCTGATCAGTTGAAGGAGCTTTTTAAGAGAAACCACGAGGAAGTTCTGGCTTCACTCGACCGTTCGAAACCGGTAGCGATCTTTGCTGCCGGGGGCACTTCAGGTCACATCAATCCCGCTCTGGCGGTGGCGGCGGCTTTGGCCAAAGCATCCCCTTCCCTCCAAATCCTCTTCTTGGGTCGCCATGAAGGCTTGGAGTCCGAGCTAGTCCCCAGAGCAGGCTTCCCGCTGTTTTTCATTGAGGCCGGTGCATTTGAACTGGATCTGCGCTATATGCTTGGTGCGGCAAGAGCCTATTTCTCCGCCAGACGCGACACCATCGAGCTATTTACTCTCTTGGATGTTCGTGTGGTCTTCGGCACCGGCGGTTTCGTGAGCGCTCCGGTCATGGGTGCAGCGAATGCAAAGAAAGTTCCACTCGTGATCCACGAGCAAAACGCCTTCCCCGGCAAGGCGACTCTGAGTGCGGCCAAAGGCGCCTCTTGCATCTGTATCTCCTTTGAGAATACCAGGGAGGACTTCAAGAGAGCTCGGAAGGTCGTTCTCTCCGGCAATCCGATTGATGATTTGTTTTTCGAAGACCGACGGCAGGAAGCCAGAGAAAAGCTCGGAATCAAAGGCAAACAACGTTACGTCCTCGCGACCGGCGGGAGTCTGGGGGCCTCGTCGATTAATCGTGCGGTCACCGATCTGGCACTGCTCCTGGAACGCAACCCTTCTTCAACGCCATACAAACTGCACCTGATTACAGGGAAAAAGCATTACAAGGAAGTCAAAGACCAGCTCCCCCAAGGGCAGACGGCTGTGATCTTAAGTGACTATGTCTACGATATGGCGGATCAGATGGCGGCTGCGGATCTGGTTATTTGCCGAGCCGGCGCTGGTACTTGCGCTGAAATCGCCGCCCTTGGCACCCCCAGCATTCTGGTGCCCTATCCTTATGCGAAAGGCGACCATCAGACGAAAAATGCGGCACAATTGGTTCAAGCCGGAGCCGCCATCCTGATCCCGGATGCGCAACTAAATGGTCAAGATCTCAGAAATCGCCTGGAAGACCTCTTCCAGAGCGAAACCAAACTGCAGAAAATGGCCCAAGCGGCAAAGTCTCTCAGCCAACCGGATGCTGCGGCAATCATTGTCCGCGAAATCCAAGAGGCAATGGAGGCGGCACGATGAGTCAACGGCAAAATAACAGCAGAAGCAAACAGGGAACCGGTCGTGGGATCTTGGTCTTTAGCCTCATCCTGATCATTGGTCTGATCATCGGTTTGGTTGCTGTGCTGCCGCAATTTTATATTACCCGCATCGAAGTTGATGGCGAAAGGAAACTCACCGAAGCGGAAATTCTTCAGACGGCTGACATCGGTTTGGGTAAACATCTCTTCTTATATGTTTCAGGAGACTTTACAGAAATATTACAGCTTCGTTACGGCGCAGTCGAAGATCAGCTGCTTCTTACCTATCCTTATTTAGAAGATGTGACGGTTCGGGCCGTTCTGCCTTACACGGTAAAAATCGAAGTGAAAGAACGGGTGGAGGTTGCCTACCTCAAGACGGTGGCGGACTATGTGGTTGTGGACAGTCAAGGCATGATACTGGAGCGGGTACCCTTGACCGAGACCTTGCGAGCACCTGTGCTGGAAGGGGTACCGGTTGGCGCTTTGAGACCGGGTGAGCTCATCCCTGAAGAGAGCAAACGCTATGTAGACCGCAGCCTCGTTGTCATTAATTCCATCCTGCGCATTGACCGCGATGCGGCGGACGGCTATACCATGCTGGATCATATCCAGGGGTTCTATCCTTTTGCCGCAAGTACCATGTATATCCGCATGGAAAATACGGCGGGCGAAACGATCGATGTGCGTCTTAACCCATCTTCTGATGTAGAAGGGAAACTCCTCTGGCTCCGTAACAGCTTACAACAAGGCGTCTTGAATGACTTGGGAACAGGCGTTCTGGATCTGAGCGGGAAGCAAAACGTCTTCAGCCCATCCCAAACCGTGCCGCCAATTGTACAGAGCAACCCTACTGCAACGGGGACTTCAGAAGGAAGCGGAACCCCTACCACAGGCAGTTCTTCAGGGGAAGAAACAGGGGCTACGACGGAGGAAAGCACAGAAACTACGACTGCGGAACCGGTCGATACGGCAACACCGACAGAGACTACGGAAGCCTCGTGAGACTGTGGAAGTCACATAAGATTTCAGAGGGTCTGTGAGAAAGCGGAAATCTCAGCCGGTGCGTGAAGACGGGAATCCGTGCTACGATAGGAGGAAGAGGAGGATACTACAGCCATGATTCCATTATTAGCCATTATCCTAGGACTCTTGATTGGGCTCTTCGCAACCGTCAGCTTGCCTAATGTGGTCTATTCCTACATTGCACTTGCTATTTTGTGTACGATCGATTCCTTGATCGGCGCAGCGCGAGCCCGTGTTGCCAGGCGTTATTCCTCGATGATTTTCGTCACCGGTTGGCTCGGTAATCTCGTGCTGGCTCTGGTGATGAATGCCATCGGTGATGCTCTGGGCGTGGATCTGGCCTTGCCTGTGACGATTCTTCTCGGTATGAGAATTTTTTCCAACGTAGCGAAACTTCGCCGGATCTGGCTGAAGAACCTGCAGAAACGCCAGAGAACGATTCGTGTCTGGATGGAGAAAACCGGTCAGTCTGCCGAAGACTTGCCTCTTGAGGAGGCATCCGGAGAGCAAACCGAACGCCAGAAGAAAGTCGATGACCTGCGCTCACGCGCTCGTATGTTGCGTTTACAGGCGGATAGTCTCCTAAGCGAAGCCGACGTGCTGTTCGAACAGGAAGCGATGGCGCAGCTGGCAAAGATCCGGCAGGAAGAAGCTTCTGATGGTGATGAGCCAGAGGGCCAAGCGGATTTCACCTCTTCTTTCGACACCAGCGACGTCTCCGAAGTTGAAGTTGGGGAAGAGGGTTCTAGGGTAGATAGTAGGGTAGACAGGGAGATCCAGGCAGTAAGCCAAGGCATCGGTCAAGCAGCCAGTCCTACAAGCGGCCACGCTGCCTCCCAAACAGCCTCCCAAGCCGTAAAACCAGTGGGAACACCGCCTTCTACGTCAGAAATTTCGGCAGAGGATGAACCGTAAATGGCCGCATTTTTCCGGAACTGAAAAATATTTAAAAAAAATTATTTTTAGGGCTGGTAATTACGGAAAGAATCAGCTATATTAGTCCTTGTAACTTACTTGTAATAAAACTGTAATATTGTCATTGACATTGGACATAGGAAAGGGGTACTTATTTTGGCAGAAGCAAAAGCAACTCAAACTGCACCGGCATCAGATTTCGGGAAGAACGCGGTCATTCGCGTGGTAGGTGTCGGCGGCGGCGGATGTAATGCCGTAAATCGCATGATCGAGACAGGTGTCAAAGGAATTGATTTCATTGCGATCAATACAGACAACCAAGCACTGGAACGTTCGAAGGCAACCACCCGCATTAGAATCGGTGAGAAACTGACTAAGGGCTTAGGCGCAGGTGCAGACCCGGATGTAGGCTCTAAGGCAGCAACAGAGAGCCGCGATGAAATTTCAGGCTTAATCCGCGGCACAGATATGCTCTTTATCACTGCCGGAATGGGCGGCGGTACCGGTACAGGCGGTGCACCTGTTCTCGCGCAAATCGCGCAAGACATGGGCATCCTTACTGTAGGTGTTGTCACAAAACCTTTCCGCTTCGAAGGAGCTAAACGCTCCATGAACGCAGAGAAGGGTATCGAAGAACTCTCAAAATATGTTGATTCCCTTATTATTGTCCCCAATGATAAGCTCCTTGACATTGCCGACGAAGACACAACCGTCGACCAGGCGTTTGCTATGGCTGACCATGTGTTGCGTTATGGTATCACCGGCATTTCCGACTTGGTTGCCGTTCCAGGTTTAATCAATTTGGATATGGCCGACGTTCGCCGTGTTATGACAGATGCCGGTATTTGCCATATGGGTATCGGTCGCGCGCAAGGCCCTGATCGTGTGGAAGATGCCATTGACGAAGCCATCCACAGCCCGTTGCTGGATACCAGCATTGATGGCGCCCGCCGCTTGATCGTGAACTTCACCGGCTCCAACATGAAGATCCGCGAAGTTTCCGAAGCTGCTTCTCTTGTGAGAGATTCCGCATCTCCGGACGCGGATATCATCATCGGCGCTGTGGTCGACGATTCTCTGGACGATGAAATCATGATCACCGTGATCGCCTCCGGGTTCGATAGTGTGCCCGAGATGGAAGCGGAAGAAGAGTCGGAAGCTGTGATAACCTCTACACCTTTCCGTAAGGCAGGTCAGCATACGCAAGTCAATTTCCGTAATGATGATCCGGTCCAGGAGCCTCGCCGTCAGCAGGCGCCGGCGCGTACCAATCCTTCGCAATATGATTACGAGCCGAATTACAATCAGAATTATGATGAAGAGCCGGCTTACCAGCCGTCTTACCAGGCCAATCGTCAGCCGGCACAGGAACCGGATTACAACAGGAATCCGCAATATAATCCCGAGCCGCAGCCGAATTACAGACAATCGACTCCACGGTATCAAGAACCCGAGCCCCGGCAGCAACAGCGCCCATCCCAACCGGCTCGCCAGAGCCGTGAGCGTGACCGCGAGCCTTCTCGCGAAGCGCAACCGGAGAAGAACAAGAACGGTCGCATCTTGCCTTGGTTATTCAACGATAACGATAAATAAGGGCAGTGCGAAATCATGAAGTGCCCGGTATGTAACCAAAATAATGACAAAGTTGTGGATTCCCGTCCTGCAGAGGACGGGGCCGCAATTAGGCGCCGCCGCGAATGCCTCGCGTGCGGCGCTCGTTTTACTACTTATGAGAAGGTGGAACAACCTTCTCTGATTGTGGTGAAAAAGGACGGCACGAGAGAGCTCTTCGATCGGGATAAATTGATGAGCGGAATAGTCAAAGCCTGCATGAAAAGACCGGTGAGCTCTGCCCAAATGGACGAGTTAGTACGCCAAGTTGAAGACAAATGCCGCAATTCTCTTGAACGAGAAGTGTCTTCAAACTATATCGGCGAACTGGTTATGGAGGGTCTCAAAGAATTGGATGACGTAGCCTACGTTCGTTTTGCCTCGGTTTATCGCCAGTTCAAGGATGTAGGCCAATTTATGACAGAGTTGGAGCGTCTCCTGGCTTCCCATAAGAATGCAGCGGATACCGAAGAAGAAACGTAAGCTGAAACAGGGAAACGTAAGAAAAAATGAAGACACGAAGAAACGTAACAATTAGGAAAAAATTTGTTGCCGAAAACTTACGTTCTTTATTGGTAAAATGATTTATCAATTAAAACGTGGAGGGGCATATGGCTGGGCGTAAAATCCTTGTTGTTGATGACGATCGTAATATTAATGAACTGGTAACCCTTTATTTCACAAAGGAAGGGTACGAAGTCGAATCCGTGATGAAAGGGAATGAAGCATTAGCTGCCTTCCATGAATTCAAACCGGATCTGATCATCTTGGATCTGATGTTGCCGGGTATGGATGGGTATGATATTACCCGTGAGATTCGCAAAGAATCTCGCGTGCCGATCATCATGCTGACCGCCAGAGGCGAAACTCTGGATAAGGTTGTCGGCTTGGAGCTTGGCGCGGATGACTATGTTCAGAAACCTTTTGAGCCCAAGGAACTGGTTGCCCGGGTGAAGGCCGTCTTGCGCCGAACCGAGAAAAACGGTGATTCGGATGAAGAAGTCTTGCCGGAGCGTATTGAGTATCCCGGTCTGGTTGTCGACAAGGGCAGTTATACCGTGGAAATCAACGGAACCGTTGTCGAAATGCCTCCCAAGGAACTGGAACTCTTGTTCTTCCTGGCCTCTCACCCGAATCGCGTCTATACCAGAGAGCAGCTTCTGGGAAATGTCTGGGGCTATGATTTTTTCGGAGAATCACGAACGGTTGATGTTCATGTCAAGAGGATCCGTGAGAAAATCGATGCGGCAGGCGGCGATTTGCCGTGGGCCATTAAGACGGTTTGGGGCGTCGGCTACAAATTTGAAGTAGACACCGATGAATATGAGATCAATGATGAAGAGCCTGCGGGAGAAGAGAAGTAAACTCCCCGGCATCTTTCGCGAATACTAAGGAAGGGTAAGCCATGGCCAAGCGAGGCGAAACGGATCGGGCGAAATCCTCTGAGAAAGGTACCCAGAAGAAGAAGAGAAGCCCGCTTCGCAGTTATAATATCCTATTAGCGGTCACCATTGTGGTGGCCTTTATTCTGTTAGCCATTGCCTATACGAAACTTCTTTCGGATTCGCTTACCAGCGATCGGGTGCGTCTGATGAATCGTACGGCGGACTCGATTTTGCATAACAATATTTTGGAAACCGAGTTGAGCCTAGGCGGCAACCTCACGGAGGACACCAGGCAGAATCTTGGAGAAGCCGCCCACGTGTCCGGCTCTTCAGTCTGGCTCGTAAGGGCAAACGGCGAACTCACGTACTATAGCGGCATCCCCAGGGCGGCCATTGGCAGCATTCGCATTCAGTCAAATAATCACTTATATTTACCGGAGCAGGTCGCGTCTCTCAGTGTCCCAGAGGGAGGCCTGACGTTCACCGGAGGAAATTTCTTAGGCGTTTTTCAGGACGGCAGGGGGAGTTGGCTCTCGATTGTGAGACCCCTCTATAACCGCAGCGGCTATATGATCGGAACCTTGCAGCTCCATGACAATTTGGATATTCTCACAGATTCAGAAAATAACATTCTGGCGGGGTTCTTCCTGGTCATGCTGGTCTCGGTCATTGTTGCAGTCTTGGTGATCCGCATTTATGCGAACCGAATGTCCCGGCCGATCGAACTTCTGTCGGAAGCAGCGAATAAGGTGGCCAAAGGCGATTTTGGCACAAGAATCGATTACTCCGAGTACGAGGGAGATGTCTCCTATATGTCGGGGATGCCTGAGGGGGATCTCTTGAACCTCATGCAAACCTTCAACCAAATGACTGAGCAGATCGAGCAGCAAAATCGGGAACAGCGAGATTTTATTGCGAGTATTTCCCATGATCTGAGGACACCACTTACTTCCATCGGCGGTTTCGTGACCGCGATTCTCGACGGAACCATTCCACCGGAGAAACAGGAGCGCTATCTTACAATTGTTCAGGATGAGACCAGACGCTTGAGTTCTCTCGTGGGTGAAATGAATGATGCAATTGCCTTCGACAAGAAAGAAACCCCGGTAGATTTCCAGAAGTTTGACATTCACGATCTGATCGCTCGCGTGATTTCAAGTCAGGAAGTCATGCTGAATGAAAAGAACATCAGTGTTCAAACCGACCGTGGCCCGCAGATGAGTCAGAAACTTTATGTTTTGGGCGATGAGACACAGATTGAGCGGGTTCTGTATAATCTAATCTCTAATGCCGTAAAATTTATTCCTCAAGACGGCGTAATTTCGATCAGTACGAAGGCTCAGAGCTCGGAACTTCTGGTCGTAACCGTTGAAGATAATGGACCCGGCATTGCGGATGAGGACTTGCCTCACGTTTTTGACCGCTTCTTCAAAGGCGACAAATCGCGCACTGACCGCAAAGGCTCCGGGCTGGGACTCTACATTTGCAAGCGAATTCTGGCCAATCACGGACAGGATATTTATGCGGGAAGAAGCCAGTTGGGCGGGGCGAAATTTGTCTTCACGCTGCCTTTGGCCTAAGGACACAGCGGAGGCGCACCCGGAGGACACAATAACGGAGAACTATGGAGAGAAGACCTACAGGAAAGAAATTGGCTCGAATTGTCACAGAAAGGCTCGTGGAACTTTACGGTGAACCGGAAACAACGCTCGATGATCGTGATG
The DNA here is from genome assembly GCA_964479695.1 of uncultured Fastidiosipila sp. Classification (GTDB taxonomy): domain Bacteria; phylum Bacillota; class Clostridia; order Saccharofermentanales; family Fastidiosipilaceae; genus JAAYZH01. Next base: position 100,989 of record CAYZSO010000004.1, read on the forward strand.
ATCCCTGGCGTTTGCTGGTTGCTGCGATTCTCGCCGCTCAATGCACGGATGAAAGGGTGAATCAAGTCACCCCCGCTCTCTGGGCAAGGTTCCCGGAAATGAAGGATCTGGCTCAGGCGCTACCTTCTGAAATCGAACCTTATATCCGAAGCACAGGTTTATTCCGGAACAAGGCCAAGAACATTCACTTGGCTGCCCGCTATCTCCTTGAGCACCACGATGGCGAAGTGCCGGGAACCATGGAGGAGCTCATCCAAGTGCCCGGAGTCGGGCGCAAAATTGCCAATTTACTCCTGGGCGATATTTTCGGCGTTCAGGCAATTGTTGTAGATACCCATTGCGGGCGCCTCTCCAGGCGAATCGGTTTAACGAATGAGAAGGATCCGGCCAAAGTCGAAGCCGACCTCATGAAGGTTGTACCCGAAGATCAGTGGATCAATTGGGGACATATGATGGTCACTCATGGCAGAGAAGTATGTTTGGCGAGGACGCCTAGATGCGAGTCTTGTGTTTTGGCCGATGTCTGCAAAGAAGGTCGCAGAATCATGAGAGCCAGGGGGGACTAATTATGGAAGGACCCGCCCGCGACCGACCGGTAACGACGATCCAAGGTGTTTCACAAGCCAGAGCCAGGCAGCTCGCCAGATTGCAGATTGAAACGGTGGGCGAGCTCGCAGGTCATTTCCCCCGGAGATATGAGGATTGGACATCGATCCAGGCGATCACCGAGCTGCAAGACGGCACAGATGGTGTGTTTTTGGGGCAAGTGCAGAAGGTTCCGACACTCGTGCACCATGGCAATCGGAGTATTCTCCAAACCGTTTTGCGTGACACAACCGGCGCCATCAAAGGGGTTTGGTACAACCAGCCTTATTTCCAAGACAAATTGATTCCCGGGCAGATTTACTTGTTTCGTGGGAGGGTCAAACGGCAAGGCAGTTTGTTTGTGGTGAATAATCCGGCCTTCGAGAAACAAGAAATTACGGAGTTTCCCGAAGCAGGCGTTCCGGCTTCGGCAGTAGCCAATGTGTTTGTCAGGCCGGTTTATCCGACAACGCAGGGACTGGGGCAAAATTTACTTCGCACCTTGGTTGACCGCGCCTTGGCCCTGACCCTGCCGGAGCTGGCCGAGACCTTGCCTTCAGCTCTTCGTAAAACCTATGAAATGCCCGACCGGGTCTGGGCGTGGAGTCAGATTCACCACCCGGATCAGTTGGAGAACTACCGGCTCGCGAAGAGACGTCTGGCCTTTGATGAGCTTTTGATGTTGCAGATGGGTCTTCGACTCAGCAAGGCGGAGGGACTCAAGAGGCCAGCGGTCCCTCTGGGTTTGGCAGAGAACAAGGCTGCCTTGCTTGAGCTGAAAGAAACGATCAATCGACTGCCCTTTCCTTTAACTTCCGACCAGAAGAAAGCCGTGGGCGACATCCTGCGCGATATGGAAAAACCGGTCGCCATGAATCGCCTGATTCAAGGGGATGTCGGCTCGGGCAAGACAATCGTGGCGTTTCTGGCCATGCATGCCGTCGTCTTATGTGGAAGGCAGGCGGTGATGATGGCCCCGACCGGAATCTTGGCGAACCAACATGAAGAGAGCTTAAGGAAGCTCTTGCCGGAAATCCCCGCCGAAAGGATCGCTTGCCTTACGGGTCAGCAGACCGCGGCTCAGAAACGTGACATCTATCAGAGACTCGCTTCAGGCGAAATTATGTATTTAATCGGCACCCACGCCGTCTTGCAGAAGGGTGTGGACTTCCGTTCCCTGGGCTTAGCTGTGACAGACGAGCAGCATCGCTTCGGTGTTAAACAACGCCTTCGTTTGATCGAAGAGGGGGAGAGCCATGTCCTGGTCATGTCGGCCACGCCGATTCCGCGGACGCTTGGCCTGATTGTTTACGGTGACTTGGATGTTTCCGTCATTGCCGAGAAACCGCCCGGACGTAAACCGATCCGAACCTACACAGCAAGGTCAAAAGACCAGCCGAGACTACACGCCATGATTCGCAAAAATGCAGCGGCAGGTCTTCAAACTTATATCGTGACTCCGATGGTCAACGAGAATGAGGCAAATGATTTGCAGTCTGCCGTCGAACTCTATGAGCAGCTCGCTACGCAAGATCTTACCGACCTCAACATCGGACTGCTCCATGGCCAGATGAAAGAAAAAGAGAAGAATCAAGTCATGGAAGCCTTCTTGGCAGGTCAGATTCAGGTTTTGGTCTCAACGACCGTCATCGAAGTCGGTGTCGACAATCCGAAGGCCACCCTAATGATCGTCATGAACGCCGAGCGCTTCGGCCTGGCCCAGCTCCATCAGCTTAGAGGGCGCATCGGCCGCGGCAGCGCAGAGTCAATCTGTGTTCTGCAAAGTGACGTCGGCGAAGGTCTCGCCAGGGACCGCCTGGTCGCGCTATGTAAGAGTGAGGACGGCTTCGAAATTGCCGAAGCAGACTTGAAGCTCAGAGGGCCCGGAGATTTCTTCGGTACAAGGCAGCACGGTCTCCCCACATTCAAAATCGCGAACCTCTATGAAGACCAAGAGCTTCTGGCGATGTCGAATGAGGCCGCCTCGGCGATTTTGGCCGAAGACAGCACACTCGGAGCCTACAAACATCAAGCACTTCGCGAAGAAGTCACGCGATTCATGGCCGGGAGGGAAGCCTGATGCCCAGAGTGATTGCCGGCAAAGCGCGCGGTACCCAGCTGAAAACACTCAGCGGTGAAAAAACCCGGCCTACGGCGGATCGGACGAAAGAAGCAGTCTTCTCGAGCCTCGGAAACCTTGTCACGGATGCTAGGGTCTTGGATCTCTGTGCCGGAAGTGGACAACTAGGTATCGAAGCACTGAGCCGCGGGGCAAAGTCCGCGGTTTTTGTTGATCAAGCAGCGCCTGCGTGCGCGGTGATCCGGGAAAATCTTCAGAGAACACATCTAGAGGCGCAAGGGGAAGTCATTTGCCGCGAGCTGATTCGCACCGTGAAACAGCTTCTGCAAGATCAGCAGGAATTTGATCTTGTGTTCTTCGACCCGCCTTATGCGAAGGCAGGGGAGCTCCTTGCGCCTTTGGCCAGAAGTTTAGCAGAAGGACTCCTGGCGGCAGCGGGCGTTCTTATTATGGAAGAGTCTTCAAGGGAGTTTACCGCACCCCAGAACCTTCCTCTGACCTGCCGCAAGCGCAGCCGCTACGGTGCCGCGATGATCTCATACTATGTGAGACCGGAAGAAAGCTCTGTGCTAGAATAGGAATGATTTTCGGGTAAGTTGCCCGGTTTAAGGCAATTTCTTGGAGGGGTGAAGAATGAGTTACACAGAGGCGGAGTTGAAACGCCATAATGATTTTATTCTGCAAAATCCATTCGGCAGCTACTATCAGACCACTTGGTTTGCAGAGACGAAGAAACTATTGGGTTATCCCACATACCTTTTACATGATCTTGAAGATGAGAGCGGCGCGGTCGAGAGTTCGTATTTAGCTTGGCTAAAGCCGATCCCCCACACGCCTTTCTCCTACGCCTATGTTCGCACGGGTTTTACGTTGGATTACGACCGCCCGGATTGGGAAGAGGTTCTGCAAAGACTCTGGCAGGCATTCCTGGCCGATTGCCATTCACATAAGATCATTTATATGCGCTTTGACTTACCGGTTCCGGACACTCGCCGGGATGTCTACGATTGGTTTGCTGCCCATGGGGTGAAGCAGAAATCCCTGGCCGATGACACGCAGCAGACCTTCTTCCGTTTCCGCGCGTACCTTGATGTGTCCGGCACGATGGAAGAGTTTCTGACCCGCTTGCCGAAGAAGACCCGCTCTCAGATTAACCGTACGGAGAAGTTCGGCCTCAGTTTCGAGGAAGGTTCACTCGATGATTTCGCGGACTATTACGCCATCCGCAAGGAAACAGCCCTTCGTGACGGCATCGCCTTGGAGCCGGAAAAGTATCTTCGTGAGCAGTACCGCATTCTGCTTGATTCTCCCATGGCGAAGCTCTATTTTGTTCGTCTTCAGGCGGCCAAAGCCCTAGAACTCCAACAGATCGAGAAGGATTCGCTGGAGAAGAAGCTCGCCCGCATTCGTCAAAATCAGAATCCGAAACAAAATCAGATTGATGAACTGGAGAGCCAGCTTCAGAAAGTTGAGGAACGGATGGCGGAACTGCGGGCTTTGGCCCAAGAATACCCCCGAGGCTTGATGCTGAGCGGCTGCCTAGTCTTCACGGGCGGCGACCCCGCGGAATACCACCACGCTTGTTCCAGCGACAACCACCGCGATTATCTGCCCAACTACTTCATGGTGAAGAATGTGGTCCGCCTCGCCCAAGAGAGTGGTGCGAAATGGCTCGACATGGGCGGAACCGGACCTGATTCTATTGAATCGGGCTTGTCAAGCTTCAAGAAGAACTGGGGAACGACGACTGTGGGCCTCTCCGGCGACATGGAGTACAGCGTGAATAAGGTGCTGGGGCAGGCATTTGGTAAACTATTGTCGAATCGGGAAGAGAAACGCCGCCAAAATCACGGGACTTCCGGCGCAGGTTACGAAATTTAGCCTGGCCAAGGAAAGCGAAAAGCCGGCGAAAAGCAGGCGAATGGATAATTTGTCATTTCCAAAGCACCCGAATAATGGTAGTATTACAAAATAATTACGTTAAAGGAGGACAAGCGTATTAACAGCAGAGAGTTTGTCTATCCGGGGTCGTTTGACCCGATGACGAAGGGGCATTTGGATATCGCTGCCCGAGCTTCTTGCCTATGTGAGAAGCTACATGTTGTGATCTTGGAAAACAAGTCCAAGGTACCGGCGTTCAGTGTCGCTGAGCGTGTGGAAATGGCGAAACTTTGCTTGCATAAATATGAGAATGTTGTCATTCGTTCGTTCTCCGGCCTGCTTGTGGATTTCCTGCGGGAAAATAATCTGCGAGTAGTGATTCGAGGCTTGCGTTCGGAATCGGATTTCCGTTTTGAGACGGAAATGGTGGCAACGAACACCCTCATGTATCCGGAATATGAGACAATACTCTTAGCCAGCAAAACGGAGTATTCTTATACGAGTTCAAGCATGGTTCGCGAGATTGCCTCTTACGGCGGTGATATTTCCAAGATGGTGCCGGGCGAGATTGTTGAGCTGGTGAAAACACGTTACGCGGCTGGTTCCGGCAAGTAAACGACCAATAAAGGACATATTCGGAGCCCCTGCGATCTTAAGGTATGCGGGGTGCTCCGCCAAGAAAAGGACATATTCGGAGCCCCTGTGATCATAAGGTATGCGGGGTGCTCCGCCAAGGAATAATAAGAAATGTGCAGGAGTTACTATGGCTGACATGAATGACAGATATGATTCGCGGAATCTCGATTCTTCGGAGACAGATGAGCTGAAGGATTCTTATGAACTCCTGGACAGGATGGAACATAATGTCCTTCAAGCGAAGTCGATGCCGTTTTCTTCGAACTGCATTATTGATCGGGAAGAATTTCTCGTATTAATTGGGATGCTCCGTGACGGCCTTCCCGTAGAACTGAAACAGGCCAAATGGCTCCTGGATCAGAGCAGGGAACTTCTGGAGACTGCCAGACAACAATCCACCCAGATTGTGGAGGATGCGCAGAGCCAGGTTTCGCAAATGATTGATGAACACGAGATCACTCAACAAGCTAGACGCTTTGCGCAGGAAACTGTTTCGGAAGCCAATGATGAGGCCAGACAGATCCGCGAGGCGGCTATTCAATATACCGAGAATCGTCTGGCTCAAGTGGAAGACAGCTTGACGGAAGTATTAGTGACGGTACGTAAACACAAGAAGGATCTCCAAGGGTAAATAATATGTTTAAGAATTTGTTTAACGATCCTGAGTCTTCGGACAAGAATAATCAAGACGAGGAGCAAGGCTTTACGGCTCCGTCATTTACCAACCCGGATGAGAGGCTCCAAGCAGATCAAGAAGCTCCTGCTGAGAGCCCTCGACAAACACCACCGGTTTCGACGAGCAATCCTACGGATTCTTATAGAGCAGATTCCAATAGAGCGGATTCTTATAGAACGGATTCCTATAGAGCGGATCCCCATAGCGCTGATTCCTATAGTGCGGATTCCTATAGTGTGGATTCCCATAGCGCGGATTCCGGCAATAGACGAAGCTCTTCGCGGAAAACGCAGCCGGAGAAGAACAAAGCACCTAACAAAGCACCTAACAAAGCACCTAAAGAGCATATTTCCCTGCGGGAGAGATGGCGGCGGATCGGCGATGGGATTTCCCGTGCATGGGCGATTGCCGGTACAGTAATTGCGGTGACGGTTCTGGTGCTCGCTGTAATTGGACTCTTTTCGCTCGTGAAGAATATTAGACTCTGGACCGGAAATATGGACACTCCGGAAGAAGCCGGTAAAACGATCATCCAAGTGATTGATAAGAATGATTTCGAAGGATATCAGAAACTTCTGGCAGCGGATGCCGTGACCGCGAATGACCGGGCGGTGTTTGACGCCTTACAGGAGAGTCTTGATAATCCGGATAAGACTTTGGTTTCCAATTTTATCCTGATCCGTCTGGAGAATGGGAAACAGTATTTGGCTTCGATTTACTTCGACAATGATCGCGGCAAGTACGTGATTCGTTCTATGAAGGAAGTTCCGGTCAACATGCAAAACATTTTCGTTTCCTGAAAGGATCCTTGATGAATATAAAGACCGTTTGTGTTCTGTTTGGTGGTGTTTCCACCGAACATTTGATTTCTTGTATTTCTGCTGCCAATATCATTGAGGGTTTGCAGGAAGCAGGCTATGTAGTTCTTTCTGTTGGGATGACCGAAGAAGGAGAATTCATTCGATACTTAGGCGACACGTCGACGCTTCGCCAAGGAAAGTGGGTGGAACTCGCCCGCCTTGAGCTCATGAATGTCGGTCAGGCAAATGCTACAGCGAAAGATCTTAAGTCTCCGCAGACTTTTCTTACCTATCATTGCGGTGGTGTGAAACCGGACGTGATTTTCCCCGCTGTTCATGGCATTAATTGTGAAGATGGGGTTTTGCAGGGTTTTCTCGAGATGTGCAAGATCCCCTATGTCGGAGCAGGAGTACTCGCTTCGGCGGCCGGAATGGATAAGAGCTTTGCGAAAATGGTTTTCGAAGCCGCCGATATCCCGGTTGTTCCCTATGCGGTCTGCAGACGAAGTGAGATTGAAGAGAATCCTCAAAAAGTAGCCTATGAGCTAACCCGGAAATTACCCTTACCCCTCTTCCTGAAACCTGCAAATGGCGGATCTTCTGTTGGAACGAAAGAGGCTTTGACGGAGGCGGCTTTGGCCGAAGCATTAAGCGAAGTTGCCCTCTACGATGAAAAAGTACTGGTGGAGGCGTATGTCAATGCCAGGGAGATCGAAGTGGCTGTCCTGGGGAACAAGAATCCGCAGGCTGCTGTACCCGGTGAGATCGTCAAAGAAGCCGATATAGCCTATTATGATTACGAGACGAAGTATTTCAAACAGGGAGCGGATGTTGCCCTTCCGGCCCCGATCCCCGACGAAATGGCTGAAGTGATCACGAATCTGGCTCTGCGAGCGTACCAGGCCCTGGAATGTGATGGTTTGGCGAGAGTTGACTTCTTCCTAGACAAGGATTCGGGTAAGATCTACTTGAATGAAGTGAATACGCTACCGGGATTCACGCCGATCAGCCTCTACCCTAAGGCGTGGGAGAAATCCGGGATGAACCGCAAACAGCTGCTGAAGATATTGTGTGAACTGGCTGTCGAACGCAGTGAACAGAACGCCCGCAAAACGACTGCATAACCCTCAAGCGGCCTACTGGACCGCAAAGATTGCCCGAACCGGAGAAATGAAATGCCGCACCAAGATATCCGTATAACGATTTTGAATCGTCAAAGTGACGCCCAAGGCGAGACGCAATCCGTGAAATTGACCACGGAAGGGCGGCTCTATAGGCGTGATACGGAAACGATTTTGATGTATAAGGAAGAAGAGCAGGGGATGGAGAACACCACAACCAAGCTCTCGATCCCGCATGACCTTTCGGAAGTTCTCATTACCAGAATGGGTGATCACCAGATGAAGATGCTGTTCCGTGAAGGGAACCATTACCAGACGCATATGTCGACGCCTTTTGGGTTCATTGATCTGGGTTTCTATACGCAGCACATGGCGCTCGATATCGGTGATGAGAAGGGGGAAATCTCCATCAGCTACTCGCTTGATTTTAATCATAAGAGTCCGATTAATACGGATTTGAATATTAAGTACGATGCGAAGTAGTCGTGCGAAGTAGTCGTGCGAAGCCGGGGCTGGCGGGGTTGTGTGGTTTGAGTTGGTTTGAGTTGGTTTGAGTTTGCTTGAGTTGGTTTGAGCTTGCTTGAGTTGGATGTCCCTAATGAAAAGGTCTGAGTAAAAAATAAACAGCCCCTTCTGAGAACTTATCTCAGGTGAGGCTGTTTTTTCATGTGTTGTAAAAGTTTTAACTTCTAGGGCTATGGGGGTAGCAACAGAACTTATTTTGTGATACGTTTCTGGAGTTCCAGATAATCTTTCGTATTGCCTAGCAGGATGTAGCCCGTAACAGGACCTTTTTTGTCCTCCGTTTGATAGATGACGCGGCGGTAAATAAATTCATTCTCATTAACATCCAGATCCTCATAAGGCTGTTTCTCATCCGGATAACTTCCGGCAGCAACGAGTGAGGTATCCATCGTGTTCAGAACATAGGGTGGCACTTCCAACTTGTAGCTGGCATCGCCTAGGGCAGCATTCGTGCCGGCCGCTAGCCCTTCAGATCTGGCAACCGACCACAGACCGAACCAGAGGCCGTTTTGGGTTGCGATGTCACCTGCTGCGTAGACGTCGGGCAGGTTCGTTTCCATACTCTCATTCACCACAATGCGGCGGTCGATTTTAATTCCGGATCCCTTCAGCCATTCAACGTTGGCCAAAACCCCCGTTGAAATGATGACTATGTCACAGACGATTGATCTTCCATCTTCAAGAACGACTTCTTTTTGGTCATTTTCGATGTCTTTGATTTCATGGGTAGAGGCACTAACCAACACATGAATTCCGAGAGACTCGATTTTGGCCTTATAAAGGGCTGAAGACCTCTCGTCCGTCTGCCTTGTCAAAACACGTGGTAAAGTTTCAAGAACAGTCACTTCGGCGCCGCCTATGTGCAGTTTGTAGGCAGTCTCCAATCCCAAGAGACCACCACCGATGACGACTGCCTTGGTGCCGGGTTCCATGTCTTGGTTGATCACATCACTGTCTTCAATTGTCCAAAGGGTATGAACATGTTTTCCGTTGGCTCCTTGAATCGGTGGGACGAAACTTCGGGAGCCCGAAGCGATAATAAGTTTCTGGTAATTCACTACAGATCCATCCGTAAATTCGACCAACTTTTTGCCGGCGTCCAAAGCACTCGCTTCCCGATCCATAACCAAAGTAATGTCACGGTCCTTGTACCATTCATACGTGTGCATACTTAAATGTTTATCCGGTTCGCTGAATCGCTCGGGCAGTCTGAGCCGGTAATAGGGGAGCTCATGGGCTTTAGTCGCGACCATGATCTCGATGGCCGGGTCTTGCTTGCGTGCTGCTTCTGCAGCGGCGACGGCAGCAATACCGGACCCGATGATGAGTATATTTGTTTTTTCCATTGTTTGCCTCCAAATAGCAGTTAACTCAAGAAAGTTATATTGGTAATCCTTTGAGATTCTAGTACATCTCAATGGTTGCTGTGGTCAGATTCGTTCAGAAAAGATAAATTCTTTTTTAGCGAAAAAATTTTAGAGGAGGAATTTTTGCACCGGGATTTCTTGTGAGTGATTAGCAGCGGTATTCTGCGAGGTGTTTTTGTGTAAAGATTTCCGGGTTTGTGTGTAGCAGTGGTTGCTTGAATGTGGGATTTCTACACCACATTTTTTTAGGAGGATCAGCGCGGAGTTCTTCAGCTCTTTGAGGTTTTTTGGGGAATGCTCAGGGACGCTCAGGGAACGCTTAGCTCTACTTATTGATTCTGTTCCGACTTCTTCTTCCAACATATTTGGATAGCATGCAATATGTGAGAGCAACTTGTCTAAAGCATTCATTTATGTCCCTCGCCCAGAAAACATTTTCCAATTTGGTTAGGATCCTGAAACTTGCGACAACAAATAGTTTTCAGAAAGGGTCTTGACGCTTGTTTAGCCTTTAATGAATGATTACTGACCTGCAGGCAGAAATTATTGAATGAATACTGACCTCGGAGGTAATTCTGTCTAGTTTAAGCATGGCACAAATGGAAAAAGGCCTCTCAGAACATTGAGGCTGCCAATCCAGTGTCGCAAGTTTCCCGATCCGAGCCAACCTGGAAATAGCATAACATCTACTCAAACTATTTGAGGACTAAAAAAGAAACAATACGCCGCCAAAACCGCTCCGCCATCAATGAACTTAAACAATTAAGCTCCTATGTAGAAGAAACACGCTGCTAGTACAGCTCCCTCAAAACCTTTCTCAAAACCATCCTCGACACATTCCTCAAACCATCTCACTAAACCATCTCACTAATTCTATTCACTTCAACAGTATCTGCGGTACAATCTACTAATGATCTAAATGAAGGTCAGGAGGATTTTCTTATGCAAATTGATATTCGTTCCTTATTGAGGCAACCAGGGGAGGTTTTGGCTATTAAATTCGGCCCTGACCAGGCAAACAATTCAAACAAACCAAACCAAGCAAACCACTCCAATCACCCTAACCACCCTAACCATCCACACGAACTCAGCCACGGGATTTTGTTGAAGGACTTTGGTTCTTATAAATTTCCTGAGCTATTAAGTTTCCGAGGTGAACTCAGCAGTGAGACAGATGGCATTCTCCATTTGCGTGGTGAAATTAGCCTGACTTATGATTCGGAATGTGTGCGTTGTTTGAGACCTGTTCATGAGACGATTGTCATACCGGTGGATGAGGAGATTTATCCTCTAGGGTACAAGGCGGATCTGCACCGACTGTTTCCAGTTCTGGATCCGGAGGAACTCGCAGATAATACCGCTGACGATCCGGAAGAGATGGTTTTTCACGATAATAAATATGTTGATCTAGAAAAACTTCTGCAAGATCAGGCTTTGCTCGCCCTACCAATTGGTGTATACTGTGAATCCGACTGTCCGGGGCTCTGCCCGACGTGCGGCAGACGCAAGGACGATCCCGATTGTCACTGTGAAGAGACGGTTGTCATTAATTCTCCATTTGACAAACTAAGAGAATTGATGTAAAAGTATAGGGCTTGTTTTTTGCTCATTTATTTGGAGGAGATATATATGGCAGTACCGAAGAGAAAATGGTCCAAGGCCAGGACCCGCAGACATCATTCTAATTGGAAACTCAGCCCGCTGAACCTGGTGGAGTGCCCCCAGTGCCACGAACTCAAGATGCAACATAAGGTTTGCAAGAACTGTGGCTATTACAAGGGTGTAGAAGTAGTCGAGCAGGACGCTTAAGTCCTGCCTCATTTCTATCGATCTTGAGACAGCGTCGGGCTCCGGCTCCTCGCTGTTTTTGCTGTTTACAGCAAGATTGTAGCGATTTACCAATCCGGCATGGCGACGTCGTAGCGATCAACCAGCCTTGCATGGCGACGTCGTAGCAATCAATCAGCCTCGCAAGGCAACGCCTCGGCAGGCAGCAACATTGCAACCTAGCAACATAGTGAGGAGGCGAGCGGGATGAAAAGCGGGATGAAAAGTGACATGAAAAATGAGATGAACCGTGAGATGAAACGTGCGGAGAAAAATGCAATGAAAATTGTGATTTTGGATGGATATACCGCGAATCCGGGTGATCTTTCTTGGGACGGTTTGGAAGCCATGGGGGATCTGACCGTGTATGTGAGAACGTCCTATGATGATGTGGCAGAAATTCTTGGTCGGATTGGCGACGCGGAAGCTGTTTTTACGAATAAAACACCGCTCAGTGCAGAGGTTATTAATCGCGCACCGAAACTACGTTACATTGGTGTTTTGGCAACCGGTTATAACGTGGTGGATGTAAAGGCTGCAGCAGCCAGAGATATTGTTGTGACCAATATTCCTGCTTACTCGACGGATTCTGTCGCTCAGTTGACGATCGCTTTACTTCTGGAGATTTGTCACCATGTTGGGGAGCACAGCCGGGCTGTGCTTAGTGGTCGTTGGGAAAATTCGAAGGATTTTGCGTTTTGGGATTATCCTTTGATTGAGCTCAAAGGGAAGACCTTTGGTGTTGTGGGCTACGGGCAGACCGGACGTGCGACGGCGAAGATTGCCAAGGCATTGGGGATGAATATCATAGCCTACAGCCGAAGCCTTACTCCCGGAGAAGGCGATGAAGTGGCAGGGTTCCGGGCTTTGGCCGAACTCTACAGAGAAGCGGATGTCATCAGTATGCACACGCCCCTAACGCAGGAAACCGAGGGCATGATTAACCGCGAATCGATTGCTCAAATGAAAGATGGCGTGATCTTCTTGAACACTTCGAGAGGGCCGGTTGTGAATGAACAAGACCTGGCCGACGCGCTCGACAGTGGCAAAGTGAGGGCCGCCGCCGTTGATGTGGTCTCTGCAGAGCCGATCAAGAGCGACAATCCTTTGCTGAAGGCGAAGAATATCATTATTACACCGCATATTGCTTGGGCGCCTTACGAAGCTAGGACCAGATTGATCGCGATTGCGGTTGAGAATCTGAGGGCTTTCGTCGCTGGGGAGCCTGTAAACGTCGTATCCTGAGGAGAAAAGTTACTTTGGCCAATAATTCAGGCAATCGTTCCGCCAACAATCCCTATGAATTGACCCATCTGCCGGCATCGCGCCGTAATCAGCTCGGCCGTAATCAGCAAGGTCGTAATCAGCAAGGCCGTAATCAGCATGAGAGTAACCCGGTGCGGAGTGCCAGGCAGATTGTTTCGATTGCTCCGGGGAGTATTGCCGAAGAATTGGGGCTTAAACCGGGCGACGAACTTCTGGAGGTCAATGGTAAGAAGATCAAGGATGTGTTCGATTACCGTTTGGCTGTCCTGGATGATGAATTGACCATGCTGTTTCGGACTTCGGAAGGGGAGTTATTCGAGGCACAAATTGAGAAGGATGAGGATGAGGACCTTGGGCTTGAATTTGCGGAAGCGATGATGGACGATCCGACTCACTGCCACAATAAGTGCCTGTTTTGCTTCATCGACCAGCTGCCTCCGGGTATGCGTGAAACCTTGTATTTTAAGGATGATGACATGCGCCTCTCGTTTCTGAGCGGGAATTATATAACTTTGACGAATATCAAGGACGAGGAACTGGATCGCCTGATTGCCTACCATCTCTCACCGATGAATATCTCGGTTCATACGACGAATCCTGAGCTTCGCAAGTCGATGTTATGTAATCGTTTTGCCTCGGATATTATGGCGAAAATGCAGCGTATTGCGGCGGCAGGTATTGAGATCAATGTTCAGATCGTTTTGGTTCCGGATGTCAATGACGGTACTGAGCTGGTGCGGACGTTGGACGATCTGGCCACGCTCGGAGACTCCCTCGAATCGGTGGCGATTGTCCCTGTCGGTCTGACGAAGTACCGCGAAGAGCTGAAACTCCCCCTCATCAAGCCGGTAGGTCCTGTTGAGGCGGCGGAGCTTTTGGCTTTGGCCAAAGCCAAACAATCCCACTTCCTCGAAACCTTAGGCCGCAGGGTGGTTTACCCTGCGGATGAGTTCTATCTCTTGGCTGGGGAGGAGATCCCTGAAGCGGAGGCGTATGAGGGCTTCCCGCAGTTGGAGAACGGGATTGGCTTGCTATCTCTCTTCCGGGATGAGATGGAAGCGATTTTGGCGGAGCCGTCCCCAGTACCGCAGCAAGTGCAAGCGCCCCCGGCGGATCGGTCTCAAGCGCCCCAAACGCAAGCGCCGGCACAAGAAACCGTCATCCATGTACCGGTGGGGACGGCGGCAGCGGACTTTATGAGACCTTATTGTGAAACGCTGGGGGCGCGTTTCGGTGTACAATTGGAGCTGCACGCCATCGAGAATCATTTCTTCGGCGAGAAAATTACTGTGTCCGGTTTACTGACCGGACAAGATGTCTTGGAACAGCTGAGAGAGCCGGTGGCGCGGTCTTTGGCCAAAGAGAAAAATACCTACGTATTCATCGGAGATGTGATGCTCCGCCAAGGCACAGAGGTGTTCTTGGATGACAGGACGGTCACTGAACTTGAAAAGTCGCTGGAAGTTCCTGTCCGCGTGGTCGGCGCGAATGCTGCAGGCTTGCAATCGGGCTTGCAGGCGGGATATCAAACAGGATTTGAAACTGGATATCAAACAGGATTTCAAACTGGACTTGAAGCAAGAGATCAAACAGGACTAGATACAGAACAGCATACAGGGCTCGAGGAGAGACTTTCATGAGAAGAGGGATTGCGGCAGTCGTCGGACGGCCGAATGTAGGGAAATCCAGTTTTTTTAATTACTTGGCAGGCGAGAGGATCTCTATCGTTGATGATACACCCGGTGTGACCCGCGACCGCATTTACACGCGTGTCGAGTGGCTCGATCGGGAGTTCACGCTGATCGATACCGGTGGTTTGGAACCGGAATCCGAGGACGTGATCCTCAAACAAATGCGTATTCAGGCGGAAATCGCGATTGAGATGGCAGACGTCATTCTCCTGATGGTGGATGCGAAGACCGGCCTTCAACCGGCAGACTCCGATATCGCAGCCATTCTGCGTAAGTCAGGGAAGCCGGTGCTGGTTGTTGTAAACAAGTGCGATGTGCCGGGTGAACCGCCTTTGAGTTTCTACGATTTCTATCAATTGGGTTTCGAGGATCAATATGCCATTTCCTCGGCACACGGCTTAGGGATCGGTGATTTGCTGGACAAAGTCCTTGAATTCATGCCTGCGCCGGATTCTGAGGAAGAAGAAGATCAGACGATCCGGGTAGCGATTATCGGCAAACCTAATGTCGGCAAATCCTCGCTTGTCAACCGCATGGTCGGTTCTGAGCGGGCGATTGTGTCGGATATCCCGGGCACCACGCGCGATGCAACCGACACACCGATCGAGAATGAATATGGCAGCTTCATACTGGTTGACACGGCCGGGATGAGACGCAAGAGCAAAATTGACGACCAACTGGAGCGCTATTCGATCATGCGAGCAACGGCTGCGATTGAAAAAGCGAATGTGTGCGTTCTCCTGATCGACGGAACAGAAGGTCCGACGGAACAAGATACGAAGATCGCAGGCCTTGCCCACAATGCCGGCAAAGGGATCATCATTGCTGTCAACAAGTGGGATTTGCCCGCGGAAGAGAAGGCTGCTACGGCTGAAGAGCTGAAGCTTAGGATTCAAGAAACATTTGCATTTATGCCCTATGCGGAAATCCTTTTCATCTCTGCGCAAACCGGACTGAAAGTGAAGCAGCTTTTTGCTACCATTGTGGAGGTCTCTGAGAGTTGTCGCAAGCGAGTTCCGACCGGACGCTTGAACGACTTGATTGGCGAGGCACAACAAATGCTTCAGGCACCGGGTTATAAGGGCCGAAGGCTCAAGATTTCTTACGCTACGCAAGTGGCCGTGGAACCGCCGACCTTCGTTTTCTTTGTCAATAGTGTTGATTTGCTGCACTTCAGCTATGAACGGTATCTGGAAAATCAATTGCGGCGAGCGTTCGGGTTTACCGGAACCTCGATCCGCTTCATCCTGCGTGAAAAAGGAAAGAAGGAACAAAACTCATGAGTAATGGCAACGAAGCCATCCGAAACATAGCCATCATCGCCCACGTCGACCATGGGAAGACGACTTTGGTTGACGCCATGCTGAGAGGGGCGGGCACATTCCGCCAGAATGAGCAGGTGCAGACCCGCGTCATGGACTCCAATGATTTGGAGCGTGAGCGCGGCATCACGATTTTGGCGAAGAATACCGCGATTAACTACGGGGATGCCCGAATTAACATCGTTGACACCCCGGGACACGCGGACTTCGGCGGAGAAGTAGAGCGCGTGTTGAAGATGGTCGACGGCGTCATGCTGGTGGTCGATGCTTTCGACGGCCCGATGCCACAGACTCGTTTCGTCTTACATAAAGCCATGGATCTAGGCCTGAAAGTCTGCGTGGTCATTAATAAGGTCGACCGCCCCGATGCCCGCCCGGAAGAAGTGCTGGACCTTGTCTTAGACCTCTTTATTGAGCTTGATGCTAATGAAGACCAGCTGGACTTTCCCGTCTGCTACGCCTCCGCCCGCGAAGGGTATGCAGTCCGTACGATTGAAGAGATTCCCACAGATGGCAAAGGAACCATGTTCCCTTTGCTCGATATGATTATGGCGGAAGTTCCGGCACCCACCGGCGATCCCGACGGTACCTTGCAGCTTCTGGTGTCCAACATCGACTATGACCCTTATGTCGGACGAATTGCGATTGGTCGCATTGAGCGGGGCGTGATTTCCACGAATCAGACTGTTTCCATTACCACGAAGGGGGAGGAGGGCTTCTCCCGCGGCAAGGTCGTGAAGTTAATGCGTTTTGAGGGTTTGGCCAAAGCCCCCGTTGACTCCGCTTCTGCAGGTGAAATTGTCTGTGTCGCAGGTCTTGCAGATATTGAAATCGGGCAGACTCTTTGTCAAATAGATGCACCCGATCCCTTGGATTTCGTCAAGATCGACGAACCAACCATTGCCATGACCTTTTCTGTGAATGACTCGCCTTTGGCCGGACGTGAAGGGAAATACTTAACTTCCCGCCACCTCCGCGACCGCCTCTTCCGCGAAATGGAGAAGAACGTCTCCATGCTGCTCGAGGAAACGGACACAACTGAGGCCTTCATTGTCAAAGGCAGAGGCGAACTGTCCCTGTCTATTCTGATCGAAACCATGCGCCGCGAAGGCTATGAGCTCCAAGTGAGCAAGCCGCAAGTCATTGTGAAAGAAGTCGACGGCAAGAAATTGGAACCGATTGAAGAACTTTACATTGATGTTCCGGAAGAGTATGTGGGTACGGTCATTGAGAAATTGGGGCAGCGCAAAGCGGAGATGACCTCCATGAACCCGCCGAAGCGAGGCTACACCCGAATGGTCTTCGAAATCCCTTCCCGCGGCCTGATCGGTTACCGCAACGAGTTTTTGACCGACACGAAGGGCAATGGTATAATGAACTCCATTATTAAGGACTTTGAACCGTGGAAGGGCGAGATTGAGACTCGAAGCTCAGGCGTCCTGGTTGCCACTGAGGCAGGTGAAGCTGTGACCTATGGTCTTCATGCTGCTCAGGAACGCGGGGAATTATTTATCGGCGCAGGTACCCAGGTGTATGAAGGTATGATTGTCGGCCGCACGCCCAAGTCAGAGGATGTTTCAATCAATGTCTGTAAGAAGAAACACGTTACGAACATGCGCGCAGCAGGTTCCGACGAGGCTCTTCGCCTGACGACGCCCACTGTTTTCAGTTTGGAACAATGCCTCGAGTTTGTCGCTGATGACGAACTGATTGAGGTAACTCCGCAGACGATCCGTCTGCGCAAACGAATATTGGACACTGAACAGCGCGCGAAACTGCGCTCGCGCCGCAAACTGTCCTCCCAGGACTAAGCCACAGCTTCTGGCAGGGGGAATGGCATGCTATCAACGAAGATTAAACGAATTATTATCGTTTTCGCCATCATTATATTTATCGTACTTGCCTTGTTTATTGGTTTCCGGGTAGGTTTCTCTTTCATCACCAGTCAGAACGAGCGTGAGCTCGCGATTGAAGCGATGCAGAAAGAGTCACAGATGCAAGAGGTTACGCAAGGGACACAAGGTTCTGCGGAACCGACTCCGGCTTACACGGATCAGAATGGCAACGCCTACACGATGCCGCGCCATGTGAAACAAGACACGCCCAATGCTGTGGAGGTTTACATCGACTCGAGCATGGGGATCAGTGAGATCGCCGATCTTCTGAAGGAGAAGGGCGTGATCGCTGACGCGATGCCTTTCCGGGTCATCGCGGAGCTCAATGGTTTCGGCGGGCGTTTCCAACGGGGCACCCACTTTGTGCTGAATGGCATGGACTATAACGAGATCATGTACAACTTAGCCCTTCCTGCGGAGACCATCTGGGTTACTTTCCCGGAAGGCTACAGTTATGTCGACATTAAGAGACGTCTTCGCGAAGTTGGGGTGAATTTCGATGAAGCGGAGATGGACCGTCTGATGAACTCTCCTTCGTCCTTTACCGATTATAGTTTCATTACCGGTATCCCGATCGACCAGCCCGGCCGAATCTTCATGCTGGAAGGGTATTTGTTCCCGGACACTTACCAGTTCGATCTGAACGCGTCTGAAGAAACGATCATCCGCACCTTCCTCCGCAACTTGGATCTCAAACTCACGGCGGAAATTCGCGACAGGGCAGACAATATGGGCATGACCCTAGACCAAGTGTTAACCATGGCATCTGTCATCCAGAACGAGAGCGGTGTGATTCAAGAGGATTATTTGGTTTCCCGGGTTTTCCATAACCGCCTTGATCAGGGTATGCTTCTGCAGTCCTGTGCGACAACGAACTATTTGCGGCAACTGAATGGCCAGCCGAAGGTTTGGGCCGCAACAGCTGAGGATATCGCAAGTGACAGCCCCTATAACACGTACCGCTTCGAAGGGCTGCCGCCCGGAGCGATCGGCAATCCCGGGCTGGAAGCGATCAAGGCTGCGCTCTATCCGGATCTGTCCGAGCCTAATTTGCTGTATTTTGTGGCGAAAGGCGATGGCACGAATGCCTTTGCCAACACACTCGCCGGCCACGAAGCGAATATTGAAAAGTACTCCGGCAATTGGGATACCCCTCGCACATAAATGCTTGGTTAAGTGGGTACGGATGCAGCCCAGCAGCCCGACTGATTTTTGAGGGAAGCCCGGTTGATTCTTGAGGAATAAGATTTGAATGTAACAAACCCTGTGAAACTACCGGAGTTGCTTTGCCCTGCGGGTAACCAGGAGAAACTCCATGCTGCTCTTCAGTTTGGGGCGGATGCGGTTTATTTGGCCGGTGAGCGCTTCGGTTTACGCGCTTCGAAAACTTCGTTTACAGACGAGCAATTAGCTCAGGCGATCCAATATACGCACAGTCAAGGCGCTCGGGCGTACGTCACGTTGAACATTCTCTCACATGAAGAAGACCTGCCGTACTTGCCGGACTACGCGCGACGGCTTGCCTCGTATGGGGCCGACGCCGTGATTATTTCTGATCCGGGCGTTTTGTCTATTGTACGCAAAGTTGCCCCTGAACTTGAGATCCATCTCAGCACACAGGCTTCGACGACGAACAGTGCTTCTTGCACTTTCTGGTATGAACAGGGCGTCAAGCGAATTGTGCTGGCTAGGGAACTGACTCTGGCCGAAATAGCGGAAATTCGCCGCAACATCCCGGCTGACCTGGAACTTGAGGCCTTCGTTCACGGAGCGATGTGTATGTCATACTCCGGCCGTTGCCTTCTCTCCAACGCATTCACAGGCCGAGATGCCAACCGTGGGGAGTGTGCGCAGCCTTGCCGTTGGCAGTGGAAGTTGGTGCATGGTGACGAGCCCAAGAGTAGCCAGGAGTCCGACTCCACAGGTAAACAGGGTGCTGCGAAGAGCAAGCCGGCCGATGAGCTCTACCTCGAAGAGGACGAGCGCGGTAGTTATTTCTTCAATTCGCGTGATTTGTGCTTGGTCAACCATGTTCCTGAGTTGGCCAAAGCCGGCATCAACAGCTTCAAAATCGAAGGTCGCATGAAGGGTGCTTTCTACGCTGCAACGACTGCGAAAGTCTATCGCGAAGCGCTCGATCGCTATGTATTAATGGGCGATTCCTTCACACCCGATCCCTCTTGGCAAGAAGAGTTGGATCTGATGGTGCACAGGACGTACGACACAGGCTTTTACTTCGTCAAGCCTTCTCAGGAGGCCAAAGTCGAGCCCAATACTTCCTACCACCGGGTTGCTGCAGTCTGTGGCCGCGTGGTGCCTTTCACCACTCCAGCGGAAACAGCCTTGACGGCTGCCGATGCGAAATTCGATGGCTCCGGCTCTGCTGATTTGCTGATTCGCTGCGAGCAGCGCAACAAGCTTTCCGTTGGTGAAGAGGTGGATATCATTCGTCCGCAAGGCAAGAACCTTCACCTGACGATTCGTTCCTTATATGACCAACACGGCGAAGCGATCGAAGCGACACCGCACCCGACAATGATTTTTTATTTGAATCGGGCGGATTTGGCCGAGGGAGACCGCGAAGAACCAATCCCTGCCGGCAGCTTCATCCGCCGACTGGGTGATAAGGACAAGTCACAAGCGTAAACTACCTTCAGGCGCCAAGGACCAGCATCGTGACAAACATGATAAGCAGGGCAAGCAGAAACTTCCAGTCTGCGGGGAACCACTGCTCTTGTTGAAGACGTTTGCGGATGGGGTCGGGGGAGGTGGCTTTGGCCGAATTTGTGGTGAGCGCTGAAGTCAGGGGGATGAGTGTGACTAGAGCTACGGCTGCTGCGATGATCGAAGCGTAAAGAGCTGTACGGCCTGCGGATCCTGCAAAAGACATCGAACTTGTGAAGAGCGGCAAGATGGGCTGGAGAATGACAAGCGTGGTGTTCATGAAAAAATGCATCAACATGGTGACGAAGAGATTGTCTGTCTTGTGGCGAATGAAGCCCAGGTAAATGCCGGCGAAGAATGGCGCTACCAGGAAGTACGGATCGCCATGGTAAAGCATGAATGCGGTGGCCATCAAAATGATACTGAGCCAAGTTCTGCCTGAGAGAGCCAAAGAAGTCTGAATAACCCCACGGAACATGATCTCTTCGCAAATGGCGGGAATGAGGGCGGTGACCAGAATCAAGAGGATATACGTCAGTGGCGAAGGGTTGCTGACTAGTCCCAAAAGGCTGTCCGAAGTGGGGTGGAAACCCAGTTGAGACAAGAGATATAGAGTGATGTTATTGAGGCCACTGAATGCGATGGCTGCGGGAATTCCGATCAATGCTGCCAATCCGAAGACTGACACAGGCTGCGATGTTCGTCCGGCTACCAGAGAAATATCCATATTGTAGAGATAGAGGACAAAAACACTTGGCAGCAAAACGGTGAAACCTTGGGTGAGCAGCGTGGAGAACATTCCGCCATCGAGTGCCAGCTTGTCGATCCCCAGGAAATTCCTCGGCAAGACTGCCCAAACGATCATCAAGAGAATGGTCAAGAGGGCATGGATGAGAAGTACCGAGCCGGCTGCGCCTCGTTGCCGCCGGTAAAGGAGATACTCTTGCTGCCGGCGTTTGAGCGGGGAGGGGTCGTCGGCTTTGATCGGCTTGAATTCACTGATGACGCTCTGCTTAAACGCTTTAAGAAATTCTGAACGCCGCACCTTCCGTGCCTGCCCCGGGGTGTGTTGGTGGGCTTGGTCGTTGGCACGGCTGGTGGTTTCTGTTTCAACGGCAGTTTCTGCTTCGGCGGTCGTTTCTGCTTCGGTTTCCACGGCAGTTTCGGTTTCGGCTTCAATGTCGGTTTCAGCTTCCGCGCTTGAAGGTTTGGTTTCTACAACTGAAGGTTCAGCTTCTACAACTGAAGGTTCGGCTTCTACAACTGAAGGTTCGGCTTCTACAGCTGAAGGTTCAGTTTCTCCGACTTCTTCGCTGATATGTTCAGTCACTTCCGCTTCGCCAGCGGCAGGTTCAGCCTCCTTGGCCTCCTTAGCCTCCTCAGCCTCCTCGGCTTCCGCTTCTGCGATTTCCTCACGAATGGGCGCAGCCTTTTCAGGCGCGGGTGCCACAGGTATCACCGGAGTGGCCGCAAGTGGCAGTCGCCGTGGTTTGAGGTCGAAGTGGACAGGCGTTTCAGAGGACGCTTCTGCGTTTTCGGCAGCCTGCGGAGCCGGCGTATTCTCGGACGCATCGGCAGTCTGCGGAGCCTCAGCGTTTTCCGGTGCAGCAGGTGTTGAAGCGGTGGCGGAGGCAGTTTGGGCCAAAGCCGCAGCATCCACCTCCGGAGAAGGAGCGACATGCCTAGCGGCATTTTCCCTCTCAGATGTGGTTTCGGAATCAGCGTTCGTGTTATATCGTGTAGATTCTTGGCTGGAATCGGTCATGTATTGATGTGAGCCTTTCGTGTGACAATCTACACAGATTATAGCATGCTGACTCGTTATAATAGTCCAAAAGAGGTGCGAAAAACATGAGTAAACAAATGAAATTATTTGATCCTCCGATGGGCAGCCCCACCGGAATCGGTCTTGTTTCCCAATATGATCAGGCAGAATTGCTTCGCGTGGCGACTTTGGTCTATAACTTGAAACAACGGGGAATTGAAGTGGAACGTGCCAATCTCAGCACGGTACCGAAGGCTTTTCTAGAGCAAGAAGGCTTGATGGATCACTTGATGACCGACGGCGATGAATTCCTACCCGCCACCTATGATGAGAATGGTGTGCTTGTGTCAGGACGCTACCCTTCGAATGCGGAGATAGCCGAATGGTATAACTTGCCGGACTTAAAGGATAAGCTCCCGGAATTGCCGCCGGATGAGTTTGTGGCTCTCTGGCAGGAGGCTGAAGCCTGGGGAATGTGCAACACGTCTGATTGCTCGACTTGCGGAGGTTGCGGCTGATTGGCCGCACCTTACGCACCTAAATCGAAAATCGAAATTTTTTTGACCACAAGTTTCGCAGGCCGCAATCAACAGTGCCCGCGAATATTTTTTACCGCCTGATTCGTCAGGCCTTAACAAGCTTCATCAAGCTTCATCAAGTCTCATCAAGCTTCATCAAACCTCATCAAGCTCATCAAGCCTCATCACCGATGCAATAACGCACGATGCGGCCGAGCAGCGGTTCGTAGCTTACTCCGCGCTCTTGGAAGCCCGGCTGGCTTACGGAGAGGCAGATCGCTCGGTAGACTAAGTCAGCGGCGAAGGTGACAGAATCCAGGAGATCATGGCCGCTGAAAAGTGCAGCCGTGACAACAGACGCGAAGAGGTCGCCTGTTCCATGCAAGGACGTCGGGTGCAATTCGTTTGGTAATTCGGTGTAGGGTATTTCGGGACTCATGACTGCATTGTAAATCGTGTAGTCGCGGTGGATACCTTTGAGAATGACTTGGCGGGCGCCTTTGGCCAACAAAGCCTCACAGATCTCCTGCCCTTGCTCGTACGAAATATCCTGGCCGCTGTAGGGACGATCCAACAAGATGGCGGCCTCGGTCAAATTGGGCATCAGCAGATCAGCGTAAGGCACAAGCCGCTTCATGCCGTCACACATGGCATCGGTATACGTGGCGTAGCGGAGGCCGTGGTCGCCCATGACTGGGTCGATAATTCGGAAACTATCCGGGAAGAGCTTAATGTAGGCGATGATTAACTCGATTTGCTCAGAAGAGCCGAGGAAACCCGTGTATATGCCATCGACCTTAACATCCAACTCCTTCCAACTGCGGAAAAAATCCGGCAGGGTCGGTGTAGTGTCCAAGAAGGAGTAAACCGGGAAGGCTGTATGGGCGGAGAGCACAGAAGTCGGCACAGGGCAGACTTCAACGCCTGCGGCAGAGATAACAGGCATGGCGATGCCCAGGGAGCAATTGCCGTAGCCGCAGATGTCATGTATTGCGGCTACGCGCGGTATCAGGCCGGGTGTGTACTGGGGTAAAAGAGGTCTTGCCTCTGATTTCGTTTCATTATTCATTTTATAAGGATCCTTCCGCGTATCTTACTGGGGTTTCCGGGCGAAAACGTATGCCAAACTGGGCGAAAACGAACGCCAAAAGAATGGGAGTGTTTTCTCAGGATTTTCTGATTATAATAGATTTCTGAACAATTGTTTAGAGAGTAGGCGAGAATCCATTTATGAAACAACTTTTACAGGATAGCGATAGTGATTTGCAGGCGACTTTGGCCATCGTAGAGAAGACGAGACAAGCCATTGGTACGGCTGATGACCCCTTAACTTGCGAGCGAATTGAAGAGGCGGGAACCTGGCTCTCCGGGCACGTGAAGCACACGCAGCTGCTCTTCAGCGAAGCCTTATCTCAGGCGAGTCACATGAATGTATATCTCAAGCCCGAGAATATGCAAATTACCGGTGCATACAAGATCAGAGGCGCGTTCTGGAGACTCCACCACCTGACTAATGAAGAGAAGAAGCATCCGTTGATGACCGCCTCTGCCGGCAACCATGCCCAAGGTGTGGCACGTGCAGCGCGAGACTTGGGCCTTCAGGCGATCGTCGTTATGCCGGTCACAACGCCGCTGATGAAGATTAATCGCACCAAGGGTTACGGGGCGGAAGTCAGGCTCTACGGGGATTCGTTCGACGAGAGTTTTGCTTATGCAGTTTCGGAGGCCAAAGCCCAAGACTACACCTTTGTCCACCCTTTTGATGATCTGATCTTGGCTCAAGGCCAAGGCTCTGTCGCAGTGGAAGTCTTGCAGGACATGCCGGACATTGACCTGTTCTTAGTCCCGGTCGGAGGCGGCGGCTTAGCAGCCGGCGTTGCTTCTTATATCAAGCAGAAGAGACCCGCCGCAAAGGTTCTGGCTATCGAACCTGCCGGTGCAAATTCGCTGGAACTCGCGCTTGCGCAAGGCTTCCCTGCCACCCTTCGCTCAGTTGACACAATTGCGGATGGTGTTGCTGTTGCCCGAATCGGCAGCCATGTTTTCCCGTATTTGGAAAAATATCTGGATGGTGTGATCACGGTCCGCGACGAAGAGCTTGTCGGCACTTTCTTAGATGTTATGGAATCCGAAAAGATGATTGTGGAAAATGCCGGCCTGCTTTCGGTTGCGGCTTTGAAACATTTGGACAACCATCCCGAACTAGGCTTGACTCCCGATTCCAAAGTCTGCTGCATCATGAGCGGTGGCAATATGGATGTCATCACCATGTCTTCACTGGTCCAACATGGCTTAATTGCCAGAAACCGCATCTTCACATTCTCCGTCCTGCTGCCGGACCGCCCAGGCCAATTGGAGAAAATCGCTCATATCGTGGCGGCTCACCGCGGCAACATCATTCACTTGGAACACAATCAGTTTGTGTCGATCAACCGAAATGCCGCCGTGGAGCTTCAAGTAACACTGGAAGCCTTCGGTCCCGATCATAAACAAGAAATTATGGACGCTCTGAAAGCCGACGGCTTCAACCCTTACATCATCAACTCGTCAACGGTGTATTAGTCTCCGCCGTTGGTGGCGGTCTTTTCACTACATAAGTTTATTTTTAAACCTATGTAGTAGATTGCGCGTGGATGACACGCGTGAGTTAATTATTTGACGGAGAAACGCGTTGTTGTTGAGGATGTGGGTTCACTAGAGTTTTCGGAAGTTGAGAACCAGATCCCGCCATGTGCGCGGGATAAGAAGACAATGAAGGGGTTTTGGTCAGCTTTCTCCACCTGAAAACAGATATAGCCGATGGAAGTTTCTCCCACATGGATGGTTGATAAGACCGGCGTAATTGCACGGAACAGAGAAACATCGCCGTACATGCGTCCGTCTTCGCGAGCCAAAGAGAAGAAGTAGGGGCTTACGCCAACGGCTTCACCATTTTTCGAGGCTGTGATCTTCACCAACACCTGGGCAACCAAATATTCATAGCCGGGATCCGGATCCGGGTTTACGGTACTGGCATCTTTGACCATCTGGAGCGCCTCCGTACCGCGGTAAATTTGCTGCACAGATACATCTGCACGGAAGGGGTCAAAAAGCGTGTCATAGCCGTCGAAATGGGCAGTTTCACCCGGTGCCAAAGGATTGCGGATGGAACCCGGCTGCGCGTTCGGCACTGTAGGATTCAGGAAATCATCAATCAAGTTGCCGAACGCATCACGAGTGGTGGAAGAAGTGGAGATTTCGGCAGTCTGTCCGCTTGTTTCAGCAGAAGAGGGCCTGGATGTCCCCCCGTTTACTCCGGACGTAGTTGTCTCTTCTCTACTTGTTGTAGGCACATCGTCTGTCGTTCCGGTTATTTCAACAGGGGTAGTGGTTTCTGAATTTGAAGTGGTCATTGAGGCGTCTGTTGTATTTGCAGGATCTGAAGACATGGATCCATCTGGCGACGAGGTATTTACGACCGGCGGTTCGACGCGACGGCAAGACGCAAGGGTCAGACTAAGACCCAAAAGTACAGCTGTGGCAAGTCGCGTAAATTGTTTCATGGTAAGTAGTTTCTCCAATATTGGTATCGTATCAATAGCGCTTCTGTCTGCTTTTCTTCATGGACTTTCTTATTGTAGCGAAAATACACCCTATTTCCAAGACTTCCCCCGAAATTTAACCGAACCGGACCGAAACGAATCGCCGAATTGAGCCGAATTGGGCCGAATTTAATCGAATCGAACCGAAATTAACCGAATTCACTGGCTAAGGATGAAGGGGTGGGGGGGGGGGCTTTGGCCAAAGCAATATTTTCGTGTGAAGTTTCATTGACTTTGCTACAATAGGATCATATCTTGTACCTTATATTTATTCTGAATAGATATTTTGAAGGAGGATTCGTATGGACAATCCCAGCAAGAACAACCAGAACTATGATGGAAGTTATGACCCGAATCAAGATGGTTATGATTATCCTTCGCAGGATGACCCGAGAGATGCCAGAGATCCGAGAGCCGGCAGATACGATTCACAACGAGGTGGGTACCCCGACGATTCGCAACGAGGTGGGTACCCCGACGAGTCGCAGCAGGGCGGGTATCCGGACGAGTCGCAGCAGGGCGGGTACCCGGACGATTATCGAGTACCTTCATCTGACAGGTACGATCCCGAATACGATCCTGAATATGAAGAACCGTATTATAAGGATGAGAGCCAAGGGGCTGAGCAGAACTATACGGACGGCTACCGTAAAGGACCTTCGAAACCCAATCGACAAGTGAATGATGAGATTAACCAGATTGTGCAGGAAACTCTTGTTTGGTTGAAGAGCTTCTTTTCTGCAGATTACACGGATTCCGTGTTGCTGGCGAAGAAGTCTCACGGCCAATATGCGTGGGCGCTGCTCTTTTTGGTCTACTTCATTCTCTTTCCTTTGTCTCAGTTATTCGGCAGTTTGCGCTTGGATCTAGGCGCAGGCGCGAATGTTGCGACTTGGGCGTTTGGTATTCTTCAATCCGTCTTGGACTTCGGTGTGATGACCGGTGTGTTATTGCTGGCCCAAGTGGTCTTTAACGAATTTTCGGATTGGTGGAGACCGGTCAATGCGGCGGCTGTTTGCTTACTTCCTCGCATACTCTTGATGCCGTTCAGTATTCTCTTCGGTGCGTTGAACATTGTTTTCTTCAATGAGTTACTCGCTATCTTGGCCACAATCGTTACGGTTATGACCATCCTGCTGATGCGTCGCTTCATGACGGAAAACCCGGGGAGCAAGAGCAGAACCTGGATTGTCACTGTTTTGATTGTTCTTTACCTTGTTTTGCGAAGCGGAATTATGCGGATCCGTTAGAGGAGCCGGCACGTCAACGGCCTGCACGTCAGCACGTCGGCACGTCGGCACATCAACGGCCTGAACGTCAGCGGGCCCGCACGTCAGCGAGCCTGAACGTCAACAGAACTACACATCCTCTTCGCGGAAAGAAACCGTGATTGAGTCATGAGTGGCAATGAATTTACGGTAGG
Organism: uncultured Fastidiosipila sp.; assembly: GCA_964479695.1. Lineage (GTDB taxonomy): Bacteria > Bacillota > Clostridia > Saccharofermentanales > Fastidiosipilaceae > JAAYZH01. The sequence goes on from CAYZSO010000004.1 coordinate 128,612, forward strand.
TTACACCGGCACCGTCGAAGATGCGTTTGGAGACTTTGACAACCTCTGTTTCTTTGTATTTATCGGAGATGAATACCACTTCGCGGATGCCGGATTGCACGATGGCCTTCGCACATTCATTGCAGGGGAAGAGCGCTACGTAAATCCGGCAGTCGGCAAGTGAGGTACCCGGATTATTCAGGATTGCGTTTAGCTCAGCGTGGCAGACGTAGGCGTATTTCGTATCCATGAAATTCCCCTCCCGTTCCCAGGGAAATTCATCATCGGATAAGCCGATAGGGAAGCCATTATAGCCTGTGGAAATGATCTTGTTCTGCGGGCTGACGATGCATGCTCCGACTTGCGTTCCGGGGTCTTTGCTCCTGCGCGCAGCCATCAGAGCCACGCCCATGAAGTACTCATCCCAGGAAATGTAATTCTCTCGTTTCGGCATTCAGAAACCTCCGGGTTCTTGTTTTCAAATTTGAGTTCTGCGTCTTTGGCCAAAGCCGCCCCCCTCAACCCTATTCCGAGGTTCAAGAGAGAGCGGAGTTGTGGAAGGAAAGGGACTTAGCGCTGGTCACCAACCATGTAGTTGATCGGAGCGCCCGAGTTGGAATGGACGCCGCAGGGCAGGGAAGGAGTTAAGGGGTTGCCGGCCTTGAAGTACATCGTGCGGACGTGGCCTGCACAACCCGGTGTAGCAAGTTGACCGGAAATCGTGCAGATGTCCAGCGCGACAATGCCTGCCGGTCTGACCCAGTCCGCCGCCGGCAGATCCTGGTGTGAATCCTTCATGAAATCACCCACCAAATCATGGATGTGATAGAAATCTTTCCACTCAATGTAGGTCTGTTTCAGACGGTTATCGAAACCGTACCAACCGACCGAAGTGTAGTAGGGCGATTGCATGATCATCCATTCATCGTTGCGGTTGTTGGAGGTTCCGGTTTTGGCCGAGGAAGCAATGGCTTCACCCGCTGCATTTGTCAAATGCCCGACACCCGCTGCGGTACCTCTGTAACGCGTTCCGCCGGTGCTGCCATTCAGAACTTCTTCCATAATGGTCTGCATCATATAAGCGGACTCAGGCTGGAAGACTTGGATGAAGTCGGGCGTGTTGTCCAGAATAACCGTGCCGTTCTTATCGAGAACTTGTGTGTAAGGTTTCGCGGGGGTGTAGAGACCTCCATTCGGGAAAGTCTTAAAAGCGTCCGCCATCCGCAGTGGAGATGTACCATAAGTTAAACCACCGGTAGCGAGCGACAGCTGCACCGGATCGTTGGAAAGGTCGATACCCATTTGCTTCAAAATGTTCTTGGAACTGGCGACGCCGACTTTGTCCAAAACCTTAACTGCCGGAACGTTGTTCGAAATTTTGACGATATCTTCTACATTCATGTTGCCGTAGTAAGAATCGTACGAGTTTTTCGGCCAAGGCGTGTCCGGGAAGTGAGGATCCATGTACACCGGCTCATCCACAATGATCGTTGCTGGCGTAATGAGATTCATATCGAGCGCGGGACCGTACACAGCAAGGGGTTTGATCGAAGATGCAGGTTGCCTGCGCATATCCGTGGCGCGGTCCATAACTAAGTTTGCGGTCTTGGGCCCATAGCCTCCCTGGATCGCGACCACGGTGTTGTTCTGGTTATCGATCACCGCGACACCCGCTTGGGGCGCTTCGGGGGAGTTCACATAGTCGCCGGGCTCGGTCTGGAAATAGTCAATGTTGCTGAAGTAAGCGTCCAAATTCGCCTGCATCGCACTATCTTGCGTGGTGTGAATCTGAAGGCCGCCATTCATAACCATACGATAAGCGATTGCCTCGGAGTAGCCCTTCTGGGTGACCAAGTCGTTGATCACTTCCTGGACGGCATATTCTTCGAAATAGGAATTGATCGATGTGGTCGGCTGCTGGATGGTCTGCTGGTTATAGACCAATTCGTAATTCATAGCCTCTTCAAACTGGGCGGCACTGATATGTCCTTCATCAACCATCGCCTGCAGAACGACGCGCTGGCGCCTCTGGGCGTTCTTCCGCCCGAGCTCCGTTCTGGGGTTGTAGGATGATGGGCTCTTCGGAATTCCGGCCAAAAGCGCACATTCCGCAAGATTAAGCTCGGAAGCATTTTTACCGAAATATGCTTTCGCCGCGGATTGAATCCCCACATAGTTGTTCCCCATTGGCACCATATTGAGATACAGATCCATAATCTGGGGCTTCTTGAGGGTATCTGTCAGCTTCACGGCGCGGTACCATTCCTGCACCTTACGCTGAATGGAGACTTGATCTTCACCGGTCAGCATTTTGACGGTCTGTTGGGTGATCGTGGAACCGCCATGGGCGTCTCCGGAGCCGAAAACGCCAATCACCGCACTGATAATTCTTCGCGGATCAATGCCGATATTCGTCTCAAATGTACGATCCTCAATGGAAATAAAGGCTTCGTCAATATACGTGTTGGCGACCTCGCTGTAATCAACAAGCTCGCGATTGATATTGCTGGTTCCGGTCAGAGCTGCGATTTCTGTTCCATTCGAATCATAGACATAAGAGGTTAAATTCTCTTCAATATTAAAGAGATCTGTCGAGAGCTCTGTCGCTGTGGAAATATAGCCAACGACTATGCCGATTCCTGTTCCGCCTGCGAAGAGAATCGCAACCGCCAAAATAATGACCAGAAGCAAAACCAGTTTGCCGGCAAATTTCCCCAGAATTCCTGCCGGGGTCAGGCTGTTACTCGGCAGATCGGGCTTCCCGGAGACGCGTTTACGGAGATTGAACTTGACGCGCTTCAGTTCGCGGCGCTTGATTTTCTCTCGTCGTTCGGCGTCATAGGCCTTTCTCTTCTGATCAAGGCTCTGCTGGTTGCTGTCCGGCGTGGATTTCAGTTTCGCACCGGAGTTTACCGGCTTATTCTTGTTCGCACCGGAGCTTACCGGTCTGCTGTTGGCAGAACTCAACTTGGCGGAAGAGTTCTTGGCATAACTCGGCTTGGCGGGAGAGTATCCGGAATCCACTCGCGAGGGAGTAGGCTTCGCTTGGGGGGTAACAGAGGAGGGCGTGGGCTGTGGCTTAGCCGCATCGGATCCCGGCCTCCGAAATTCGTTATCGTTCATGTGTGTCCTCGTTGTGCCGTCATGAGACGGCTGCCTCGTGGCTGTGGTGTTCCACTGTCGCGAGGTCTTTTGAAATATGGGATTGCTAAGCAATTATACCATGCAAATCCGCCGAGATATAGGCAGGTCAACGGGCGATCAGTAGCCGATCATTTGCCCTCATTTGCCGATCATTGCGCAGCCCTTTGCTCCATTGTCAGCCCATTTTCGACTATACTAGGGTGACACGTAGCGTAAGCACTGCAATAAACGAATATGCGAGGCGTATAGCGCAAGCGTTGTTGAGAACGAAACTCGGCGTCGCGCAGCACAAACGCTGCAACGACGCTGCTGTAAACAGATATTTCAAGCAAATGAGGCAAGAGACAAGAACATGAATCTCGCAAATCTTCTTTCAGATGTAGACTATACCATCCTGCAAGGCACCCTTCCCGAGGAAGTATCCGACGTTTGCCGCGATAACCGCAAGGTGACCCGGGGCTGCCTCTTCATCTGCATTCAAGGGGCGCGTTTCGACACCCACGAAATCGCTTCAGAAATTGCGACCAAAGGCGCCTCCATCCTCCTCGTAGAACGTGAAGTTTTAGTTCCACCGGAAGTGACAGTCATTCAAGTGCCATCCACCAGAATCGCGATGGCCGAAATTTACGCTGCGTATTATGGCCACCCGGCGGAGCAAATGAAGCTGGTTGGCATTACCGGCTCAAAAGGCAAAACCACCACCTGCCACATGGTGCAGGCCATCCTGGAAGCCGGCGGGTATAAGGTCGGCACGATCGGCACCAGCGGTGTTTATTACGACGGCAAGCACTTCGAAGTGCATAACACAACGCCGGATTCCTATGATTTGCAGAAATATCTCCGTGATATGGCGGATGCCGGCGTCGAGATTGCGGTTCTGGAAGTTTCCTCGCAAGCAGAACTGCTTGAGCGGGTTTATGGGCTCACTTTTGCCTACAGTATCTTTACCAATATCGCCCACGGCGACCACATCGGACCTTCCGAACACAAAGATTTTGCCGACTATTTGCGTTGCAAAAGTAAGCTCTTTGGCCAGACGAAAGTCGCTTTCCTCAACCGCGACGACGAACATTGGCGAGAGATCGCCGCGGACCACTCATGTGAAGTCTTCACGTACGGAACGTCGGCGGAGGCCGATTACCGGGCTCTGCTGATTGAAGACACGGAAGTTTCCGGTATGCCAGGCCTCCGCCTTGTTACCGGTGGCCTCGATGAGCATGAATACTTGCTGAATCGGCCTGGCCACTTCAATGCGCTAAATGCCTTGGCCGCCATATGTGTGGGGAAAGCCTTCGGCGTGGCAGGAGACTTGATGGGGGAGGCTTTGGCCAACCTCTACATCCCGGGGAGACTCGAACTCATTTATGTTTCGGATGAGCTCAAAGTCTGCATCGATAATGCGCATAATGGCTTCAGTCTGAAGCATTTTTTCGAAGCGATCCCTGCCTACAAACCGCAGCGGATTGTTGTTGTGTTTGGTTGTGGCGGTGATCGGCAGCGCGATCGGCGGTTTGAGATGGGCGAAATTTCCGGTTCGTCGGCTGACCTCAGCATTGTCACATCGCAGCACAATCACTATGAGTCTTTCGCCAGCATACTTAAGGATATCAAGGTTGGTTTGGCGAAGACAAGGGGTGCGTACGTGGTGATCGAGGATCGGCGTGAGGCGATTGAGTATGCGATTAGGGAGGCCAAAGCCGGCGATTTCATCGGCATTACCGGATTAGGGCGCGTCAAGTACCAGTCCGTCAATGGCAGGGAAATCCCTTTTGACGATGCGGCCACGGCCCTGGAGTTCCTGGCAAAATACGGCTGGGCGAAGGCGGATGGGCAGCAGTCGTGAAAAAACACCTATGAAAACACCGGTTGAACCCCCTGCGAAAACCCCTTACTATTCTGCGAATCAGTACTATCGCGAGCGCTTCGGACATAAAGTGTATAAATTGGCGCTCGAGGCAGGCTTCACGTGCCCCAATCGGGACGGGAGTTTGGGTGTGGGCGGCTGCACGTTTTGCCTGGAAGGCAGCGGCCGGTTTGCTGCCAAGGGCTCTTTGGCGGATCAGTTGGAAGCAGCAAAAGCCCTCGTCGCCCGCAAAATCAAGGATCCGAACCCTCGCTACATTGCCTATTTTCAATCGTATACAAATACTTATGCTCCGGTGGAGGTCCTGGAGGCTTTGTTTCGCCCTCTCCTTCGAGAGAAGGAAATCGTTGGGATCTCTATCGGGACGAGGCCTGACTGTTTGCCGCCGGAGACGGTGGCTTTGCTTCGCGAGTTGAACCTCGCAAAGCCCGTTTGGGTCGAGCTTGGTCTTCAAACGATCCACGAGCGCACAGCGGAACAGATCAACCGTTGTTACCCTTATCAAATTTTTCTCGGTGCGGTTCAGCGGCTCCACAAGGCGGGGCTGGAAACCATCGTTCACCTGATCTTCGGCCTCCCCGGTGAGTCGCGCGAGGAGATGCTGCAGACTGTGGATGAGGTGGCGAGGTTGCCGATTCAGGGGGTGAAGTTGCAGGTCTTGCATGTGTTGCGGGGGGCGGCTTTGGCCAAAGCCTACGCTCAAAGTAATTTCCGCTGCCTTGAGGAAGAGGAGTGGTTGGACCTGCTCTGCGAGATCATCCCGAGGCTGCCGGAGGGGATGGTTATTCATCGCTTGACCGGCGACGGAGCGAAGCGGGACCTGATCGCGCCGCTCTGGACGGCGAATAAACGCGCTGTGCGAAACCACATGAACCTTGTGTTCCGCGAACGGGGCATCCAGCAGGAAAGTCGCTTCGCGATTGAGTAACGGGCATCCAATAGTGGAGTTTACTCGCGACTGACTCGCGACTGACTCGTGACTGACTTTGGAAATGTCTTGATTTGACAGCAAAAAGATCCCCCGCATTTTTCTGCGAGGGACTTACAAAATGTGCTGTTTGCTTATCGCTATCCGATACTGCTGTCTAAATCGGCCGCCGTTGCTAACGAAAGCTGCAAGCTTAATCGGCGGTGTTGCGGACGGCGTTCACGATCGCTGCAATTACTCCGAAGAGGACGCCGGCAATCGGCCAAATGATCCATGTACGGTGCCACTCCATCGAGACGAAACTCCAGGCCAGATAAGCAACGACGACGATGAGCCAGTAGGGGCCCGCGATGCGGTCGATGACTTTTTCCGAAGCTTGCTTCTCGGGGGTATAATCACCGATGTTCAGCAGAAGCTCAAGTGAACTCTTGCGTAGGCCGGCTGTAATGAATAGGGGAACTGCGATGGCCACGAAGATCAGCATCATGGCGCCGGCGAGCTCTCCCAGCAAGGGGTAGACTGAACCATATGCGGAGAAGATGATTACAAAGATGACACCAAGGAGGATCAAAGCGACGCCGACAGCGATTTTGGTCGAGAAAAGGCTGGTTTCACGTTCGTTCATAGCTTCGATTTCCTTCCTCGTATTTGCGTCGAGGAGGATGGTTTTGTTCTTATAACGATTGTTCTTGCTATCGCGGATGCCGCTGATGATGAAAATGGTCACGGCAACGGCGATCAGGACGAAAAAGATGATCAAACCCGGAAGTTCAGCAAGATCGGTGATTTCGGCGTCTTTGGCCTGCAAAATAGCATCCATCAGAATGATGACTACAGGTGCTAGAACTGTGAGTGACACACCCAAGGAGATCAGGCGGCCAAAGGTGCGCTTCTCTGACAGATAGCGCTTCGCCTCTTGATTGCTGACCGCGAGAGTCGGGAAGGTTTCGGTGTCCGTTGCTGTAGCGGCCGGTGCCTTGAGGTCTTCCCGGATCCCCAGGCTATCCGCCAGTTCTTCGAGGTTGCCAAATTCAGAGATGACTTGCCCCACGGCTTCGTTCTCGGTTTTGCCCTGCGCCTTCAACTCGTTGTACTTGTCCTCCATCATGGCGAGAAGTTCTTCCTTCGCGCGCAAAACGGCCGGAGTTTGATTGATGCCGTAAAACATATTTTCGAGAAATAATTTAATTGCGTCCATGTTCTTCTCCTCCAATTTCGCGGATGAATTTCGAAACAACATCCTGCGTAAGTGCCCATTCGGCTACTTTTTCTTGGTAATAGTTTAGACCTGCTAACGTGATTTGATAATAGGTCCGGCGTTTTCCGTTCGTCTCTGTGCCGTAGAAAGAGCTGATATAGCCATTTTTCTCCAGCCGGGTGAATGTTGAATACAAAGTCGTCTCCTTCATACTGTACTTGCCGTCTGACAATTCTTTGATCTGTCTTGAAATCTCATAACCATAAGACGGTTCGTCGAGGAGGAGATAGAGAATCATGAGGTCTGTATAGCCTCTGATCACATCACTGCCTATCATACGTGCCTCCTTTGCATTTGTTTTGCGTCTGTTTTTGCACTGGTCTTCTGTGTTTGTTTTTCGATTCAGTCTTTCAAGTTGTTTTTTTTTGATTTTGTCGCTTATCTTGCTGAACGAAGTGCTTCTGGCCAGAACATTCTATTTAACTACTTCGTCTCGCGTTGCTACGTGTAACGTTGTTACGTCTGTCGTAGTAATTACATTGTCAGGCATAGTAAAAGTTTTGTCAAGGGGTGCACGAAAAAATGACTACATAAGTTTAAAAATAAACTTATGTAGTCATTTTGGTGCGCCGTTTTGGCTCAGCGCGCGTTACCTGGTGGGTTACTTAGCGGGTTACCCGGCGCCTTTACCCGGCGAGTTACTTGGCGGCTGTGAAGCCGTTTTCCAGATCGGCGATGATGTCATCGATGTGTTCGGTGCCGATGGAAAGACGGATGGTATTGGGTTTGATGCCTTGCTTTTGTTGATCTTCTGCGCTGACTTGGGCATGGGTGGTGGTGGCGGGATGGATGACGAGTGACTTGACGTCGGCTACATTGGCCAGCAGGGAGAAGAGCTCCAGATGGTCGATGAAGGAACGCGCTTCGGCTTCGCCGCCCTTAATTTCGAAGGTGAAGATCGTTGCCCCGCCGTTCGGGAAGTAGCGCTTGTAGAGTTCATGTTGCGGATGGCTTGGCAGGGAGGGGTGGTTGACTTTGTCGACTTGGGGGTGATTGGCCAGGTAGTCCACGACTTTCAGGGTGTTCTCGACATGGCGTTCGATGCGAAGGGAGAGTGTCTCTAAACCTTGGAGGAAGAGGAAGGCGTTTAGTGGGGCCAAAGTCGCCCCGGTATCTCGTAGGATCACTGCTCTGATGCGGGTTACGAATGCGGCGGGGCCGACGTCTTTGGCAAAACTTATCCCATGATAGGATTCATTGGGCTCGACTAGCGAGGGGAACTTCCCTGAGGCTTCCCAATCGAACTTGCCGCCGTCGACTATGACACCGCCGATAGAGGTTCCGTGACCACCAATGAATTTTGTGGCGGAATGGACGACGATGTCTGCGCCATGCTCGAGTGGACGGAGGAGATAGGGGGTTGCGAACGTGGAGTCGATCACGAGGGGGATTTGGTTGGCGTGAGCGATTTCGGCGATTGCTTCGATGTCAACTAAGTCGGCGTTTGGATTTCCGATGGTTTCGATGAATACGGCGCGCGTGTTTTCGTCGATTGCAGCTGCGAAATTCGCCGGGTCGCTGCCATCAACGAATTTTGTGGTGATCCCGTACTCTGGCAGCGTGTGGTTTAAGAGGTTGAAGGATCCGCCGTAGATGTTGGAGGCTGAGACGATGTTGTGGCCGGCTTTGGCCAAATTCAAAATGGTATAGGTGATGGCGGCGGCTCCGGAGGCCACGGCGATCGCGGCGACTCCACCTTCCAGGGCGGCGATTCGCTTCTCGAACACCTCATTCGTGGTGTTGGTGAGGCGGCCATAGATGTTTCCGGCATCGGCCAAAGCGAACCTATCCCTCGCATGATCGAAGTTGTGGAAGACGTAGGAACTGGTCTGATAAATCGGCACGGCTCTGGAGTCTGTTGCGGGGTCTGCCTGTTCCTGGCCGGCGTGAAGTTGGATTGTTTCAAAACGATAATTTTTACTCATGGGGTTCTCCTTGTGAATGTGTGTTAGTGTGTGTTGCGTGTGTTTGAAAATCTGCTTATTAAACTGACATTTGGCCATTGCAAACAGTTGCCTAGAGCAAACATTTGCGTATAGCAAAGCCAGGGTCTGGGTATGTTTTACTCCCGGACAAACGATCGAAGACGCATATGGAAAAAGTATGTTAGAAAAAAGGGTAATTAGTAATGGCAGCGCGAACGAACGTTAGTTCAGTGTCCGGGAGCCTTGCATTCGCATGGGAGATAGGCCTAAACGGGTGATTTGCCGGATGAATTCATTTGTCATGGGGCTGGCCTCCTCGAAGTAAATACCTACCAAACTAGTAGGTTGATGGAATTATGCCAATCCTTTGTGTGGCTGTCAAGGGCTAAATTAATTGGATTTTTGGATTTTTGGGGTGGATTTTTGAGATTCTGGGGAATTTTTGGGAAATTTTTGGGAACTTATTAATTTGGGGGAATTTTTGGGTTCGTTGGATTTTTGGGGGCTAATCACTCTTCATGGCAATTTGCATAGACAGCCTAATCGGCAGAGCGGGGTTCGCCATCTGATTGAGATCTCCCACTATAAATAAATCCTTTATTGGATAATAAAAAGCAAATGACCCCGTCGTACCGGAATGGCCTAATAGCTCACCACTTCCCTGAAAAAGCGTTGTCAATCCGTCCAAAGGGATTCTCATATACCCGCTTCCATAGCAAATCGGCGTCATGGTAGCCTGCAACTTATTGCGTAAGGGTAGCTCATCGAAAATTGAACTGTTGAATAAAATTCCACCGAAGAAAGCTTTCAGAAAAATCATCAGTTCACGAGTTGTTGAGACACATCCACCGCTCGCCCCACTACTGCTAAGGAATTTGGGACGTTGGATCGCTTGATCCTTATAGTAGACGTTTGGCACAAAGTCTTTATCCTCATCCGGGAGATAGGTGCTCGTTAGATTCAAGGGTTCAAATATAAAATGTCTATATATTTGACTTAATGGCCAATCCACAATGTTTTCTATGATCTTCCCAAGCAGATCGAAATTGATATCTGCATAGAACGCTTTTTTGATTGTGCGTGGTATAAAATGCGGTTTTAACTGCTTTGTCTTAGCTACGATTTCATTAAAGGTATAAGAAAAGTCTTCTTTTATTACGCGACGCTTAAAACTGTCTTTACCTTCTTCAAATACATCCGGCAATCCGCTTATTTGAAAGAGCAAATCGGAAATTGTCAGCTCGAAGGAATATTCTTTGCCGTTGAATACATGTAGCCCTTTCAAAACGGAATGATCAAGGTATTTCGCGATTTGATCATCAAGTGATAACTTGCCTTCTTCACGCAATGCGAAAATGCACGCGGTAGTGAACAACTTGGTAATACTGGCCATAAGCATCGGAGAATCTAGATCCTTGCTGCCATAGCCTTGGCTATAGAAAAAATCCCCATTTGCATTTTCGACCAACAATACCGCTTCATGAATTCTCTTTGAGGCAATCGTTTTATTGAATATGGTTTCATACGTTCGCTCCATGCCGGTCTTTCTCCTTTTCCGAGCTGGGGAATAGGCTTTCTGCGTTTGATTGTTCTCACTGCCACTGAAAACTCACTACATAAGTATAAAATTGAACTTATGTAGTCGAATGTAGTCGAATCCACAGTAGCAAACGGTTAAGCAAACTCTAAGGAAGAAAAATCAAAAGAATCAGAAGCTAACTCTTTCAAAGTGATTCCATCAAAGTAGGCATTTAGTCTGTTTTGCAAATCTTGCCACATGGGGAGCGTCTTACAAAAGGGTGCTCTTTCGCAGGGATTCGGTGTTTGACTTAGACATGAAACAACATAAGGGTAGCTGTCCACTAAGCGCAAAATTTCGCTGACGGTATAGTCTTCAGGTTTGCGATTCAGTTTGTAGCCGCCGCCTTTGCCGCGAGAGGCGGCGAGAAGGTCGGCTTTGCTCAACGGTCTTACGATACTTTCGAGGTATTTCTCTGAAACATCTTGCCGATCCGTAATGGTTCGGAGCGGCACCCACTCATCCGTCGGATTCGAGGCAAGATCAATCATGATTCTCAACGCATAGCGGCCACGAGTGGAAATAAGCATAGACGGCCTCCTAAGATTTGTTATTATCCTGTATTTTACCAGCGTTCTTGACCGTTTTCCACATAACGTCTTGCGATTTTCCGCTACAATGAAGGCTACAATGAAGGCAATAGAAACACGCTCAGTACGCAGTGAAAGTATCTGGGCAGCTTTGATCCACACAGCCTTGATTCACCCGAATGAAGGGAGCCGCAGAACCATGAGTTATCAAACGATCGATGAGTATATTGCGCTGCAGCCGGAAGAGTACCGCGAACTTCTGCAGCAAGTGAGGGAAGTGATGGGGGAGGCGGCGCCTTTGGCCAAAGAAGCCATCAAATACCAAATGCCCACCTTCGTGCAAGGGGAGAACCTGATCCACTTCGGCTGGGCGAAAAACCATTTGGGCGTCTATCCGACGCCGGCGGGGATCGAGAAATTCGCGGATCGGTTCGAGCGAGAGGGCTATAAGTATTCGAAAGGGGCGGTACAATTTCCCTGGGACCGCGCAATTCCGTTCGACTTGATCAGAGAGATGACCTTATTCAGGGTGGAGATGGTGACTGCAAAGGGACTCAAATGGTGACTGCAAAGGCACTGAAATGGTGACTGCAAAATGGTGGAGATGGTGACGGCAAAGTAGATGCTACGTCTGGCGATTATTGATGCGATATTTCTCTTGAGCTTCGCCTTTCAGCTGGCGGATCAGCCGGAGCTGTATGTCAGAGGGATCATTGTGGGGCTCCTGACGCTGGCGATTCGCTTGCTGGGCAGCCATTTTTCGCTTGCCTTTTGGCTCCTGGCGCTGCCGGTGCTGCTGATCTGGCCTGCTGAGAGTCGGTTGATGCTATTTCTGACGCTGGCGGCCTACTATTTCGTCCACTTCCTGATTCGTTATGAGCACACAAGGGCGCAGGGGCTGGAGGACCGCCTGATCAAGGTTGAGCAGATGAACAGCCAGTATTTGCAGCGAATTGATGAGCAATCCAAGCTTGAGGAAGAAATGCAATATGCTTCACGCCTTGAGGAGCGCAATCAGTTGAGTCAGCGGATTCATGATTTGGTGGGGCACAATTTGACCGGAGCCTTGCTGCAGCTGGAGCTGGCTGAGCGCTTGTTGGATAAGGATTTGGCCAAAGCCCAAGACCTCATCCATTCTTCCTCTGCAATTATTCGTCAGGGGACGGAAGAGATTCGGCTCGTGCTGCGCGAGGTGCAGCCCGAGCAGCGGGAGATTGGGCTTTCTCAGCTTAAACAACAGCTGGATGGTTTCCAAAAGAACAGCACCATCCAAACGAGTCTCCTGACCTCCGGGGACATCGCCAAGATTACGCCAATTCAATGGAATGTTTTGCAGGGGAATTTGCAGGAGGCTTTGACCAATGTTGCCAAACACAGCCGCGCCACCCATGTGACTTGCCGTTTGGATGTTTTTGCTCAGCGCGTCCGCTTGGTGGTGCAAGACAACGGTGTTGGCGCGAATCTCCTTTATAAAGGTATGGGGATTCGCGGCATGGAAGAACGGGCAGCGAAGCTGGGGGGATTCGTCCTCACGGACGGAAGTAATGGGATGAGAATAACTACCTTGCTGCCCTTTGGCCAAACGGACGAAACCGAATGATGGACTGGCTTGAGGAACTGACTGACTGGGCTGAGGAAAGAGACCCAATGAGGGCCTGGCCTGAGGAGCAGACTAACTGGTAGCGAGGAGCTGGAGGTAAAAATAATGGCGCAGAAAATTCGCCTGGTTCTAGTCGATGACGATGCCTTGATCAGGCAGACATTGGCTATGTTGCTGGGCTTGGAACAAGATCTGGAAGTCGTCGCGGTGGGTACGCATGGTGGTGAGGCGGCTGCTCTAATGAGGGATGAAAAGCCCGATGTTATGCTCCTGGATATGCGTATGGAACCGGAAGACGGTATTTCTGCGCTGAAAAAGATGACAGAAGAAGAACGTAGCAAGGTATTGGTCCTCTCGACTTTCGACGAAGACCGTTATGTGATCCCGGCCATAAACCTCGGTGCGGCGGGCTATATCTTGAAAAACGCCAAACCGGAAGAAATTATTCGAACTATCCGTCAGGTGGCCTCCGGGCAGAATGTTCTGGGGCCGGAGGCAATGGGCAAGATTCGCCGCTCGCTGCAAAAGCAACAAGAGCGCCAAGACGAGCAAGATTGGCTTATGCAGGATCTTTCGCCTCGCGAGCAGGAAGTTTGCCGTGAAATTGCCGAGGGGCATAGTAACAAAGAAATCGCCGAAACCCTATTCATCAGCGAAGGGACGGTGAAAAATCACATCTCCAACATTTTGGCCAAAACCGGCCTTAACCACCGCACCCAAATTGCCATCGCCTGGCTCAAGCAGGGGTAAGGCTGGCTGGGATGCTTGAAAAGGCACTACATAAGTTTAAATTTAAACTTATGTAGTGCTTTTTCTTTTTCGCTTTCATGACTTTTGTCACGCCGAAGTGAAACCGGAATCTATCGGAGGGCACTTTGGCCGGAAAATGATCTCCTTCATACTGTAAGCAGAACTTGAGAAATTACGCACACCCACGGGACAGCGCCCGCCACGACAGCGCCCGCCACGACAACGCGCCCACGCACCACGATGCACTACGGCGCACCCACAGGCAATAAGGAGATCGATATGAATATCTTGGAAACACAAAAAATCTACAAAAGGTTCAAAGACATCACCGCAGTTGATAATGTGAGCTTTGCCATGAAGGAGGGCGAGATTTTTGGGCTCCTGGGGCCCAACGGAGCCGGCAAGAGCACCTCCATTAACATCATATCCGGCCTGATCACGAAGTATGAAGGCGACGTGATCGTGGAAGGGAAGAAGCTGAACGGCAACTCCGCTCAAGTCAAGCAGATGATGGGGATCGTTCCGCAGGAAATCGCCGTATACAAAGAGCTGACGCCGGAGGAAAACTTGAGCTTTTTTGGCGGGCTTTACGGGCTCAAAGGCCGCGAGTTAAAAGAAGCCGTCGACCGCACCCTCGAATTCATCGGCCTCACAGACGTCCGCAAGAAACGTGTCAAACAATTTTCCGGCGGTATGATGCGCCGTCTCAATATCGGCTGCGGCATGGTGCACCGGCCCAAGCTCCTCATCATGGACGAGCCAACGGTCGGCATCGACCCGCAATCCCGAAACCACATTCTCGAAGCCATCCACCAGGCAAACGAGGAGGGCATGTCCGTCCTGTACACGACCCACTACATGGAAGAAGCCCAGGAACTTTGCGACCGGATCGCCATCATGGATCAAGGCAAAATTATTGCGAACGGTTCTTTGGAAGAGCTTCAGGCGATTATTGTTGACTCGAACTTCCTTGAGCTTCGCCTCCAGGAAGGCGACCCCTTGGATCAGGCGTCGCTAAGGCAGATTGACGGCGTCAAGAATGTGACGCAGGATCGTACTTTGGTGCAGATCGAGTCGGATCGGACCGTCGACAACCTGAATCAAGTCATTTCCTGGTTTGCCGATCAGAAGATCACCATCCACGAAATCCAGACCAAGAAGCCTGACCTCGAAGACATTTTCCTGGCGCTGACCGGCAAGCAGTTGCGAGATTAGGAGGGAGCTGAAATGTTAGGGAATTTCATCCGCAAGGAGCTCCGTGAGGGCGTGAGAGCGCCCGAAGTTTGGGGGCTGATGATCATTTTTCCGATCGTTCTCATCATCCTTCTCTCCAACGCTTTTTCGCTCCAGTTCGACACAAACATCGAGTTTGAGGAGACCGAATATGGTCTCGTCGCGAACGACCGATCCTACATAACCTACCTCACCGAGGCAGTTGGCGACTATCCATACATCAAATTAACGGAGTTGGATGAAGCTGCGGCTTTGGCCAAAGCCGCCAACAGCGAGACCGCGGGCTACATCGTTCTCAACGAACAAGGCATTGTCTTCCACGATAATGAGCAAGGGGGCAGCCAAACCATGGTCTTGGAGAGCTTCCTCGAAGTTTTCGTCGACAAATACCAACTGGGTGTCGCGCTGCAGAAACTCGCCATGGAAGGCAAAATCAACCCCGCCAACATCCCGCCGCAAAGCGACGCGCCCTATGTGCAGGTCACAGGCCTCGACGGGCGCGACCAGGGCGGCCCTTACGATTACTTCGGCGTTACCATGTTGACCTTGATCTTGGCCTACGTCGCAACCATGACCTACGGCTATTTCGATGACGAAAGGCGAGGGCATACCTTGGCCAGGCTGAAAACCACTCCGACCCCGCCGCTGGCCCTCTTTGCCGGCAAAATCACCGGTGTCACCTTGATCAGCATGTTGCAGATCATCATCCTCATGGCGGTCAATATCCTATTTTTCCAAGTCAATTACGGCAACGTGTTTCTGACATTCGCCGCCATGTTCTGCCTCGGCTTCGTGTTCATGGCCTTCGGCACCTTGATGGCCATGTTTGTTCCGAACTCGGCCGTGGCCAACGGCATCATCATGTTTGTTGTGCAAGGATCGATCATCGTCGGCGGCAGTTATTTCACAATTTCGCCGGAGATGGGTGTCCTCTACAGCCTGCAAAAAGTGTCCCCAATCGGCATGGTCAACACCGGCATGCAGCAAGCAGTTTGGGGCGACAGCAACCGGACATTACTCATGTCCATCGCCCTCAATGCCGGCATCGGCATCGTGTTACTACTCATCAGCGCACTGCGCTTCAGGGATATGGAGGTAAAAGCATAATGTTACCCATGATCAAAGTCCAATGGCAGCGGATCACCTCGAATCCCGCAAAAATCCTGGTTTTCATCTTCCTGCCGCTGATCCTCTTCACCGTCGGCCTGCAAATTTCCTACTCCACCCAAGCCGACTTCATCTACTACTTCGTCGACCTGGACCAGACCCCCGTAACCGCACTCTACGCCGATGATTTCTCCGTGACCCCGGAGTACACCCTGTCCACGCTCGCCGAGGCCGAGGCCAAGATCCTCGATAATCAGGCCCACTTCGCCATCGTCATCCCCGAAGGTTTCACCGCATCGCTCCTCGAGGGCGCGCCCACCAACATCCAGATTTACAGTATCAAGACCCCCGACACCACCGTCATGGCCGAAGTTCGAGTCAAGAACCTCACCGATAATTTGGTGGCTTTGGCCAAAGCCGCCTCCATCAACTCCGCTCCCGACCTCGTTTCCCTCTACCGCAGCGCCTTCTCCAATGGCCTCACCTATCGCACCGAAGCCGTCACACTAAACAAGGTCCAAGGCATGCGCTACGGCTCCGGCTTCAGCCTCATGATGCTCGCCTTCAACTGCTTCTCCATCGCCGGCATCCTCCTGCAAGACCGCCAACAAGGCACTCTGGCGCGCATCCGCACAACTCCCGTCAAGCCGCTCGGCCAAATCTTCAGCACCATCATCGTCGGCGGCTTCATCCTCCTGCTGAACGTCGCAAGCATCGCGCTCGTCAACTATTTTGTGTTCAAAGTCTCCGCCGGCCCCCTAACTTACCTCCTACTCTTCATGGGCGCCCTGATCTTCCTGTTCCTCGGCATGTACATCGCCCTAACCGTCCGCCGTTCCGGCGCCGTCAACAGTCTGCAAACCATCATCATCGTTCCGACCAGCATGCTCTCCGGCGCCTACTGGCCCCTCGCCATGATGCCCGATTTCATGCAAAAACTCGCCATGCTCACGCCCCAATACTGGACCGTCGACGGCATCGCCAAGCTCGCCCGCGCCGGCGCCGGAGGCGCCGCCTCGGCCTCGACCGGCACGGCCGGTGTCTCGGGCAGCGCTTCGGCCGTCTCCGGCGCCGCTGCGTCGGCCGCCTCAAGCGGACTCCTGCTAAACTTCGCCGTGCTCGGCGCCTTCCTGCTCCTCTTCATCGTATTATTAGCCGTCCGTCTGAAAAACATGGAGGACACCGAGAGTTTCAGCTAGGGTGCGCCATCCACCCCTTATCCACAACAGGCAGGTCCATTTATGGACCTGCCTGTTGTGGATGAGGGGGGTGGTGCGCTGTTTTCTTCGGCTTTGGCCAAAACCGCCTTCGCCTTTACCCGAAACCGAAATCAACACCAAACGGCTGTACTAAGCGCACATCAACATACCCTATTGCGGGAATCAACACATCGACGCATTCACGACATGACAATAAAGCCTCGAGCCTCCGAGGCCTTGAAAAATTGCCTATTCTAGATCAGGGTGAGGGAGTCAAGAAGGAAAAACCTACAATCTCCTCACGCGAATTTTCAAGCTGTGAACATAGGTATCAAAATCCTTGTGACTGTCACCTTGCGCGCGGGGAAGCTGGCGGCGATGGAAGGCAAAATACGGCAGGAATTTCGGCGTGCGGATACGAATACGGCGCTCGTACATCCAGGCGAGCTTGTCCCGGAGTTTCGTCAGTTTGTCGAAAGAGAACAAGTCTTCCTTCGTAAGCACGATGACAGTGAAACCCTTGGAGCGCAAGATTGCGCGACGAAGTTCGTCGTACTCGCGATCGGCCTTTGTATGGTGATGAAGATACCCATCATACTCAACGATGATCCGGTGCTTCAGGTCACAAAGGTCAGGTCTCAGGAAAGCATTCTTGAGCCCCAGCAGCGCCGCCTCAGCTTGGGAAATCGGGATAAGGGTATTGACGAGGTTCAGATCCGTAAACCCATGCCCGCCCAAACGATAGGGTAAACAAAGAATCATGTACGTGAGGATTTCCATCGGTGATTCGAAGCCGTCTTTGATGTACGTGAGTGCGTAGAGAGCACGGGGGCGGCCGCAAATGTAACTTGCTTTGAGTGCATAAGCACGCAGTTTACTGACCGAAGTGAGCGGCGGTTCGCCATGAGGGCCCCGCATGCACAGCAGGCAACCCAGGAGAATTGCCGGCAAGGCATCGCCCAAGAAAAAACAGAGTTGCAAGAAGAGGAGCTCGACGGACACCACGATTTCACCGTTGAGCGACACGGCTGAACCTTCATCAGGCAGAATCTTGCAAACCTCGCAGATGCCGGAAACTTGGTGTTTCTCGGAGGTCTTGGTAACCGTATAGTAGCGCCGCAAAGTGCTGGCGTAGCGCTTGAAAAACTGTTTCAGGTACGGCACTTTCCACCGGCGCGCGGCGGTCCAATGGCTCTGCATAATCATGGTGGCGAATCTCCTCTCGCTGACTGTGCCTCTAAGAATAGCGCAGCCGCGGGCTTTCGGGAGCTACAAAATTCCAACAAATTCCCACAAATTCTCCCAAGTTCACCAAGTAGGTATGATAACTCCTTTGGCCAAAGCCGCCCCCCTCCACATCCAACCCCTTAGGTGAGTTTCATCGGTGCGCCAACGCCCCTTACAACGTGGCTAGGGCTCCTCGCTAAGGCCCTTCTAAGAATCAAAAAGAGAGCCGCCAGGTGGCAGCTCTCTTCAGAAAAAAATGCTATTGCAGTCGAATCCGATTGAGGGTGGACCCTGTTTCATGAGGGGCTGATTGTGGTCGAACCCTATTGCAGGAAACCCTATTGCAGGAAACCTTGTTGCAGGAAATCCTATTGCAGGAAACCTTGTTGCAGGAAACCCTATTGCAGAAAATCGAGGTTGACGCTTCCCATGCTGCAGCGCATGTTGAGCGTTGCCAATGGCGCGTTGCCTCCTGCACTGCCATTGCCTGCTGAGTCACTGTAGCCACCACCGCCATAGCGGCCGTCAAAGGGAAAGCCCGCTTTCTCGCCATTGATGCGGAAGCTGCCCATGCTCACCTGGGTGTAGAGCGCTGTCTGAGAACGAGGCTGATCCAATTGAAGCCTGATCGAACCCATCTGGCATTCGAGCTTGTGTTGGCCCAAGAGGCGAGCCCGCCCGCGGAGGTCACCCATGGAAACATTAATAGAAGAGCCGTGGATGGTGGTGTTTTCAACTTTGATCGAGCCCATTTCGAGTGACGCATCGAGGAAACCCGTTTCACCACCGCGTAGGGAGATCGAACCCATGGTATTCACGAGGGTCAGCCGGTCAGAAGTCAAGCCGAAGATTCTGGTGCTGCCCATTTTGACATTGACCAGAACCGTCTTCAGGTGCGAGCCGCGCGGAATCTTCAGGACGACCGGGTCGAGGTTGATGCGTTTGTGACTCTGGATCCAGTTGTCCTTGAACTTGTCGCGGATGATGAGTTTGCCGCCCTCGACGCGCCAGGTAAGCTCGTAATCCATACGGATGCCCTCCGCATTCCGAGGCCGAATCAGTTGGGGTGACGTCTCATCGAAAAGCTCAATTTCAAGGCCACCCAAATTCAACTTCACATCGAGCTCATCCAAGTAGGTCATTGGGATGGGCTCCGGGTCATTGCCGGCGGACGAAGCGCCGGCCTGGGTTTGCGTAAACGGAATATCCTGGAGGATTTCATCCGCGATTTTCGCCGGTGACGCAATGTCAGGCGGGATAGAGTCATTCGCGCCGACCCCTCGCTCCTCAAAGTACTCCAGGTAATAATTCAGGACATTATCCCGCTCCTGCTGATTTAAGCGGTTGAGGCGGGAAGAGAGTTCATTCAGAAATTCATCGCGTGTCATGAGGGTTCTCCTTTCGATTCTGCAGATTTCGATTCAGCTGAGGTTGGAGTTTGGGTGCTTTGGCCAAAGCCGCCCCCACCAACATCTGCCTTGACCAGACGGTCAATCGTGCTCTTGTGCGCTATCCAGTCCTGCTGAAACTTGCCCAACTGATCGCGCCCCTTCTTCGTAATACGGTAATAGCGGCGGTTGCGCCCCTGAAACTCCCGGTCATAAGTCTCCAGCAAATCAGATTGCTGCAAACGTCTAAGCACAGGATACAGCGTGGACTCGGAAATGTTTATGCTCTCCTGAAATTTCTGCGTGATACTGTAACCATATTCGTCATGATTTCCGACGATAGCCAGCACACAAAAATCCAGCAAAGCTGCCGTGATTGGGAATGCCATACGGTTTACCTCCTTAACTATGGTCTGTGCAATACTATACAGAATATAATAATATCTGTCAATAGGATATTGGAAAATAGTTTGCGGTTTGTCTTCCGCAAATTTCAGCCAGACCAATTTCCATCCAAAACGATTTC
This sequence comes from uncultured Fastidiosipila sp., assembly GCA_964479695.1. Taxonomy (GTDB): domain Bacteria; phylum Bacillota; class Clostridia; order Saccharofermentanales; family Fastidiosipilaceae; genus JAAYZH01. The sequence goes on from CAYZSO010000004.1 coordinate 148,849, forward strand.
AGCCAGACCGATTTCCACCCAAAATGATTTCGGCCAGAGATGGTTTTCGATTTCCGGTGATCAGGAGCACGGCCATTTGGCCGCAGAAGCCCTAAAATCAGACCATTACGCACATGAAGGAGCACCATCAATGGCAGAAGCACTAGGACCAATCCATTACCTGATGTATGACAAGATCAAATATCAGGATCAATTAACACGCCAATTATTAGAGGACCAGGCAGACTTGCTTGCCGACCTTGACCGTCGCCAGCCGCCCGTTTCCGAGGAACCATTGGAAACCCTGATTGATCAGGACAATATTCACGGCTGGCTATCCAGCAAGGTGGATATTGTTGAGAATCGGCTGGCTTTTGCAGAAGCGCACGCGAACGACAGTTTCGACACCATGAAGCAGGCCGGTAAAGCAGCCGCCGCAGGCAAAACCTTTGCCGACGGCGAAGAGCTCTTCGCAGAGTTGAATAAGTATTTACTCGACGGCATGCCCTGTGATCGGGCTTTGTCAGCCGTTTCTCTTGCCAAAGCCGAAGGCCTCCACCTCGTTCAAAATGTCGAAGTTCATAAGCGTTATGCTGAGGAACTCCTGGCCATCGACCCTGCCGCCAGCCTAACAAAAGACTGCGCCGGCGGCCACGGCCACGATGATCACGATGCTTTCTACGTCGTCGAGGACACCACTGCACTAAACAACACCCAGCCCTCCGGCTCAGCGGAAGCATCCCAATCAACAGAAAAATCCGATTCAGAAGAAGCATCCGCAGCGGACGCATCCGCAGCTGGCACGAGCCGTAGTCTCTTCTACCAATGCCGCGAAGCCTGGCTTGTCGGATTCCTGGACGGCTCAGGCTACCGGGTAGAGCCCACTGGCGAATACGATTTCCTGCTTGTGAAATAATCGCAGAATCAATATGAATAACTAATACGACACCCAAAACATCACCGAGAACAATACGAAAAACAACACGGAACGGAAACATGAACCGGAAGAAGCCGCAGCGATCTTGATTGACACTGCGGCTTCTGTATAGGCATCTGAATGTGTGGTTTGAATGTGTGTGTGGCGGCTTTGGCCAAGGAAATGGCTAAGAAAATGGCCAAGGGAATGGGAGGGACTTAGTCGGCCATGTCGTCGAAGTAGCCTTGGATCCAGACGATGGGCGTACCCTTGTCGCCGGAGCCGGAGGTGAGGTCGGAAAGCGAACCCAGAAGGTCCGTGATGCGGCGGGGGGTGGTGCCTTGGGAGACCATTTGACCGACGCCGGTTGGCTTGGACTCCTTGTCGTGGATGTAGGTGACCACGGCATTGGTGAGCTCTTCGCCGGACAGAGCCGCGAAGTCATTGTCTGCCAAATACTTGAGTTTAACCTCATTGGGGACGCCCTCGAGACCATTGGTGTAGGCGGGGGAGACTACAGGGTCGGCGAGCTCCCAGATCTGGCCTACCGGGTCGCGGAAGGCACCGTCGCCGTAGATCATGGCTTCGATGTGCTTGCCGGTGATCTCGCTCAGGCGCTGGGCGATCTGCTCAACGACCCCATCACATTCTCGCGGGAAGAGCTTCACTGACTCTTCGGACGATTTGTTCGAGCCTAGAAGGCCATACGTCGGATTATAGCCGCTGCCGTCTACGGGTTCGGTCATGAGGTCTTCGAGGTTGAGGACTTTGGCTGCGCCGGAATTTTCGAGGAGCTGTTTGTTGTATTTTCGCGTGTGGATGTCGCAAGTTAACACATTGGGGACATGGCCCAGAATTACGCGAGGATCATTGGCGAAGATCAGCTGAACTTCGCAGCCTTCTTTTTCAATTACATCTTTGTAATAGGATACATAGTCGACGCCGGTGAACGGATGGGGATTTTCGCCGAAATATCTTCTGTACATTTCTTCGTCAAGAACATCTGTCCAAGGATTGATTTTTGTCTTGTCCAGATCAGCGGCGGTAATTAAGCGGTTGCCAACCTCGTCCGACGGATACGAAAGCTGCAACCAAATCTTCTTCACCCCGCGTGCGATGGCTCTAAGATTCACGGCGAAACGATTGCGGCTGAGAATAGGGAAGACTACACCGATTTCGCCTGAGGGGAACTTGCTTTTTACATCTGCGGCGATCTGATCTACGGTGGCATAATTTCCTTGGGCACGCGCAACCACCGCCTCCGTTACGGAAATCACATCTTTGTCGTGAAAAGCAATGTTCTCTGATTCCGCTGCTTTCAGAACGGATGTAACAACAATATCAACAATATCATCACCTTGTCGGATGATGGGGGCCCTGACCCCGCGAGCTGTGGTTCCAATGTAGCGAGTCATCGTTATCCTCCTTGTTCCAAGGGCTTTGACGCCTTTTTAACATAGCTATAATACTCTAAACAGGCTGA
>CAYZSO010000005.1:0-143488 GCA_964479695.1 uncultured Fastidiosipila sp.
CCTAAATTCCCGCCGGTTTTCCGCATATACAAATTGCTCTCTATAGGCTTAGTACATAGTCCTTTATATCCTCTTCCTTGAGGTCGAAACAGGCAAAGATATCTTTCTGTAGTTTCGTGAGCGGATTCATGAGTCGCTTCCCTGAACTTGCCTTAACGACTTTAATCTTCTCTAGTTCTGAGATCACTTTGCCTTTGCTCAGGTTCTTCTCTCGCATGAGATCAGTCAGTTTGTTTTCCAGTTCAAATACTGCAATGAGTGAAAGGAAAGCACAAAAGACTTTGCCATCGGTGGTGTCCGTGTAATGAGTTCGTAAGCGGTTCATGTCTAGGTGGTTTTTCAGTTCGTCAAAACCCTTCTCAATCGTGTCTTTGTTCCGGTAAATAGTGAGAACCTCTGCTGAGCTAAGTTCAGCATCGTTCGTGAGCAAACAAAAGAAACCGTTCCGAGAGGCTAATTGGTCGATCTTGTCGTAGTCGATTTCATAAGAGAAGGTGCCATCTTGTCTGCGGTGAATCGCATGGTAACGAGAATACCGTTTCGCCTCCATCTTGGATAGATCACTTTTCTGTGCCAGCGCTTCTGAATCGTTCTGAACACGACGGAACAGATCTTGTCTTTGGCGTTCTGCATTGGCTGGGTCGAAGAAGATATGCATCGTCGCCGTAATCCCGTAGAAACGGCCCCGTATCTGTTTGCCGTACACGCCGGGTGCAACGGCGAATCGCAAAGATTCCATTCCTTCTCGTACGTTATCGATCGCCTCTCTCGTTGCCTTGTGGCGGATCTCAACACCGCAGAGGAAGGTCATTCGCTTTTCAGCCATGTAGGTGATGTTGGCGGTTGTGCAAAAGCCTCGATCCATCACGAAGGATACCCCATTGATACCTAGCTCTTCGTTATTGGCCATCATATAGGGTAGGTAACTCTTATCAATAATGGAACCGGGATAGGTGCAGTAGAAAACTGGTAAGTGGGAAGTCTGTCCCAGATACATCGCCAAGTTAATCTGGGGAAGCTTTTCGCCATCGCGATTATGCCCCCATTCCGTGTCTTCAATCCCCTCTGCGTAGCTTGAGACACTGGTCACGTCATAGGCGAGATACTCATGCTGGGTCCGAAGTGCAATCCATCTTCTAAAGAATCCCATCCGCTCTTCTCGGCCAATCCGTTCGAAGAGCGCCGATGTTGATTGAGAGGTAATCCCTTCTGTATTCGGAACACAAGTCTCACACCAGTCGGCTGCGTGAGCCATCACATTCCCTCTGCAGGCCATGTAGATTGCTACAAGTGCTGTGGCTCTCGCATCACCAGAAGAAAACACATCTTGCAAGATCTCCTTCACGCCCAAGGAAGAAAGAATGTGTTCAAATAAGTAGTATGCCCCAATCGATTTCACGGAATTCGTTTCGGGCAACATTTCAACGGTAGTAGTGTCCCCGTAGTACTCGTAGTAGGCATTATTCGGAATAAGCATATCACTCTCCTCGTCATATCGGCCAATGGAACGCTTATCACAGGTAGGTTGTCCTTTGGCGTTTCGGTAGCTTCGTAAAATTCGATAGACATAGGGTATCCCTTTTTGCCTATTGATCATCACATTTCCTTGGGGCATGGGTACTTTGATTGAACGATTGAGAGCCATAGAGCACCTCCTCATGATGTATATGATAATACTATCATATACAAGAAGAACTGTCAAGCGCTAGGCATAAAAAAGCCACTTTCAAACGAAAAATAACTGCGATCCGTTTGAAAATGGCAAAATCTGATGCCGAACAAAGATAGAATCTATAAGATTTTACGGGGTTTTGTATATGTGAATCCGGGGCGGGAGTTTAGGTTTACACCAAAAATCTTCGAAATGAGTATCCGTCATGACGCAAAAATACAGAGGGCAATGGCTAGGGAGCCATTTGCTTCAACACAACAACACAACAATACAACAACACAACAATACAACAACACAACAACACAACAACACAACAATACAACAATACAACAATACAAGCTCTACTCACCCCACCCTACAATTTAACTTATTATATATTGAGCATTGCGCCGCTGCTTCTTGCCCTTATCCGGCTGGCCGGATTGACTCATGCTACAGTTCGCTCTTCAGTGCCCCTCTTTCCCTACGAAGTATGCCCCCTACAGGAAGAAGAAATCGCCTGGATACTATAGAATTAAGCAAGTGTTTTGGCTAAAATTTATTACAGAAATCTTTTAAAGAATATTCAGGCAAAGGAAAAGACCCATGGTTGGTAGTGAAACGCAGATCTTGAAAATGTTGGATGGTGCAAGTAAACGCTTTGTGATTCCTGTCTATCAGCGAAATTATGATTGGAAGATTGAAAATTGCAGGCAACTCTATGATGACCTGGTCAAGGTAATGAAACAAGATCGAGATAAGCATTTCTTTGGTAGCATCGTCAATGAATTTAACAACCATGGAAAGCAGGATGAGTACTATGTCATTGATGGTCAGCAGAGGATCACAACCATCTCCTTACTCTTACTTGCTATGTACAATCTCTTACAGGAGGGAAAAATCGCAGCAAAGTCGCCAAATCTAGGAGAGCGAATTTACGAAACCTATCTTGTGGATAAATGGGAAGCCAAAGAAACAAGGATCAAGCTGAAACCCGTTAAAAATGATCAACGAGCTCTAGAACGGCTCTTTGATTCCGATGAAGAGCCCATTAAAGCCTCAAACGTGACCCAGAACTATCTTTACTTTTACGAGAGAATCCAGCGACAAGAGTTGACGATTGATGCGCTCTATGACGCACTCCTAAAGCTCGAAATTATTGAAATCAAGTTGGGTGAAAAAGATAATGCCCAAATGATTTTCGAAAGCCTCAACTCAACGGGTCTCGACTTGACCGAAGGTGACAAAATTAGAAACTATGTCCTCATGGGTCAGGAACCGAAAACACAGACTACGTTCTACGAAAAATACTGGAACCCCATTGAGGAAAATACGAATTATGACGTGAGTGCTTTTATCCGCGATTACCTTTCGATCAAACTTCCGAAGACACCAACAATCAGCAAGGTCTACGTCACTTTCAAGGACTATGTTGAGCAGAATATGATTCCCATCGAAGACCTATTGAAAGAGCTCCTTCAGTATGCCAAGCTATACAGGACACTGCTCTTTGGTCACGCAGATCATTCTGCCCTGAGTAACGCTATTTTCCGCCTCAATCGTCTGGATATGACGGTCACTAGGCCCTTTTTATTGGAAGTCCTCAGGCTCCAGCATCAAAATGAAATCAGTGAGCAGGATGTGCTGGCACTCTTCACAATGACGGAATCGTACATTTTCCGTCGCATTATTTGTGAACTTCCAACGAATGCTCTGAACAAGGTCTTCCAGTCCTTAAGCCGCGATGCCCATCGCTTCGATGGAACTAGTGACCAGTACGCTGCGAAGTGCAAGTATGTACTTTTGGCCAAAGCGGAGAGCGCTCGTTTCCCGACAGATGAAGAGTTTGCCGATGGGCTTGAGGAACGCCAGATTTACCAAATGACCGGACGCTACAAAAGCTATCTTTTCGAGAGGCTAGAAAACTATGGTACAAAAGAGACCAAAGCTACCTATGACCACATGGACAATGGTATTTATTCCATAGAGCACATCATGCCGCAACACCTTACAAAAAGCTGGAAAGACAGTCTCGGTGAAAATTATCAAGAAATCCATTCGCGTTGGCTTCACAAGCTCGCTAATCTCACCTTGACCGCCTACAATTCCAAGTATAGCAACAGCCCTTTTGAAACCAAACGCGATATGGAAAATGGCTTTAAAGACAGCGGCTTACGCATGAACCAAAGAATCGCCCAACTTGATCGCTGGGGTGAAGCGGAACTGATCGAACGAAGCAATGCATTAAAAGTAAAAGCTTTACAAATCTGGCAAGCCCCACTTACGGACTACGAGCCACCGGTGAAAGAACTCAATAGTTTCTCGTTAGCCGATGAAGAACACTTGGTAACAGGCTTACAGATTGCCAAGTATCAGTACCTAGACCTCGAAGAGAATGTTTCTACTTGGAGAGATATGTACTGTTCAATGATCCTACACCTCCATTTACAGGACAAAACCATCTTAAGTAGTCTCGTCAATGGTAATAGCCACAGAGAAGATTTTTCTTCACATATACTCGGCGAGCCTCCTGCAAACAAAAGCACCTATCCGCTTGATGAAGGGCTGTATCTATGGATTGGTATCTCAAATAGTTACAAACTTTACATACAGCCAAAAGGCGCTGGCCAAGGGTTCTGGCAGTTATCGTTGCAACGCTGTTGGTAATGGTTGTTTTGTATTTGGCAACCATTGGTAATTTGTTGGTAAGGGTCGAAACACCGGTTAAAGCGGATGCCATTGTGGTGCTTCTGGGTAAGACGCCGGAACGGACGATGGAAGCCGTGTATCTCTTTCGCGAAGGGTATGCTGATCGGTTGATTTTCGTTGAGACGAAGAAGGAATTTGAAGAGCAACTACTGCAAGAGCATGTCCAGGTCGATCTGGGAGAAGCCATTGAAGTTTCGATTGCGACGCAGATGGGCGTTCCTCGGGAAGCCATTTCGATTATTCCCGGCCAGACGGAGAGTACACAAGACGAAGCGGTTGCTGTCCGTGATTATCTTAAAAATGATTCCGGTGTCAATTCGCTCCTCTTAGTGACCTCGAAAAGTCATTCCTATCGGGCTTCGTTGATTTTTGAGAAAGCTCTAGATGGCGTTGGCCGGGAGATCCGCTTGACCTCGGTGCCTAGTCGCTTGGATACGTTTGATAGCAAAACTTGGTGGAAAGATCGTGAGGAAGTTCAAGAAGTGCTGAGTGAAACAACGAAGTTACTGAATTTCTGGCTGCTTGAGCAGTGGCGGTTGTAGGCGGCTTTGGCCTGAAGAAGCAAGGGGAACCGGTGAGGCTTGGTAACAGGAAGTCGCTGGGAGTGCCTGAATTGGGCCTGGACATGGGTGGAAATGCGTGGTGACGGATAGAAAACTTGCGTTGAATCACGAATATTTTTAAAAAAGTAAAAAAGAACGTTAATTATTTTATCAATTGTTACTTTATAGCGGTAAATATTTACTATAATAATCCTAGTATGTGTATACGATAAATTTTTATTTAGAGAGGTATTTTTATGCAACCGATTGATCCCTTCGCAACGAATATTTCGAAACCGACGCTGCTGCGTCTCCCCTCTTACCTGGACGTGATCCAGCGCGCACGTAAGGATGGCGTTGTTCGCTTGTCTTCGGCGCAAATTGGCTCGGAACTGGGTTATGGCAGTGTTCAAGTTCGGAAAGATCTTGCTTCGATCAGTAATGCGGGTAAGCCTAGGACGGGCTTTGATGTGGTCCAGCTGGAGAAGGATATCCGAAATGCTCTGGGCTACGATGATATTCGTTATGCGATTGTTGTGGGTGTTGGCCATTTAGGGCGGGCACTGATGAATTATGAGGGTTTTGCCGGAAATGGTGTTGAGGTTCTGGCGGGGTTTGACGTGAAGCCTACGCAGGACGAGAGTCTGGAGAAGAAGGTGTTCTCGATTACAACGATGACTGAATTCTGTCAGAATAATACGGTTGACCTGGCGATTTTAACGGTTCCGGCTGCTGAAGCGGATAATGCTGCCCAGAGTATTGTGGATGCGGGTATCAAAGCGATTTGGAATTTCGCACCAACGACCTTACATGTTCCGGATGGCATTATTGTCCAGAATGAAAATATTGCGGAATCTCTGGGAGTTCTGTGGTATCGCCTGAAGACGGAGAATCCGAATGCCTGAGATTAAAACGTCTGAACCTGTGATTTTGGCCTATGGCGTATCGGCTTCGACGCCTGAGGGTGCGAGGCTTCGGGAATTAGCTGCGGTGAAGGGCATTGCGGTTCGCGATGTGACGGCTGCGGAATTTTCGCGGAAGCTTGGCGAAGTGGCAGGTCTACCCGGATTTGAGGAAACGCCTGCTGACTATACGGGTGAGGAACCTACACACAGCATTCTTTGGTTTGTGTCTGTGGATCGTTCTGATGTGAATTGGCTTTTGCAACAGTATTCAATCTCTGAGGGCGTGAAGTCGATTGACTTGAAGTCGGTTCTGACTGAAATGAATGTGAACTGGACCTTGGAGGCCCATTATGCGGAGTTACAGCTTGAGCATCGGATGATGCAGGCGTACACGTTTTTGATTCATGTGCCGGGTGCTTTTGAGGCGCTTGATGAAGATGATTACACTTTTGAATCATTTAATGCTCTTGAACTGGTGGTTATGGAAGCTGATGCTCCGGTAAAGGCGATGCAACAAGGGAAAGAAGTACGGCCGGAAGTGCTGGAAGACTTGGTTTCCCGGATTAAGGCTGCGTTTCAAGGGCTGGTTCCGAAAGTTTGATTCTGGCTTATTTGATTCTGGCTCAGGCGTTGAGGTAAATGGTGAACTGTAAACGAGGTTGGTAAACGTTGGTGACAAGTTGGTAAGCCGTTGGTAAGCAGTTGGTAACCGTTGGTGCCGTTGTCAGGGGTTGGTAACCGGAGTCTGAGTGATCAGCCCGCTTGGCTGACTGAGGTATCGACACTGGAAGCAGGCGGTTTTGGCCAAAAAATACCAAACAAAAAGAGCTCCGTGGAGCTCTTGTGAAATCTGATCCTGTTGATGGATGTTTACGAGAACAGTGTACTTCTCTGCTTACTTGGTTTACTTCTCATCCTGGCGGATCTTCGCTAAGACGGGTGAGTAATTCTTGTTGACAACGATGTTCAGGAGTTGCTCACTGGTGAGAACCGGAAGCTCATAGTTGATCTGCGGGAAGCCACTGGCGAACACATCGCGATGGACAGCCTGCTTGAGACGGATGGCGATGACAGAGACCATGACTTTTACACAATTCTCGATGGCCATGGTGAGGTCGCGCTCCGGGGAGGCCGGAAGTTCGCGGTAACGCTCGACATTCGCCTTAAGGTTGTCCTTTATTTCCTGGGTGGTTTCCCAGCCCTCGAAGTCGCCCAGCCAATCTGTTTCATTGAGACGACCCTTGATTGAGTTGCGGTAGTTGTCCAGGAAGTCTTCGTACTGAAGATGTTCACGTTTAGGACCGATGCCCGAACCAATGTGGGCGCGGCAGAAAAAGTCCGTGATATAGTGGCAGATGAGCCCCATCTGGAAGGAGAGCAGAAGATCCGGGCTGGTCGCGTCCTCATCAGAACCGAGCCAAGTGGCGTGGTCAATTGCCTTGGCCACGAAATCCCAGGAAACGGTGAAGTAGTGAGGATGGGTCCAGACGAGCAAACTGTAATCTGCGAAAACGTTGCCCGCTCGGAAAAACTTCTTAGAAATATGTATCGGAAAAACCTTGGTCGTTTCTTCGTAAACTAACTTGGAAATGAAGATATGTGATTCCAAATTCATGCCTTATAAATCCTTATCTCATACAACTGCAGTATGACGCGCATGTTCTGGCTTCGGGTTGAAAACCAATCTAGAGCCGATTATAGCAACGTATTTCGTGAATGGCGTATGATTCTCGTCACGTTTTTAAATTATTTGTGAATTTCTCTGCTTTGTTATATACAAATAATAAATGAGCAAATTTCTTGTAGAATATAGCTAAGTACAGGCTAATTTTTTCTTAAGCGATGTCGGCGGCGAGAATGTAAGTACAATTCAACTTCGTTTTCTGCTAGAATATTCTTCACCTGTTAGCGCCTTAAGGAGTCCGGAATGCAAATTGATAAGATTTGGGCAGAGGCATCTGCTCTATTAAAAGAGGAAGTAACTGATATCACCTACAATACCTGGCTCCAGCCTCTGAAACCTGGACTTGTCAGTGAGGATAACTTCTATTTAATTGCACCCAACGACTTCCACATCACCTACTGCGAGTGGTATAAGCCTCTGATCAGCAACACGCTGAAGCAGCTTACCTCCCGCGAATTTGATGTGCACTTTGTGCTGTCCAGATCTGAGGCGGAGAATGAGGTTACCGCGAAGGATTTTTCCGGTGAGCGCCTGATTCCTACAGATGGGAAGGACCGTCAAACTAACGGTAATCAGGGGAAGCTCAACCCTCACTTTACGTTTGAGAACTTTATCGTAGGCAGTGGGAATCGATTCGCCCAAGCGGCTTGTGTGGCTTTGGCCCAAAACCCCAACGTCGTCTCCTTCAACCCGATCTTCCTCTATGGCGGCTCCGGCCTCGGCAAAACCCACCTGATGCACGCGATCGGGAACTATGTGAATAAGAATTTTCCGGACAAGAAGCTCCTCTACGTTCAGACGGAGCAGTTTGTAAATGAGTTTATTTATACAATCCAAGAAAATAATTATGAAGTGTTCCGGAATAAATACCGCAACTGCGACCTCCTCCTCATCGATGATATTCAGTTTATTGTCGGGAAAGAGCGGATGCAGGAAGAATTTTTCCACACCTTCAATGCGCTTCATCAGGCCGGCAAAAATATTGTCATGACCTGCGATAAACCTCCGCAGTCGCTCGTGACGCTGGAAGAGCGCCTGAGAACTCGCTTCTCCTCAGGCCTGATTGTCGATATTCAACCACCGGACTATGAAACACGTATCGCAATTTTACGCCACAAAGTAGAAGTGAACCGCGCTGTGCTGGATGAAGAGGTGATCGACTACATTGCTTCGAATATCACTTCGAACATTCGTGAGCTGGAAGGTGCCTACAACACGGTTATGGCCTATTCCCTGCTGGCCGGCGAGATGAATCTGGAGACGGCTCAAGAAGCGCTCAAAGACATCATCCAGCCCCAGTCCGTCAAACAAGTGACTCCTGAAATGATCATCGAAATGGTGGCCAATTACTACAACATTTCGACACGTGATATCCTCTCGAACCGCCGATCCAAGAATATTTCGGATCCGCGGCAAGTGGCCATGTACCTTTGCCGCGATGTGCTCAATATGCCGTTTAAGAAGATCGGCGACTCTTTCGGTGGCAAGGACCACACAACGGTCATGCACGCGTGCACGAAGATTGAAAAGTCGATCAAAGAACGCGATCCCGAAATGATTGAAGACCTTGCGAATCTCCGCAAGCGTATTGAAGTGTAATTTTTTTGCGCTGAAACTTATCCACCATTTTTGTGGAAATGTTGAGGGATTGTCTGTGGATGGTTGCAAGATAAAGTGGATAAAAAAGTCATCCACATTCCGGCTCTTTTATCCCCAGACTTATGAACCGCTTATCAACAGTGATTTTTCTCTGTAGATTACGTAGAATCAGGCGCTCACGGACTTATCTACATTTTCCACAGCACCATAATAATAAGAATGATAAAATAACTTAAATAATACTGTGATGAAAAGCAGATGCATCACTCGATTTTGGGAGAGGGTATATGAAAATTTTGTGTTCGAAGGATCAACTGTCCAATGCGGTTTCTTACACGCAGCGTGCCGTTTCGATCAGATCGACCTTGGCTCTGTTGGATGGAATTTTGTTCGAAGCTTCGAATGAGCAGATTAAACTTACCGGGTACGACCTTGAAACCGGTATTGAAGCAATTCTTCCCGGTGGCGATGTCTTCATTCCGGGCTCGATTGTCCTGAATGCCCGTATGCTACATGAGATTGTCCGTAAACTTCCCGAGGATGTCGTAACCATTGATGTGGACGACCACAACATTGCTACGATTAATTCCGGAAATTCGCAATTTAAGATCAAGGGTATGGACGCTCAGGGTTATCCTAAGCTCCCAGAGATGGAAGATGTTTCCAAGGTTAAGGTACCGCAGAAGACTCTACGTGAGATGATCTCCCAAACGCTGTTCGCCGTTTCAACTGACCTTTCCCGCCCTTCCTTCAACGGAATTCTTTTCAACAGTAAACGCGACTACCTGGAACTCGTTGCTGTTGATGGTTTCCGTCTGGCCTTACGCCGCGAACCAATGGAAGAAGAAATGCCTGAGGTTCACTTCCTTATCCCCGGCAAGGCACTTCGAGAGATTCAGGCGATCTTGGGTGATACTGGTGATGTGGAAATTTACACGACTCAGAATCACATTCAATTTGAGATGGGCGATGTGAAACTGATTTCCCGATTGATTCAGCAGGAGTTCATGAACTACAACTCGATTCTCCCGCAGTCTTCAACGACGACCGTGATTGTGGATACAAAGGCTTTTTACCAAGCTGTGGAACGCGCCTCCCTGATTGTGCCTTCCGAAGATCGCCGCTTCCCGATGAATTTGACCTTCGATCGCTATAAGACGATGATTATTCAGGCGAATACGGAGCTGGGAAATCTCTATGATGAAGTTCCGGTGACGATGGAAGGTGAGGATCTGGATGTTGACTTCAACCCGCGCTATTTCATCGACGCCCTGAAGGTCATCACCGACGAACAGATTATGCTCTCGTTTAACGGCCCTATTGGCCCCTGTGTCATCCGCCCGGTCGAAGGAGACAAGTTTTCTTACCTCGTGCTTCCGCTGCGCAAATAGCTTTGTGGACGTGTTCCAGATGCTCTTTATACGCTGAACACGCTGATCTCTTCGCGGTGGGTAGGCGGCGGGGTTGTGGCGAGACGGTGGCGAGGCCAAGATTCTTATAAATACGGATGAAGACGAATGAAAACGAAATGTGACTTCATCTACTGCAAGCGGAAATGCGAGCGGGATGACTTGTTTCTAATTGGTTTCAGGTTTATCGCCTGAGTTTGCTGTTTAAGATATGACTGGGACCTCATACTTATTCTCGTTTTCGTTATTGTCCTTGTCGTTTGTCTTATCCTTGGTTTTGGCCCATTACGAAACTTTGCATTTGGTCTATACAAAGTTTTTACGATCGTCCAAGACCTGTACCAGCGCTAACACGAATACGGCTCTAACACGAGTACAGCGAGAGTAAACTGCAGGTCGAAGAGTCAATGTCCGTTCTAACTACGCTGGCAAGCCTCTGAAGCCTCATTGTAAATCTCACGGAATGTCTCACTTGCCTCCTTGGCCTCCACTTATTGTTCCAACCCGCACTACGCTGCAGAATAAAGTGACTATATGATTGTATCTGGTATCCATCTGGAAAATTTTCGAAACTACGAAGAGGTCAACCTCTCACCTGTCCCCGGCTTGAATATTCTCTATGGCAACAACGGCCAAGGTAAGACGAATATTATCGAGGCGGTGAATATGTGTGCCTGTGCCAGGTCTCATCGTACGGCCAAAGACGCAGAACTCATTCGTCATGGCAGTTCTTTTTACGATATCGAGCTAAAATATTTCTCTTCTTATGCTGAGGTTTTGGACGATTCCTACGAAGAATCCATTGCCATCCGTTACAAACAGATGGTAACGGTTGGTAACGAGTTTAAACGAGAACTCACAAAGGACGGAATTTCAGTGCCTCGCATCGCTGACTTCGTTGGTACATTCCATGCTGTGATGTTTGCTCCGGAAGATTTGTCAATTGTTAAAGATGGACCTGCTGTTAGAAGACGTTTTCTGGATCTTCTGCTGAGTCAAATTAAACCTAGCTACTTTCAGAACTTGCAATATTTTTCACGGATTCTTAAACAACGGAACACCTTATTAAAACAATTTCGTGAAAAAGGTGGTTCATTGGATCTCCTCCAGACTGAGCAACTCAATATGTGGGATGAAGAATTTGCTAATGTTGCTGCAAAGCTTATTACCGACCGTTTACAACTGGTTGACAAACTGACTTATTGGGCGGGAGATATCCACAAGAATATTTCTGGCGGTTTAGAAAGACTGAGTCTGGTTTATCGCACGTTGCCAGGCGTTACCATCGATTTGCAACAAGATGCAATCGTTGACAACATCTTGAAACGCTTGCAACGGACTCGAAACGATGACATTTTTCGCGGTAGCACTTCCAGTGGACCACATCGGGATGACTTTGATTTGATGATTAACGATTTTGCTCTTCGCAGCTTCGGTTCTCAAGGTCAACAAAGAACAGCGGTCCTGGCTTTGAAAATGGCTGAACTTGAAATTATCCGCCATCAGGTCAATGAGGCTCCGGTTCTCTTACTTGATGATGTCTTGTCGGAGCTTGATATCGGTAGACGTGAGCATTTATTAAACAGTCTTCAACATGTCCAAATCTTTGTCACCTGTACGGATCCGGAACAGTTGGACCAGAACTGGTTGACAAACGTTACCAACGATAAACCTGCCTATTTCCATGTGAATCAAGGCACGGTATCACGGGTATCTTGAGGCTTGTCTGACCAGAGAAATTAGGGAGGCTATGGTATAATGTACGTACATATTGGTGGTGAATATGAACTGGCCGCCAGGTTGATCATAGGTATTTTTGATTTGGATCAAATCACCAGCAGCAAGGATAAAGGAACTATTAATTTCCTCAAATCATTGGAAGAGCGTTCTCTTCTTGAGCCTGTGTCGCCTGATTTGCCTAAGTCATTAGTCTTGACTGTTGACCGGGCGTACCTCTCCCCTATTTCCACTTATACATTGAGGCAACGTTTATTTGACCGGCCTTATGACCGGTCAATATCTATGATATGAGGTGCTGAATGGCAAAAAATACGAATAATGAAAAAGAAAATGAGAAAGATGTCCTACTCACGGATATTAATCTGAGTCTATCTGATGATTTGATTAATGAAGCTGACAATATTCATGCTATGGCTGAGATCGACGATGGTTTCACGGAAACCCTTATTGATACCAGTGATCAAGATCAGTTTAGTACGGAGAATACTCATACCTACGATGATTCTGATATCCAAGTACTAGAAGGTCTAGAAGCCGTGCGTAAGCGCCCTGCGATGTACATTGGTGACGTGACCTCTCGTGGTCTGCATCATCTTGTCTATGAGATCGTTGCCAACAGCGTTGATGAAGCGTTGGCAGGTCGTTGTGACAATATCTGGGTCACTTTAAACAAAGATGGTTCTGTGAAGGTCAAGGACGACGGCAGTGGTATCCCCGTGGGTACTCATCCTAAGATGGGCATTCCGACGGTTGAAGTTGTTCATACGATTCTGCATGCCGGAGGCAAATTCGGCGGTGGTGCTTACAGCATATCTGGTGGTTTACACGGCGTTGGTGCATCCGTTGTCAACGCGTTGTCTGAATGGATGGATGTCTACGTCGCTCGTGACGGTAAGATCTATGAAATTGGGTTCGAGCGCGGGAAAACGACACAGTCGTTGAAAGTCGTTGCCAACACAGAAAACGGTGAAACTGGTACAACCACCATCTTTAAACCGGATTCGGAAATCTTCGAGGACACGACTTTTGACTTCGATTCTATGATCAGTCGGTACCGTGAGATGGCCTTCCTTAATAAGGAAGTCAGCATTACCCTGATCGACGACAGATCTGATGAACCGAAGGAGGTTCATTTGCACTACGAAGGCGGTATTATCGCCTTTGTCGAGTACTTGAACCGTAAAAAAGAAGTGGTTCACGAACCGCCGATTTATATTGCCAGCCGGCAGGGCAACACGTTCGTCGAAATGGCCTTGCAATACAACACCAGCTATGTTGAAAGTGTTTTCTCGTACGCTAATAACATTGCTACTTTTGAAGGTGGTTCCCATTTAACCGGGTTTAAATCCGCGTTGACAAAGGTTGTCAACGACTATGCGCGCAAGAACAATTATCTGAAGGAGTCTGATGCTAACTTAGCCGGTGAAGATGTCCGAGAAGGTCTCTGCGCTATTATTAGTGTGAAGCTTCCGGATCCCCAATTTGAAGGTCAAACAAAATCGCGTTTGGGAAACAGCGAAATCAGGACGATTGTAGAACAGGTCATGAATGAAAAAATGGCCATTTTCCTGGAGGAGAATCCCCAAACTGCGAAACAAATTGTTGAAAAGACCATGGCTGCGTCGCAAGCTCGTATCGCTGCGCGCAAAGCCAGGGAGATGACACGCCGTAAAACGGCATTTGAGTCAAATGCTCTTCCCGGTAAACTAGCGGATTGTCAGAGTAATGACCCGACCTTGAGTGAGATCTTCATTGTTGAGGGAGATTCTGCAGGAGGTACTGCGAAATCTGGTCGTGAACGCAAATATCAGGCCATCCTGCCGCTCTGGGGTAAGATGCTTAACGTGGAACGTTCACGCATAGACAAAGTGTATACGAATGAGAAGCTGCAACCTGTTGTCCTCGCTTTGGGAACTGGTATTGGTGAGGATTTTGACCTGTCTAAGCTCCGCTATCACAAGGTCATTATTATGGCTGATGCGGACGTCGATGGAGCTCATATCCGCACACTACTTCTGACTTTCTTCTACCGCTACATGAGGCCTCTAGTCGATGCCGGCCATGTCTACATCGCCTGTCCTCCTCTCTACCGCGTCTACGAAGGCAAAGAAGGCTACTACGCCTATGATGATGCTGATGTAGAGAGAATCAAGAAGGAAACCGGTTGGGTGAGCCCGAAACTTCAGCGTTATAAAGGCCTCGGGGAAATGGATGCGACCCAGCTATGGGAGACAACCATGGATCCTTCTAAACGTAAATTGTTGAAAGTCAAAGCAGAGGACTTCCAAACCGCAGATGAAACGTTGGATCTCTTGATGGGAGCCAAAGTTGAGCCACGGCGTAATTTCATTCAGGAGAATGCTCAGTACGCTGTCATTGATAGCTGAGGTTCCACGTAGAACTTTGTAACCTTAATGTAATGTAATGTGAAATGACTGAAGAAGTACGCGACATACCCGTATATCAAATCACGCCTGATCCGAATCAGCCACGCAAACATTTCGATCCCGATAGTTTGCAGGAGTTGGCTGATTCGATCACTGAAAACGGCGTGATATTACCAATCATTGTTTCGCCCGTTGGTAACGACAAATACCAGATTATCGCAGGAGAGCGCCGTTGGCGTGCCTCTATTCTAGCTAAGAAGGCCACTATACCGTGTATTGTTCGTGAGTTAGAGCCTTTTACAAGGCAAATGCAGGCACTTTTAGAGAATGTGCAACGGAATGACCTGAATCCATTAGAAGAAGCCAATGCTTACCAACAGTTGATAGACGAATATGATATGTCCCACGAACAAATCGCCCAGTCCGTTGGTAAGAGCCGTGCAACGATTACCAACAGTTTACGACTGTTGAAACTACCGTCCTTTGTCCAGGATCAGCTAGCAGATGGACTGTTATCATCCGGACATGCCAAAGTTATTCTCAGTTTGACGCGCGAAAGCGACATGCTCTATCTAGCCGGAAAGATTATTCAAGATCAGCTTTCGGTGCGGGATGCGAACGCTGTCGCAGAGAAACTACGTAAACAAAAATCATCTGACCCACCAGTTGCAACCGTTGACAATGAAATTGCCAATAGTTTGCAACAGTTGCAACTCCAATTGCAACGTGTTGAAGATCAACTGTGCAGAAATTTCGGAACTCAAGTGAAGCTAAAGACGAACAAGGATCAGAGCGGCAGTGTAGAAATATCGTTTAATGACTTTGCCGAACTAGAAAGAATTCTGGAATTGCTCGGCTATAACGATTAGGTGCAGCTCTCCCCTATTTGATCAATGTATCATGGAATTCTTCCAACTTTTGCCCAGCGTGCCTCGCGTTGCCGATCGTTGGCAACGATTGTCAGTAGTTTGGTAATCGTTGGTTTTGCGTTGCAAAGCTGCGCTTAAGAGTTCGGAATGTTTAAGAGAACCAACTTTCCTATGTGGATGTCGAACACTTTCTACTTAGATCTAGGATCTGGGATGAACTTATTGTACAGTAGAATTCAATATCTCGATAGGTAATCTTTTGGTACTGAGAACCAACTGTTGGTGACCGTTGGCAAATGGTTGGCACAGAGATTCAACTGGTTGGTGATCATTGGTAAGCAGTTGGAACCGAGTGACAACCGTTGGTGATGACAGTAATTTATTGGCTCCAAGAGTCAACTGCTTGTCACATTTGGTGCCTTGATGATGAAAAGGATCACTCCGGTAATGCTTATCCAGTTGTTGACTCGGATATTCTCACGTTGGTAAACGGTTGGCATCTATTATCAACCGTTGGTGACCGTTGGCAAGCTGCAGCTTCTAGGAATCTGGCGTTGGAGATCCTCAGCAAAATGTTGGTATCCTTGGCTAACCATTGGTGACCGTTGGTAGCGGTTGATAAAGCTGTTGCAAATTACCAATTTATGACCCGACACTAAGTTTTGTATTTAATAAATAAGGAAATAAAATTTCTACTTCTAAGGAACAATAATTAAGCCATGAGCAATATTTGCATCGCCGTAAGAAAAAAATGTTGACAACTAGTTGCCAACATTTGGTAACTGGTTAGTGGGAATTACCAACGGTTGCCAAATAGTAATTGCAGTAAACAAATTTCAATGAACTACTAAATAAAGGACAACTATCGAGATCAACTGTTTGACAACCATTTAAAACGATTACCAAAATGGCAAATTTAGTTGTCAACGGGTTCGGTTGTCTTCTCTTTCTTCTTACCGAAAATTCGCTCGAGTAATCGAGGCTTTTCTTGATTCATCATTGCTTTCATTAAAAGAGTGTCAGCCCGCATTCTGGCTTCTTCATGCTGGCGGCGCTCTGCTTCCGCGGTTTTATGGTCCTCTTCACGCATATTTCGAACTTCGGCCAACTCTTTACGCAAACCGTCAACATCCTCTTGAAGTCGTTTATTGTCGTCACGCAGATATTGCAGAAGTTCTATTTCAGCATCACTGTTGGTAACGCCGTTGGTAGAATCATCAACAGATACACTTTCATCTTCAGGGGTAAAAGGATTATCAAGACCCATGATTACACATAACTTTTCAATACCAGGTTTTGTGAGGGATCGTTTGCCACCTTTTGTAGTGACATAATCTTGCAACGAATCTTGGTCCAGTTGCAACCGTTTATAAACGGCTTGTGTCGTGATCTTCAACATAGTTGCGACTTCTAGAATGGTATAAACGTCTTCCATGCTATCCTCTTTCCGATTGTGAGCAGTTGGCAATTGTTTTAAAGGGTTGGTAACAATTATAAACAAACACCAATGGATTGCCAACAGGATTCAGCAGAAGTCTCTTTAATTAGGTATCAAAAACTCATTGGACACGATCGATTTGGACCAAAATAACTCAAAAAACATTTTTCTGCTCGTTTTCACAATTAAGATTCGTCAGTGAATATTATCGTTGGTAACGAGTTGCATCTGGACATAACTTGAAATAACCAGCTGCAATGGGTGGTAACAAATGATAATGAATGGCAATAGATGGTAACGCATTGAAACAGATGCTTTTGATGTAAAATTGAATCAAAACGGCAAGTATGAAATAATGCTCGAGAGATGAGACAAGCATTGCCAATGGATACCAACTGGTGGTAATGATTTGCAATGAGTTGCAAGAAATTGCAACACGTGTTGATATCTCT
This sequence comes from uncultured Fastidiosipila sp., assembly GCA_964479695.1. Classification (GTDB taxonomy): domain Bacteria; phylum Bacillota; class Clostridia; order Saccharofermentanales; family Fastidiosipilaceae; genus JAAYZH01. The sequence continues at coordinate 17,386 of CAYZSO010000005.1, forward strand.
TATAAATATCCGTATAAAATAGCCGGGGACATGATTTTAGATCAAACAACTAAAGAGCAGTTGTTCGCAATGGGTGGTAATGAACGGTAACGAATGACAATGAATGGTAATATGCGGCAACGGATGACAACGGGATGACAACCGATGGTAACGGGCGGTAATGAGTGGTAATGGGTTGAAATAGTCAGTAACATTCACCTATGGCATCTCTTCGAGGGTTGTAATAGAAAACAGGTGACATAAACCTGCATTTCGATAGATTTTATGAACGTGTGTGGCATCTGATTGTTTTAAGATAGTCATGTTTATACCAAGAATTTAGCGATAGTCGGTGATTGTCTGAGAATGGTAACTGATACCAATGAATGGCAACGGATTGTCAATGAATGGCAACGTTTGCCAACGAAAATAACAGATATCAGTAACTAGAAACTGATATTGACTTATAGTAGCGGATACCAATAAATAGCAGCCAATTCTTGGCGGATAGTAGTGAATGTCAATTACTAGTGACCGGTGACAATAAATTGAACTTATATCGCGGATACCAATGAATGGTAGCTGGTGCCAATGGGTGGTAACAGATGGTAATAAATGGTAACGGATGGTAACAAGAGGGTAGTTCGTTACCATTCGTTACCAATAGAGCGCAATGACCGTGCAATTTTAAGCAGATTTTATATGGAGATATGACATTTTGACGCTACTGTAGCACAAGTCAAGATTAATTATTGACGATATTCTCAAACGTATGCTATTTTTGAAATGCTATGGCAAATTCAATTAACCAATGGATTATACCAACGGGATGAAGCGGTTGGCCAGTCAGCAAGAGGAAATGCGTTATTGTCTCTGATTTCACGTCTGATTTCGCAAGAGATCATACAAAAGATTTGCAAGAGATCATGCAAGAGATTTCGCAAGAGATCATGCAAGAGATCGTAACGGATACACGGTACAACAAAAAATATAGCATTTGTACCGGAAACTGCCACGTACCGGCGCTGCGCTACGCGTTTCAATTAGCCTAGGCTCAGTATTCGAAATCCTTTGTTCGTGAGATTCGTGAGATCCGATTAACTTCGGAATCCGAAATATCCGAAATATCCAAAATATCTGGAATACCGGAATACCGGAAGATCCGGAAAACAGGAACTGGAACAGGAAAGAGAATACAGGGAACAGAATAGGGAAAGTTGAGACAAAACGCTAGCTTCTGATGACAGCGGACCGCAGCGGGGGGTTTGGTTGGAGGACAACTTTTCGTGGAAGATGGCTGGTTACGCAGTGTACTGGCATTGACTCAAGTTACGAATCCGCAAGATAGCGGTAATGTCTGGGTTGAAATTTTAGTTATTGTGGTCTTGTTGGCTGTGAATGGATTTTTCTCAGCAACAGAAATGGCCGTTGTTTCGTCAAATGATAACCGCATCAGAATGGAAGCGGAGAATGGAAATCGGGCTGCAAAAAGGCTTTTGCGGTTTATTGATGATTCCGGCAGCTTCCTGGCAACCATTCAAGTGGGTGTCACTATTGCGGGCTTCTTGTCATCATCATTTGCAGGTCAGACGTTTGCAACCAGACTTGCCTGGGCAATTCAGCCGCAGGGGCCATCCGATCTGGTTACCAATCTGACACTTATTCTGGTTACCTTAATTACTTCCTATTTATCGATTGTACTGGGTGAGCTCGTACCGAAACAGGTGGCTTTGGCCAATCCTGAAGGATTCGCGAAGAAAGTTGTTGGTGTGCTCATCGCCTTCGAAGCCATCCTGAAACCGGTGGTTTGGTTGGTAACGAAGTCCTCTGAGTTGATCTTGAAATTACTTCGCATCAATCCCGATGACAATAAAAATGTCGCCTCCGAAGAGGAGATTCGTATGCTCTTGGATCAAGGGAAAAAATCCGGCAGCATCGAAAAAGAAGAGAGCGAGATGATCGTCAACATCTTCGAATTAAACGACAAGGAAGTTTCGGAGATCATGACGCATCGCACGAATGTGGTTGCTTTGAAGATCGATGCGACTTTGGAAGAGGCTGTGGAAGTTGCTGTCCATGAGAAGTACAGCCGTATTCCGGTCTACGAAGATGACATGGATGATATTATCGGCGTTCTTCATATTAAGGATCTGCTCTATTATCTGGCGAATGACAATGCGAAAGCGAATTTCGACCTGAAGCTCCTCTTGCGTGAACCGTATTGGGTTCCGGAGAGCAAAAATGTTGATGAGTTGTTTAGGGAGATGCAGCGGGAGCATGTGTCTTTGGCCGTAGTCATTGATGAATACGGTGGGACCGCGGGTATTGTGACGATCGAGGATCTTCTGGAGGAAATCGTTGGTAACATCCAGGATGAATACGATGAAGAAGATTACGACATCACCACGAATGAGGATGGCACCTATGATTTGAGCGGCATGCTGTCGCCGGAAGATATCAGTCGGGTTTTGCCGGAAGCTGTGTTCATGGAAGAGGATACGGAAGACTATGACACGATCGCCGGACTCATCATCGGAGAGTTGGGAAGAATCCCGGACGAAGATGAGCAGCCATCGGTTGATTACCGCAATATGACCTTGAAGGTGATCGCGATGGATGAGCGGCGAATCGACCGCGTGCGCCTTACGATTAACGAATCTGCGAAAGATTATGTGGATGAGCTGCGCGAGAGGGAAGAGGCGACTGAACGCGGTGAATCGCCTGAAGAAGATAAGAGCCTGGAAAACGAGTACGCGAAGTACGAGGATTAGGTTCAAGAGCGTAAGCAAATCGTAAATTAATCATGAATTCAGCGGTGGATCGTGGCTTTTGCCGGGGTGAAGCCGCTGAAAGAATGTTGCCACAAGGGTTTTGTAATCCTATAATGACTTGAATTATTTGGGGAGTGAACATAAAAAATATGGCCAAAAATAAAAACGAAGTCTCTTACGAATCTAAGAGCGAGAAGTCCCGCGCCGAGCGCGATCAGCGGGTTCAAGCAATGAGGGCAAAAGACGGTGTGAAAAAGCCCTTGAAAAAGAGCCACAAAACCAGGAACCGGGTGTTGGCAATCGTTGGTGCCGCGTTGGTAATCGTGATTCTTGCAACATATTTGCTGTGGAACTTCGGAGTTCTGCAGAGAAACCTGACTGCGGTTAAGGTGAATCAGCAAACAGCCACCGTTACCGACTATAATTTCTCTTATTACTCCAATCTTAATATGTATACGCAGTACTTCGGGGGCGGCGGCCTGCTCGATCTGAAGGCTTCGGCCAAAGACATCCTAGGCGAGGACATCACCTGGGGTGACTTCTTCACGAGGAGTGCTCGTGAGGGTGTGGCTCAAGAGTTTATTTTGTATCAGAAGGCTTTGGATAGTGGCTATACCTTGACTGATGATGATAAGACCCAGGTTCAGAATTACATCGACTCCATGCAGGCGCAGGTGGGCACTCCGCTGGATTTTGAGCTCTATTTGTCGAACTCCTACGGCAGGGGTTTCACGGTGGATGCTTATCGCAAGGTTCTGGAGCGCCAGACAATCGCCAGTAACTATCTGAATGATGTCCCGGCGACGTATGAAATTAAGTCCGAGGATGTTACGAAAGTCTATGAGGAAGATAAAACAGCGTATGATCTGGTCAGCTACCACACGTTCACGTTGGTAACGCCGACCCAGAAGACTGATGGCACGGCGCTGACTGACGCGGAGATCGCAGAAGAGAAGACGAAAAATGAAGAGCTTGCCAAGAAGATTGTCGAGGAGATCAAAGCTCCGGAAGATGTTCTGAAGCAAGCAATTGCGAATGCGTCTGAGGCGGACAAAGCCAAGTACGAAGGCCCCACAGATGTCACCTTGGTCGACAAGGTGCGTAAGGCTGCCGTTACCGGTACGGAGGAGCAGAATTGGCTCTTCGATGACGCACGCAAGGCAGGAGATAAGACCTATATTGCCAGTGGCAACGATTTCCACATCATCTATTTCTTGTCTAGAGAGCAAGACACCCGCAACACAGCCAGTTTCATGGTGTCGTCTTTTGACCTCAAAGACAGTACCGGCCAGCTGAAGGCTGAAGCGGATCTCACGAAGATTCGCAACACAGCCGCAGAACTGGCGAAGACATTCAAAACAGAGGCCGATGTCACCGCTTACGATGACAACACGGTCACGAAACCGGAAGAAGTAAAGGCTACGAAGGCCACCAAATACGAGAACGTGAATACAGCCAACGGCTCCTCCGTAAACCACCAAGTGCTCAATTGGGCCCTCTCTCCGGAGGCCAAAGCCGGCACAGCCCATGTCATCGAGACATCCGACAAGGTTTATGTTGTGACGATGCTTGAGCGTCAAGATAAAGAATCCTGGTATGTTCAGATCGAAGAGAAGCTCCAGAGCGACGCCTTCTCCGCGGATCTGGACACGTGGACCAAGGATCCGGTGAACATCCCGCAGAATACGTACCCCGGCTGGTGGCTGGTTGCGTAAGAGACTTGAAACCTTGAGCCTCTCCCATTCACGGGGGAGGCTTGTTTGCTGTGAAAATAGAGAATTTCAACGAGCCCAGCCGTAAAAATCTCCAAAAAATAGAAAAGCACTTGACAAAGCCGGATTTTATTGATTCTCATTTCGGCCGGTGTTATCATCTAAAAACCTGTAAACGGCCCACAAGGGTTGTTTATGTCTAAAAGCACCGGGTTCTCCGGTACAGACGGTCTCAACCGTTAACTTAATTAAGAGGTGAATCACAATATGCTGCATCCTGAAATGTTCGGGCGTACAGAGCGCATGTCTTATTCCAAGCTGGATGAAGTCATTGACATGCCGAACCTCGTCGATATTCAGAGAAAGTCTTATCAATGGTTTATCGATGAAGGTTTGAAGGAAGTTCTGGAATCTGTTTCTCCGATCGTGGACGACGGCGCAGGCGAGATCGAACTCAGCTTCATTGATACGGAGTTTGACATAGATCACCCTGTTTTGTCTATACCGGATTGCCGCGAGCGCGACGCCAACTACGAAGCGCCTCTGCGGATGAAAGTCAGACTGAATAACAAGCGGGACAACCGCATTATTGATCAAGTAATCTTTATCGGCGATTTCCCGATTATGACCGAGACCGGTACCTTCATTATTAATGGTGCCGAGCGTGTCATCATCAGTCAGTTGGTGCGCTCTCCGGGCGCTTACTACACACCGGTCAAGAATAATAAGATGGGCAAGGATCTCTATGCCACCCAGATTATTCCGAACCGCGGTGCCTGGATCGAGTATGAAACGGACCATAACGATGTTATTTCCATTCGTGTCGACCGCACGCGTAAGTTTCCGTTAACGGTTTTCTTGCGTTCGCTGGGTTTCGGGACCAATGAAGAAATTATTGAGAACTTCGGGGATGATGAGCGGATCTTGGCGACGTTGGCCAAGGACAACTGCCACACCCGCGAAGAGGGACTCCAAGAACTTTACCGCAAGCTTCGTCCCGGCGAGCCTGTCTCGGTGGAGGGAGCGGAGAGCTTGCTGAACAACATGTTCTTCGATCCTCGCCGCTATGATTTGGCCAAAGTCGGAGTCTTCACCATCAACCGTAAGTTTGCTCTGGCCAGAAGAATTCAGGGCCATAAGGCTGCTGAGGATATCGTGACCGCGGACGGCGAAATTCTGGTTGCGGAAGGCGAACTGATCTCGGAAGATACGGCTTGGGAGATTCAGAACCACGGCATCAATAATGTCAAGGTTATCCCGATTATTGAAGTTGGTGACATGTTCACGGAAGGCGCGGAAGTGTTCCCCGTCATTGGCAACAACCGTGTCGATGTGAAGCGCTATCTGGCCAATTTCTTCCCGGCGGAAGTTGTTGATCGGGTGAAGCCTGAGGAGAATGGCATCCATGAGATGGTGCGTCTCAATAAACTCAGAAGCATTGTTGCGGAAGCGCAGGGTGCTGAAGGGGATACTGCGGAGACGATTAACCGTCTTCTGGCGAAACATGAAGTGGAGCTCTGCCCTAAGCACTTGACCGTTGACGACATTATTGCCTCGGTGAGCTACTTGTTGGGACTCTACCACCACATCGGGAAGCTCGATGATATCGACCACTTGGGGAACCGTCGTGTTCGTTCTGTCGGTGAACTGCTGCAGAACCAGATGCGTGTGGGTTTCACTCGTATGGAGCGTGTGGTTCGTGAGAGAATGCGGTCTTTGGCCGATGTCGAGACAGCCACGCCACAACAATTAATTAATACGCGCCCGATTTCCGCGGCGATCAAGGAGTTTTTCGGCTCCTCGCAGCTGTCCCAGTTTATGGATCAGCATAATCCGCTGGCGGAATTGACGCATAAGCGCCGTCTCTCGGCCCTGGGCCCCGGCGGTTTATCACGTGATCGCGCGAACTTCGAAGTTCGTGACGTTCACACATCCCACTATGGCCGTATGTGCCCGATTGAGACGCCTGAAGGACCGAACATCGGTTTGATTAACTCTCTCGCGACTTACGCGAAGATCAACGAGTATGGTTTCATTGAAACGCCGTACCGCATCTACGATAAGGTGAATAAACGCGTTACCAACGAAGTCCGCTACATGACGGCTGATGAGGAAGATTATTTCTACATTGCGCAGGCGAATGAAGAGCTGGATGAGGAGGGCCGTTTCAAGGCGAAGAAGATCACTGTTCGTTGGCTCGACAAGTTCCAGGAGATTTCACCCGAGAAGGTGGATCTGATGGACGTCTCGCCCAAACAGGTTGTTTCTGTCGCCACATCCCTGATTCCTTTCCTCGGCAACGACGACGCAAACCGCGCCCTCATGGGCTCGAACATGCAGCGTCAGGGTGTTCCGCTGATTCAGACGGAAGCGCCTTTGATCGGTACCGGTATGGAGCATAAGGCGGCCAAAGACTCCGGTGTTTGCGTTGTTGCGAAAAACAGCGGCACCGTCGAGCTGGTGACTGCGGATAAGATTATCATTCGCACTTCGCCTGTAACCAAGGATGAATACACGTTGACAAAGTACCAACGTTCCAACCATTCGACCTGTATCAACCAACGGCCGTTGGTATTCGTTGGTGACGAGATTGAACAGGGCGAAATCATTGCCGATGGTCCGGCCACCGATAATGGCGAGCTGGCTTTGGGACGCAATGCTTTGATCGGGTTCATGACCTGGGAAGGTTATAACTACGAAGACGCGGTTCTGATCAATGAACGCCTGGTTCGTGACGATGTTTACACTTCAATCCACATTGAGGAATATGAGTGTGAAGCGCGTGACACGAAACTTGGTGCAGAAGAGATTACCCGTGAAATTCCGCAGGTGTCGGACGATGTGCTCCGTGACCTGGATGGTCAGGGCATTATCCGCATCGGTGCGGAAGTCCATTCCGGTGACATTCTGGTCGGTAAAATCACCCCTAAAGGTGAAACGGAACTGACGGCTGAAGAGAGACTTTATCGCGCGATCTTTGGCGAAAAGGTCCGTGAAGTCCGCGACACTTCCGTCCGCGTACCACACGGTGAATCGGGGATCGTGGTGGATGTGAAGATCTTCACCAGAGAAAATGATGATGACCTGAAGCATGGGGTGAACCAGTTGGTTCGAGTCTACATTGCCCAGAAACGTAAGATCTCTGTTGGTGACAAGATGGCCGGCCGTCACGGGAATAAGGGTGTTGTTTCCCGCATTCTTCCCTCTGAGGATATGCCTTACTTGGAAGATGGCACACCGCTCGATATCGTCCTGAACCCCTTGGGTGTCCCGTCACGTATGAATATCGGACAGCTCTTGGAAGTCCACCTCGGCCGCTGTGCCAGAGAGAAGGGCATCAAGATTGCGACACCGGTGTTTGACGGCGCGACTGAGAAAGATATTCAAGAGGCTTTCCGCAACTGTGGTTTCGATGAAGACGGCAAGGCGACTGTTTATGATGGTCGAACCGGCGAACCTTTTGACAGTAAGGTCACCGTTGGCGTGATGTACTATTTGAAACTGCATCATTTGGTTGATGACAAGATCCATGCTCGTTCGATCGGCCCTTATTCACTCGTTACACAGCAACCCTTGGGTGGTAAGGCGCAATTTGGCGGACAGCGTTTCGGCGAAATGGAAGTGTGGGCGCTCAAGGCCTATGGCGCTGCGTACACACTCCGCGAAATCCTGACGGTCAAGTCGGATGACGTGAATGGCCGTACGAAGACCTACGAAGCGATTGTGAAAGGGGAGAATATCCCGGAATCCGGCACACCGGAATCCTTCAAGGTCTTGATCAAGGAAATGCAATCGCTGGCGCTTGATGTCCGTATTTTCTACCAAGATGAAGAAGTCGAAGTTAAGGAAGATATTGATGACGGGGACAGCAGCACGTACGACACGGCGAGGCTCCGTCGCCTGATCGGTTCAATTGAAGATACCACGACTTCTTCGGAAGAACTGGATGAAGCAGGATACTCGACCGTCTCTGCGGACGAAGAGTAAGAGGAACAGGATACTCTATGGTCTTCGCGAATTTCGCGGACAAAGAGTGAAAGGATTGTGAAATAAATGGCTGATTTGCGTCTTGCTAACGTAAACCGTACCGGCAAGGAAAAAGAGACGGATCTGAAGTTCGAGTCTATCGGCATCGGTCTGGCTTCGCCGGAACGCATCCTCGAGTGGTCACACGGCGAGGTTAAGAAACCTGAAACCATCAACTACCGCACGCTCAAACCTGAGCGTGACGGTTTATTCTGTGAGCGTATTTTCGGACCTACGAAGGACTGGGAATGCCATTGCGGTAAATATAAGAAAATTCGTTATCGCGGGATTGTCTGCGATAAGTGCGGCGTCGAAGTCACGAAGTCCAAGGTGCGCCGCGAGCGCATGGGCCACATTAAGCTGGCTACGCCGGTCTCCCATATCTGGTACTTCCGCGGGATCCCGAGCCGTCTGGGTCTGATTCTGGACATCTCGCCGCGCCAATTGGAGCGTGTGCTCTATTTTGCCAACTATATTGTGCTTGATCCGGGTGAGACAACCTTCAGTGAGAAGCAGATCATCAGCGATCAGGAATACCGGGATGCGGTTCGTGAATATGGCCGCAACTCTTTCCGTGCGGAAATGGGTGCTGAGGCGATCAAGGAACTCTTGACCCGCATTGACACCGAGAAAATGACCCAGGATTTGAAAGTTGAGATGAATGCCGCTTCGGGTCAGAAGCGTGTTCGCCTGATCAAGCGCTTGGAAGTCGTGGAGGCTTTCAACCGTTCAAGCAATCGTCCGGAATGGATGATCTTGGATGTCCTGCCGGTCTTGCCGCCGGATCTTCGCCCGATGGTTCAGCTGGACGGCGGCCGTTTCGCGACTTCTGACTTGAATGACCTTTACCGTCGTGTGATCAACCGCAATAACCGTCTGAACAAGCTCTTGCAGCTGGGCGCTCCGGAAATCATTGTCCGCAACGAGAAGCGCATGCTCCAGGAATCTGTGGATGCCTTGATTGACAATGGCCGCCGCGGTCGTGCTGTGACCGGCGCCGGCAACCGCCCCTTGAAGTCTTTGTCTGACCTTCTGAAGGGCAAGCAAGGGCGCTTCCGTCAGAACCTTCTGGGTAAGCGTGTTGACTATTCCGGCCGTTCTGTTATCGTGGTCGGCCCTGAGCTCAAGATGCATCAGTGCGGTCTGCCGACGGAAATGGCGATTGAGCTGTTCAAGCCTTTCGTGATGAAGCGTTTGGTGGAGGGCGGCTGGTCTCACAACATTAAGACCGCGAAGAATTTGGTGGAAAGAGGCGAGGACATTGTCTGGGATATCCTGGCAGAAGTGATTCAGGATCACCCGGTTATGTTGAACCGCGCCCCTACGCTGCATAGATTGGGTATTCAGGCTTTTGAACCGGTTCTGGTTCAAGGGCGCGCCATCAAGTTGCACCCGTTGGCTTGTACGGCTTTTAACGCGGACTTCGACGGCGACCAGATGGCTGTCCATGTGCCGCTGTCTGCGGAAGCGCAGGCGGAGGCCCGCTTCCTGATGTTGCACTCAAACAACCTCTTGAAGCCCCAGGACGGCAAGCCTGTCACGGTGCCGACTCAGGATATGGTTCTGGGTATTTACTACCTCACCATGGAGAAGAATGATGAGATCGGAGCAGGGAAGGTTTTTGCGTCTTTGGCCGAAGCGGTCATGGCTTATGACAAAGGTGAACTGGGCCTGCACTCGCAAATTACGGTTCGCGTCGAAAAGGTGATGAATGGCAAGAGAGTTCGCCGCTTGGTGAAGTCGACCATGGGCCGCTTCCTCTTCAATGAAGTGCTCCCGCAGAACCTGGGCTATGTTGACCGCACCGAGGCGGGCAAAGAGCTTGACCTCGAGGTGGATTTCCTGGTGACGAAGAAGAAGCTCGGGAATATCATCGAGCGCTGCATTCGTGTGAATGGCATCTCGAAAACCGCGGAGATCCTGGACCTTGTGAAGCAAATCGGCTTCAAATACTCGACGAAATCGGGTATTTCCATCTCGGTCTTCGACATGGTTGTTCCGGGCGTGAAACAGGAATACCTGGATCAGGCGGAAGAGAAGATCGAATATATTGCGAAACAGCACCAAAGAGGCCTCCTTAACGAGTCCGGCCGTTCTGAGGCTGCGATCAAGGTCTGGCGTAAAACGACGGATGATATCACCGAGGCACTGAAGTCTTCGATGGATCCTTATAACCCGATTTCCATGATGTCGCAGTCCGGCGCTCGTGGTTCGATGTCGCAGATCAAACAGCTGGCCGGTATGCGCGGCAACATGAATGACACGTCCGGTAACACGATTGAGATTCCGATCAAGTCGAACCTCCGTGAAGGTATGAACGTGTTGGAGTTCTTCATTTCTTCGCACGGTGCGCGTAAGGCTCTGTCGGATACGGCGCTAAAGACGGCTGACTCCGGTTACTTGACGAGACGTCTGGTTGACGTTTCCCAGGACATCATCATTTCTGAGGTGGACTGCGGAACGGAGGATACGATTGAGATCGGTGCGCTGACTTCCGGGTCTGCTGCGACGAAGCGGATGATTAAGCCTTTGGCCGAAAGAGTGACGGGTCGTTTCTCGGGCCGCGAAGTGATTCATCCGGAAACGGGTGAGGTGATCGTGGGCAAGAACCAACTGATCACTGCGGATCTGGCGGATGCGATTGAGAAGGCCGGTATTGAGAAGGTCGGAATCAGAAGTGTTTTGACCTGTAATTCGGAACATGGTGTCTGCTCTCACTGCTATGGCCTCAACTTGGCTACCGGTGAAGAGGCTGTGATTGGTGAGGCTGTGGGTATTATGGCTGCACAGTCCATCGGTGAACCGGGTACTCAGCTCACGATGCGTACGTTCCATACCGGCGGTATCGCGAACTCCGGTGAAGATATTACCCAGGGTCTTCCCCGTGTTGAGGAACTGTTTGAAGCCCGCAAACCGAAGGGTCAGGCGATTATGTCGGAGCTTTCCGGTACGGTTTCTGTCCAAGATGCGGCGAAGCGTAAACGCGAGGTTACGATTACCAACGAGAATTTGGAAGCGGTGACCTACAGTGTGAACTACGGTTCTACTTTGTTGGTGAACAGTGGTGACCATATCGAAGCGGGTGACCTGATCATCGAAGGTTCTGTAAATCCTCATGACATCATGAAGATCAGCGGAATCCCGGGTGTTGAGAAGTACATCATCTCTGAGGTTATCAAGGTTTACTATAACAACGGTGTTGACATCTCGGATAAGCACATTGAGATTATCTGCCGTCAGATGATGCGTAAGGTTCGTGTTGATGACGCCGGAGAGACGGATCTGCCGACCGGTGGCACAATCGACCGTTTCACCTTCGAAGATGCCAATAGGAAGGCTGAGGAAGAGGGCAAAACGCCCGCGACCGGTAAGCGCCTGCTCCTCGGTATCACGAAGGCGTCCTTGGCAACTGATTCCTGGCTGTCGGCGGCTTCCTTCCAAGAGACGACCCGCGTTCTGACGGATGCGGCGGTCAAAGGCAAGGTGGACCACCTGCGCGGACTGAAGGAGAACGTCATCATCGGTACGATCATCCCGGCCGGTACCGGCTTGATGCGCTACCGCAACATTACGCCTGTTCCGCTGGTGGAGGAGAACCGCCCTCTGCTGGAAGGCGAAGTCGCCGCGATCGAGAGCCATGCCTGATGCCGCCGCTGCGCGGTGGTGGTGAATGCGTGAGCGTGTGATGCGCGGTGAGGATGAAGGCGTGAATGTGCGGTATATGCGAATGTATCGTAGCACATAGACAAGTAGATATTTAAAAAATGAAAGCCCGCTCGGTCCTGTCTCTACAGGGTACTGAGTGGGCTTTTTGCTGTCTGGGTTCGGGCACCAAGTCTAAAGAAATTTCCAAATTGGCTAGGATCCGGAAACTTGCGACATCAAAAGAGCCTTTACTTCATTGTGAGAAGATTTTTCTGCGAATGCGGTGTTCAAAGCAGTCAATATTTCGTTAATGTCAGTATTCATTCATTAATTCTTACCTTCAGATCAGGAAACATTCAGTTAATAGAATTACTGGACGGAAGGAACCACTTAACAAACGATACTTTGTCGCAAGTTTCTCGATTTGTGCCAACTTGGAAATAACATGACAACTACTCTAAGCTAGGGAGAATAAATCAAGGAAGAACACGTCGCCAAAACCGCACCGCCGCCAAGAGCTAAACCCACCAATGAACTCATGTAGAAGAAATACGTCGCCAAAACCGCTCCGCCAACAAAACTAAACCACCAATGAACGCATGTAGAAGAAATACGCTGCCCAAAGCGCTCCTTCATCAAGCTCTCCATTTACGAAGAACAAATAAAAGGAACAATATGCTGCCAAAAGCGCGCCGCCGCCAAAAACGCGCCAGCTTTCACTACATAAGTTTATTTTTAAACTTATGTAGTGAAAGCTGCACTGAAAGCTGCACTGATTCACTTCACTACTTTTGCGCGCTCGATTTCTTGGGCGATGTTTGTGATGGTTACCATGCGGTGGGGGATGCGGACGTATTGGCCTTCGTTTATGGGTTGGTCTTGGGCGAGCGAGACGGCGAGTTGGCTGATGGCGGCGGCTTGGTCGACGGTGTCGTTGATGACTGTGCCGTGGAGGCTGCCGTTTTGGACAGCCTCTAGGCCGACGGGGGTGCCGTCGAAGCCTAGGAAAAGGGTGTGGTTTTGGGCGTAAGGGGATTCTTGGTAGGCGCGGATGGCGCCGAGGGCCATGTCGTCGTTGTTGGCGATGACGACTTCGATGGAGGAGCCGAATTGTTCGAGCCAAAGGGAGGTGATGCTGTAGGCTTTGGCTAGGTCCCAATTGGCGGAGTCGTTGGCGAGTTTGTCCATGGTGTAGCCGGCTTTGGTCATGACTTTGATGGAGGATTCGGTGCGGAGGAGGGCGTCTTGGTGGTTGGTTTCACCTTCAAGCATGACGTACTGGATCTGACCATCGCCGTTGCGGTCGAGGGAGGGGAAGTCTTGGGTGGCTTTGGCCAAAAGAATTTCCCCCTGCAAGGCTCCCGGCTCCTCGATTGGTGTACCTACGTAGTAGAGTTTTTCCCAGGAGGCCATGTCTTCGGCGACGGGTTCGCGGTTGAAGAAAATGACCGGAACGTCGGCGCGCTTGCATTTCTGGATCACAACGGAGGCGGTGGTGCGGTCGACGAGATTGACGATGAGGACGTCGTAATTTTGCTTCAGAAAGCGATCGATCTGCGTGTTCTGTTCGTTTTGGTCGCCGTTGGAGGAGGCGATGTTGACGGAGAGTTTTTTGCCTAGGGTGTTTTCGCGGAGGCGGAGGCTGGCGGTCAACTTGGTCGTGAGGGCATTGATAAATGTGTCATCGGATCGGTAGGTGAGGACGCCGATTTTGAGTGAGCGAGGGGTTTCGTCTGTGGTGCTGCAGCCTGCGAGGGTTAGCGGGAGGCTGAGCAGGCTGAGAAGGATCAGGATGGCGAGAAGCAGGCTTAGTGACGTGAGCCGCTTCCTGGGGATGGAGGTTTTCTGATGTGTTTGTTGCGATTTTTTCATTTTCAATTCCTCCGGTCAGCCGACGATAGGGAAGAGCAAGAGCTCGTTTTCGCGGGAGAAGACATTTTCGCGGTCGATCGGGGTGTATGCGATCACCTTTGATTCCGGTGTTCGCTTGTTTTCTATGGCCAAAGCCATTTCCGCCACCGCGAGATATCCTGTATTATAGTCACTCTCAGCCATCAGCAGGCGGATGGTGCCGCTCTTGATCGAGTCGACATTTTCAGGACTGACCCCTCGGCCGTAGATGAGCGGCTTGTCGGTTTCCGGGAGGTAGCGACTGCTCTCTGCGAGGAGGCGCAAGGCGTTGCCGTCGAGTCCGATGAGCACGTCATCTTTGCCTTGCACCATTGCCGCCAGCTGTTCGGCTGAGATCCCTGGTGTGAGTGCGTAGGAGTAGACTTCGTGGTCGGAGGCTTTCAGCGCTTCGAGGAGCGTCTTTTCCAGCATTCTGGCCGCGCTGTCTTTGCCGTCCGTGTAGTAGATCCCGAAAGACCGGGCAGCGGGTGCCTCTTGGGTGATTTTGCGGATGAGTTCTTCGGCCAAAGCCGGGTAATCCGACCCCACGACCGCATACGGAATTCCGTCTCTGTCCGGCGTGTTGATGAGAAGCAATTTCGTGTCGAGTGGGGTTTCTGTCAGATAATTCACCACTGCGATACTATCCACGGACACGATGATGACACCCTCCGGGATGTCCAGACGCTCACTGTGCAGCAAGCTGATCTGCTCGTTGCTGTCTCCGGAACGGATTGGTGCCGTGAAGGTCAGTTCGACATTGTAATCGTAAGCGGCTTGGTTCATGCCTTGCCGCATGACGGTAGAGTCGTAGGAAGAGTTTGAAGCCAGTACGACGGTTACGCGCGGTGCTTTGGGACCGGCACCGGGAAAAAACACGTCCTTTTGCCAATAGAGGAAGAGAGACATAACGAGCCCGAAGCCCAGTAGATACAGAAGGACATAGGCGGCGTTGCTCAAGGGTTTGCGTTTTTTCTTGTCAGCTGCGGCTTGGCTGTTTTCGGAGTTTTGTTTTTTCTTGTCTGTCATGGTTTTGCAGCCTCCGGGTCTTCATAGATTCGGGGTAAGCGGATGCGGATCAAGGTGCCTTCGTCCGGGACACTAAAGATCGATAAGCCGTATTCCTCGCCGAAGAATAAACGGATTCTCTCGTCAACGTTGGCAATGCCGATTCCGGAACCGCTGCTGGAACTGTGGCCGACGGTTTGGCGGTCGGCAATCATCTGGAGCATTTCTGCGCTCATCCCCAAGCCGTTGTCCTCCACATCGATATACACCATGTCCTCTTCTCCGTAAGCGCTGACGCGAATTTTGCCGTCGCCATCCAATTTTGAGGTTCCGTGGTAAATGGCATTTTCAACGAGCGGCTGGACAATTAATTTGATCGTGCGACACTCCGCAACATCTTCGGCCAAAGACGTTTCGTAAGTGAATTGGCCGCGGAAGCGGATTTGTTGGATGTTTAAGTAGTAGCGAATCTGTTCCAACTCGTTGGCAACGGTTGTAATCGACTTTCCTTTGGCTAGGCTCAGACGGAAGAAGCGAGCCAGAGAGGTGACCATGTCGACGGCCCCGTCGTAGCGCTTGTTCTCGATCATCCAGACAATGGAATCAAGCGTGTTGTAAAGGAAATGCGGGTGGATCTGGGCTTGCAGGGCTTCCAGTTCACTGCGCCTTTTGGCTTCCTGTTCACGGACAATGTTTTCGCGAAGGACCTCCTGTTGCGTTACCAACGAGATGATCGCGGTGCTCAGGTGGACAATTTCCGGCGAGGAAGAAGGGCCTTCGGAGATGGCTTTGATTTCGCCCTTTTCGTAGGCGGTGACCTGTTCTTCCAGCTCTTTGATCGGGCGGGCGATTCCTGATGAAATCAAGAAGTTGACAAGGATTACCAACGCGATGGCAAGCAAAATAAACAGCATGGTAAACGCTTGGACTTCGTTGGGACTGGAGACAACGGTTTGCAACGGCGTTACCAACACCAATTTCCAGCCGGTATAGCCGACCGTCTGAACGGTGATGATGGAGTCGCTTGAGCTGTCTTCATAGACATTGTCGTCTTGGGTGGCTTTGGCCAAAGTCGCCTCCGAGTCCAGTCCTGCCGAAATCAGCTGAAGGCGGGGATGGTAGAGGAGCTGCCCACTCCGATCGGTCATGTAGAGACGGCTGCCACTACCGGCGTCGACGTTTCGGAGAATCTGGTTGATGGCGGAAAAGTTGAGATCCAGCAGCAGGACGCCCTGCGAAACCCGACCGTTGTCTGTGAGCTCGACCGACCGGCTCACTGAAATCACCCATTTGTACGAACCATCCGGATCCTCGAAAAGATCCTGGACATGAGGGGTGGAGAAATGAACGTTGGCAATGGAAGAGCTTGCGCTTTGAAACCAGGTTTGCGAGGTGGGGTCGGCGGTGCTTTTCACCTTGCTATAGGGTTGCGTCAGAAGCGGGGTTCCGTCGGCGGCAAAGACGGCCTGGCTCACGAGGGAGGAACCGGCCGTGTCGTAAATGAGTTTGAACTGCTCGGCTGTGGTTTCGTCTTGCAGATCGTAGCGTTTCAACACTTGGTAATAGAGGTTGTCGGAGGTTCGCATGGCGTCGCGGAGGACGGCGTCGATGTGCGTGTTGACTTGGGATAGGAGCCTGGTGCTGTAGTCCTTGGCGTTGGCCGTGGTGGCACTGTTGAAACGGGTGACCAGGAGATAGGACAAGGCGATCATGAGGATAATCGATGCCAAGGTGAAGGAAAGCGACAAGGTGAAACGCAAACCGCGCTTTCGCGGGGAGAGGCGGGCGAACCTCTTGTTTGGTTCTGTCATTGGAGAGTGCCTCCGTCGGCGAGGCCAGCACCACTGGTGAAACCGTCGCCGGTTTGGGACAAGGTTTCGGGTCTTTCGGAACCTTCGGTGAGGCGTTTGCGGTATTGGGTGGGGGAGATGCCGAATTGCTTCTTGAAAGCGTAACTGAAATAGTTGGGGTCGGAGTAGCCGACTTTTTCGGTAATTAGATAGGTCTTGTCATTCGTGGTTTCCAGGAGGCGGAGAGCCTCGTTCAGGCGAACTTCGGTTAAATAGGCGGAGAAGGCCTGGCCGGTTTGGCGTTTGAAAATCGTCGAGAAATAGGCCGGGCTGACATGGAGTTCCCGGCAGATGACGTCGACGGACAAGTTGGGGTCGCGAAAGTGGGAGGCGACGTAGGCTTTTGCTTCATCGGCAAAGCGCTCCACGGAAGACTGCCTGATTCGGCTGATTTCTTGGGCGATCGCCTGGCTGATGTAGCGAACCCAGTTTTCGATTTCGTCCAAAGTCCGAAGCTCCAACACCTGCGACATGAGGGTGTTCGAAGGGTCGACGATGCGGTCGGTTTCGATGTCGTAGTTGCGGATCATTTGCAGAAAGTGCGTCAGAAATTCGAGGCTCAATTCCTCGAGCTGGCGCTTGTTCCAAGTGAGCCGGCGGAGGTTGCGGAAGAGATCATCGATCACTACGTTTAACTGTTCCGGTGTTTTCAAGCTGATTGCTTGGGAGAAGTCTCGCCAGGCTTCACTGCTGATGGGGAAGGGGCGAGCATTAGCCGGAGAGACGTCGGTGAAGGAGAGCGCTTGGGGCTTCCCGTTCTCGCGACTGTGGGTGTAGGCGGTAAAGGCTTCCTCGTAGGCTTTGGCCACCGAGGCCAAAGAAGTGATCGGGGTACTTACCCCTGCACCGACCTCCATGAGCAGCACGACATGGGCGTAGGAACAGACGGAATTGAGGTCGCGGATCAAGGTGAGATCGTCCTCTTGGGGGTTCAAGGTGACGAAGACCAGAAGGCTCCCGCCGCGGACGAAACTCTGGACTTTTGCATGAGCGGTGAGCGTTTCCTCGACGGTCTGCTGCAGAGAGAAAAATTCCAAGGGGTTGGGTTCGGCGGAGCTTTCTATTTGGCCAAAGTAGACGACATAAAGCGGTGATTTCGCTGAGACGGTTAGGTCCATCTGCAGGAGGTCGGCCTGGGCGGTGAGCTGCTCTTCTGTGGCGGAACCTGTGAGGAGTTTCTGGAGAAATTGTTCGCGCAGGACCGGCAGACTGGTATCGAAAAGCGAGCGCATCCGCTCCAAGTTGCGGCGGGCTTCGCGCTCTTCGTCCAGGTCTTTCTTCAGTTTGCGGAGGGTTTGGGAGAGCTCTGAGGCGCTGATGGGCTTCATAATATATTCTACGACGTTGAGCCTGATGGCGCGCTTCGCGTAGTCGAAGTCATCGAAACCGGAGAAGATGATGACCTTCGTTGAGAGGGATGTTTCACGGATTTTCTCGGCTAGGGTGAGACCATCCATAAAGGGGATTTTGATGTCACTCATGACGACATCGGGTTGCAGGGTTTCCACGAGATCCAAGGCTTCCACGCCATTTTCGGCATCACCAATAACCTCGAAACCGAGCTCGGTCCAAGGGACTCGATTGATAATGCCTTCTCTGATCTCTGACTCATCGTCGACGACTATTACGCTGTACATTCTGTCTAGGCCTCCTGAAGTTTAGTATACAGCAATGGGGGGCGGCTTTGGCCAAACTGACAAAACAACTAGAATTTCTAAGATGGATCAAAGAATTTTAGAGATTGTTTCTAATCTGCAGCGGTAAGATGAAGGCAATACAAGATTTCGGCTGACTGGCCCTCGTGGCTGGAAAGTCGGCTGAAACGAGAGAAGGAGAAAATACATGAAGAAATTTCTCAAAGGTATGAGCATGACGCTGGCTGCAGTTCTGCTGTCTGTCAGTGTAGCCGCATGCGGTGGCGGAACCCAAAATACCACGACAGGTGGGACGACGGTGGCCGGCGGGGAAACCACGTCTGCGAGTCCGGAAACTACTGGTGGTTCCTCGACTAGCGGTAAGAAGGTGCACGTTTTCTACTACGATTACAGTGATACCTACATTGCCTCTGTCCGTGACGCGATGGATCAGGCGTGGAAGGCGGCCGGAATTGCCAACCAGAACAATGATGGCCAGAACAACCAGACGACTCAGAGTGAGCAGGTCACGACTGCGGTTCAGGACGCGGATCTTCTGGTCGTGAACTATGTTCAGACGGCTGCGGCGGATCCTGCTATCGAGATTGTGAATCAGGCGAAGGAAGCCGGAATTCCGGTGATTTTCTTCAACCGTGAAGTGACGGATGAGCTGATTAACAGCTATGACAAAGCGGTTTTCGTCGGTACAAAAGCTATTGAAGCCGGGCAGCTGCAGGGCAAGATGGTTGGTGACTATGTTTTGGCGAACTTTGACGCACTCGACCTGAATGGTGACGGCAAAATTTCTTATGCCATGTTCAAGGGTGAGCAGGGGAACAACGAGTCTGAACTTCGTACCCAGTATGGTGTTGAAGACGCGGATAAGATCTTGACTGCGGCCGGCAAACCGGCGCTGGAGTACTTCGACGCGAACAACGCTTCTAAGTACCAAGTTGACCCGAACGGCAGATGGTCTGCGCAGGCGGCTTTTGAATTGATGCAAACGAATCTGGCTTCTTATTCTGAAGCGAACAACAACATGATTGAACTCGTCATCGCCAACAATGATGGTATGGCGGAGGGTGCGATTTCCGCGCTGAATGCTGCCGGCTACAACACCGGTGGCGACAAGAAGATCCCGGTTTTCGGTGTGGATGCTACAGATGCAGCGAAGACCCTGATTGCTGAGAACAAAATGACCGGTACGGTTATGCAGGATGCTGTTGGTATGGCGGACACAATCGTTCAGATTGCTCAGAACATGCTGGAAGGCAAAGATATGCTCGATGGCGTGACCTCCCCGGTTGATGCATCAGTTGCAAAAGTTCGTATCCCGTATCAGGAATACACCGGTAAATAGGCTTATCTCCCTTTGGGTGAAATGTGGCAGCTGCCCGGTGTCGGCGGCTGCCTACTTATGAAAGAAGGGACAACGATGGAAGCTAAAACTCCTCTGGGAACGACAAATCCGCAGGAAGCTACAACTCCTCTGGGAACAACAACTCCGCAGGAAGCTACAACTCCAACTTATCTCCTCGCCATGAATGAAGTCAGCAAGGCCTTCCCGGGTGTCCAAGCGCTTGACAAAGTCACGCTCAAAGTTAGGCCCGGAACCGTCCATGCCTTGATCGGTGAGAATGGCGCGGGGAAATCGACCCTGATGAAGTGCCTCTTCGGCATGTATTCAATGGATGAAGGCGAGATTATCCTGGACGGTAAGAAGGTACAATTTAAGGACTCAAAAGAAGCGCTCGAGAGCGGTGTCGCCATGGTCCACCAGGAATTGAATCAAGCCCTTAAACGCAATGTCATGGATAACCTCTGGCTCGGCCGTTATCCCAAGCAGGGGCCTTTTGTCTCTGAAAAAATTATGTTGAAAGAAACGCTGCGCATTTTCGATGATCTGGATATCCATGTGGATCCACATCAAATTATGGAGAAGATGCCCATTTCCCAACGCCAAATGGTCGAGATTGCCAAAGCCGTTTCCTACGAAAGCAAAGTGATCGTTTTCGACGAACCGACTTCGTCCTTGACCGACACGGAAGTGGCGCACCTCTTCCGCATCATCAACATGCTCCGTGACCGGGGCTGCGCCATCATTTATATTTCTCACAAAATGGAAGAGATTCTCAGCATTTCGGATGATGTCACCGTGATGCGCGACGGCAAATGGATCACCACAGAGCCGGCTTCTCAAATGGACATGAACAAAATGATCCGCCTAATGGTGGGTCGTGAGCTTACGAACCGCTTCCCGCCCAAGACGAATAAAATCGGCGAGGTCATGCTGGAAGTAAACCACGTCACAGGCCTTTATTCTCATCTTAATGACGTCAGTTTCACGGCGAAAAAAGGCGAGATTCTGGGCATTGCCGGCCTGGATGGTTCAGGGCGTACGGAACTTCTGGAAAATATCTATGGCATGGCAACCCGCAAAGAAGGGGAGATTAAACTTCATGGCAAAGTCTGCCGCAACAAGTCTCCTAAGGAATCCATTGCCAACGGTTTCGCCATGGTGACAGAGGAGCGGCGCGCGACTGGCATTTTCGGCATCCGCGATATTCGTGACAACACCACCATTGCGAGCTTGAAGAAGTACAAGACCGGGCCTTTCTTAAGTGATCGCAAGATGGCTGAAGCGACGGATCAAGTGATTACCTCTCTGCAAGTCAAGACCCCGAGCCAGTCCACGAAGATCAGGTCTTTGTCGGGTGGCAACCAGCAGAAGGTGATCTTGGGCCGCTGGCTCCTGACGGATCCGGAAGTCCTCTTGCTCGATGAACCCACTCGCGGGATCGATGTAGGTGCGAAGTATGAGATCTACCAGCTGATTATAGATTTGGCCAAAGAAGGCAGAACCATCATCATGGTATCGTCCGAAATGCCCGAACTCTTAGGTGTCTGTGACCGCATCCTGGTCATGTCGGGCGGCAAGCTCGCGGGTGAAGTGGATGTCGACAACACGAGCCAGGAAGAGATCATGGCTTATGCGGCGAAGTACGCGTAACGGGTGAAGTACGTGTAGTTGCTGAAGTACGCGTAACTGCTGAAGAGAACGGTGAAGAGAACGGGAGAAGAGATATGAGCAAACTCAGTACGAAATTTCACAATTTCCAGGCCTTAGAGGCCAAAGACAAACGGCGAGCCGTTGGCGAATCTTTGATCAACAACTCGCTCTACATTTTCATGATCCTAGCGGTCATTATTATCCAAATCCTCCGGCCAAACTTTCTGAGCTGGACGCGTTTGGTCAATATTCTGAACTTGTCGGCGGCCAACATTCCGATCGCCCTGGGTATTGCCGGCGCGATTATCCTTACAGGTACAGACCTTTCCGCCGGCCGTATCGTCGGCTTGACCGCAGTAATCGCGGCCTCTCTGACGCAGCCTTTGGATTACGCTAATAAAATGTTCCCGGGGCTGGCTCCGGTGGCACTTCCCCTAGTCTTTCTACTGGTCGCGGTGATCGGTGGCGGTGTCGGTGCGGTGAATGGCTTCTCAGTGGCAAAGTTCAAATTGCACCCCTTTATTGTGACTTTGGCCACCCAACTCATCGTCTACGGAACCATCCTTCTGTATTTGAATGCGGGAAACGGAAACGGCCAGGCGATTTCGGGCATGGGTGATTATTACAAGAATTTTGTCACGGGTTCGATGTTCAGCGTTGGCGGTGAGAAAATCCCAAACTTTGTCATCTATGCGGTCATCATCACGATCATCATGTGGGTGATTTGGAACAAGACAACCTTCGGCAAAAACATGTTTGCTGTGGGTTCCAATCAAGAGGCTGCTGTGGTTTCCGGTGTTAATGCGGATAAAACGATTATTATGGTCTTCACTTTGGCCGGCATTCTCTATGCGTATACCGGCTTCATCGAAGCCGTCCGTATCGGCTCAAATTCCGCCGGTACCGGCCTTAACTACGAACTTGACGCCATTGCGGCTTGCGTGATCGGCGGCGTTTCCTTCGTCGGCGGTATCGGCCGTATCAGCGGTGTCATTGTCGGTGTTGTCCTCCTTCGCTTGATCTTCGTGGGCCTCACGGTCCTCAGTATCGACCCGAACTGGCAGAACATTATCAAAGGCCTCATCATCCTCGTCGCTTGTGCTGTCGACATGCGTAAGTACTTGGTCCGTAAGTAAGGCTGTGTCAGTTGTGTGGCGTGAGTTATGCTGTGAGCGTTATGCTGCGTAGGTTATGCAAGGCAAGTGACGCTCGAGCCTTGGGCGAATGAAGCGAATGTTGGATCCTGAACAACACAGTAAGAATATGATGAACATTATGAACATTATGAACGAGATGCTATGAACGAAGAACGTAACATTTATACGAAGGCCAAAGGCGCCGTCAAAGTCTCCTGGTTGAATCGGGTGATCGTCTTTGGCCTCATTCTCATGACAATTGTCATTATTTACCTGGCCTCCACTACCAAAGGCCTCCAAATCAACTTCGAAACGTATGGAGGGAGCCCCGTCCCGCAGCAACACGTGATGTTTGGCGAGAAGGTGACGGAGCCGCCTGCTCCTGAACTGAACGGCAAAACATTTGCCGGCTGGTACACGACAGAGAAATTTCAGGTCCCGTGGGACTTCGAAAATCAAGCGGTCGAAAATTCGATGACGCTGTATGGGAAGTTTGAGTGAGCGAGCGAGTGAGTGAGTTTGTGATTGAGTGTGGGTGTTGTGGGTGGTGTAATTGAATAGGTATATGAGTAGGTGTGTGGATGAGAAAGTGTATAAGTAGTTGAATTTTGTGGACACTGTGGATAACCGCAGAACTTTAAATTTAAAGTTCTGCGGTTTTCCACATTCTGCTGAAGTTTTCCACATTTACGGCATTTGCACCGAGGTTCGCGCACTTTTGTGCGAGTTCTTGTTCTTTCGGGCGAAGAGCAGAAAATTTCTTTGACTCTCCTAAACCGGAGGAGTAGAATCGTGATCGTTGTGTTACACAATTATTACAACGAGCGCACTAAGCGCGACGTAAACGACAAGTGCACCGAGTGCAACAAGCGTGACAAGCGCAGCGAACACAACAAGCACAACAGAGACATCAAGCGCCACAAGCGCAACAAACGTGACAAATTCAACCCGCTGGCCCTGTCGCCAGCTCCTCAGGAGGAAGTTTGAATCCAATCAATCGTATCACTGAACTGCTAGGCAGACTCAAGACAGAATCATCGCAAAGAATCATCAGGACAATAACCGTGGGTGCTGCATGCACCATGTTACTTGCGCCTTTTGCAGTAAATGGCTATAAACTTACAGCTGCGAGGCAGGCGGAGGGGGCGGCTTTGGCCAAAGCCGAAGACAACAACCCCTCTACCACGAGTGCTGCTGAATCCGCCGACCAACAGTTGGCTATGCAATCCGACATCCAGAGCATGATGGGTGACGCGACCTTGAAGAACCGTAGCGGGCACGAATATGAAGTTACCGACGGCTCCATGAAGATCGCGCATGAACCCATTGAACGGAAAATCGACTCCCTCCCGCAGGAGAGCCCCGAACCGTCGTGGATCCCGACGCCGACACCGTCGCCCACACCGGCTCCGACGCCTACGCCGACACCGGTTCCGGAATTTGTTTGGATTGACGGACTGAAACCCATGACCCAAAGAGAATACAGCGCCTATCAGAATATTCAGGGCTGGAATTATATTGGCTCGGCTGCCGCGGGTGGCTCTTGGGGCTACACCGGCGGGATGTGCACATGGTATGTGTACAACGCGCGGGTGAATGCGGGCTTGGGGCTTTCGAATAGCTTGGGAGCGGCTTCACAGTGGGCCTACACCGCCCAGGCGCAGGGGTATTGGGTCGACCATACGCCGACTGTCGGCGCTGCGGCGGTCAGCCCTTCGCAGAACCATGTGATGTTTGTGGAGAAGGTTTTTGCGGACGGAAGCATTCAAATTTCCGAAGGTGGGTGGAATTACTCTGCCTATGTGTATAATAGACGTGTCATATCGGCGGGGACGGCGAGTTACTTCTTTTATATACATTAGAGGAGCTTGTGAGGACTTGTGCGGATCTCGGCGATTGGGCGGCGATCGGGCCGGCGATTGGGCCGGGTTGGGCAAGAGGACTGAGCTAGAGGGCAGCGATGAAGGCACTTGGCTAAATAGCATTGGCAAAGGTGCTGGGTTAAAGGAATTCGATTTGGATTTTAAGGGATATGCATTATATAGTTCTGGATTTAGAGTGGAATATTCCCGGAAACCGTAGCCAAGCGGATCCTGAACTGCTGAAAATTTTTCCTGAAGAAATTATTGAGATCGGCGCGATCAAGCTGGAGCAAGACCTCCGGCGGTCGGGCCGATTTTCTGTTAATGTGCGGCCGCGCTACTACACGAAGCTCAACCATTTCGTCGAAGGCGTGACGAAGCGCCAGAATGGCAGCCTGAAAAATGGTCCCGGTTTCGAGCGGGCAGGAGCCGATTTCCTGTTGTGGGCAGAGGGCGAGGAGGAAGACAATGAGTACCTCCTCTGCACGTGGAGTAACAGCGATTCCACGCCTTGGCTCAACAATTTGGAGCACTACGGCCTTTGCCACGCGCAAACGCCATTTTTCCTGGATGTGCAGCGCCTGTTCGCGTTCGCGTCGGGTGAGCTTTCGACGCAGCGAAGTATCGAGTTTGCAGCAGCAGGTTTGGGTCTGGATCTCAGCGAACCCTTCCACAAAGCCGTCAACGACGCCTCCTACACCGCCGCCATTTTCACGCGAACCGTAGCCAAGCTCCAGGAGCAAGGCGAGCTCCCAACCGCTCCAACCGCCCTCTACCAGGCACTCCGCAAGCTTTCCTACGATCCCACCATTCGTTATCGGGCCAAAGCCGACCTAGGCACCATCTCCGATCCAGCAGATGCAGACCTCCTCTTGTGCGATTATCCTTGGCATTGTCCCGCATGCGGCGCCCTCCTCCAGTTAAGTGATGGCTGGAAGCTTCGGCGCAACGGTCTCAGTCGCTCGGCCAAAGCCCCCTGTCCCACCCACGGCTCCGTGACCATCAAAGTACAAATCTTCCGCCCCGAAGGCGCTGGTGGTGCTGGTGCGGGTGCTGCTGCTGGTGGTGGTAGTGGTGCTGGCGGTGTTCGTGTTGTTGCTGGTGCTTCTTCGTCATCGTCGTCGACCTCCTCAACCTATTCCACTTCTCGCGCTTCCTCAGCATCTCGCAGCTCTTCCACATCTCCTTCATCTCCATGGATTGTCAAAGCCGACCTTCACCTGCAACGCC
Source organism: uncultured Fastidiosipila sp. (assembly GCA_964479695.1). Taxonomy (GTDB): domain Bacteria; phylum Bacillota; class Clostridia; order Saccharofermentanales; family Fastidiosipilaceae; genus JAAYZH01. The sequence goes on from CAYZSO010000005.1 coordinate 43,139, forward strand.
CACTGTAAACACTGGTAGCGGAGGGGCGTCGACTACATTTTGACTACATAAGTTTATTTTTAAACATATGTAGTGCATTCTGGGTGCGAGTTTTGTGGGTGGAGCGGTATTGGCGGCGTATTCTTCCTTGATTTGTTCTCCCTAGCTTAGAGTAGTTGTCATGTCATTTCCAAGTTGGTCCAGATCGAGAAACTTGCGACAAGGCATCGTTTGTTAAGCGGTGCCCTCCCTCCAGTTATTCTATCAACTGAATGTTTTCTGACCTGCAGATAAGAATTAATGAATGAATACTGATATTTCCGAAAATATTGACTGGTATGGCCATTGCTTACGTAGAAAAAGTCTTCTCACAATGAAGTAAAGGCTCTTTTGATGTCGCAAGTTTCCGGATCCCAGCCAAATTCGAAAAATATTTACTGGTGCATTGCAAGTAGCGGGAAGATTTCCTTCAATCTGTGCCAGAACAGTTCACCTGAACATATTGGAGAAAATACTAATAAATCATGTTGCGTTAAATAGATGATATACATTGTTTTTAAGCTTATCTCCTGATTGAACTCTGAAATGTGCGCTAATCTCGGCACTGTTGAGATTATTGTCGCCGCTGTAGCGATAAGTGGAAGTGTGCGTTCATTCTATTGACTCATCCGCTGACTGAACTCTAAAAATGAACACAAACTCTCTTATCCATTGGGATCAATGTTGCCGCTGTAGCGATAAGTGGAGGGATGCGTTCATTCCAGGCAACGGAACTTGTGGTGATGGTGATGCTAGCGACGTTGATTAAGCGTGGGGGGTAAGGAGCGGTATTGGCGACGTATTGCGACTACATAAGTTTATTTTTAAACATATGTAGTGAGTTTTGTGGGAGGAAGAGGTTGAGAATTTGAAGAATTTATGAATTCTTGGAGGGCTTCGGGAGAAGTTCGCGATTTCGCACTTGACGTTGAAGTTAGAGTCGCTATAATTAATGTCAAATAAAGTCAAAACTGAGCTATGCAGCTACGATAATTTGGCTGGAAGGAGGCTCTTATGGCGAAGATTAGTGACGTCATTGAAGAACTGATTAAAGAAATGATGGATGAGAACGATGGTTTTGCCGAGATTACGCGCGGAGAGCTGGCGGAGAAGGCGAATTGTGTTCCTTCGCAGGTGACGTATGTTTTGTCGACGCGCTTTACGAATGGCCAGGGCTACCGCGTTGAGAGTCGGCGTGGTGGTGGGGGTTCGATTCGAATTTATAAGATCGATCTGCATAATAGTCGCGCAAGCTACGTCATGCACGTAGTAAACTCATTAGGGAAGGAACTTACGCAACAGCAGGCTGATGTGTATATTCAGAATTTTCTGGATTACCGGATTGTCTCGCCTGCGATGGGTAGGTTGATGGCGACGGCGCTGTCGGACAGTTCGCTGGAGGATATTCCGCCTGTCTACCGCGGGGTGGTTCGGATGAAGATCATGAAGAACTTGCTGGTGGATTTGTTGATTAACTTTGATGACTAGCGACAGATGACAGCGACAGAAGACTGAGACAGATGACTTGAGTTGAAAAGATTTGAAGGGAGTACATTTTTATGGTAATGAGATATACAGATAGAACAGCACAAGTATTTCAAAGTGCCTATGAGACGGCAGTTTCGTTTGGACAGGAATATTTGGGCACGGAGCATTTGATTTCCGGAATTTTGGCCGAGGGGGAGGGGAACGCGTATGAGAACCTGATTGCCCAAGGCGTGACACCGGAGGTGTTTGCGAATGCTTTGGCCAACGTAAATGGGAAGAAACCCCGCTCGGTGGAGCTGACGAACCCGCCGAAAATTGAGGAGCTGATTGGGCTCTTGACACCTAGGACGAAGCGCGTGCTTGAGATTACGATTTTGGAGGCGCAACGTCACGGGGAGAATGCTGTGGAGCCGGAGCATTTGCTGGCGGGTATTTTGCGTGAAGGCGAGAGTGTGGGTCTGAGGATCCTTACGTCGCTGGGCGTGAATGTGCAGCAGCTTTACTTGCAGCTCTTTATGAATGGGCAGCCGGAAGAGGTGGGCCCGGACGGTTTGGGCGCTGGCGGCGCTAGTGGCGCTTCGGAGAAGAAGCAGGGTAAAGGCGATACCCCGACCCTCGACAAATACGGACGTGATTTGACCCAGGCTGTTCGCGAGGGGAAAACCGACCCTATTATCGGGCGGACGGATGAGATTAATCGTGTGATGCAGATTTTGGTTCGCCGCACGAAGAATAATCCGGTTTTGATCGGCGAACCCGGCGTTGGTAAAACGGCGATTGCCGAAGGGCTGGCGCAGAAAATTGTTGAAGGCGATATGCCAGATGTCCTGAAGGATAAGAGGATTGTTCTTCTGGACCTGACTTCTATGGTCGCTGGTGCGAAATATCGGGGCGAATTTGAAGAGCGTATTGAGAAGGCGCTTAAGGAAGCTCAGAGCGCCGAGAACGTGATTTTGTTCATCGACGAGCTCCACACGATTGTCGGGGCCGGTGCAGGTGAAGGCTCGATGGATGCGGCCAATATTTTGAAGCCGCTCCTTGCCAGAGGCGAACTCCAGATCATCGGAGCAACGACGCTGGATGAATATAGGAAATATATTGAGAAGGATAAGGCTTTGGCCAGACGTTTCCAACCGGTGATGGTGAATGAACCGAGCCCGGAAGAGGCGCTGCAAATCCTTTATGGGCTGAAGGATAAGTACGAAGCGCACCATGGTGTGCGTATCTCGGACGAAGCGATGGAAGCCGCGGTGGACTTGTCGGTCCGCTATATTACCGACCGTTTCCTGCCGGACAAAGCCATCGACCTCATCGATGAAGGCTGTTCGAAACTCCGCCTGAATAATTTCACGGAGCCCCAAGAAATGAAAGACCTGGAGGACAAGCTCCGCGTGATTGAAGACCAGAAACAGCAGGCAGCTGAGAAAGAAGAATTCGAAAAGGCCGCGGAACTTCGCCGCGATGAGCTCCGTCTCCGCGAAGAGATGGATCACATGAGCGCCACTTGGAAGCACCACGTGGACAGCGATAATGTTCTAAAAGCCGACGACATCGCCGACATCGTCTCCATGTGGAGCGGGATCCCGGTGAGCAAGTTGACCGAAGAGGACCAAGAGAAGCTCCGCGATCTGGAAGAGCGTTTGAATGCCCGCGTGATCGGGCAAGAAGAGGCTGTGAGTGCTGTTTCGCGTGCGATTCGCCGCGGACGTCTGGGGCTCAAGGATCCTTCTCGTCCGACCGGTTCCTTCATTTTCCTCGGTACTACCGGCGTGGGTAAAACGGAGTTGGCGCGGGCTTTGGCCACTGAAATGTTCGGTGATGAGAAAGCGCTGATCCGCTTCGATATGTCGGAGTACATGGAGAAGTTTGATGTCAGTAAGTTCATCGGATCGCCTCCGGGCTACGTGGGCTACGAGGAGAGCGGGCAGCTGACGGAGGCGGTGCGCCGTCGCCCGTACAGTGTGGTGCTTTTCGACGAGATTGAGAAGGCGCACCCGGATGTGTTCAACATCTTGTTGCAGATTTTGGATGACGGACGTTTGACCGATGGTCAGGGACGTACGGTTGATTTCCGTAACACGATTGTTATTATGACGTCCAATATTGGTGCGAGGACGCTTCTGACTTCTCAAGGCAGAACGATCGGCTTCTCGGCCGGCAGCGATGACGAGGATAAGGCCGTAGATCTTGATATGTATGGCGGCAGAAGTTATGATCAGGCGAAAGAGCTGGTCATGGATGAGCTCCGCAAGACGTTCAACCCGGAATTCATCAACCGTGTCGACGAGATTGTCTTCTTCCACATGCTGAGTGCCGAGTCGCTCGAGAAGATCGTGGGGCTCTTGCTGAACAAGCTGATTGCCCGTGTCCAAGACATCGGTATTACGCTCGAAGCGGATCCGGAGGCTGTGGCTTGGCTTGCCCGCGAGGGTGCCGATCAGCAGTATGGTGCGCGTCCTCTGCGTCGTAAGATTCAGAGTGAAGTCGAGGATCGTCTGTCCGAGGCCATGCTCGAAGGCAAGATCAAGGTCGGCGATACGGCCAGGATCTTGGTCCGCGAGAACCGCATCGCGATTGAGCCGGCAGACACTGCTTTGGCCAAAGTCGCCGATCCTACCCCTGTCCTCGAAGGCGTTTCTTCCGCAGGTACAGCCGGTGCGGGTGCGGAGGCTCGTGCCGCCGGTGAGGCTGCTGCTTCCGGTGAGGCCGGCGCCGCGAGTGCTGATGAGGCCGGCGAGTAAGTAGGAAGCCGGCGAGTAAGTAGGAGACTGAAACGGTCTACTGGCCATGCCGGCGGAAACTAAGCACAGATATTTATGTGGCCGAAGTTGCTTCGGGCGGCTTTGGCCAAAAGATGACTGAGAATAATTGATCTATACACCTGACTTCGGAAATGGGGTCGGGTGTTTTTTTGTGGACTGAAGACGGACAACCGCAGAACTTTAAATTTAAAGTTCTGCGGTGGGGGGAGGGGGAGAGTAATAAATGAAAGGTAAAGTTGAAAGAAAAATTTCAATTCATGAATATTTGGAAGTATTTTCTATAATGGAATGGCGTTGTTTATTGTATTTGTCAATTGTTCACAAAAAGGCCACTACTTATAATCTACGTAAATTAGCCCGATATTTCGAGGAGGGAACACATGAAACTATCAAAATTGCTCAAGGCAGCAACGGCTCTCATCTTAGCGTCGACCCTTTTGCTGTCCGCCTGCACAAGTTCTGCGGGGACGAGTCCTGAAACGACAGGGAAGTCGGCCGAAACAACGGCTGCCGGGAACGCGGAAACTCCGGGAACTGACGCACCTGGAACCGATGCGCCGACTGACGCGCCGACCGATGCGCCGTCTGTGAACATGGATGCTTATAAAAATAAGCGTGTCCGTATTGTGATCGGCTCGACATCGACCGGTGGTGACTCCTACCTGACTGCGAATACCGTGTCCCGTTATCTGAACGATGTGTTGCAGATGAATTCAAAAGTGGATGCGATTGGTGCGGGGCGTGCTTTGGAAGAAATTACCACTGCGAAACCGAACGGTGAAACCATTGAAATGTTCCACGATATGAACTGGCTCAGCGTTGAGTTCGGTGCTTTCGATGAGAGTTATGCTCTGGAGAACTATATTGTGGGACCCCGTATGTCCATCAACCCTGGGTATTGTTTGGTTGTCCGCGCGGATGCTCCTTACAATGACATGATTGAGATGGCGGAATATATGGAGGCCGGTAATGAGGTGAATCTGGCGATTGAATCCGGTGGTTTGTCTCACTTAGGCTTCATTGCTTATTACCAGTTCTTGCAGGATGAATATGGCGAAGCGACAGCGAAAAATCTGAAGGCTTATATCTCCGGCTCGACAGACGAAAAGCGCCAAGCGATGTGGGATGGTAACACCGACGGTATGTTTGCAGACGTTGCCAACGAAGAACAGTACACCCGTGAAGGGGTTGATGCACAGCTGAAAATGAAGTTCATGGGCATTTTTGCTGCTGAGCGTATCGAAGGCAAGGACATTCCGACTTTTGGTGAGCAAGGCGTGAAACTCTTTGGCGAACCTTTTGCTTTTGATAAGGAATTCTCTGTTTTCTTCCCTAAGGACACCCCTCAGGAGCTCATCGATACGATGGATGCTGCGATGAAACAAGTGACTGAAGATCCGGCGTTTATTGAAGAGATGGCTACCTTCGGTTACTTCCCGGCGTATCTGTCTTCTTCAGAGAATAAAACACATATGTATGAGAAGAGAGCGAAGTTCTCTGACCTCATCAAGAACGCACCTTCTCTGGACGACTTCACCTAAGGGCGGCTTTGGCCGCAGCTAGAAGCTGCAGTGTGAAGCACAGCTAGATGCTGCCGTGTGAAGCACAGCTAGAAGCACAGCTTGAAGCCGCAACTAGAAGCTGCAGCGTTTCGAAGACATAAGGGCTTGGGTTCGACAGTTACCTACTTCTGTTACCTACCCCTGTCATCAATTGGTGGCAGGGAACCCGGGCCCTTATATGTAAGTAAAAAGAGTAAAAAGAGAGAGACTCATGGAAGATTTTTTTACAATTGATGTTGTCTATTCGGAATCCCATATGCTTTTCCCCAAAATCGTCATCGGTTTGCTGATTATTATGGGGCTGGGACTTCTGATTCCCTGGCTCGTGAAAAAGATCAAGAACAAAGAAAGCTTTTCTATCAAGGGTAAACGTTTTTTCGAAGAAAATTATGACAAGGTGAAGTTTTGGGGTGGCTTAGCCCTTCTGACCGCCTGGATTTTCTTCCTTGATAAAATTGGTTTCATTGCCGCTTCGATCATTTTCATGTTCCTGATGTTGGTACTTTTCCAAGGCAAACTGAAACTTAAACCGATTATCACATCCGCGGCAGTCTCGGTTGTGTCGACTTTGGCCACCTGGCTTTTGTTTGGTGTGCTTTTTAATATTACGTTGCCCTGAGCTGCTTGAAGGAGATAGAAATGGAATTCACATTAACCTATTTTTTACTTTCTCTGTTAGGTGTCTGCGTAGGCATTATTTTCGGAGCAATCCCCGGAATGACCGCTACGATGGCTGTCGCCGTTTTCCTGCCCTTGACGTATGCGCTTGACCTGAGTGGCGCTTTGTATTTGCTGCTGGGCCTTTACGTAGGTGGTATCAGCGGTGGTCTGGTTCCGGCTATCCTGATTAATATTCCCGGAACGCCGTCCTCTTTGGCCTCTGTTTTCGAAGGCTACCCGATGGCGAAGCGAGGCGAGGGTGAGCGCGCACTCAAGATCGCGATGGTGTCCTCTTTGATCGGTGGCCTTTTCTCCCTGGCTTGCCTCTATTTCTTCACACCCCCGCTGGCTTCTGTGGCGATTAAGTTCTCCTCGATTGAGAAGTTCTTGATTATCCTGTTTGCACTGACGGTTGTGGGTGCACTGTCAAAAGGCAAAATGCTTTTGGGCGTCTTCAGCTCCTTCCTGGGCGTGCTGATTTCGTTGGCAGGAACCTTCCGTGACAATAACCAATTGCGCCTTGTTCCCCAGATTTTCCGCAAAGAGCTGATTTACGGCTTCGATATGCTTCCGTTGTTGATTGGCCTTTTTGCCGTGTCACAGATGCTGACTGAGGCCGAAAATAGCATGAAGTCTCAGGCGAGTAAAGAGATTTTCGAAATGAAGAAATCCGCCCAACAATTTTCTTTCCGCGATTTCAAAGGCAACATTGGCTCCATGCTGCGTTCTGCGATTATCGGAACGTTCATTGGCGTCTTGCCGGGTATCGGCGGCAGCACGGCTTCGCTGCTGTCCTACTCCCAATATAAGTCTTGGACCAAGCATCCGGAGAGAGTCGGCACTGGTGACCCGGAAGGCCTCATTTGTACAGAGACAGCGGATAATGCTTTGACGGGTGGTGCTTTGATTCCCCTGCTTTCCCTGGGTTTGCCCGGAGATAGTACGACAGCTGTCATGATCGGTGCGTTCATGCTTCATGGTCTGCAGGTAGGGCCCCTGTTTATCTCCGAGAATGGTGATATTTGGAATGGCATCCTCTTTGGCCTCCTGATCGCCAACCTCCTCATGTTCGTGATCATGTTCTCATCCATCAAGTGGATCTCGAATCTGGTGAAGATTCCGCCTGCATTCCTCTATCCGGTCGTCATGCTGATGTGCATTGTGGGTTCGTACGCGATTAACAACGGTGTCATGTTTGATGTTTGGACGATGCTGATTTTCGGTGTCCTGGGTTATATTTTTACCAAAATCGGTTTGCCGACTACCCCTTTCCTCATCGGCTTCATCCTTGGCCCCCAACTCGAGCAGTATTTTATCGACACACTCAAGGGCAACCAAGGAAGTTTGCTGGCATTTGTATCGCCTGACCGCCCAATTGCCCTTGTCATCTGGGGCTTGATCGCCATTTCCATTGGCTATGCAGTCTTCGAAGAAGTGAGGCACAAGAAGAGTCTGGCTGCAGGTACGACGGATAAGAATCATGTCAGCTTGAAGGATTTGGATGACTGAATTTTGGATGACTGAATTTCTGAAATCCGGTCGACGCTTCTACTGAACATTTAGTTTTTCGTCCCTCCGATTCCGGCCCGGTGCCGGCATTTGGGGGACATTTAGGTATTTTAGGTACATTTAGGTATTTTAGGTATATTTAGAAGTTTTAGGGACATTTAGGTATATTCAAGTATATTCAAGTATAAGGAGGCTCTATGCAAACCCTGATTCAGATCACCCCACAAGATAACGTAGCTATCGCCATCAAAGAGATTCCGGCAGGCACCACGTTGGAGAACGGCCTAACGGCCAGGCAGACAATCCCGCAAGCGCATAAAATTGCTCTGAAACAGATTCCGGCAGGACAGCCCGTGATCCGTTACGGCGTCAACCTCGGGTTTGCCGTGAATACCATCGAGGCCGGTTCTTGGGTCAATGAATTTATGCTTGAGCTGCCTTCTACTCCGGAAGTTGAGCATATGGAATTTTACGGAACGATGCTTCCGAAGTCTTTGCCGGAGGCTCCGCAGAAGACCTGGGAGGGCTACCGAAACCCCAGGGGAGGTTTCGCAGGTACACGCAACATCTTGGCGATCAGCACGACCGTGCAGTGTGTGGCCGGTGTTGTGAACCTGGCTCTGGCGAAAATTAAGCAAGAGCTCTTGCCGAAATATCCCAACGTCGATGACGTTGTCGCGCTGAATCACACATACGGTTGTGGAGTGGCGATCAATGCGCCTGATGCCGTTATTCCGATCCGTGCGATCCGCAACTTAATGGATAATCCGAATTTCGGCGGCGAGTACCTGATCGTGGGCTTGGGTTGCGAGAAGCTCTCCTTGGACCGGCTCTTCGGTGATCAGCCCGTGCCGCGAGAGAACGTAGTGATCTTGCAAGAAGAACAGGGATTTGAGGCGATGATGCGGAGGATTGTGGCTTTGGCCGAAGCAAAACTCGCAAAATTAAATGAGCGACACCGCGAGACGCTGCCTCTATCGACGCTCTGCATCGGAACCCAGTGCGGGGGTAGTGACGCATTCTCCGGGGTCAGTGCGAACCCGGCGATTGGCTATGCCTCGGATCTACTGGTGGAGGGTGGCGCAACCGTCCTGTTCTCGGAGGTGACCGAAGTTCGCGATGCCGTTCACATTCTGGCCGCTCGTTGTGTGGCCAAAGCCGCCGCCAACAAACTTGCTCAGGAGATGCGCTGGTACGATGAGTACCTCGAGAAGGGCAGTGTCGATCGCAGTGCGAACCCGACGCCCGGCAACAAACAAGGCGGCCTTGCCAACATTGTGGAGAAGGCGATGGGCTCGATTGCAAAATCCGGCCATGCCCCGATTGTCGAAGTGCTGTCTCCCGGCGAAAGGCCTGGTGAGCATGGTTTGATTTTTGCAGCGACGCCTGCGAGTGATTTCGTCTGTGGGACGATGCAGCTGGCGTCCGGTATCGGTCTGCAGGTTTTTTCGACCGGACGAGGGACCCCATACGGACTGGCCGCTGCACCGGTGATCAAAGTATCGACTCGCACGGAGCTCAAGACGAATTGGCCGGACCTGATTGATTTCGACGCCGGTCCGATTGCATCCGGTGAAGCGACGATCCCGGAGCTGGGTGAGGCTCTGTTTCACTATATTCTGGCGGTGGCCAGCGGGGCGGAGAAGCCTTGGGCTGAAACGTATAAGATTCATAACGATCTTGCTATTTTCAATCCGGCACCGATTACGTGATGTGAGGCGGACGGGAGTGGTTGGGGGCGGCTTTGGCCATGGAAACGCGGAGAAATCTCTGCTATTCTGTCAGAAGTGAAATGAAGTGAAAGATTGCTTGCAGTTTGTGTAAGCAAGGAGGAACTATGGCTAAATTTATTTTTCTCAGTCCTCGTCAAGATATGATCGCTCAAGCACAATCCGTCAACGCCAAACTCAAAACGCCCTTGTCTGTCGAGATGAAACTTGTCACTTCAGAGACCGTGGTTGACGAAGCGGATCAGGCGTTCGCGAACGGCGCGGAAATTGCCATTGCTCGCGGGAATTACGCCTCCTTGATTAAGCGCTTCGCGGAAATTCCGGTTGTCGAAATCGTGCTCACCGCGCAAGAGCTGGGGTTGGTCATCATCCAAGCGAAAAAACTAAGTTATAATCCGGTGCCGGTTATCGGGCTAGTGGGCTTCGCCAATATGTTCCCTGATGTGCGGTATTTCAATGAACTTTTCGATATCGAACTCAAAACCTACTATGTAAAAGTGATGGAAGAGTTGAACGATGCGGTGAGCCACGCGATCGCGGATGAGGTGGATGTCATTATCGGCGGTGATATTGTGGCTTCACTCAGCCAATCGTCCGGGATCCCGACGCTGTTTTTTGAGTCGACAGAAGACTCGATTCAACAAGCGTTCCGAGTCGCCTCCAGCGTTGCCTATGCTTCCGACCTGGAGAAGAAGAACAACTCGGAACTTCGGGCGCTGCTGGATTTTTCGTTCAATGCGATTATTCGTCTGAATGCCAAAGGCGAAATCCAAATCCTCAACCATATCGCCAGAAATCTTCTGGAAATTGAAGAAGAGGATGTGCTGGGTCAACCCATCGAACAATACGTGCCTCTGGAACCCGGCCACCTGGCCACGGTTCTGGAGGATGGGGAAGAGATTTTTTCTTATTATCTGCAGGTAAAAGGCAAAGAGGTCGCCCTGAATCTCGCCCCCCTGAAGCTCGGTAATCACATTGATGGGGCGATCTTGTCCCTTCATGAAGTGCATAAAATTCATGAATTAGAAGCTGAAGCGCGGACAAAACTCTATCTTCGGGGGCGCAAGGCGAGTTTTACTTTTGCGGATCTGGAGCAAAATCTCGTTGTCGATTCTGCCGTGCTGGAAACCGCCAAGCAATTCGCCCAGTCCGATGCGCCGCTTCTCTTGTTTAATGAGACTGGCTTTGAAACGGAACTTCTGGCGCAGGCAATACACACGCAGTCGCCTAGGGCCCATGGTCCTTTTGTGCCCGCCAGGCCCGCCGCCTATGATAAGAGCGAGCAGCTTTGGTATCTATTTGGTTCCGGCTCCGGAAGTACAAAAGAAGGTCTCTTTGCGAGCGCGCACACCGGAACCCTTTACATCGATGAAATTACGGAGCTCACTTCGGCCGCCCAATATCGGCTCTATAAGCTGCTCACGGAGCACATCATCATCCGCGACAATGACCTAAGGCCTTTGCCCGCCAACATCAGGCTTATTGCAGCTTCCAGTCATGACCTGGCGGTCCTGGTTGAGGAAGGGAAGTTCCGCCAAGACCTCTATTATGTTCTGAATACTTTATCCCTTGCCTTGACTCCGCTGCACCAACGCCCCGCTGATCTGGAGATCCTGATCGATCGATACATCAAGGAGTTCTCCGAATTATATTCGCGCTATATTGTCCTTACTCAGGGGGCCAAAGCCGCCCTCATCAACTATCCTTGGTCTGGAAATCATTTGCAAGTTCGTAGTTTTCTCGAACGCCTTGTGCTCTCCGCACCACGCCGTTCGGTGGATGAAATCCAAGTCTCCCGTCTCCTGACGGAAGCCTACCCCATTATTCTCCATCGTAAGCCGGAAGAACCGATCATCGTCTATAAAGACCCGGAAGCGGCCGTGATTGCCGAACTCTTGCAGAAGCACCAAGGCAGCCGACAAGCCGTTGCCTCCGAGATGGGCATCTCTACGACGACGCTCTGGCGCAAAATGAAGAAGTACCAAATTACCGGATCTTTCGAAGCGTGATATGCGCGGAGCGTAGCACAAGAAGTGCGAGAGCGGAGCTAGGCTCCGGAATATAGCGCACGGAACTTTCTGAACCGCAGTTTCCTAAACAGAAGAAGAGCCGGTCTTGCCGGCTCTTCCTCTGTACAAAAGGGGGTTCTATGGGGGTTTTGTGGGGGTTCAATAGCGTTAAGGGGTCAAAGTTGCTGGTGGACATCAAGGGTTTTCAATGGGCTTGCTGTCCATTCGTGTGGTTGTCCATTCGTGTTGTTGTCTGTTTAGGAGTTGATGATTTTTACCGGACCAGGCAAGGGGATTTGGGATCAAATTTCCAGCCGGGAATGTAATATTGCATGCCGATGGCGTCATCACGTGCACCCAGACCATGTTCAAGATAGAGTTCATGGGCTTTCTCGACCTGCTCTCGATCCACATCGATGCCCAAGCCCGGTTTCTTCGGAATGGTAATTTGTCCGTCGACAATTTGCATGGGCTCCACCGTCAGACGCTCTGTGCCTTCCTGCCAGATCCAGTGGGTATCCACAGCCGTAATATTGCCCGGAACGGCTGCGGCCGTATGCACAGTCATCGCCAGAGAAATATCAAAGTGGTTATTGGAGTGCGAACCCCAGGTTAAACCAAACTCGTTACAAAGCTGGCCGACACGCACCGACCCGGACATCGTCCAGAAATGGGGATCTGCCAACGGGATGTCAACGGATTGCAACGCAACTGAATGGGCCATTTGGCGCCAATCCGTTGCAATCATGTTGGTAGCCGTTGGTAACCCGGTTGCACGGCGGAATTCCGCGAGGATTTCGCGGCCGCTGAAACCATCTTCCGCACCGCAAGGGTCTTCACAATAGGTTAGGATGCCGTGCATATCTTTGCACAGCTCAATCGCTTCCTTAAGTTTCCAGCCGCCGTTGGGATCCAGGGTAATTCTGGCGTCGGGGAAGGCCTCTTTCAGTGCACGGATGGCCTTCATCTCCTCCTTGCCGGACATGACTCCGCCCTTGAGCTTGAAATCCCGGAAACCGTACTTGTCATAGGTGGCTTTGGCCAAAGCCACCACCGCTTCCGGTGTCATCGCTTCCTCGTGGCGCAAGCGGTACCAATCCCAGCTGCCGTCGGGCTCGGAATAATAGGGAAGATCGGTCCTCTTGCGGTCGCCGACATAGAAAAGGTAGGAGAGGAACTTCACGGAGTCGCGTTGTTGGCCGTCGCCCAGAAGCGCGCAAACCGGCAGATCCAAGAACTTGCCCAGGAGATCTAACATCGCCGCTTCGATTGCCGTCACGCAATGAATGCCGGTTCTGAGATCGAACGTCTGATTGCCGCGCTCATCGGGACCTGCTTTGTCTAGCTCGGCCTTCACGCGAAGGAGGACATTCTTATAATTCGCAATCTTCTCTCCGACAACCAGAGGGATTACTTTTTCCAAACCTTGGGTGATTTTGGGACCCCCGGGCACTTCGCCGACACCGGTTCGACCTTCAGAATCGGTCAGGATGACCACATTGCGGGTGAAGTAAGGCGCATGCGCACCGGAAAGATTGAAAAGCATACTGTCGCGCCCGGCAACAGGGAGAACTTCCATATTGGTAACAGTTGGCAACATCATTGGTCCTTTCTTTAAACGAGGGGCATTTCACTTAAACGAGGAGCATTTCACTTAAATAAGATTCATATCGACTAGGAGCAAGCGCAACTTCTCGTAGTTGGCCGGCGAGAGTTCCTGAATCGGTTCAATACACTTACCAACGGCGAAGCCTTCCATCTCCAGGCCTTCTTTGATCACTTGAGGGAAAGTGGCCAGGTTCGTGGCGATTCGCAGAGGAGCCAGTTTGAACTGCGCTTCGAGGCTGCCTTCCAGGTCGCCTGCGACATATTTGTCATAGATGTCCGCAGTTAAACGCGGGGCGACATTGGCGCAGCTGGCAATAGCTCCCGATGCCCCATAACATAAGGCCGCATAGATCAAGGTGTCGCGCCCGATCAGCACATGGAAATTAGGATTATTCCGGGTAAGCCTGATGTATTCCGCCGTGTTGGTCATATCGCCGGTGCTGTCTTTTACAGCAACGATGTTGGGGATTTCCGCCAGGCGGGCCACCGTCTCCGGCGCGATCGTCACATTTGTTTTCGGAAGGTTATTGTACATTACGATCGGCATGTCTGTGCTTGCCGCAACCTGGGCGTAGAACTGATAAAGCTCGGCCTGGGTCTGGCTGATAAACATGGGTGTCAAAACTGAAATCGCATTCACGCCGGACTCTTCGGCAATCTTGATCATTTTGATGGTACCGCGTGTTGTGATATGGTTTGTCCCTGCGTACACCGGGACTCGGCCGGCCGTCTGCTCCACGGTGATTTGCAGAACTCTGCGGTAATCTTCATCCGTGACCGCATAAAATTCACCGGTTGTGCCCATGGGAAACAACCCATGCACCCCTTCATCTAGTAAATGGTCGATCAGCTGGCGCAAAACCGGCTCATTGATCTCGCCTTCCTCCGTAAACGGAGTGATAATCGGCGGAATAATGCCCTTTGGCACAAACGACATACGTTGGCTACTCCTTGCTCTTACTCATCTCGGCCGATTTTCGTACCGGCGACTTTTTCATAGTATTTGGCGATCGCGCTGTGATCCTCTTTGCCGCAGCCATCTGCCTTGAGCGTTTGAAGCATCTCCATAACAGCAGCAGAAAGCGGCATCGGCGACCCGACACTGTGTGCGGTTTCCAAAGCATTGTTCAGATCCTTGATATGAAGATCGATCCGGAATCCGGGCTTATAATCACCTGCAATAATCATTGGGCCTTTGGCATTCATGACAGTGCTTCCTGCCAGGCCGCCTTTAATCGCCTCGAAGACAAGGTTTGGGTCAACGCCGGCTTTTTCCGCCAACATAAAGGCTTCTGAAACAGCCGCGATATTGAGTGCCACCACCACTTGGTTGGCTAATTTCGTGGTATTGCCCGCGCCGACTTCGCCGCAGCGGACGACAGAAGAACCCATGGTTTCAAGCAGCGGTTTGAATTCGTCGAACACGTCCTGCGGCCCGCCAACCATGAAAGCAAGTGTTCCATCCACGGCCTTCGGTTCGCCGCCACTCACGGGTGCATCCAGCATGCGAACGCCTTTTTTGGCCAAAACCGCCGCCACCTCCTGCGATGCCAGGGGGCTGATGGAACTCATATCGATAAAAGTCGTACCTTCACGCATATACTCCGCAACACGACCTTCTTCCAACATCACTTGCTTTACTTGCGGTGAGTTCGGGAGCATCGTAAGCACAACATCACAAGTCTCTCCGATTTCTTGCTGGGTCAGAGATTTTGCACCGGCCGCCACCACTTCGGCAACGTTCGCTTCGTTCATGTCGTTGACACTGAGGTCATAGCCTGCTTTCAGCATATTTTTTGCCATGGGTTTTCCCATAATACCAAGACCAATTAAACCGATTTTCATACGATTGTTCCTCCTTCAGATCTGTACAGAATTCTCATTTTCGCCGTGATTTAGGCAATTGGGATGTGTAGGTATTATAAAAAACAGAAATTTTCTCTGCTATTGACAAAAGGTGTAAGCTTACCCCCGCGATTTGGCTATTTTCCGAAATCATCCAATTTTTGCAATGAAGATTACATCCAGACGTTTCATGCATTCCGTCTTGTCGTCTCTATCGTTTCGGTAATTTCTATCGTTTCGGTCGTTATTGTCGTTTCGCCACGGCTGACCACCACCGCCTGTACCCAACCGAAAACACCGCAGAACTTTAAATGTAAAGTTCTGCGGTGTTTACTGCGC
Organism: uncultured Fastidiosipila sp.; assembly: GCA_964479695.1. Classification (GTDB taxonomy): domain Bacteria; phylum Bacillota; class Clostridia; order Saccharofermentanales; family Fastidiosipilaceae; genus JAAYZH01. Next base: position 58,669 of record CAYZSO010000005.1, read on the forward strand.
TTGCTGCGCTCGCGCCGCGGGTATTGGGTATAATGGTAAGACGCTTTAAATTATTTCGGTAAGGAAGCTTCCGGGAGGTTACCCATGACAAAGTATCAACAGGGCACGAAAGGAACCACGCTGCTCACCATTGCAGGCATTTCAAATCTTGTTCTAAGTTTATTTCAAGTGGGACTGATGTTTTTCACGATGGTCGGCGCAGGTTTCGCTTCGCGGCGTCTCACCGACACACTGGCACGCATGCTGATCATCAACAGGGAATCGTTGGCGGGTTTTGGTCTCCGCAATATTGCCCTGATCGTGCTGATTATCCTTTTCCTCAGCCTAGTGGTGACCCTTTTCATGGCGATCACCACGCTTTACTATCGCCGAAGAGACGACGGGAGAACCTTCCTGGCCATTAGTTCCGGAATTCTGCTGGCGATTTCCGTTGTGTTTTTTGTGTTCACTTGGAGCTGGATTTTCGTGGTCACAGCGCTGATTTGGCTCTGCACTTTCGTCGGTGCACTCTTATCGAAATTCCCCGGTAATACGGATCGCCTCGAAGCGAATCTTGATGCTATGGCCAAAGCCGCCCAATACGACACCGGCAGACATCGCCCCGGCAGCGGCTTTTAATTACCTATTCGGCTTCAGCTTCAGCTGATTCAATTGATTCGGCTAATTCAACTGAATCAGGTTTGTGCAGAGGCGACCATGGCTTCGGCCGTGCGCGAGTCCACAATATCCCAACGGTCTTCGGCCGGCAGGGAGGTGAGAAGGAGGGCGGCGGTGTTGTCATAGACTTGAGCCGCCAGTTCCAACTGTTGCCAACCGTTGGCAACAGAATAAGTCTGGAGAAGGAGCTGAAGATGCTGATCTTCGTCCACTTGGTTGCCTAGATAGAGAACTTCTGTCGTGGCACCGGAGGAGAGGGCGGCGGCTTTGGCCTCATCATCAAGCTCGGTTTGCTTGCTGACCTCGGCGATATTTTCCTCGGCTAAACGCGTCTTCACTGCGAGCTTCACGACTTCCATGAGGCGATCGGAGTAGCCATCCAGCAGCAGGTGGACTTTCTCAATCAGATCATTGTACGTGCTGACCAGACGCAGCGTGTAGGTGGAGAGATCGAGACCGAAATCCAACGGGAGCTCGGCAGCGAGCGCAGGGTCCAGACGGCCATCTTCACGAACGGCGTCGGTAATATCCTGTATGGCCGGTGCGAAATAATAGGCGGCTTGGTTACTGCGATCTAGATAGAGGAGCGGACGCTCCAGGATATAAAGATGGTTGCAATTCTGGCATTCGTAATTTTGCAACTCTTTCAGAAGTAGTTTCTCTTCAAGGTCCGGATCCTCGTTGACATCGATGACGTCCCAAATGACCACTTCTTCTTCATTCAGACAATGGGGGCAGGTGACGGTTTCGCGGTGAAATCTGGTCATTAGGCGGCGACCTCCGTGAAGGTGAATTCGGGTGTTTGCGTAGCTGGGAAGGCGAGTACATAGCCGGCTTCTGGTGTGCTTGCTGCCGCGTTTGCTTCGAGGTTCGGCACGACGGGCGACTGGCTCTGGGGGACTACGCCGAAGTTGGCCAAAGACGGAACCGACAAGTTCAGCAAGAAGGAGAGTATGAGGAACAGAAGGAAGTAGATGACGGAGGATTGGATCAGCAGACGATCCACGCTTAGGGTGACGGTTTCTTTGAGGCTCAGGGTGTCAACAACTGTGCGGATGGAGAATGCGCAGAGGAGCATGACGAGCGCTTGCAAACCGGAACCTGAAACGAAAATCAAGGCGACTAATGTGACCAGGATTTCGTAGTATGTTCCCGGGATAAATGCTTGCCACAGACGCTCAAAAGTTACTCGCTGATGTGCGATGAAACGGAAGACCAACATACTGATGACTATTCGCATCAGGGTCAGGAAAAGCGAGGAAAAGAATCCCCGGATCATACCTTGGAATGCGCTTGACCAAATGCCGCCTGTTGACACATCAATTTCTCCCAACATAGCCAGTCGGGTCAAGTTGCTGTACCGAATGAAGATCATGACTAGCAAACCGAAGACCAAAGCCTGAATCAACGTGACCACAATGAGATGAACTCTGGACAAGCTTGACGCGCCACTGATGATTTCGGTTGGGCGGGTGAAGAGTTTATGCAGGAAACTTAAGATCTTTCTGCCGTCGGGGCGAGAAGACCTGGGGGTAACGCGTTCTGTCTTTGCCTTCGTGGCTTTCTGCCGACGTTGCTCCTCGCGGCGATTGAGCCTCTCGGATTGTTTCGCTTGCCATCTGGCTTTCGCCTGTCTGAAAGGATTCTGGCGGAAGCCATTGGCGGAACTTGCCGTGCCGGCCGCGGCGCCGCCGCCTGTTGAGCCCGCGCCCGCGTTTGCTCCGCCGGTGGCAGAGCCCGCGCCAGTGCCGGCGCCAGCGCCTCCGGAACCTGCGCCGGTTGACGTGCCTTTTGTGTTGTAGCTTCCGGAGCTGCTGTTGTTTCCGGAGCGGCTACTGTTTCCAGATGAGCCGGAATTACCAGAGCTGCCAGAGTTACCGGAGTCACCGGCGGAGCCGGATTTTGCCTCCGCAGATTCATGAAATTCCGGTTTAAAAGTCGACCCGGCCGTACGGCAGGTACAACGCTCGCCAGCAGCGAGTTCTCTACCGCAATAAAAACAATACCTTGCCAAAGTGGCATCTCCCTTCAGGACTTGAAAAAAGAGAGTGGACTCGGGATCCCACACTCATTGACTATTGAAAATTCAACCTCATCTTAGCATGAACAAGTAGAGAGACATTCGGGTTTTCGTAAACAATTTTGAAATTCAAATGCACGAACAGCCCCATCGAGCGGGTAAATGATCATTCTAAGTCTTACTGCACCTATCAACATGGAAATAACATAACAATTATCCTAAACCAATGAGAGCAAATTCAGGAACAATACGCCGCAAAAACCGCTCCACCCTCAGCGAACTCACCACATATGTTTAAAAATAAACTTATGTAGTCGCAATACGTCGCCAATACCGCGCCTTCCCTCACGCCCGATCAACGTCGCTAGCATCACCATCACCACAAGTTCCGTTGCTTGGAATGAACGCATCCTTCCACTTATTGCTACAGTAGCGACATTGATCCCAATGGATAAGAGAGTTTGTGTTCTTTTTCAGAGTTCATTCAGCGGATGAGTCAATAGAATGTACGCACACTTCCACTTATCGCTACAGTAGCGATATTGATCTCAACAGTGCAGAGATTAGCGAACATTTCAGAGTTCATTCAGGAGATAAGCGTAAAAACAATGCATATCATCTATTTAATGCAACATGATTTTTTGTTATTTTTCTCCAATATGTTCAGACTGTCTGTTCTGACACAGATTGAAGGAAATCTTCCCGTTACTTGCTATGCATCAGTAAATATTTTTCGAATTTGCCTGGGATCCGGAAACTTGCGACATCAAAAGAGCCTTTACTTCATTGTGAGAAGACTTTTTCTACGTAAGCAATGGCCATACCAGTCAATATTTTCGGAAATATCAGTATTCATTCATTAATTCTTATCTGCAGGTCAGAAAACATTCAGTTGATAGAATAACTGGAGGGAGGGCACCGCTTAACAAACGATGCCTTGTCGCAAGTTTCTCGATCTGGACCAACTTGGAAATGACATGACAACTACTCTAAGCTAGGGAGAACAAATCAAGGAAGAATACGCCGCCAATACCGCTCCGCCCACAAAACGCACTACAAACGCACTACATATGTTTAAAAATAAACTTATGTAGTCGCAATAAGCAGCCTATGTAGTCGCAATACGCAGCCAATACCGCTCCGCTGCTCCATCGGCGTTCCTCCTTTCGTTGGGGTGTCGGAACTTTTCTGTTAGGCAAACGCAGTCTGCTTGGCCTATAATTGGCCTATAATAAGTACCAGATTTTGAGAACTGGAATGTTCACCAATGAATGTTCACCAATGAATGTTCGCCAATGAGTGTTTGTGGATCGACGCCCACAACGATTTGCCGGGCGAGATTCAGAGTGAAGAAAAGATTCAGAGTGAAGGAAAGAGGCAAGTTATGCAAAAAGAAATGATTGATAAATATGTCAGGCTGATTGTCAGAGCCGGAGTGAATGTGCAAGAGGGGCAGGGAGTCGTTATAAGGATAAGCCCGGAGTTGGCGGCTTTGGCCAGAATGTTGGTGGAGGAATCCTATGAAGCGGGAGCGTCCTGGGTTCGCGTGGACTGGAATGACCAGGAAGTAACGAAATTGGACTACCGCTACCAGTCGACGGAGCAGCTTGGCGAAGTGAAGAAATGGGTGGAGGAGAGGCTGAAATATTCGGCTGAGGAGCTGCCTTGCCAGATTTACATCACCTCGGATGATCCGGATGGGCTGCGTGAGATTGATCCCGCGAAAATCAGCGAGGTCAGGCAGCTGCAGTATCCGATTCTGAAACCCTACAATGATGCGATGGATAACAAGTATCAGTGGGTGATTGCGGGCGCGCCGTCCGTGGCTTGGGCGAAGAAGGTTTTCCCGGATCTGGGTGAAGAGGAGGCAGTGGAGGCGCTCTGGCAGGCGATTCTGGATACCTCGCGTGTGCTGCCGGATGAGGATCCTTTGGAGACTTGGGCGAAACATAATGCGAATTTCCGCAAACATATGGACTGGCTTAATGGACATAAGTTCAGCCGAATCCACTACAAAGCCGCCAACGGCACCGATTTTCACGTTGGCCTGCTCCCCAATGTATGTTGGGAAGGTGGCGGTGAGTATGCGCTGGGCAGTGGCATTTATTTCCAGCCGAATATTCCGACGGAGGAAGTGTTCACGTCGCCGCGTAAAGGGGATGTGGAGGGCCGCGTTGTGGCGAGTAAGCCTCTGTCCTACCAAGGCCAGCTGATTGACGATTTCTGGATTGAGTTTGAAGGCGGCCGGGCTGTCCGTTGGGGTGCGAAACAAAACGAAGCGCTTCTCGGCAAAATGCTGGGCATGGATGAGGGAGCCTCGATGCTGGGTGAGCTGGCGCTTGTGCCTTACGACTCCCCGATTAACCAAAAGGGTTATCTTTTCTGGAACACGCTTTATGATGAGAATGCTTCTTGCCACATGGCGGTGGGCCGCGGGTTCACGAATTTGGTGGAGAATTACGGGGATTACACACGTGAGGAGCTCCTGGCCATGGGCATCAATGAATCGATGATCCACACGGATTTCATGATTGGCACCGCGGATCTGGCGATTGATGGCGAGACGGCGGAGGGTGAAAGGATCGCGATTTTCCGGAACGGGACGTGGGCGTTTTAAGGGGAGGTTGGTGGCGGTAGCGACACCGCTTCAATTTGTAAACTGTTTGGGGGAAAGTTTTTCTGCATGGATAATTTGAAATTATCGTTTACGACCATTTTTCCTTTGGTCTCATACTTGATTGTGGGCTATTTTGTCAGGCGATCGAATATCGTGGACGAACGAGCCCGCAAGCAGGTCAACAACTTGATTTTCAGGCTCTTTTTGCCACTCAGCCTCTTCATCAATGTGTACAGTTCGAAGCCCGGCGACCAAAGCCTTGGGCCGGTGATTCTTTATGCGGTCGGCATCATTCTGCTTGTTTATGCAATCAGTTGGTTCATCTATGCGCGGGTTTTGAAGAAGCGCAGCGAGGTGGCCGTCTTGGTGCAGAACGCGATTCGCAGCAATTTTATTTTGTTCGGTCTGCCGCTCAGCACGTCGCTCCTCAATGGGGAAGGCACCGGAATTACGGGAATTTTGATCGCCGTGATGGTGCCGCTGTTCAATGTTTTGGCCGTGATCGTCCTCCAATATTACTCCGATGAGGAGACGTCTTGGGCTGGTTTGGCCAAAGGCATCGCCACCAACCCATATGTGCTGGCAGCGCTTTTGGCTTTTGCATTCAAATTTCTCCGCATTGAAATTCCTGATTTCATTTTTCAACCGATGACCGGGATGGCGAATATTTCGACGCCGCTGGCGATGATTATTCTTGGTGCGGATTTCAATTTCCAGCGCAGCGGCATGTATGCGAAGCAGCTTGTTTCCGGTGTTGTGGCCCGCCTCATTCTGGTGCCGCTCGTCGGGCTTGGAGGTGCTGTCCTACTTGGTTTCCGGGGTGAAACGCTGATTGCCTACCTGGCTCTTTTTGCCGGCCCTGTTGCCGTTTCTTCTTATTCAATGGCGGATCAAATGGGGGATTCCGGTGAGCTCGCTGGCCAGCTCTTGGTGTACACTACAGCTTTTTGCGGCTTGACCTTGTTCGTCTGGATCTTCTTGCTGAAGCAAATGGCTTGGATTTAAGCTCCTTTGGTTTAGACCTCTTCCGCTTGCCCTCTCACATTACTTGCGCTTGTGCTCATTGTACTGATCACAATGATCGCACGAAAAAAGCACCACAATCCCTTGCGGGGACTGCGGTGCTTTCTACTGCGGTGCTTTCTATTGTGGGCTGCTATTTGTGGTTGAGGTGGTTGAGGTGCTTGGGGGCGGCTTTGGCCAAAGCAACAAGCAGCTACTTCGCCACATACCCCAACTGCGGGCCTTGACTATCCGTGTACAGTGCGAGGTAGAAATCGCGATTCCCAATCTCGAAAGCCAGATATTCCTCGCCTGCGGGCATGACGACCTTAAGCTCCGTGGCCAGATCAGGCTGCCAGTAGAAAGTCGTGCCGTCCGGGGTAGCGCTGGTGGCTGTGAATGCGGCAAAACTCTGCTGAATGGTCTTCAGCTGCTGGGTGAGCGCGGGGTCGGGGCTTTGGGGGGCCATGGTGTGTTTCGAAATGATCTGGAAGGTGCTCCCGGACTGGGCAACCGTGAACTCGACGTAAGGAACCTGTGTCTTGATCTGATTCTGATCGAGGAAATAAATACCATCCGGCGAGTTACTGATATTGTTGAGCGAATTGGCCACGGCGTCCGGCTGGTCAATTACGATACCGATCAACGTGCCCCTACCCTGGGCATCATAGACGGTGACTTGGCGATAGCGGTGGTCTTTCATCCCTTGCACGATGTTCAGTTCGTACCGCGGCATAATGTAGCGGATTGAGTACGTCCCATCAGGGTTTTGGATCGTCTGATAGCGCAGGAAAGCGTCGATTTCGCTCATGTTCTGGCTTTCGCCTGCGGGTGACACCCCTGCCGGAATCTCAAAGACACCATTCGCATAGTCGTAGGGGGCGATGCGGTAGTTTTGGTTCGGGTTCAGCGTGATTGCCGGGTTCAAATTCATCTGCATGTAGCGCTCGATCTGCGACAATTCCACTCTCGGAGTATCGAATGGGTTCGAGGAGCCGTTTGGATTGATGCTGGCCAAAGCCCCCCCCATGAAGTATGTAACGAGGTCTTGACTTGACAGGTCCGTGATCCTGTTGAAGTCCGGCAGAATGAGCGGCTGCAGAAGCGTGCCGGAATCACCGTCCGGCAGAGTCAACAAGTTCTCAAAATAGGTGGACAAGTACTGGTTTAAGCTCATGGCGATTGGCTCTTCCGGCGGGAGAATCGTTCCGCTCGGCGGGATGGTGCCGGGTGTAGTTGTGGTGGTTGTTGTGTCGGAGGTGCCGCCGCCTGATGTACCGCCGCCGGAAGTGCCGCCGCCGGTTTCGGAGCCTATGGGTGTGCCTGTCGGTGTGTCTGTCGGTGGACTCGTTTCGCCGCCGCCTGAGGTGTCTGATGGCGGTGCCACTAAGGAAGCATCCTGTGTCGTAGTCGTCGTTGGTTCAGTTGTAGTCGTAGTCGTTGGTGCTTCGGTTGTGGTGGTTGTCGGAGCTTCCGTGGTTGTGGTTGCTTCCGTCGTCGTGGTTGTGGTTGGTGCTTCCGTTGTTGTCGTAGGTGGTGTGGTTGTCGTGGTAGTTGTCGGGGCTTCGGTCGTCGGAGTCGGTGTTGGATCTACAGGCACATAAATGTAGGAAGGCATGGAACCATATTGATCCGTTGTGTAATTAGGTATTGTCATGCCGGACATAGAAGGCATGGTTTCTTGCGTGCCAATACTATATGAAGGTCGGCTGGTGGTCATATCAGAGGTCGTGGTGTTATTGGTATTGACATCACGCGAGCCAATCCAATTGAACAGAACCCAGAGCAAAATCACCGCCAAAACAACCCCCAACCCAATAAGGATCCAGAGCACGATACGTTTGCGGCGCTCTTCCGGATCTTCCGGAGGAAGGCCGCCATCAGTGTAATCCCCTCCGTTCCCATCATTGACTTGGCGGAAGGTAGAGCCGGTATAGCCCGTATCTCCTGCACTTGGATTGGCTGGGTCGGTGCTTGGCTCACTTGGTGAGTCATGCCTTGCATCATAGGCAACGCCATTGAAGCCGGCATCCGGGGCAAAAGAATTCTCACTGTTAATCGGTTTATAGTAACTAGGATGATCCATGGAAATATCAGGAACGGCAGAATTAGCACCTGCTACTCCGCCGGCTTCCGCGGCATCGGCAGCGCCAGCTGCGCCTGATGCGCCAGCTGCACCAGCTGCAAAAGCAGCACCGGCAGTACCTACATCATCAGGGTTTCCGGTAAGACCGGTATCTTCAACATCGCTCCAGTCCAGCGGCGTGCCGCAGTTTCGGCACTTTGCGTCTCCTCTTTCAACAGGAGCGCTGCAAACAGGACAGTACATTGTGTGTTCCTCCAATAGGAAATAATCGTCAGTATTATATCACGGCGGTTCAAAAGCAAGCAAAAAAGCGGCATTTACCGCGTCTTTAGGCTCTTCAGCAGTACTTTAGCAGATCTTGAGTGGATTTTAAGTAGATTTTTCTGCGTATTGCGACTACATAAGTTTATTTTTAAACATATGTAGTGGTTTGGGTGTGAGTTTTGTGAGCGGAGCGGTATTGGCGGCGTATTCTTCCTTGATTTGTTCTCCCTAGCTTAGAGTAGTTGTCATGTCATTTCCAAGTTGGTCCAGATCGAGAAACTTGCGACAAGGCATCGTTTGTTAAGCGGTGCCCTCCCTCCAGTTATTCTATCAACTGAATGTTTTCTGACCTGCAGATAAGAATTAATGAATGAATACTGATATTTCCGAAAATATTGACTGGTATGGCCATTGCTTACGTAGAAAAAGTCTTCTCACAATGAAGTAAAGGCTCTTTTGATGTCGCAAGTTTCCGGATCCCAGCCAAATTCGAAAAATATTTACTGGTGCAAAGCAAGTAGCGGGAAGATTTCCTTCAATCTGTGTCAGAACGGACAGTCTGAACATATTGGAGAAAAATAACAGCAAATCATGTTGCGTTAAATAGATGATATACATTGTTTTTAAGCTTATCTCCTGACTGAACTCTGAAATGAACACAAACTCTCTTATCCATTGAGATTATTGTCGCCGCTGTAGCGATAAGTGGAAGGATGCGTTCATTCTATTGACTCATCCGCTGAATGAACTCTGAAAAAGAACGCAAACTCTCTTATCCATTGAGATTGATGTCGCCGCTGTAGCGATAAGTGGAAGGATGCGTTCATTCTATTGACTCATCCGCTGAATGAACTCTGAAAAAGAACGCAAACTCTCTTATCCATTGAGATTGATGTCGCTGCTGTAGTGATAAGTGGAAGGATGCATACCAATGCGGCGTGGAGGCGTCATTAGTCAGAACAATTTTGGAAAACTTTGTAGGTAAGCGTGGTGGAGGGGGCTGCTTTGAGCAATCACTGTGCTACACTAGCATGTGAACTGCTGTCTGGCTGCTGAATTTGAGGTCGGAGGCACGAAGGGAGAACATGATGTTTCCTGCTTGGGATGGTGAACTGCTGCTGATAGTGCAGAAGGTTACACAGAATCCGTTTTTTGATAAATTTTTCGCGTTTTATACGAGTCTTGGGAATTCTGGTATGTTGTGGATTGCGATTGGCGTGCTTCTTCTGTGTTTCAAGAAAACGCGTTCGACTGGCCTGATGATGCTGATTTCGCTGCTTGTGACGCATTTGTTTAATACACTGTTTTTAAAGCATATTATAAATCGGCCGAGGCCTTATACGGTGATGCCGGAGGTTCGTTTGCTGATTGCGCCGGATCCGGAGTCTTCGTTTCCGTCGGGGCATGCGGCGACGGCTTTTGGTAGTGCGATGGTGATTTTTCTGCGCGAGAAGGGGTGGCTTCGCTGGACGGTTCTTGTGCTGGCTATTCTTATGGCGTTTTCGCGACTATATGTTGGGGTACATTATCCGCTTGATGTTTTGGCAGGAGCGGCGGTGGGGACTTTGGTTGCTGCTTTGACTGTTTGGGTGGGCGGCAAAGTTGAGACTTCGCTGCAAGCTCGTCGGGCAGCGAACAGAAAATGAGAGCGAATAGGGAATTGGATAAGTTTTACTGCTGAAGTTTTGGGCAGAAATTTTGCGGCACTCTAGTGCAGAAATTTTGCAGAAATTTTGCGACGCCATGTGATTGCAAAACTGGCCGGGAAACCGTATAATTCCTTGTATTCCTTAGCTGCGGGTGTAGTTTAGTGGTAGAACATCAGCTTCCCAAGCTGAATGTGAGGGTTCGATTCCCTTCACCCGCTCCATTATTTCTCTTTCTCAAAGAATTCTAAATCTTCATCATCTTCTTGAATTTCATCCAGCACGTAATTTTCTGTAGTTGACAGAGATTGATTGAATTCTTCTGCCTCCATATTTGTTACGAATTCTGCCGTTGGATCTATTTCATTTACGATTGACTCAAGTTCTTCAATCGAACTGGCAAAAAATTCCTTCCTCATGTTGACCCGATTTACGCGATTATTAGATAGCCTCTTATGAAGTTCGGATTCTAATCCAACAGCATCGTGTGAGAAAATTAACGAATGAACATCGAACCTAAATGGCACAGAAGCACTTCCTAGTTCATTTACTCTATCCATAGGATCAAGTCTGCGAGTCATCCCAATTTTAAAAACATTCTCCCCAAATGAACCTTTATTGCTAATGATATATACAGTACCCGCTTTACCATGTTGAAGGCTTGCTATCTCATCTTTCTTAATAACAACTTCAGTCAGTAAACCCTGTAATTCCAAAATACGCTTATTAAGATTTTCGATCTCCTCCTGACTTGTAGCTTCCAGAAGTAATCCTTCATTCCGTGCAAGCTCTTGTTGAAACTTTTCTTCTTCAGCTTGAACACGTTTTTTCTCTTGCTCTAATGCTTTTCGCTCAGCTGCTTCCTGCCGCATTTGTTGTTGGATCTCAAGTCTCTCTCGTTTTTCTTGTTCCTTCTTCACAAAGTAGTTGTATTCAATCTTGACTGAATTAATAAACAAATACTCTATTTCACCGATGAATTTTCTTAGTGTAGGCGCAATGTTCTGATTTCCGTCCTCGGCTACTTGCAGATAGCGGCGTGTAACTGTTTGAACTTGTGTTATTGCATCATCGAGCTTGCTGTATTTTAAATTGTAGAGAATATTCTGAAGCTCTGCTCTCAAGGCAATAACCATTAGGTTATAGATTGATTTATTAGCTTTTGTCGTATATCTAACTTCATATGCAGCAAGGACTTTATCGATTTGTTTATCATTTTCTTTGAATACTTTTCGCAATGACTTGACATCCATGTTATGTAGTTTAAGAATTACGGACGGGTACAGTTCATCCAGCTCATTAATGTCCTTCTTAGTCTGATACGATAGTGGTTCGTCTGTGGAAACAAAGCGTTCGAAAGCAGAATTCATACTCCGAAAGAGTTCATCTGAACGACGAATTCTTCTTTCTTTCGTCAGCGATTTTTTCTTCAGGGTTTCTAGGTTCGCATTTTCGGCTTCAATATCAATTTTTTTTAAGTTGATTTCATTAGTCAACTCATCGAGTGCATTCTGTAAATTTTGAACATACCCTGATTTCTCAGATCGGATTTTCTCAACTTCCTCAACTTTTTTTGTGACATCCTCGAACCTTGAAGCTCCAATGTTCGCATATAGTTTTTCGTATTCAGCTATCTTTTCGTCTTTTTTCTGAATGTCTTCTTTGAATTGCTTTGTCTTGAAAATGTCCCAAAATCCCATAGTATCCTCCGCGGGTTATTTACAATACAAGTGAAATATTTGTCTTGTATAAACTAGTTTGAGCTCATGACAGTATGATTTAAATAATGAAGCTGTACCTATTCATCTGTTAATATGATTTATTTCTAATAATAACATGTAATACCCATTAAAATTCAACACGAGAGATAAAAATGTTCAACCCAAACTCCGTTTCAGTGGCTTAAATAGTTACTCCATATTTGTAGTTGAAGGTATGTCCTATAAAAGGGACAGCATAGTAGTAACATAATCTAAGTGCGCTTGGGTTATCATAAGGAAAATGCTGATGTGAGCATATGTTTGTTAGACTTGGTGAAATGACTTATTAACAGACTAAAACAACAAATGTTCTGTAAAATATGCTAACCGCAGAACTTTAAATTGAAAGTTCTGCGGTACTGCATACAGTAGGGAGGGCTCGCGCCGTGTCACAACTTAATGACGGTAAACCGGACAGTAAAACGGACGTCAAACAGAACAGCAAACCGAACGGTAAACCAAATCGTAAAGACGAACATCTGCGGTTGGCTTTGGAGCAGAATCGTCGATTGCCGGAAAGTGATTTTGATAAGATGCGGCTGATCCATCATTCGCTTCGGAGTATTGATGTGGCGGAGGTGGATCTTGGCACGACGATTGGTCCGATTTATTTGGATACGCCGTTTTTTGTTAATGCGATGACCGGTGGCTCGGCGGAAGGTGCTTCGCTAGACGCCAACACGCAAAACCCCAACATACAAAACGCCAACGCACAAAACTCAAACACACAAAACTCCAGCACGCAAAACTCCAGCACGCAAAACTCCAACGCACAAAACACAAACATACAAAACATCAATGCGCAAAAACTCAGTACGCGAGAGGTCAATCGACAATTGGCTGAAGTGTGTCGCAAGACGGGACTTGCGATGGCAACAGGATCGGTGGCGGCAGCGGTGGGGGATGGGCGGCTTTGGCCAACGTATGAAGTGATTCGCGAAGTGAATCCGGAGGGGATTTTGTTTGTGAATGTGAACCCTGATGTACCGCCGGAGGAGGCTCTGGCGGCTGCGAAGCGGCTTGGGGCGCAGGGGATTCAGGTTCATTTGAATAGTGTGCAGGAGCTTTTGATGCCGGAGGGGGATCGGGCGTTCTCGGGGTGGGGCGAGAAGGTGGCGGCTTTGGCCAAACTACCCTTGCAAGTCACCGTGAAGGAGACGGGCTCCGGCATGACGAGGGAGACTGTGGAGGCACTTATGGCGCTGGGCGTCCGGGTGATTGATGTGTCGGGGCGGGGTGGGACGAACTTTGCCGTGATTGAAAATGAGCGAAGTGAGGCGCCGTTTGAGGAGCTCATGCCGTGGGGGCAGAGTACGGTGGAGTCGCTGCTGGAGGCGGGGCGGTTTGCGGATCAGGCTGACTTGATCGCGTCCGGCGGGATTAGGAGTTCGCTGGATATGGTGAAGTCATTTGTTCTGGGGGCCAAAGCCTGCGGCCTATCCGGCCAAGTCCTGCGGCTCCTGGTTGACCAAGGGGTGGAGGCGACTGTGGCGACTATTGAACAATGGAAAGTGGAGCTGCGAAAATTGATGGCTTTGCTTGGCGCTCGGAATGTTTTGGAGCTCCGGAAATGTGATTATGTTTTGGCGCCGGATCTCTGGAATTATAAACAGCAGCGGAATCTTTGACTCTCGAGTTTCCATTTTTCCGCTGCTGTGCAAGTTTGTGATGTGTTCGTCGGCCGTGTGTTCGTCGGTCACATGTTCATCGGCCGTGTGGCCAGTTGCATTTCGTGTTCGTGCCCCATGTGCCAACAATCCGCTTGCCAACTAGCCTAGTCGGTTCTTGAAGTCCTCGTACGTAAATTTCTTGATTCTCCGGAGGCTGCCTCCGCCTACTCTACCGTCACCACCTTCTCCGGACTCGCCGTGGAGGTAGATCGAAGGCAAGGGCATACCGTTAAATGTGGTGGTCTTCACCATTGTGTAGAGAGCCATGTCACAGAAGATAATCTTGTCACCCGGCACCAACTGGCGAGGGAATGCATAGTCGCCAATCACGTCACCGGCTAGGCAGGTCGTGCCGCCCAAGCGATAGAGATAAGGATTCTCATCGCTGTTTTCAACGGTGTCCGCTTCAAGCAGATCGCCATTATTGAGGAGGAGGGCTTTGGGCTGGTATGGCATCTCGATGACATCAGGCATGTGGCAGGTGGCGGAGGTGTCCAAAATGGCGATTTCAATGACGTTCTGGACCAGATCCTGGACTTCCGTGACGAGCCAACCGCAGTTCAGAACGACCGCTTCGCCGGGTTCCAGATAAACTTGCACATGATACGTATTCTGGGCGTCGCGAATGACGTCTTTCAACAGCCCCAAATCGTAATCGTCACGTGTGATATGGTGGCCACCGCCGAAGTTGATCCATTTGAGATTTTGCATCCAGGGGTCGAAGCGTTCTTTGACGACTTTCCAAGTTGCGGCCAAAGCATCCGCATTCTCCTCGCACAAAGTGTGAAAGTGAATCCCATCGATCCCCTCGAGTCCATATTGTTCGACGCCTTCGATGAACGATTGACGAGGAATGCCGAGCCTGGAACCTGGCGCGGCGGGATTATAGAGGTCGACGCCACCTGTGGAAAATTCAGGATTGACCCGTAGGCCAATCGATACAGGCGTGAGCCCTTGGGTGGTGCGCTTCTCATTTGTGGCGGCAATTTCGTCGCGATATTTGGCCCATTGGGCGAAGGAATTGAAGATAAGATGATCACTGATTTCGAGGAGTCTCGTAAGCTCTGCCGGTTTATAGGCAGGCGAGAAGACGTGGACTTCTTTGCCCGGCATTTCTGAATAGCCCAACTCCGCTTCATATAATCCGGAGCTGGCGACGCCATCGAGGTAACGTCCGATGAGAGGATAGGTCTCGAACAGTGAATAGGCTTTTTGTGCCAAAAGGATTTTACAACCGGTCTCTTGGCGGATCCAAGCCAACAAGCGGAGATTGTCTTCTAGGAGTCTGGTATCCACAACAAAAGCCGGAGTCTCAACCTCCGCAAAAGGCAAGTCTGCAGGCGCCGGTCGAAGCGTGTTGGCCAGCAGGGAAGCGGGTGTAAACGCAGCTTCCTGTACTCGCAACGGTAGGTAATGGTTGTAAACCGTTTGCAACAGTTGACAATCGTTGGCAAAGGTCAAAGTTTCCAAGGCGGATGCCAGCGGGAACCAGTCGCCGTCGAGGATTTCGGAACTTTGCAGATGGAGCTCCAAACTTCCGGAAGGTTGGGCGATATAGTAGCGAACTTGTTTTAGAATGCCGGGTTCCGGATAGTAATGGGTCCGGAAATCGGTTTCGGAAATAATAACGGCATCCAAACCGGTTTCTTCATACAATTCACGAAGGGCGGTTTCCGGGTAGGATTCGCCGGGATTCTGGTGGCCTTTCGGAAACGCCCAGTGGCCTTGTGCGTGCCGCAGGAGCAAGACCTCATTCTCGGCATTAAAAAGGAGGACACCGCAGGAAATGACTTTGGGTTCATTTCCTTGCAGGATATCGTACGGAGCGGAACTGGTCATAATCGTACTCCTTTCTGGGGTTTGGGCCAAAGACGCAAGTCGCTGGCGGAAGTCGACAGCGATGCCAACTGATTTAGTCGACAGCGATGCCAACTGATTTAGTCGACAGGGACCGGATTGAAATCCTCAATCCAGGGGAGCCCCCACTGGTTTAAGCTGTCCATGAAGGGGTCCGGATCGAACTCTTCGACATTGAAAACACCGGGTTTGGCCCATTGGCCTGTCACCACCATCATCGCGCCTATCATGGCCGGGACACCGGTCGTGTAGGCAACGGCTTGGGAACCGACTTCTTTGTACGTTTCTTCGTGGTCACAGACGTTGTAGACGTAATAGGAACGTTCCACGCCGTCTTTCACACCGTGGAAAATGCAGCCGATATTGGTTTTGCCCTTTGTCCTGGGACCCAAGGTAGAGGGATCCGGCAAGACGGCTTTCAGGAACTGTAGAGGAACAATTTGCTGACCTTGGAAATCAATCGGTTCAATGGACGTCATCCCGACATTTTCCAGACACTTCAAATGAGTTAAATAGCTCTCGCTGAAGGTCATGAAGAAGCGGATCCGTTTGATGCCGGGCATGGTCAGGGCGAGGGACTCCAGCTCTTCATGGTGAAGAAGATACATATCCTTCTTGCCGATTTGCGGGAAGTCGTACACGCGTTTGATTTCCATTGGCTTGGTTTCAATCCACTCGCCATTCTCCCAGTAAGAGCCGTTCGCGGACACTTCGCGGATGTTGATTTCCGGGTTGAAATTCGTGGCAAATGGATAGCCGTTATCCCCGTCATTGCAGTCCAGAATGTCAATGTAATGGATTTCGTCGAAATAATGTTTCAGTGCATAGGCTGAGAAAACAGAGGTCACGCCGGGGTCGAAACCTGAGCCCAGGATGGCCGTGATACCGGCCTTTTCGAAACGATCGTGGTAGGCCCATTGCCATTTATATTCGAAACGGGCCGTGTCTTCCGGCTCGTAGTTCGCGGTGTCCAGGTAGTGGGTTTTCGTCGCCAGGCAAGCATCCATGATCGTCAGATCTTGGTAAGGCAAGGCGAGATTCACCACAATATCCGGCTTGTATTGCTCAATGAGCGATATCAAGTCATCCGTATTGTCCGCATCCACCTGAGCAACCGAAATTTCCGACCCTTTGCCGTCTACCTTCTCCTTGAGTGCCTCGCATTTGGCCAAAGTCCGGCTCGCAATCATGATCTCCGGGAATACTTCGTGATTCTGCACCATCTTGTGTACACATACGGAAGCAACACCTCCCGCACCAATAACCATCGCTCTTGCCATGAAAGCCCTCCTTCAGTTCAGAAATAAAATAATCTGCGCAAAAAAACCTGCACGCTAGTTAAATTTTAGCATACAGGTCACAAAATCGGGGGTAGAAAAGGCCTAGGGGTGGGGTAAACGCAAGCATACACCGCTCCCTCGACTCTGGGGCAGAGGTGGGAGGTTTAGGCTTTGGCCAAAGCCATCAGCAACATCTCTCGCAAGAGCTTACAGGCTGCGGCGGAGGAAATACCACTGGGATCGTAGGGCGGGCTCAGTTCGTTGATGTCGAAACCCACGATGTTGAGGCCGGTGAGCTTCAACATCGCCTCGAGGAGTTCGTTGAAGGTAGCACCGCCGGGCTCGGGCGTACCGGTTCCGGGCATGACTGAAGGATCCAACACATCGAGGTCCAAAGTAATGTAAACCGGGCTCCGGCCGATCTTCGCGCGGACTTCTTCAATCCCATTGAGGCTAAAAGGGTGGAAGTCGGTGTGGATTTTTGCCCAGTCGAATTCCTCCTTGACTCCGGAGCGGATGCCGTAGCTGTGGATGCGGCCGTCGCCCAGAATGTCCCAGCACTTCCGGATGACCGTGGCGTGGGAGAGTGGCTCGTCGAAGAACGTTTCGCGAAGATCCGTGTGGGCGTCGAAGTGCACCATGTGCAGGTCGGGATATTTCTTGGCGAAGGCGCGGATCGTGCCTAAGGTGACTAAGTGCTCGCCGCCGATCATGACGGGGAGTTTGTCTTGGGCCAAAATCGCCTCTGTCGCCTCTTCGATGAGTGTTAGGACTCTGGCGGGATTCCCCCAGGGCAGAACGAGGTCGCTGGCATCGTGGATCTTGTGGTCTTCGAGCGAGCGATCCTGACGTGGGCTGTAAAGCTCGAGGTAGTAAGAATCGCGTCGCATCTGGCCGGCGGCGAAGCGGGTGCCGGGCCTGTAGGACGCGGTATTGTCAAATGGGGCGCCGAAAACGACGGCCTCTGCCTCCTCGAAGGAGGCTTCAAAACCCAGGAATTCCAGTGGGTAAGTCAAATCTTGGAGCGGACTGCTCATACATTCTCCTATTAAATGTGTTTTTACGTGTTTCTTGCTGCGCTTGACGGGTTGTTCTAGGTTTGTTTATGTGTGGGTAAATGTGAACTTTCGCCACCCGGCCTTCCCATTCATGGAAAATCGTGGTAATGTGCAGGGTAGGTATTTGTTCAAGTGAGATTGTAGCGATTTTTTGTCGCCTGTAAAATTTCTGATGTTACAGTTGTGTTACAATATTTCTCACCTACCGCTACGCGAACCGGGACTTTCTACTAGTATTCCTACCCGGCTTGTCGATTAAGGAGACAAAACTACTCATGAAGAAGTTTGCAGCATTACTGGCATTTGCTATTGCGGCTTTGAGTCCGTTATTTTTTGTTCAAGCACAAGAGACCCCACAGGCCCCGCTTACCGTCGAGTTGACTTCGGAGGCGGGTGAATTTTCGGCTTCTGATCAGATTCCTTTGACCGCTACGATTCAGAATCATTCCTCTTCTGTGATCACGGATATTGAATTGGCGCTTGATTTACCGCAAGGCTTTGCCCCCGAGAACCAAGAGAATAAGAAGGCGATTGACTCACTGAAGAGCGGAGAAACGCAGGAACTTTCCTGGCTTCTGAATTTCACTCAACCGATGATGGCTCTGAATAAATTACAGACGATCCCGGAGTCGGCTGCCGCAGCTACGATTGACCGTAATATTACTTTTAATTCGTATTTCCTTCTGGCAGTCGGAGGCGCACTGCTTCTTGTAGCCGGTTTCGGTATCATCCGGACGATGAAGAAGAGGCGTGTTCGCAAGCACCGGTTTACCGGTTATCTCCTGATTGGTGGCTTGATCTTGAGTTTTGCGTTGCCGGCGGCGCCGGCTTTGGCCATGGAAAATCCCAACTCCACCCCTACTACCGGCAGCCAATCGGTGCTGATTAAGGTGGATGGCGTTGAATTTGAGGTCCAGGTGAACTTGAGCTTCGCGTTCGGCCAACAGGAGAACATCGATTCGCTCCTGGGACAGATTCCGAACCGCAATGGCGAGAACGTTCCGACATTGACCACAGCGGTGCCCCGCGAAACTGCGAGCCTTACGAAGGCGACTACTGAACCTGCGGCTGATGGGAGCACGACGACTTCTGAAACACCTGCTTCTCCGGCAGATGGCTCGGCAGACGGCGCGGCGGGTGTGCCTAATTCCCCTGCTGTGATCCCGGATTATTTCTATCATACGGTGGGCGCCGGCGAAACGTTCTATTCGATTGCGATCCACTACGATTTGACGATTTATGAACTGGCTGCCTATAACGGCAAGTCTCTGGACTCTCTGAATGCCGGCGAACAATTGAAGATTCCCGCATCGTATGCTGCTCTGCAAGAGGCGGAGCGACTAGCCGCGGAGCAATTTTCTACGGATCCTGTAGGGGAAGCCAGCACAGAAACTCTCGCACCAACGACAACGCTTGAAGCTACGGAAGCTCCTGCGACTACGACAACGGAAACGCCTACAACGACGACTACGACGGAAGAGGCGACGACTACAACGGAGGAGCCGACAACAACCACAACGGAAGCTCCGACAACGACGACGGAAGCGCCCACAACGACGACTACGACCGAGGCTCCGACCACGACAAGCGAGGCTCCGTCTGAGTCTGACGTGACGACGGATCCTTCTGCTACCGATGATCCTTCGTCTGCTCCTACGGATGCTGAAGTAACGACAACGACGACTACGGCAGCGCCTACAACCACAACGGCGGCACCGACGACAACTACGGCGGCACCTACCACCACCACGACGGCTGCTCCGACAACCACAACCACAGCACCTCCGACCACGACGACAACAACTGCGCCACCTACGACTACGACAGCGGCGCCGACAACTACGCCTACACCGACGACACCTGCGCCGGTGGTCAGTGGCAGAAGTGCGAAGATTGCCAATTGGTACGCTAATAACTACGGTCTGATCGGCTCGAAGACACCTGCGGGCTATGATGCAAGCTCGTACACATGGGGTGCTTGCACCTGGTATGCTTATAATGCGAGAGCCGCAATCGGGGAGCCAGTTGAGCGATATCTGGGCGGCGCCGGAACATGGGGTTTACGCACCAGTTTGCCGGTTCACAATGATCCGCGCGTCGGTTCAGTCGGTTGGAGTCAATATGGTTACCATGTTTTCTTCGTCGAAGAAGTTTACGCCGATGGTAGCATCCTAATTTCCGAAGGCGGATGGGAATACACCAACGGAAAATACAATCAACGTTACCTACGTGCTTCGTCGGTCGGCAGTTACCGCTACATTGACTAAGTACTAGGCACCCAGCTGATGGGCACCGTCGGAACATCAGCCACCGGCCACTGTCGGAACGCCGACTACCGCCGGAACGCCGACCACCGGCAGAACGCCGACCACCGGCAGAACGACGATCACCGGCCACCAGCGGAACACCGGCCACCGGCAGACCACTGACCACCGGCGGACCACCGAATGCCGGAATGACATGCAAAGACTATAAATTATAAGGCAGCTGCGGCTGCCTTTGTTTCGTCCGCAGCATATGGTATAGTAGGCCTCAATCTTTTTTCAGAGATATTTTTCAGCCACAGAAGTCACAGAAGTTACAGATATTTTATCCATAGGAGAATAATATGCTTGCCAAAATTCGCCAGCTCTTCGCAACCCGCGACATGACCGAGGGGAACGTCTTGACGAATCTCGTCTGGTTTTCCATTCCGCTTCTGCTGGGCAATTTTGCACAGCAACTCTATGCCACGGTCGACTCAATCGTCGTCGGCCGCAGCGTGCCGGGTGGTTTGGCCGCCATTGGCGCCACAGGCCCGATCGTGAACCTGCTTATCGTGCTCTTCATGGCGATTTCGACCGGCGCATCCATCATGGTCGCGCAACTTTTCGGAGCCAAGAGCTACAAACGTCTCAGTCGCACGATCGGCAACACCTTGGTACTCATTTTGCTTGCCGGTCTCCTGATGATGGCCATTGCCATCCCTACCGCGGAGCCGGTTCTGAGGCTCTTGGACACGCCCGAAGAAATTATCGGCATGTCCAGGGATTACCTCGTCATTACGTTTATCGGCGTGTTGGGGACCGCTTTTTACAATATCGGTTCCGGTATTTTACGCGGTCTCGGTGATGCGTTTACGCCTTTGATTTTTCTCCTTGTTGCCACCATCCTCAATACCGTCCTAGACATGCATTTTGTCTGGAATTTGCACTGGGGTGTGGCCGGAGCCGCCTGGGCAACGATCATTTCACAGGCGGTTTCCGCGGTTCTGGTCTTGATGCGGCTCTACCGTGTCCCCACCATTGATAAACTCACCAAGGAAGACTTGAAACCGGATCTCAGCTTGATCAAAGAACTTCTGCGCCTGGGCCTCCCCGCGGGCGTAACTCAAGGAATCTTCTCCATGGCGATGATCATGGTGCAGAATTTGACCAATCAGATGGGCACAATCGTCATTGAAGCCAACACAGCGGTCATCCGTATCGATGGCTTTGCGATGATGCCGAACTTTACTTTTGGTATGGCAGCGACCACGTTTATCGGGCAGAATATTGGTGCAGGTAAGATGGATCGAGTGAAAGACGGTGCCAAAGTCGTCACCCGCCTCGCCCTAGGCGTTTCGGCTACGCTCACCGTGCTGATCTTGCTCTTTGGCCGCCAAGTCCTCACGCTCTTCACCACCGACCCCCAAGTCATCGAAATCGGCTACGGGATGATGCTGGTCCTGGCTGTGGGCTATGTGGCCGTTTCGCAGACGCAGGCGTACGGCGGTATTTTGCGTGGCGCGGGAGACACCATGGCCTCCATGTGGATTTCGCTGATCACTTCCGTCGGCATGCGTGTGCCTCTGGCTTATTTCTTCGTCTGGGTCAGCCGTTCCGAGCGTTGGCCGAATGGTTCGCCTTACATGTTGAACCTCTCCCTCACAATCACTTGGATTCTGGGTGCGATCTTCACGTATGCTTGGTATAAGAAGGGCAAATGGCGCGAGAAGAGCGTGCTGGCGGACCTTGCGTCCACAGAAGATCAGGCGGAGATTTTGCCTGCGTCAGAAGAGAATTAGGCGGAGATTTCGCTGCAAGGAGATGCAAGGAGATCAGGTTTAGCTTTCGGCACGCGCCAACAGGGCTACGGCATCGTTTGGCAGTTCGCCTGCGATCACTTCGTTCCAGAGCCGTTCCAGCGTTTGCCCCAGTTTCGGTCCTTCGGGCCAGCCTCGGGCTAATAAATCGTCGCCGCTGATCGCGAGGTTTGCCGGAGCAGCCGGTAATTCTTCCTCCTTTATGGTGGCCAAAGCCGCCCCCACCGCCTCCGTGTACGCCTCATCTTCACCCGCCGCTTTCAGTAAGAGCAGCCAGTTCGACAGATCGATGGTGTAAGTCCTTGCATGCTTCAGGAGTGCTGCCGGCGCCGGATCAAGCGGTTTGTGATCACAGGCGGCCGTATACGCAAAGAAAATTCTGTCCTCTTCGCGGCTCAAGCGCAGGCGTGACACAGCCTGAGGCCGCGACTCCTCCGGAATGGTGAGGCCAATCAGGCAGAGCCTCGCGGCAAAGTGCCTAGGGAGCGAGGCAAAAGCCTCTTCGTTGAAGCGCGGGTCTTCCCGATTCATCTCCGGGAACAGGTAAAAGAGCACATCTTGTTGCAGGGAAAGTTGTTCCGGAAAATGTTCGGCCGTGAGGAGCCGACGTAGCTCCGATGTGATCCTTTCCGGCGCAATCCACGCCAAGTCGGAAAAAAGATGCCGCGCCGCGCGCACGGTCTCTGTTTCAATCTCAAAACCATAACTGGCCGCCAAACGATACGCCCGCAAAATGCGCAGGGCGTCCTCGCTGAACCTGCGGAAAGGGTCTCCAACCGCGCGAATCAAGCCTTGCCTAAGATCCTGAAGTCCCCCCACTTGATCCACCAAGCCCGCCTCCGGGTTCCAGGCGAGCGCATTGATGGTGAAATCGCGGCGTTCGAGGTCTTTGGCCAAAGTTGAGAAATGCACCCGATTCGGTCGCCTGTGATCCGCGTAGTCCAAATCCTCGCGAAAAGTCGTAATCTCGTAGAGCTTGTGGTTGATCACCACACCCACCGTCCCGTGCTTCAGCCCCGTCAGCACCAGCGGATAATCGACGAAAATATCCTGCATCTCATCGGGTGTAGCCGAAGTTGCCATATCGTAATCGCCGGGCTTGCGCCCCAAGAGAAGGTCACGAACCGCCCCGCCAATCAGGTACGCTTCGTGCCCTTGATCACCGAGCAAAGTCATCAGTGTGAACACCTCTGCCGGCACCTGGAGATCCCAGGGCTTATCCTGTAAGTCCGGCATCATCAATCCTCAAATATCTTGCAAATAATCGCCGTAGCCCTCTTCTTCCATGCGCTCCTTCGGAATGAAGCGCAGCGCCGCCCCGTTAATGCAGTAGCGAAGGCCCCCTTTATCCTGCGGACCATCCGTGAACACGTGCCCCAAATGGCTGTCCGCCACATCCGAACGAACCTCCATACGGATCCTCCCGGGCACGCGGTAATCCAGCCGCTCTTCCAGCTGTCCCTGCCTGATCGGGCGGGTAAACGAAGGCCAACCGCAGCCCGCATCATATTTATCGCGCGACGAGAAAAGGGCCTCCCCGCTCACAATGTCCACATAAATTCCCGGCTCCCACTCCTGATCCAATTCCGAAGTAAAGGGCGCCTCCGTGTCCTCTTCTTGCGTCACCAGATAGGAAAGCTCCGGCAAAGTCTCCCTAAGCTCCTGGTCCGAAGGCTTCTCGTAAGGCTTCGTCACCAGCACCGCATCGGCCGGCGGCAAGGTATGGAAACTCACATGGCAATAGCCGCCCGGATTCTTCGCCAAATAATCTTGGTGATCCTCCTCCGCCTGACTAATGTTGCCCAGGGGAAGAACCTCGGTCTGAATCGCTTTCTCGTGGCGACGTTGTTCTTTGGCCAAAGCCGCCTCAATCACAGGCTTATCCGCTTCATCCAGATAGTAGATCCCGCTGCGATACTGCCGCCCCACATCCGCCCCCTGCCGATCCTTCTGGGTCGGATCAAATGTCAAGAAAAAATACTTCAGCAAATGCGGCAAATCAATCCTGTTCGGATCATAGGCAACAAAAACCGCCTCCACATGATCCGTCTTCCCCGTACACACCGTACGATAATCCGGATCCAACGTCGTTCCGTTCGCATAAGCAGTAAAAGTCCGCGTAACCCCCGGAAGCTTCTTCAAATACGCTTCCGTTCCCCAAAAGCACCCGCCCGCCAAGACGATTGCCCGGTTCCCTTCCGCTGTCGTGATATCTGTATATTGTCCTGTTAAAATCTTATCCATTGTTTACTCCTTCGACGCCCGAGGCCACTCGTGACCACTCGTGACCACTCGTGACCACCGCAGAACTTTAAATTTAAAGTTCTGCGGTGAGGCGCTCTCTGAAAATTGTAGCATGAAGCCGCCCTTCCCACTGTGTCCCCCCACGAAAACTTAACACAAGCGTAACGTAAAATAAGGCGAGATCTCAAACAGTTAGCAGAAAAACACATTATACTGGGAGCAAGACTGCTTTTGACACCGTTTTCGATTTCGGAATCATGAGCCTCGGAATCATGAGGGAGAGTCCGGAGGAGACTTGATGCAAGCTTTTATCGTCGAGATCTTGAATCGCTTTGGGTATCTGGGAATTTACCTTCTGATTACTGTGGAGGCTCTTTTCCCGCCGCTTCCCGCGGAGTCGGTGCTGCTTCTCACCGGTTTTGCTTCGAAGCTTGAAGGCGTGACACTGAATCCGTGGTTGGTGGCTTTGGTTTCCACATTGGGGAGCACTTCCGGGGCGCTGATCATCTATTTTTTGGGGTCTTTTTTGACGCATGAGAAACTGGATGCTTGGCTCAAGAAACACCTTCCGCGCTATCCGGGTCTTCGCCGAGGTTTGAACAAAACTTTTGCTTTTTTCTATAAATACAATCAGTCTGCGGTGTTCTTCGGCCGTTTCGTTCCGGTGGTTCGCCCGCTGATTTCGTGGCCTGCCGGGATGACCCGAATGCCGCTTATTCCGTTTGTTACGTTCACCTTCATCGCCTGTGGAATTTCCAACACGTTTTATGTGTTCATGGGAAACACCGTTGGCGTCTACAAGCAGCAGCTCTGGGACTTTGTCATGGAACATATCGCGGTTGTGAGTGTCCTGGGTGGCATGATTCTGCTGATTGTGGCCATCCATTTGATCCTCAAGTACAGGGCAGAGCTGGAGAAGAGGCTTCTCCGCAAGGAGCGTTTCCGTCAGGCTCGTCTGAGGCGGGAGCAGAAGAAGCTCCGTAAGGCGGAGGAAGAGCGTTTGGCCAAAGCGGCCGAGCAAGACTCGGCCGCTGATGTTCAAGCGACAGGTTCTGCTGCTTCTCCGGCGACAGCGCCTGCTGCCACTCCGGCGACAGCGTCTGCTGCCACTCCGGCAGCAGAACTTGCTGTCGCTGAAAGTGGGGGAGAAGTGGATGAGGCGGCTTTGGCCAAAAGAAAGCGTCAAGGATCTGAACAGGGAAGCACGAATTCTGTTGGCCCCTCGCTACCCGGCCAAGTTTCCGAATCCACTGCCTCAGGTGACATGCTAAAATGATCGAGAATGATGCAGCTCTTGGCTGTGAGCTGTGAGCTTATGAGCTGTGAAAAGAGGTGAAAGATGAATCTCGCATCCATTAATTACGCAGGCAGCCCTATGCTTGCCGTTATTTTGGCCGACGGCCGAATCGCTTCCCTGCAAGCGCTCGGGTTCAAAGTTCGCGAAATGCAGGAGCTGATTGATACTTCGAGCCCCCGGCTCCTTGACCGCATTCGTGAGAGTCTTGAGGCGAATCTGACTAACGACGACATTTACCTCGACTCCTCGCTGGTCCGCCTCCGCCCACCCTTGCGCTATCCGAAGTCCGATTTTATTTGCTTGGGCCTCAATTACCGGGAACATGCTGTGGAGTCGCGGAACTTCCTTCACCCTGATGAGACGGATTTGGTCGACCGTGCGTACCCGGTTTACTTCTCCAAGCGAGCCTCGCGCACGACAGGTCACGGCGAAGGGGTGAATGGTCATTTCGATATCGTCGAGGATTTGGATTACGAGGTTGAGTTGGCAGTTATTATTGGCCAAAGAGCCCGCCACATCCAGGCAGATCAAGTGAAAGACTATATTTTTGGCTACACCATTTCCAACGACTTCAGCGCTCGCACCCTTCAGAAGCGCTACAAGCAGTGGTATTTCGGCAAAAGTCTGGATGGTTTTGCTTGCATCGGTCCCTGGATCACAACTGTGGATGATGTTTCCTTTCCACCTGAACTTGGCATTCGCAGCTATGTGAACGGGGAACTCCGCCAAAATGCCAACACGAATCAGCTGATTTTCTCCATTGCGGATGTCATTGCCGAACTGAGCCAAGGTATGACGCTTGAGCCCGGCACAGTTATCCTGACCGGTACTCCGGCGGGCGTTGGTTTCGGCGGTGAAGAGAAGCGTTTTCTCCGCCCGGGAGATGTCGTCCGCTGCGAAATCGATGGCATCGGCGTTTTGGAAAACGAGATTGTGTGAGTTATTTGACGCTGTGCGCGAATTGACAAAACGTTGACAAAAAGGAAGCAGCCGTTGAGGGATGCCCTCTGCCGGCTGCTTCCTTGAGTTTGTTTCTTTGGTTTGCTTCTTTGAGTATGTTTCTCTGTGTTCGTTGGTATTTTTGTGTGGGTTTGTCAGGATTTTTAAGTAAGCGCGAATGAAGTGATCTCTTCATAACAGAGTTGCTTCGCGTCGCCACTACACAAGGTGTTACTTCACTGCATCGTTGTAGTTTGCTTCAACCTGATCCCAATTCACGATGCTCCAGAATGCTTTGACGTAATCCGGACGTCTGTTCTGATAGTTCAGATAATACGCATGCTCCCAGACGTCAACGCCGAGAACCGGAGTCTTGCCATCCGTAAGCGGTGAATCCTGGTTTGCTGAAGAAGTTACTTCCAGTTTGCCGTCGTTACCAACGACTACCCACGCCCAACCGGAACCAAAACGATTCGCAGCCGCCGCGTT
The DNA here is from genome assembly GCA_964479695.1 of uncultured Fastidiosipila sp. Taxonomy (GTDB): domain Bacteria; phylum Bacillota; class Clostridia; order Saccharofermentanales; family Fastidiosipilaceae; genus JAAYZH01. The sequence continues at coordinate 85,618 of CAYZSO010000005.1, forward strand.
AAACTCTTCTTTCAAAGCATCCAAGCTGCCCCACTTATCGGTGATGGCCTTCGCCACGTTACCAACGGGTGTGCCGGTGCCATTCGGCCCAATGACTTTCCAGAAGAAAGCATGATTGGCGTGACCGCCGCCATTGTTTCGTACGGCTGTGCGCTTGTCTTCGGGGATTTTGTCCAAGTTTGCGACGACTTCTTCAATCGGTTTGTCCGCCCAATCTGTGCCTTCGAGAGCTGCATTTACCTTGTCAATGTAGGCCTGGTGATGCTTGGTGTGGTGAATCTCCATTGTACGTGCGTCAATATGGGGTTCCAGTGCGTCGTAAGCATAAGCGAGTTTCGGTAATGTGTAAGCCATAATGTCCTCCTAGGTATGTGTCGTGAGAGTACGGGGCTCCTGATTGGTGCCATCCGGCCTTCGCACAGATGCTGCGTTGCCGCAGTCGTCCCTCACGTGATTTACTATGTTTCTATCTTACGGGAATGAAATTTGTAATGATGTTTCAAGAGTTACCCATTGCTAACTCCTTGGTAAGCTTTCCTCCATGCTATTATCAGGAATAGAGATTAGTAGTTCCTATGTGTTCCGCTTGCCTCTATAAGTCCCATGTGTTTGATGATTCTCGTTCTGCGGAGTTCTGCAGAAAACTTAGTTTTCGGAGTACTTGGAATTTCCAGGAGTTTGTCTATGAATAATCGTATGAAACATCTGAAACATCTGAAATATCCAACCCAAATCCTCTGCACCATCACGGTATTTCTATTACTCTTGTCCGGATGCAACGCAGCCGGTGGTGAGGACTCATCGTCATGGTTCAATCCGCCAGGAGAAACTACGATCGTCCTCTATGCCCGAGACAAAATGATTGAACTCCGAGGCGACGAACGCAAGAAACTGATCACGGTCGCACAAGGTCTAGCTGCGCCAGCGGGTGCTACAGAGACTGACCTCGATACCGTGAAGGCACAGCTCCAAGCGACAAGCGACCTGATTGTTTTTTCCGAAACACAAGGTACCTATCTCTTCGTGGATCGGGCTTTGGCCAAAGCCTACTTCTACCAGCCCTTCGAACATACTGGTCTGACCGCCTATGACTACACCTATGAAATTACGGATAGCTTCCTGACTACTCTGGATGGGCTACTTGCTGACAATCCTCCGGTTCGCGAGGAGAATACGCAGGCAAAAATCATGTCACTTCTGGAAAGTAAATAGGCGAACAATCGCGCCAGGAGAAGTTAGTAGATCACTTGACCGGATTACCTGGCTCTACAACTTATCTTGACTTATTTCTAGGACTTATCTGCAGGACTTATCTGCAGGACTTATCTTGCATCACTTCACGTGGTTGACGTGAAGGCTTGCGATCGGTATTCTTACGGAGAAAAAGCTTTGATAGTCAAAGTAATTTCGGCATCATTTCGGCATCATGTCGACATCAAAAGAAAATTTGCACCGACACCACACCAAAAAAGTTAGGACGGTTATTCATGAATCTTACAATACTCGCCGCAGCTTCATATCTTCCGGAGCTCGAAGTCACAAACGAAGAACTCTCGCACGTTGTCGACACCTCTGACGAGTGGATCCGAACCCGAACCGGCATCGGGAAACGCCATTACGCCAATGGAGAAAATAACTGGGAACTGGGAACCCAAGCCGCAACACGAGCGCTCGCCCAAGCTGACATGCCGGCTTCCGAGATTGACGCGGTGATTTACACGACCTGCACACCGGATTATTACACGCCTTCGCACGCCTCTCTCGTTTGCCGAGCACTGGGGATCGAGAATGCAATTGCCTTTGATATCAATGTCGCCTGCTCGGGGTTCATCTATGCCCTCGATATGGCCGCTCGCTATCTGCTCGACCCTTCCATCCGAAATATTCTTATTGTATCGTCAGAAGTGATGAGTCACATGTTGGACTTCCAGGACAGAACCTCCTGCGTTTTGTTCGGTGACGGCGCCGGTGCCTGTGTGGTCACTCGCGGGGAAGGGCAGCTGCTCGCCTCTGTTCTCAGAACGAAGCCTGAATTGTTGGAAACGCTGAGTAGCCGGGCTTTGGCCGAAGTCCGGCACCCCTTCGGTCTCGAACAGAGGCATGAACCCACCAAACTTCTCAATGAGCGGGACAGTCTCTACATGAATGGGGCGGAGGTGTACCGCTACGCTGTTCAGGAGCTCGTGAGTTTGGTGGAGGATGTTTTGGCCAAAGCCGCCCTCCCCATCAGCGATGTGGATCTTTTTGTGCCTCATCAAGCGAACCAGAGAATTATTCACGCTGCCGCGAAACATTCCGACATCCCGGAGGAAAAGGTCATGGTGATGTTGGAGGATACGGGCAATATTTCTTCTGCCTCGATTCCTTATTGCCTGTCGAGGCTTCGTGCTGAAGGACGCTTGAAACCGGGGATGCTTGTGTTGCTCTGCGGGTTCGGAAGTGGCTTGTCATCAGGTGCTGTCCTGCTCCGCTGGGCGTGAATTCTCTGCTGTACTATAATGACAATCAGTTTGCTCTGAAGTAGGGGGGGGAAATTCGATGTGGAGAAAAATGCGCCGCAGTCGGCAGGAGCTGTCTTTGGCCGAAGCGGAAGAGATCTTGAGGGAACAGACTAACGGGGTACTGGCTCTGAATGGCGACGATGGCTATCCTTATGCCGTCCCGGTGAGCTATATTTATGCGGATGGTAAAATTTTCTACCATTCGGCCCTTAGCGGGCATAAGATGGATGCGCTTGAGCGCTCGGATAAAGTAACGTTTTGCGTTGTTGCGCAAGATCTTATTGTGCCGGAGAAGTTTACGTCTTATTTCAAAAGCGTCATCGTGTTTGGCCGAGCGAGGATTCTGACTGATGAGGCCGAGCGAATGGCGGCGATGAAACTTCTGAGCCTAAAATATAGTGCGGATTTCATGGACGGATTTTCTGCGGAGTATGAGGCGTTGAAGAAAGTCACGGCTGTGATTGAAATTACCGCGGAACACATCAGCGGTAAACAGGCCAAGGAACTCATTCCGCGGAAAACCGCTGGCGCGGCTGGCGCGGCTGACGCGGCTGGTACCGCTGGTGCGGCTGGTGCGGCTGACGCGGCTGATGCGGCTGATGCGGCTGATGCGGCTGATGCGGCTGATGCGGCAGGTGCGGCAGGTACGGCTGGTGCGGCTGATGATGCACAGTAAAATAGATTTGATAAATCGTGACGTATGTAACACTTGAAATTCTGAACCTTGTGTTAGGATAGTTTTACTGTTGGTGGGGAGCTTTACTTTTGATGACAGAGCTTTCTGGTCCAGCAACTTTTTGGAAGGAGGAACTTTTGTGCACCTAGGTGAGATCACTGATTTTGTATTGCCTTTGCGAGTTTGTGTTGTATCGACTCAGACGGCATTGACCAGCTCATCAGACGAATCGCTGAGGTCGCTTGGGCTTCCTACTTCTTTTTCTGCCACCAAAATGGCTTGTTCGTGTTGTCCCCGATGTAAGTAGATCAGGGGCGAATAGGCTTTTGGCCGGGAAAAGAAAACTTCCTTTCTTCACCTTACTTCTCTTAATTTGTTCGTCTCTGGTCTAATCAGGACCCTTGTATCAGCATGGCTTCGAGCCACCTGATACGATGTTTATATTCGTAGGTAACGGTTGGCAACGTAAGCTTGTGGATGCAGCTTGACCATGTAGGTTGTCAACGATTGGCAACCGTAATCAATCGAAATCAACAGGAATCAACCACAATTACCAACTGAGCCTTAGCTAAGGCAGCGCGGCAAAGCGCAAAAAGAAAGAAGGATCATAGATGAACCGTTCAATATTAGAAACCATTGGTAACAGCCCACTTGTCCAATTGAAGCATATCGGCGAAGGCAGAATCTTCGTCAAAGTAGAGAAGACCAACCCCGCCGGCAGCGTCAAGGATCGCCCGGCCTACGAAATGATTCGTCAGGCCATTGACAAAGGTGATCTCAAACCGGGTATGAAAATTGTTGAACCCACTTCCGGCAATATGGGTATCGCTTTGGCCTTGGTCGGCCAGCAGTTAGGTTATGAAGTCACGCTGATTATGCCTTCCTCCATGAGCGTCGAGCGCAGAAAATTGATGCTCGCCTATGGTGCGGAGCTGATTCTGATCGACGAAGGCGGTATGGCCGCTGCTGTGAAACGCGGAGAAGAGCTAGTTGCCCAAGGGGGGTACTACATGCCCGGTCAATTTAGTAATCCGGCAAACGTGGAATCCCATGAGAAAACGACCGCCATCGAAATCTGGAATGAATTGCCGGAACTGGGCGGGTTCATAGCCGGCGTAGGAACCGGCGGAACCGTGTCCGGTGTAGGGCACGTGATGAAGAAGAATAAGCCGGAAGTGCAGATCTGGGCTCTGGAACCGGCGGAGTCCCCGATGCTGACAACGGGCGTGGCCGGCGCGCATAAGATTCAAGGGCTGGGGGCGAATTTCGTTCCGGAGAACTTTGATCGCGCCGTCGTCGACAAGATCATCACCGTTACTTCGGATGAGGCGATCGCTATGGCGAAGCGTTTGGGCGAAGAGGAGGGGCTCTTGGTTGGTATTTCCTCCGGGGCGAATGTAGTGGGTGCCCTGGCTATGGCCAAAGCCGTAGACGGCCCCATTGTTACCGTGTTACCTGACACGGCTGAGCGCTACTTATCGACCGCGCTCTTTGCATAAATGAGAATTTTTGAATGAGAATATTTGCGGAATGGTTCGAACAGGCGCGGTACATCCTTCAAGAGGATCCCGCGTGCAAGAACATAGGGGAAGCCCTCTTCCTCTATCCGATGATGGCTGCGCTCCGATCACACAGGCGGGCGAACTGGTTCTATAAGCGTGGGCACACAACGTTCGCCCGCTTCATTTCCCAGCGCGCCCGGCACAGAACGGGCATTGAAATTCACCCGGGCGCGAAGATCGGTCATCATATTTTCATGGATCACGCGATGGGCATTGTAATAGGGGAAACGGCGGAGGTTGGTAACTACGTGACACTGTTTCACGGTGTCACGTTGGGCGGCACTTCTAAAGATAAAGCCGCCAAACGCCACCCAACGGTTGGTAACAACGTTACCATCGGGGCCGGAGCGACTGTTCTTGGACCCATCACCATCGGCGATGGCGCGAAGATCGGCGCGGGTGCTGTCGTCTTGCACGACGTGCCACCCGGTGCCACCGCAGTTGGTGTTCCGGCAAGGATTATTCCCAGTAGAAGCGAATCATAGGTCGCGACGAGCACCAGCGACAAGAAAAATCCGGGTTTGAAGGAAACTTCACAACCCGGATTTTTTGTAGTGGGGGGCGGCTTTGGCCGAAGACTCCGAAGGCTACGAAGGATTCAAGGACTCAAAATTCATGGACTCAGAACCCATGGACTCAAAATCCATAGACGCAGAACCTAAGTTCTAAGCCGGAAACTTGTTGGCTGGAAGTTATTTCAGCAAATCCAGCACGTAATTTGGCAATGCGAAAGAACCTTTGTGCAGCTCCGTGTTGTAGTAGTGAGTTTCGAGACCCAGCTCATTCCAGAAGTCGGCCCGGAGATCCAGGACCGGATCATATTTCTTCGAGAGGAAACCGAAGAGCCAGTGGCCGGACGGGTAGGTCGGAATGTGGACCTGATAGAGGCGGTTCACGGGGAAAATCGGCAAGGTTTTGCGGTGGGTATTGCGCACTTCGCGGGCATCCGCTTCATAATAAGGGCTCTCATGCTGGTTGACCAGGATGCCATCTTCGCGCAAGGCGTTGTAGCAGTTGCCGTAGAATTCTCTCGTGAAGAGGCCTTCGCCGGGACCGAAGGGATCCGTTGAATCCACGATGACGAGGTCGTAAGCATCGTGCCTGGTTCTGACATAACGCAGACCATCAGCGATGACGATGTTGACGCGGGGGTCGTCAAACGCGTTGGCAACCGTTGGTAAGTACTCCTTCGAGACATTGATTACTTCCTCGTCAATTTCCACCATATCGATATGCTCGATATAAGGGTAACGACAGAGCTCGCGAATCGTGCCGCCATCGCCGGCGCCGATCACCAGAACATCGCGGACATGGGGGTGAACGGCGTTCGGGACGTGGGTGATCATCTCGTGGTAGATGAATTCATCCTTTTCCGTGAGCATCAAAACGCCGTCGAGGGTCAAAATTCGGCCGAATTCCGGGGTGTCCAGGATGTCAATACGTTGGTAATCGGACGTGTGGGAATATAAAACACTTTCAACGCGGATGGTTAGTTTCACGTTATCGGTATGTCTCTCGCTGTACCATAGTTCCATGTAATCAGATCTCTTTCTTGCGGCCCGGCCTACCCGGAGCCAACACATTCAGGTTTTGCAGCGTGATATCCTCGGTTCCGGACATGGAGCTGCCTTTTTCTTTGGCATATTTGATGTAGTCGAGTTGGTCCTGGGTGACGCGTTCGCCCGGTGCCAGGATCGGGATGCCCGGCGGATAGCACATGACAAATTCCGCGGAGACATAGCCTAGTGAACTCTGGATCGGGACGGCGATTGTGGGCGAGAAGAAGGCTTCCTTCGGGCTCATGGCCACTTCAGGTTCGATGTATTCGCTGCTGAGAAGGCCCGCGGGTGAGCCGCTTCTTGTGCGATAGATGTCGGCCAAAGCCGCAATCAGCCGCTCGATATTCGCCTGGCGATCACCTACTGAGAGGATCGCCAGGAAGTTTCCCAGATCGCCGAATTCAATTTGGATGTCGTAGTCGTCGCGCAGAATATCATAGACTTCAATTCCGGCGAGTCCCATTGCGCGGGTGTGGACCGAAAGTTTCGTGTGATCAAAATATTTGAAGGAGTCACCGTTGCACACGTCATCTGAAAAAGCATGGTAGCCGCCGATGGCATTGATTTCTTCACGGGCATATTGGGCCATCTGGACGACTTTGGCATAAATTTCTGTCCCATTTAGCGCCAGATTCCTCCGGCTGATGTCGAGCGAAGACATCAGGAGGTAAGAGGCAGAGGTTGTCTGCGTCAGGTTGATAATTTGGCGTACATAGCCATCCCAACCTTCCATGGATTTGCCGAGCAGGAGGAGCGAAGACTGCGTCAAAGACCCGCCGGTTTTATGCATGCTTACCGCGGCCATGTCCGCGCCGCAACTCATGGCGGAGGGCGGTAAATCTTCGCCGAAATAGAAATGTGTGCCGTGGGCTTCATCAACAAGCACCCGCATACCTGCCTTGTGCCCCAGCTCAACGATCGCCTCGAGGTCCGCACAAACTCCGTAATACGTAGGATTGTTGACGAGGATGGCTTTGGCCAAAGGATGAGCCTTCACGGCCTTCTCCACATCCGCCAAGGCCATCCCCAGTGGAATCCCCAGATCGTCATTCTGGCCCGGGTCCACATAAACGGGGACGGCACCGGTGAGGATCAGGGCATTGATCGCGGAACGGTGGACATTTCTGGGCATGATGATCTCTTCGCCCTCACCGACACAGGTCATGACCATGGCCTGAACCGCGGAAGAGGTGCCGTTCACCATGAAGAAGGCGGAATCGGCGCCAAAAGCGTCCGCGGCGAGCTCCTGCGCATCGCGAATGACGCCGACAGGATGGATCAAATTATCTAAATTCTTCGACGAGTTGACGTCAAGCATCATCGCAGCCTTGCCGAAAAACTCCGTCATTTCCGGATTGCCGCGCCCTTGCTTGTGGCCCGGCACATCAAAGGGCACAATACGCTTGTCGCGATAACGGCGCAGCGCCTTATAGAGCGGCGCCTTCGTCTGATCCATCTTGTAACCCATTAATTAACGGCCTCCGTAAATATTCACGCCGGAATAGATCTCAATCATCTCCCGCTTGAGCATCTGTGTAATTAAATTGCGCTCGTAATCGTCCATTTCTGCCACATTGGAACCAAAAACATACTTCTGCAAATTAATGTCCTTGATCAACATCTTGGTATGGAAGATGTTGGATTGGTACACGTTCACATCATGGGCATCATAAAGCGACAGCGTCGAGCTGCTGATATAGTCCTGAATCGAGGTGATATCGTGGTCCAGGAAGAATTTCCGCCCGTCGCGATCCCTCGTGAAGCCCCTCACCCGATAGTCGATGGTCATAATATCGGAATCGAAGCTCTGAATCAGAAAATCCAACGTATTCAAAGGTGAGACGGTCCCGCAAGTCGCGACTTCGATATCTACACGGAAAGTCGAGATGGCATTATTCGGATGCCATTCCGGAAAGGTGTGCACGGTGAGGTGGCTCTTGTCGAGGTGCCCCAAAATCTCGTCATGGTGCGAGGCTAGGCGCATATAAAGTTCCCTCTGCGCTTGCGAAAGCTCCTCGTCGATGCCGGCTCTTGTGTAGATCCCCAAGTTGTTGGATGGATCAATGGATTCGGTCGGCATGCCTTGATCCGCGATGAGGATGTCCACGGAGGCGCCCTGCGGGTCGTAGTCTTGCTTGGAAATATTCAGAACGTGGGCGCCGATCATGTCGGTTACGTCGAGGAGGATGGACGTCAGTCGTTCGGAATTATATTGTTCGTCGATATATTCAATATAGGCATGCTGTTCGCTCTCGGATTTCGCATAGCAAATATCATATATGTTGAAACTCAGGGTTTTCGTCAGGTTATTGAAACCATAGAGCGCTAACTTCTCCACCTACGCATAAGCCTCCTTTGGATCGTGCGGGGCTCATGGCTGAGCCTTTGATCGAACTTTTTCATGATATCATGATTTTTGGAAATGTACATTGGCGATAGACCCGGAAACGAAGAAATGAAGAAATGAAGAAATGAAATGTTCGGTTTGGAGTAGCTCGGAGTTTCGAAGTTTCGAGGTTACGAGGTTTATCGCAACGCAAGTTAAATAGGCAGTTCACTAGATAGGAAAAGATGATCATGACTAAACAACTGATTTTAGCCAGTAAGTCTCCACGCCGTCGGGAGCTCATGGCCCTCTGCGGTTATCCTTTTCGCGTCGAGGCGGCCGAAATCGACGAAGCGCAAATCATGCAGGAATACCGGCAGGCCCATGGCGAAACGCCGCAGTTTGATAAGTCTGAGCAGTCTGAAACGTACTATGAGCACTTGGTGGAGGCGTTGGCTTTGGCCAAAGCACGCGCCATCCAACCTTCCTCCCCCTCAATCATCTTGGGTTCTGACACGGTAGTCGTTCTGGAAGGTGAGGTGTTGGGCAAACCGGTCGACCCCGCGGACGCCTTGCGGATGCTCCGCAAACTGGCCGGAAAAACCCATCAAGTGGTGACCGGTGTGGCCATCTGCGAAGGGGAGCACGCCGAAACCTTCGCTGTGACAAGCGAAGTCACGTTTTACCCCCTGGACTCCTACATGGAATGCCTGATCGACCGCTACGTCAAGTCCGGCTCGCCGCTTGACAAAGCCGGCGGCTACGGCATCCAAGACGAGGGTGCTCTTCTGGTCAAAGCCATCCACGGCGACTTCTATACTGTGGTCGGGTTGCCAGTCGCCGAGGTGTCACGGCGCCTGGCAAAGCACCGCAGAACTTTAAATTTAAAGTTCTGCGGTGAGGTGTCGGTGCCGCGGCGGTGGGATGTCGGTGCCGCGGCGGTGGGATGTCGGTGCCGCGTTACCCGACGTGGACGTGATAGAATAAGAGAATATCATCAGGAGGATCTTTTATGGCCAGCAAAGCGCGCAAGGAAAATATCGCTGCAATGCAGAAGGATGTGACCGAAATGAATATTACGATGGAAGAAATCAAGATTAGCATGGAGCATGTTAAGAAAAATCTCGAGACTTTGGATCAAACTGTGTCGCCTCACATGGAAGAAATTAACAAGAATGTGACGAGCCTTCAAGCCCAGCTCAATTTGATCAAAGATAACGTGGACAAGATGAAGGCGGCTTTGGGCAAGGAAGAATGAAGAATAAGGAAGATTAAGGAAGAATAAGGAAGAGTGATGAAGTTTGTGATCGATCAGCAGCCGTTCTGGCCGCTCCTGACTCCCGGCGCCAAAGTTCGCCTGGTTGTTTCTTCCGACCCTCGTGGTGCCAAAGAATGGACCAACACCCTTTCCCTGGTAGCTTGGTTCCAAGAACTGGGACTTGTTGTGGAGATGGGCCGCGCGATGAAAGGCCCCGAATCCTATTCTCCGAGAGCTAGGGCGAAGGATGTGAATGAGGCTTTTGCAGACCCGGATGCGGCCATGATTTTCGACGTGAGCGGTGGGACGCTGGCGAATGGAACGGTTGAGTTTATCGACTTCGAGGCTGCCGGGCGTTCCGGTAAGCCGTATTTCGGCTTCAGTAATGTGTCCGTTGTTCTGAATACACTGCTCGATCGGGCGGGCCTTCGCACCGGCCTTTATGATGTGATGCGGACCGAGTACGATCGGAGTGGCAGGCAGAAGGAGCTGTTTTTGGCAACCTTTATGGAACTTTGGCCAAAGCCCGCTCCTGCTACTCCCTCTGCTGGAACGCGCTCCTTATTTTCATTTGAAGTGGAGAAGTTTCAGGGTGATTCTACGGAAGGCGTGCTTGCAGGTGGGAATATCAGAAGCATCCTGCAGCTTGCCGGAACACCCTATTGGCCAGACTTTACCGACAAAATTTTGCTCCTGGAGTCACTGGGCGGAGATGAGAAACGCGCGGATAGCCAGTTCTGGCAATTGAGGCAGATGGGGGTCTTTGGCCAAATAAAAGGTGTGATCCTGGGGCAATTTACTGAAGCAAAAGAAGAGCGCGGTCTAGAGAATGTTCTGGCTGCGGTTGTTGAGGATCCCGCTTTCCCGATCTGGCGGACGGAAGAAATTGGCCACAGCCTGGACAGCCGGGCACTGATTGTGGGAGAGACCATCGCATTGCCGTAGTTGGGGATTCAACCGTTCTGGCGTAAGTGTAAGGTTTAATCGCATAACCATAGATTGCCGTGAGCCGTGTGCCGTGTGCCGTGTGCCGTGTGCCGTGTGCCGTGTGCCGACAGAGCAATTACGCTTGCAAAGCTCGCGCGGCTGGTGTATCTTAAGTAAACAAAACAGGGGAGCTGGGCGATACCCGGCTGAGATACGCGATGATGCTCGCGAAAACCCTTAGAACCTGTACGGATAATGCCGGTGTAGGGAATTCATAGCTATTTATGGACCTCCTGCTCGACTAGGAGGTTTTTTATTCCTCCGGTCGGCTTACCTGTACAAATAGTAGGAGGAAACCATGGTTCATTCAAGTATTGCAATTCAAGTGCTGCCGAAATTTGATGGCGGCTCCGCTGACGGTGAGGTGGTGCGCGTCGTTGATGCTGTCATCGCTTTCATTGCGTCCAAAGGCCTGCGGTATGAAGTGGGTGCATTTGAGACGACAGTCGAAGGTCCCTATGACACATTGATAGAAATCGTCAAGCGTGCCAGTGAGATCTGCATCGAAGAAGGGGCTGATCAAGTGTACACGTACGTGAAGATCACCTATGCTCCGGCCAAAGCCATCCTTACTATCGATGAGAAAATCACGAAACACAAGCACTAATGATGCGCGGATGATGCATTGATGATGAAAAATTCACGAAGCACAAATACAAATACAAATACAAATGTAAACTCAAACACAGGCAAAACAGCAAACACAGGCAAAGCAGCAAACACAAGCAAAGCAGCAAACACAAGCCTCAAACGGAAGCGCAAGTTGCCGGACAGGATTTACAGTGTGACGCTAGTCACGCTACTCCTGATTGTCTGGCAAATTGTGTCGATGCTGGAGATCGTGCCTTCGTTTATGTTGCCATCACCGGTGGCGGTTGTGAAAGCCTTTGTGAAGGATTTTCCACTTCTGATGGAGAACCTCTGGATCACTTTGTTGGAAGCCCTTTTGGGCTTGGGATCTGGTGTGATAGCGGGGTTTGTTCTGGCGGTTTTGATGGACCGCAATGAAGCACTCAATAAGGCCATCTCCCCATTGCTGGTTTTCTCACAGACGATACCAACCGTTGCGATCGCGCCTTTGCTTGTTTTGTGGCTGGGCTATGGCTTGGCGCCAAAAGTAATCGTGATTTTTCTGGTAACTTTCTTTCCGATTGCCGTGAATTTGCTCAACAGTTTCCAAACGGCCGATCAGGATCAGCAAAATTTGCTCAGAGCCATGGGGGCGAGCGAAGCGATGCTCTTCCGTTGCGTGAAATGGCCGGCTGCTTTGGAGAGCTTTTTCACAGCTTTGCGAGTTTCTGCATCTTATTCCATTGTCGGTGCGGTGATTGCGGAATGGCTGGGCGGATCCCAAGGCCTTGGCGTCTATATGACCCAGGTCCGCAAGTCTTTCTCTTATGACAAGATGTTTGCGGTTATTTTCTTGATTTCTGCACTGAGCCTTGTTTTGCTGCAGCTGATTGAATTGATCAAACGCCTTTCGATGCCTTGGAAATATCCTAGGGCGAGAGGGCGGCGCCACAAGCAAGCGAGCGACAACGCATAACATAATAAGTTTTTGAAAGGGTTGAAAAGGATTGACTTTATGAAGAGGTTAAGCAGCATTTTACTGATATTGGCACTGCTGAGCGGGTGCGCCGGCACAGCGGGCAGCTCGGCGGGCGGCAACACGACGGCAGGTAACACGCCGGGCGGCAACACGCCGGGCGGCAACACGCCGGCAGCCGAAACGACAGCGAATCAGAACGGGGGTACTGGGGGGGAGACGGCGGCTTTGGCCGAGGAAACGACGCTGGAACAGGGTGTCGCGGAAGACCTGACCAAACTGACCTTCGTCCTCGACTGGACGCCGAACACCAACCACACCGGGATTTACGTGGCGCAGAAATTGGGCTATTACGCCGAAGCAGGCTTGGCTGTGGAGATCCAAAACCCGCCTGAAGACGGTGCAGAGATGCTGGTGGCTGCGGGCCGAGCGGACATTGGCGTGTCATTTCAGGACTACTTGGCGCCGGCCTTCGCGAGCGAAAACCCGATGCCGTTGACGGCGATTGCGGCTCTGGCGGCGCACAATACTTCGGGCATCATCTCGCTCAAGGAGGACGGGATCACCTCGCCCGCTAAGCTCGAGGGGAAGGTTTATTCGACCTGGGGCTTGCCGGTTGAGCAGGCGATCATGAAGCAGGTGGTTGAGGATGATGGGGGTGATTGGGCCAAAGTCGCCCTCTTCACCGCTTATGTCGAGAACATCGAGGCTGCGCTTAAGACGCAGGTGGATGCGGTTTGGGTTTATTATGGCTGGGATGGCATTGCGCTGCAGCAGGCGGGGCTTGAAACGAATTACTGGAATTTCAAAGATATCAACCCGGTCTTCGATTTCTATAGTCCTGTCCTGATCACAAACAATACCTATCTGGCTGAGCACCCTGCCGAGGTGCGGGCTTTCCTCGAAGCGACCCGCAAAGGCTACCAATACGCGATTGACAATCCTGCCGAGGCTGCCCAAATTCTGCTGGAAGCTGCGCCCGGCCTTGATCCCGGTATCGTTGAGGCCAGCCAAACGTGGCTCTCTGATCAATACATTGCGGACAGCCCACGCTGGGGTTACATGGACCAGACGCGTTGGGATAATTTTTATCGGTGGCTCTGGGACAAGAAGCTGATTGATGTGGAGATCCCCGCCGGCACCGGTTTCACGAATGATTATTTACCCGCTGCGTAGTGCGGTTGTGTGTGGTGGTTGCGTGGTTGTGTGTAGTGCGGTTGCGTGTGGTGGGGGTTGTGTGTGTATTGGGGGTTACGAGTGTAGTTGGGATTCGAGTGTAGTGGGGTTATGAGTGTGGTGGGGTTTCGAGTGTGGTGGGGTTTCGAGTGTAGCGAATGGCGATGGATGAGTTAATGGACGAACTGACTAATCAAAATACCGCGGAAAAATCCGACGAAGGATCATCTGGCGAAGAGACTCAGCCGATTCCTGTCACGGACGTGGCGGATGTCGCGGATGTGAGTGAGCTGACCCTTGACGCGGATGTCGCGGATGTGAGTGAGCCGACCCTTGACGCGGATGTGGCGGATGTGAGTGAGCCGACCCTTGACGCGGATGTCGCGGATGCCGCAGACGTGGCGGAGACGATCCTTGAAGTTCGCGGGGTGACGAAAGCCTTCGACGGCCACAAGGTTCTGGAAAACCTGAACCTCACCCTTCGGCGTGGCAAGATCATTTCACTCCTCGGCATCAGCGGCAGCGGGAAGTCCACCCTTTTTAACATCATTGCAGGCCTCCTGATGCCGGACGCGGGGCAGGTGTTTCTGGGCGGCACAGAGATCACCGGCGAGACCGGCCATGTAGCCTACATGTTACAGAAAGACCTTCTCCTCCCGCATCTCACAGTCCTCGACAATGTAGCTCTCCCTTTACGCATTCGTGGCCAAAGCCGTCCCTCCGCCCGGGCTCAAGCCCTCCCTCTCATCCCCAAATTCGGCCTCAGCGGTTACGAAAACCTCTATCCAGCCCAACTTTCCGGCGGCATGGCACAACGTGCCGCCTTCCTGCGCACCTATCTGTTTTCCTCAGAGGTGGCGCTCCTCGATGAACCTTTCTCCCGCCTCGACCAAATCACCAAAGAACAACTCCAAATCTGGTACCTCTCCATGATGGACCAACTTGATTTATCCACCATCTTCATCACCCACGACATTGACGAAGCCCTTCGCCTTTCCGACCGGATTGCCATCCTCTTACCCGAAACCCTGACGATCGGCGAAATCATTACCATTGCGCCCGAACACCGCCGCCAAGCCGACTTCAATCTAAAGCCGGAGTTTCTGGCGTATAAAAAAAGAATCCTAAGTGTGTTGGGAGTGTAGACAGTAGAACCACCGCAGAACTTTAAATTGAAAGTTCTGCGGTGGTTGGTGGTTTGGTAGAATTGGTATAAATTGTAGGAATTTTTGACTTTAATTGACGTTCCCTCGCGGGTAAACTTGGGCTTATCACTTGCGAAGGAGTCTTTTTCTATGAAGTTTCTCTCACACTGGTCAGCGGCATTACGGTACGGTTTGCCTTCTCTTCCGGACCCTATAAAGAAAATGATAAACCCATTCATTACCCACTATACCGTGCGTTCACCCGGAGAACGTACGAGTCAGGAAAGAACCAAACAGCATGTCTGTTCAGTGGATCTTCCCGAAGGTTCTTTTCTCGTTACTAAAGATAGCGAAGGAATCGTCTCACCGGAACTGCTTTATTACCAACTGTGTAATATGGTGCCAGAGATCATAGATGCGATCTTAATCGGTTGTCACATGGTAAGCCCCCTGGATGGGAGAACACCCTTAACAACAATTGAAAAACTCAGAGAATTCGGAGCTGCCACGCACTATGTTCGGGGGCTCGTCAGAGGGCGCGATGCCTTGCAGTTTCTCAACGATAGTTTCCTCTCACCGCCAGAAGTCTTGACCTACCTCAAAGCGAAGCTCCCCAACGAACTTGGCGGATGCGGCTATGACGGCGATCTCGAAGTCAATGCCAAACTTTGGATTTCAGATTCAGATAGGGATCGTCTTGGCCAAGACGCCAATTATCTTGTTCCTGATCTCCTCGACAGAGAGAACAAACAGATCTTCGAATATGACGGCCAGAAGCACCATAGCAGTCCCGAAGATCAAGCCCGTGATAAGGAGCGAAGGGACATTTTTGGAGAAATGGGGTATAACGTGAATGTCATTACCAAAGACATTCTCTACAAGCCCCTGAAGTTTGCCGTCTTCCACTGGGAGCTCTTCAATATTATGGATAGAAAACTAGTTATAAATGCCAAAGGCTACGCCAAAGGTCTGACACGTCTACAACAACTCCTCCCACGAGAATCCGACCCATTGACCGAGGAAGAACACGCCCGAGAACTTCGACTTTACTGCGCAATAATGGGGTATAAGCCGCGCGTGAGGTAGGCGGCTTCGGCCGCAGGCCCCCATATAGCCACCCATATAACTACTATGACTACCGCAGAACTTTAAATTTAAAGTTCTGCGGCGGGATGAGGGGGTTGGAGGGGTTAGAGACCGAGTTCGGAACGGATTTCTTCGGCCATAGACTCGTAGGTTTCCTCGTCGAGGTAAGTTTCGCCGGGATTCATGGCGAAAGGCGTGCCCCACTCAAATTCGCCTTCATATTTCGGGACCAGGTGAAAGTGAAGATGGGAACCGCCGTCACCGTAAGCGCCGTAGTTTAGTTTGTCGGGATGGTAGAGCGTGTGGATGGCGTGGGCGACTTGAGCCACTTCGGAAAAATAGAGGTCACGCTCGGCGTCGCTTAGGTCGGTGAGCTCGCTGACGTGTTTCTTGTGAGCCACGATGACACGGCCGGGGTGGCTCTGCTCGCGGAAAATAATGACGAGAGAGGATTTGAGCTCGCAGGCGAGGTAACTGAACTTGTCGAGGAGTTCGCCACGTTGGCAATAGGCGCAGTTAGGATCTGAAATCATGATGTACCTCCGTATAGTAATTTGTTGTTGGTGGTGGTTTGGTATTTTGGTGGTATTGATGGATATATTATAACTTATTTACGCCGCAGAACTTTCAATTTAAAGTTCTGCGGTTGTGCGGGGGGAGGGTTTTCCTGTACACTTGTGGTATAAACGCTGGAAATTATCGTGAATAAATTAGCGATATTGACGGTTTTGGTTTCCGGCACACTTTTTATGTTGGAGGTACCCTGAGATGAGAGAACTTGATGAGAATTTTATCCGCGCACTGAGAACGATGTACACGTTGTTTGATATTGACGGTAAAGTCGTTATTGTGACTGGAGCCGGACAGGGAATGGGGGCCGCAACTGCTGAGCTGTTTGCTGAAGCAGGCGCTAAGGTGGTGGTTGCTGATTTCAATGAGAAGACTGGTGAAGCAGAGGCGCAAAAGATCCGCGATAGCCATGGGAATGCTGTGTTCTGTAAGGTTGATGTCTCTAACGAAGAACAAGTGAGAAACATGGTGGATTTTACAGTTGAGACTTACGGAAGGTTGGATGTCGCTGTGAATAACGCAGCTCGCACACCGGACGATAAACCGATTGCTGAGATGGATATTAATGAGTTTGATGCAATCATGGCTGTGGATTTGCGAGGGGTTGCTTTGTGTCTGAAGTATGAGATTATTCAGATGATGAAGCAAGACGAGGGTGGCTCGATCATCAACACAGCATCGGTAAGTGGCATCCGCCCGCAGCCGGCCAACCCGGCGTATGTGACGGCTAAGCACGGCGTGATCGGACTGACGAAGCAGGCGGCTTTGGACTATTCACAATACAACATCCGAATAAACTCCGTTGCCCCGGGAGCGATCGATACGCCTATGCTGCGGAATGCCCTGGTCCAGTTCGGCTTCGAACCGGAGGCGTATGCGAAACAGCTGAGCATGTTGGGGCGGTTCGGTAAAGCTGAGGAGATTGCTAAAGCCTACCTCTGGCTGGCATCGGATCTTTCGTCGTTCGTCACCGGCACCTGCCTTGAGGTGGATGGTGGGTATTCGAATAAGTAGTTGGGGGAGTGGAGTGCGGAATGCTGAGGGCGCACGGACTACCGCAGAACTTTCAATTTAAAGTTCTGCGGTAGGGTCCCGGGTGTCTGCACCCGGGACGCGGAAGCGGAAGGTACTCCCTTTTCCGGGTGAACTTTCGACGTCAATGCGGATTCCGTGACGTCGGGCGATTTCGGAAGCGATGGAGAGTCCCAGGCCGGTGCCGGATTTGTTTTGCTCGGATTTTTGTGCCGAAAACCGGTCGAAAATATGTTGCTTTTCTTCGTCACTCATGCCGGGCCCCTGATCGGCAATGCTGACGGTATAAAGGCTTGCGCCGCCTTCCAAGCGCACGTCGACTGTACTTTCGGGCGGCGAAAACTTGATGGCATTGTCAAGAACGATTAAAAACATTTGCCGCAAGCGATTGTAGTCGCCTTGGAAGGTGAAGACAGCGGCAGCGGTCGAGGCGGTGTAACGGATGGTGAGGGGTTTTGAGGCGGCGAGGCGCTCGCCGCTTCGGATGACATCGGCGAGGATCTGGTTTAGGTCGACGGGTTCGAATTCCATGGAGTATTCGGGGTTTTGGAGCTTGGCCAAGTCAAGGAGGTCATTCACCATGCGTTCGAGGTAGGTACTTTCGGCGAGCATCTGGCAGTAGTAGTCTTGGGCTTTGGCCGGATCCGAAACGACGCCGTCATGGAGCGCCTCCAAAGAACCGCGAATAACCGTGACCGGCGTGCGCAGCTCGTGGGAAATGTTGGAGATGAAGTCCTTCCGCTGCTGCTCCTGGCGCTCACGCTCGACGGAGGCCTGCTGAAGGCGCCCCGCCAGATCGTCAATCGTGAGGGCCAAATCGCCGATTTCATCGTCCTGCGAAACACCGGTTCTGGTCTGGTAATCACCGCTGCTGATTTGTGCGGCGGCGGTTTTCATCTGCGCGAGCGGCTTCGTGAACCGCCGGGCCATGAGGCACGCGATGATAAATCCCACCACAACCGCCGCGCCCACGCTCACGAGCAGGATCAGGAGGACGGACGTCTGCGAGTCCCGGATGCTGCTGATCGTTTGGTTCAGCACCACAGCCCCAATGATTTCGCCGCTCGCCGTTTTGATGGGTGTAGCGACGGTGATTCCGGGTGATCCGAAAAACATACCATAGTCTTCAGAGTAGACTGTTTCCCCGGCCAAAGCCGCCCTCGCCAACCCCTCTGACCCTTCAGGCAGATTCTGGTAGCTTACTTCCATCTGGCTCCGACCGAGTTTCAGTTGCTGTAGGTTTTGGTCTACCACCCAATATCTTCCCGGCACCATAGCGTCCAGCATTGTCAGGTATTGTGTGTAATTTCGGCCGCCCATGCTGCCCATATTACCCATGCCGTAGCCCATCCCATGTCCGCCGTTGCCCATGCCGCCGGAGCTACCGCTCATACCGCCGGGGCCGCCGGAGCCACCATTCATACCGCCGGGGCCCATCCCGCCCGTCCCGCTGGTACCATCGCTTTCACTGGTGGCATTGGTACCGCCGCTACTGCTGTCACTTTCACTGGTGCCACTTGTGCCGCTGGCACCACCGTTAGCATCAGTACCAGCGTTGCTCTGGTCGGCGGTACTCGGAACGGATGCCAAAGTATCCGCTATTACGAGCGCTTGGTTTTGGAGATCGTCTTTGGCCATCTGAAGATGCATCCTTGAGAAAAGGCCAGAGAAAATTAAGCCTGCCAACAGTGCAAACACTAAAAGTGTGATCGTGATATATAGGGTAAGTCGTGTCTGTATGCGATTTTTCATTGTATTTCCTCTAATGGGGGTTGGTGGTGGTGATGGTTGGTAATGATTGCCAATGGCGTTACCTACGAAGATATCTACGTAGATAGGTTGGTAATGATTGCCAACGAGGTTGGTCAGCGAAGGTGCTTAGCTATGAACCTCGAACTTATAGCCGACGCCCCAAACAGTCTTGATTTCCCAGCCTGGGTGAGGGGCGACGTCGAGCTTGGCGCGCAGGCGTTTGATGTGGGAGTCGACGGTGCGGCTGTCGCCTTCGTAATCCCAACCCCATAGGCTATCAAGAAGATTGTCGCGTGTGAAAACTTTGTTGCGGTTGCTTGCGAGGAGCCACAAAAGATCCATTTCCTTACGTGTCAATTGCACGGGCTCGCCGTTCAGTGTTGTGACGTAGGAGTCGAGATCCACACGTAGGTTTTCGTACGTCAACACTTCAGATGAGGATGCAGAGGCAGGGGTAACGGAGCTGGAGGAAGTTGCGGAGTCGGAAGCAGAGGAGGTGGCGCCGGTGCCGCCGGTGCCGGTGCCGCGATCCAAACGGCGGAGGACCGCCCGAATTCTGGCCATCACTTCGGCGGGCGAAAAAGGCTTCACGATGTAGTCGTCAGCACCGGTGTCGAGTCCCATGATGCGGTCGTAGTCTTCGGCTTTGGCCGTGACCATAATGATCGGAACGTTGCTGTCCTTGCGGATCTGGCGGCAAACCTCGAGGCCGCTCAGCTGCGGCATCATGATATCCAGAAGGATCATGTCGAAATTGGTGGCGCGGGCCTTGGCCAAAGCCGCATACCCATCGTGGGCTGTCTCGACCTCGAAACCTTCCTTCACCGCGTACTCGCGCAGAATATCGACGATCTGCGCGTTGTCGTCTGCTATTAACATCCTGGGCATAGGGACTCCTTTGTGACCTTACCGCAGAACTTTCAATTTAAAGTTCTGCGGTTGGTCCTTAGTATCTTCATTATAAGCGGATGTGTGTCTTTTTTAAGGCGAAGGTTACAGGACACCAGGACACAAAGTTGTCACAACTGGGGCTTATTCTATCAGCGTAGACAAGGCAATGATCAATTGAGGCCGACAATGGACAGTTGGAGGCCTGGCAAACGCTAAGTGAAGCCGTAAGAGGCCAAGCGAAGCCTCAAAGTGTCTCGAAGGCTAATGAAGGCCCATCAAGGAGGAATAGAAATGAAGAAAGTATTGAAGAAAATCGCAACTGCGTTGGCGGTCGCTGTCGTGGTTGTAGGCGTTGCGGTAGGTGCAGGTAGCCAGAAGGTACTGGCTGCGTCCGATTATGAGACGCCGTTGGAGGCTTTGGCCGCATTGACCGGGAAGACGGAGGAGACGCTCCGAACTGAGCTTGCTGAGCCCGGCGTCAGCCTCTTCACGATTGCCGAGGAGAATGGCGTCCTGGATGAATTCGAGGCGGAGGTCAAGGAGATTCGTAAGGATAATATTTTGGCCAAAGTCGCCTCCGGCCTCATCACTCAAGAGCGTGCTGATCAGATGATCCAAAGAATCGATGAATCTGATTCGACGTTTGGTTTCATGGGACGCGCATATGACGGATTCGGCGGTTGCCTTGGCAATGGCGCGCGTGGTGGTTATGGCCCGATGATGGGCTATTCGGCCAATTCGATCAATTCGGGCAACAGTGAATCTGCTTGGGGCTGGAACCGCGGAACTGGAGCCGGCACCGGCAATGGTGCGGCGACTGGTAATGGAGCCGGCACTGGGGCTGACACCGATAATGGGACATCGAATGTTGGTAATTGGATGAATGGTTTCGGTGTTGGTTTTGGCGGAGGCTGCGGCCGTTGGCGCTGATAGGCTGATTATCGACGGCTTATGGCCGACGGTTGATGACTGATGATTGACGGCGCGTGACCCGTTGCAGACAACCGCAGAACTTTCAATTGAAAGTTCTGCGGTTGTTGTAGTTATGTGTGAATTTATATTTTTATATAACGAAGAATTCTTTTAGACAGTGTGCCCCCCTTATGTAATAATAGGCGAGAAAATTTACAGGGGGGTTATTTATGAGTAAATCACAGACACATACTTCTGCAAATGGTAGTCATTCTGCTCCAGACCAAACGGGTCAAACGAGTCAAGCAACCCAAGCAACCCAACCGACCCAGCCAAGCCAGCAAGGCAAGGGCACAAACAAAAGCCCCAGGCTTGGCCAAGATCCCATATGGGATGTGAGGGAGCTTTCGTTGGGGAAGACCCTGATTTTAGGGCTCCAACATTTGTTTGCTATGTTTGGGGCGACGATTTTAGTGCCCTTGTTGACGGGGCTGGATGTGTCGACGACGCTTTTGATGGCCGGACTTGGAACATTATTGTTCCATATTATATGTAAAGGGAAAGTGCCGGCCTTTTTGGGCTCGTCGTTTGCCTTTCTGGGTGGATATGCGGCCGTAGCGCCGATGATTGACGGCAAACCGAACTTGGAGCTTCTGCCCTATGCGAGCGGAGGCGTTTTCTTTGCCGGCCTCGTGTATGTCGCGATGGCCGGCTTCATTAAGATTTTCGGTGTTAAGCGGGTCATGCGTTTCTTCCCGCCGGTGGTGACGGGGCCGATTATCATTTCGATTGGGCTGATCTTGGCCCCGTCGGCAATCAGTAATGCGAGCACCGATTGGCTGTTGGCGGTAGTCGCAGTGGCAATCGTGATTTATTTCAACATATGGGGGAAAGGAATGTTTAAGATCATCCCGATCATATTGGGGATACTGATCTCGTATGCTTTGGCCGTAATCTTGGGAAGGGTCGACTATGCTGAGATCCTCAGCTCAGACTTGTTCCACCTGCCACTCAACCCCTCGCAATTTATGAAATTCGACTTCAGCGCGATCGTGACGATTATGCCGATCGCTTTGGCCACAATCATGGAACATATTGGCGATATCTCTGCCATCAGCGCAACAACCGGCCGCAATTTCATCAAAGACCCCGGCCTTCACCGAACCTTGCTGGGTGATGGGCTCGCGACTTCGATGGCGGCGGCGTTCGGCGGGCCTGCCAACACGACCTACGGCGAGAATACGGGTGTACTTGTTTTGACCAAAGTCTACGACCCCCGCGTCATGCAAATTGCCGCCGTTTTTGCTGTCATTCTCTCGTTCTTCCCGGCGGTCAGTGCTGCGATTCGCTCGGTGCCGCTGGCGATTATCGGCGGTGTGTCGCTGATCCTCTACGGCATGATTTCCGCCATTGGGGTCCGTAATTTGGTTGAAAACCAGGTCGACTTCACCAAAAGCCGCAACCTCATCGTCGCCGCATCGATTTTCGTCTGCGCACTCGGCTTCACCGGCGATGTCAACGGCATTTCTTTCATGATCGGCGAAGCCAACATCCACCTCTCCGGCCTCGCGATTGCGTCCCTCGTCGGCATTTTCCTGAACGCCGTCCTGCCCGGTAAGGATTATGATCTCGACCAGGAAGCGCCGGCGGACACAGGCGTGAATTTTTCCGGTACGGATACGACGAAGGAAGGTCGGCAGCCGTAAGTTTCAGCACCGCAGAACTTTGAATTTAAAGTTCTGCGGTTCACGTCGACGTTGGCCAAAGCCGCCTCCCTCCACTCCCGCTACTATCCTTTTCTGTGTTCGTGGCGCCCTTTGCCGTTGGCGCCTTTTGCCGTGAGCGCCTTTTCCCGATGGCGCCTCTTGCCGTTGGCGCCCCTTACCGTTGGCGCCTCAAACCCATTACCTATTTGGAGACGGCGCCCCAAACCCATTGATCCTATTGGTGACTCAGCCCGACTTCGACAGGCAACAAGTTACACTCCACATAAGTTCGGAATTTTTAATCGCAAAGGATCTGATGTATTGGAATAGGTCGTTTTATGTTGCTGATAATGTTGCCGAAGGCATACGTCAGTCGATGCTGAGACCTTAGATAAAGGTGGCTTTGGCCAAAAAACGGATCGGCGAATTCGTATCAAGTTGTGCTCCACATAAGTTCGGAATTTTTCAGAGTGAAGGATATTATCCATTTTCATCAACCGGTAAACGAGGTGTCATTGACCGCAAAATCAGTTGTGAAGGCTCACGATCGTCAGCGTTAATGACCTGGAGGCGGGCGGCTTTGGCCAAAACTTATTGATGAAACCCAACATGCTGAAATTGTGTGAACTTTGTGTCTCGGCAATTTTGTGGATTGGGTACAAAACGGAAAAAAACCCAAGTTCTACATGATTCATTCCCTACGTCTGCCGCATCGGTTATTGTTATTACATCAGAACTCGCTTGGGCGGATGGGCCTGAGGATGACGTCGATGCTGACGCCGATAACGACGTTGACATTTAAATTTGGTGAAGGGGTGAATCAGATGATGTTCTATAGTCATTGGTCTGCTGCGGGAATTTGGGGCATTCCGCATCTGCATAAATATTACCCCGAGAAAATGAATGGCGTTGAGCATGTCACCGTGACCACGCATACGGAGCGCTTTTCATACTCTGATAAGAAGACGGATCTTTGTTCGGTCAAGCTTCCGATTGGGGCCGTCAGATATGTCAGGGGCAAATATATGGCGTCGCCGGAGATGACTTTTACGCAACTTTGCAACGACGTGGAGAATGTGCAAGTGGCGATCATGATTGGAAATCACATGTGCAGTAGGGGGCCGAATGGCGAGAAACCGCTTACTTCCGTGTATAAGTTGAAGAAGTTTCTCAGTAAGGTTCATTACTTGCGTGGGCGTCCGCGCGCTTTGGAGGCCGTGGAGCGAATCAACCCCAATTTCCGCTCCATCATGGAGGTTTCTTTGCAGATGGCTCTGTGTTTACCTCATACGCTCGGGGGGCTTTGTTTCCAGAGCCTCAATTTGGTGAATTGTTCCATTGCGATTACGGAAGACGAGGCTCGTCAGATGGGGCAGATTGAGCTTTTTCTTAAGCCCGACCTTTGTGACGAGAAGAAAAAGGTCATCATCGAATTCCAGAGTAAAAGGTATCACAGTTCTCCGGAGGCAATCGCCCGTGACGACCTTCGCCGAACGATTCTTGAGGCCAAAGGCTATACCGTCATCTATGTCTATGCCAGGGACCTCTACAATCTCGAGCTTTTTGCCATTCTTTGCAAGCGAATTGCCAAAGCCCTCAAGAAAACCATCAACTTCACCTGCAACAATTACGCAGTAAACTTCGAAAAGCAACGTGCGTTGCTCCCGGATTTTTGCTGCGACGACGATAGGGACATGTATTACTTCTTCAACGAAATTCACTCACGCGAACCTGTCCAGTGATGGATTCTATGGCAAGGTTCTTATGCTGGATTCCTGTGTCGGGCAACTGTGTCAGATCACTGTGTTGGGTTCCTGTGATGGATTCCTGCTTATACTTGCCTGTAGGGCTTGATGTTCGTCTAAGTGATAGACGATTCTGTGTTCGCCAGGTCGTTTGTCGGCGAGGTGTTTGCAGGATGTTGCCGACCAAGTGCCTGCCAGGACGTTTGCCGATCCTTATTATCAATCTCTACACCAGCTCTTTTCAAACGTTTGTTATTGCTCTTGAAGTGCAATAGCTTATTACCCATGTAATGTGATCTCCGTAACCGAATGTCATGGCGCTATCTAGACAACATCTTTGATTTGTCTAGGCTTTAGCATGTGATCCTTTCGGCGGATTCTTCCGGAGGCGGCCAATTTGAATCAGTCGTCACAAGTTTACGTCTGTTGCCAACGAGTATGAGTCAATTATCCACTAGTTCGAGTCAATCGCCAGCTAGTTTAAGTCCTTCGCCAATTCGTTTTACAGTCGAGGACAATTGATAGCATCCTGCTCTTTAAAAAATTATGAACTTATGTGGAGAACAACTTGATGTGGATTCGCTGATTCTAATTTTGGCCAAAGTCGCCCCCATCAAAGCCTCATACATCAGTGAGGAGTGTGTGCTTTCACTTGTTTTTACAGTCGAAGTAAAATATAATATCCTGTGCTCCAAAAAATTCCGAACTTATGTGGAGAGTAGTATGTTATTGAGAAAGAACAATCAGCATAAGCTAACAATAGTTGACAATAGGGGTTAACAATAAAAATTTACGTTGACTTTATGCGTCCTCTTGTCTACAATGTTCGTTGCCTGTCAACACGCTTCCATAGCTCAGTTGGTAGAGCGCATCCTTGGTAAGGATGAGGTCACCAGTTCGACTCTGGTTGGAAGCTCCACATTAGAACCCCGCATTCTAGTAGATTGCGGGGTTTTTGTTTTTTCTAGTTGCACTGATGTTGCACTTGAGTGCCACTTATGTGCCACTTTTTATTTTTCAGCAAGCATTTCTTCGTAAAAAAATGCTCTAGTAATTCAACTGTAATTCAGCTAGTAATTCACCTGTTTTAAGATGACCAGCAGTAGGCCTAAGCGCTAAGATACCGGTCCCATATTCTCTGAATGGTCCATAACTAACTGCATCTGCCCCTGTTGGGGCGGCTTTGGCCACCTTAATGGCTTATTTCTCGACATCCTGCCTAATTACATGAACTGCGAAGTGGGGAAGATGCACTAATTATTCTTTTATTACTCAAAAGTGAACACCCATTCATGTATGAAACAGAGGAATAGCAAAATGTCTAAGTTCAAATTCTACTGATTAGTAAGTATGACCAAAATTAACAGTATAAAACTGACATAATCACTGTTTTATCACAAGGAACATGAAGCCACTTGACGTGAATATGTAAAATCGTTTA
The DNA here is from genome assembly GCA_964479695.1 of uncultured Fastidiosipila sp. Lineage (GTDB taxonomy): Bacteria > Bacillota > Clostridia > Saccharofermentanales > Fastidiosipilaceae > JAAYZH01. Next base: position 111,489 of record CAYZSO010000005.1, read on the forward strand.
ATCTGACCGAAGATGAAGACCCATTCAGGTATACGAAAAATATGGCGAATTTTGATTCGAAATATTCATTGAGTAACCGGCAACGACGACAGGTTTATGACAAACCACATACTTACCGACAACACCTCACTAAACTTACTAAACCGACCAAACCACACCAAAACCAAACACACCAAACCCACTGCACAAACCACACCAATACCAAACCCACTAAACCCACTACACAAACCAAAACCACCAAATACACAACATCAACCAAAACCCACCACACACCAGAGAAGGAGACAAGATGAATTTGCAAAGCAAAGTAGCTGTCGTAACCGGAGGCGCTCGAGGATTAGGCCAAGCCATGTGCGAGCGATTTGCCGCGGAAGGGGCCAGAGTAGTGGCGCTCGACATGGGCGAGATGAATTATGAGAACGAAAATGTTGAATACATGCTTTTGAACGTCACCGACCGTGAAGCCTGCAAAACCACATTCGACAAAATTGTTGAAAAGTATGACCGCATTGACATCCTCGTAAATAACGCCGGCATTACCCGCGACGCCATGACTCGCAAAATGTCGGATGAGCAATGGGATCAGGTGATTGATGTCAACCTGAGCGGCGTGTTCAACCTCACCCGTTACGTGGGACCGCACATGGAGCAGATGGGCGGAGGCAGCATCATCAATATTGCATCCGTGGTCGGGGTGTTCGGCAATATTGGGCAGGCAAATTACTCAGCATCGAAGGGTGGGGTGATTGCTTTGGCCAAGACTTGGGCCAAAGAATTCGCCCGCAAAGGCGTTCCTGTTCGAGTGAATGCGATTGCTCCAGGCTACATCATGACGGATATTTTGAAAACTGTGCCGCAGGATTTGCTGGATAGCTTTGCCAAGATGACGATGTTAGGCCGCCTGGGGCAGCCGGAGGAAATTGCGGCGGCGGCGGCTTTCTTAGCTTCTGATGACGCAGCGTACATTACAGGGCATGTGCTTTCTGTTGATGGCGGAATGAGGCTCTGAACATTTGCGTGAAAAATGTGCAAACACAAACACTGACATCCAAGCACTCAATCAAGGAGATACGCTCATATGAAGCAATATGATGTCCATTTTCAGGAGCTGGTCACTGGGGAAACCCTAGCTTACCGACAAACCGCTCCCTCCCAACAAACCCAACAAACCCAACAAACCCAACCCTCCCAACCCTCCCAACAAACCCAAACCCAGACCCAACAAGGCCAGACACAACAACCCACCTACGTTTTGCTCCACGGCAACCAGAGTGGTTCCTTTCACTGGCAGCCGCTGATGGAGAAACTCGAAGAAGAAGAAGAAGAAGAAGAAACAGCAAGCGTCTACGCCGCAAGCGTCTACGCAGCAAGCGTCTACGCCGCAAGCGTCTACGCCATTGATTTACCGGGTTTCGGCGATAGCACCTACAACCAGCGCTTCGATTCGCTCTATGAACTCGCTGTTCACGTGGATGCCTGGATGGAAGCAATGGGCCTGACGCAAGCGATCGTCGTAGGCTGGTCAACAGGTGGCGGAGTGGCTCTGGAATTGGCCGCGTCGTTCCCGGAGCGCGTTTCACACCTCGTGCTTCTGAGTTCGGTAGGGCTCGGCGGCTACCCAATCTACGCGGTGGACGAGCAATATCAGCCGGATCTCACCAAGCGCCTCTGCCAGAAGGATGAAATTGCTGAGCATCCACTCTCGGCCAAGCCCGTTTTGAACGCTTACGCCACCGGCAACAAGGACTTTATGAAATCGGTCTGGAATCAGGCCATCTATAATTTGAACCCCATTTCCGATGAGGATTTTGACATCTACCTCGACGGTATGTTCAAGCAGCGCAATCTCGTCGACATTTTGTACGCTCTGAGCCAGTTCAATTTCACCGACGAGTCCAACGGTTGCACTCTAGGCTCGGGGAAGATCCACCAGATCACCTGCCCCGTCACCATCATTCAAGGGCGCAAGGATCTCGTCGTTCCGGCAGTTTGGGCTGAAGAGGCCAAAGCCGCGCTCGGCAACCTCGCAACCCTACATATGTTCGAAGAGTGTGGCCACTCCATCATCACCGATGATTTACCAGGACTGGTCAAGGTCCTAAAGGAGGTCTCGTGATGAACACTGAATCCACCCAATCAACCCAACCCACCCAAGCCACCCAAGCCACCCAAGCCGCCCAACCCACGCAATCCACCCAAACCACCCGACACACAGTAGGGGTTGGGGGATCAAGCCGACACACAGTGGGGGTTGCCGGGATTGGACTTTATTTGCCCAAGCAAACCATGAGTGCGGAGGAAATTGCCGCGAAGACCAATGGTGTTTGGACAGCGGAGAACGTCCGCCAGAAACTCGGAATCCGGCAAATTTATGTTGCCGGGCCGGACGAAGGAACGCAGGAGATGGGGGCTTTGGCCGCCCTAGACTGTATCGAAAACAGCGGAATTGACCCGCTTGCTATCGACCTGATCCTCTGCTTCGGCGAAGAGTGGAAAGAATATCCCCTGACCACATCCGCGCTCTACATCCAAGACCGTGTTGGCGCGGACAACGCGTGGGGCATCGACGTCCAGAATCGTTGCTGCACCACGATCAGCGCACTCAAGATGGCGCGCGACATGATGATGGGCGATGACGATCTGAAGGTCGTGCTGTTGGCCGGTGGCTATCGGAATGGTGACTTCGTTGATTTCGCGGACAAAGACATGTCCATGATGTACAACCTCTCCGCAGGCGGCGGGGCACTCCTTCTGGTAAAAGACCACCCGGAAAATGAGGTGCTGGGCTCAAGCGTCATGTCCGACGGCTCGCTCGCAAGGACCGCCGGCGTCGAAATCGGGGGGATCATGAACCCGATCACGCAGGAAAATCTTGAAGAATCACGCAAATCTCTAAGGCTCATGGATCCGGTCAAAATGAAGAACCGCCTAAACGAAGTCTCCATGTCAAATTGGTATGCCTGTATTGATAAGGCACTCGAGCAGTCCGGCCTCACCAGAGAAGATATTGATTACCTCAATGTGCTGCACATGAAGAGGTCTGGGCACCTGTCGCTGCTGGCTGAATTCGGGCTCTCGGAAGACCAGTCGACCTATCTGGAAGACTATGGGCACTTGGGACAAATCGATATGATCCTGAGTCTGAAACTCGGCCTCGACCGTGGCAAGATCCGTGAAGGCAGCATCGTTTGCTCGATTGCGGCCGGCATCGGCTATGTCTGGGCGGCGAACATCATCCGCTGGGGGAAAAATCATGGCTAACTTCCTGGGGATTGTGTTGAGAAGTTTGGAGTATGGCAGTATTTATGCTTTGGCTGCGCTGTCGGTGATCTTAGTATTCCGAACTTCTTACACAACGAATTTTGCCCAAGGCATGCTGGGCATGTTCTCTACTTTTTTCGTAGCAACCTTGATTTCGAAGCAAGGGCTTCCCTTAGGTGTCGCCCTTGTCTTAGGCCTTATTTTCGCTTTGCTAATCGGCTTCCTTGTGGACGTGACTGTGATCCGGCGGGCGGCGAAACTTTCGCCCGTCGGCAAGCAGATTGTGACGCTCGGAGTCATGTCGATTGTGCTGGGCCTCACGCCGAATATTTTTGGGGTGTATGACCTCAACATGCCGAAGTTTATTCCACAAGGCAATGTGCATATTGCAGGCGCGCAGCTCTCCTACAACGCGCTGCTGAACATCGTTTTTGGTCTAGTGGTTATGGGCATCTTGTTCTATGTACTCCAGAATACGAAGGCAGGCCTCGCCGTGCGTACCACCGCAGAAAACCCGACCGTTGCACGGCTTATGGGCGTTTCAACGAAGAAAGTCACCATGCTGGCTTGGGGGATCGCCGGCGCGCTCTCGCTCCTTGCCGGTGTGATGGCTGCGCCGTTCTCTGCCGTGTCCACGACCTTCATGAATGATATCCAGATCACGGCCTTCCTAGCTTGTCTTCTGGGCGGCTTCATGACCTTCTACGGAGCGGTTGCCGGAGCCTACATCATTGCCATAGCGAGTAATCTCTTGCAGGTTTACCTGCCGGGCGGGACGGTATGGGGGAAACCCATCCTTTATATGCTGATTATTGCCTTCCTGTTCTTCAAGCCCTATGGCCTTTTCGGCAAGAAAGTGGTGAAAAAGGTATGAAAGAGCAGAAAAACCTCCTCAAAAACCCCTATTTCCAATTCATTTTGCTGGGCTTGGTCCTGCTCCTCTTGCCGACAATGGCCCAGGCAGGTCTCATCAAGGCCGGAACGGTGACCGTTGTCGGAACCACCTTGATCTACACGATCGCAGCCTTAGGCCTCAATATCTTGCTGGGCTATTCCGGCTTGATCTCGCTCGGCACTGCGGCTTTTATGGGCCTTGCGGCGTATTGCTCGGCCTATTTCACCGAGAAGCTGGAATGGCCTTTTTTGCTGTCCGTTCTGGTTTCCCTCCTGATTCCCACGGCCCTGGGTACGATCGTGGGTCTTCTGTCGCTCCGCTTCGAAGGCATTTACCTTGGGATCGCCACCCTCGCAGTCGGCGAGATTTTCTTGGAAATTTTCCGGCAGCTTGATGGGTTCACCAATGGGACCAGCGGTGCGAAGGCCAAGTACCCCGTCATCTTCGGTGTCGAGTTCGACCGCATCATGATGTATTACTTAATTGTTGGCGTGACCATTGTGGTCTTCATTCTGGCCTACCAGCTTCTGAAAGGCCGCCTGGGTCGCGCGTTCAATGCGATGCGAGGTTCGGAACCGGCCGCACTGGCCATGGGCATTTCGGTGTACCGCTATCGTTTGATCGCCTTTGCAACCGCCACTTTCCTGGCTTCGCTCGCCGGCATCCTCTACGTCCACTACATCCGCATTTCCTACCCCACGACTTGGGGGCTGTCGCTTTCGTTGGATTTCCTGGCCATGATCGTCATCGGGGGTCTTCGCAGTATTCCCGGCACCCTCATCGGCTCGTTCGTGATTTTCGGTATGTCTGAGCTGGTTCTGAAACAAATTCCCTTCCTCGAGAATTATTCCCTCGTGATCAAGGGCGTTCTGATCATCGTTTTCCTGCTCTACTATCCTCACGGGCTCGTGCATATTTGGACCGATATCAAGAACTTCTTCCATAAGCGTCAGGCCAAAGCCGCCTCCAAGCCAGTAAACGAGGACAGCCATGAGTAAGCAAGTGCAGTCAGTCCAAGAACAACCAGTGCAGTCAGTTCAAGAACAGTCAATACAGTCAGTCCAAGAACAGCCACTGCTCGATATTCGGGGTCTGTCTATCGCTTTTGGCGGTCTGAAGGCCGTTGACAACCTCTCCTTTCAGATCAATGAAGGCGAGATCTACGGCCTGATCGGCCCGAATGGTGCCGGCAAGACCACGGTCTTCAACTGCATCACGCAATTTTACAAACCTGATGCAGGGGAAATCCTTTTCCGCAACAAGCAAGACCAGACCATTGACCTGACGACCGTTCCTTCTCATGAAGTGATACGCCATGGCGTCGTCCGCACCTTCCAGAATGTTGAGCTCATTCGGGAACTATCTATCTTGGAAAACGTGTTGATTGGCGGCCACATTGATTTCAAACAGAACTATTTTGATGAACTCTTGAACTTACCCAGGAGACGCAGGGAAGAAAAAGAGCTGACCGAAAAAGCGCGTGAGATCCTTCAATTCCTGGGGATCGATGAGCTGCGGGCGGCTTTGGCCGGAGCACAACCTTACGGCATCCAGAAAAAAGTTGAACTGGCCCGCACACTCATGGCGCACCCGAAACTCATCATCTTAGATGAACCCGCCGCTGGACTTCATGAGCAGGAGACGTACGTCCTGGCGGACGAAATTATGAAGATCCGTGACGAGTACGATGCCACGATCCTCTTAGTCGAACATGATATGAAACTGGTGATGCGAATCTGTGACCGGATCTCCGCAATCTCCTTCGGCAAACTTCTGGCGACGGGAACCTCTGCGGACATCCAGCGGAACCAAGCCGTGCAGGAAGCCTATCTGGGGGTGGACACATGAGTCAAACGATCCTTACTGTTTCAAATATCGAAGTCTTCTACGGTTCCATTCATGCGTTGAAAGGCGTGAGTATCGAGGTGCCGGAACACAGCATTGTTGCGCTTCTCGGAGCAAATGGTGCCGGGAAATCCACCATGCTGCGCGCAATCACCGGTCTGGTGAGGCCTCGTTCCGGCGAAGTGAATTTCTCGGGGCAAAAGATTACCCAATGGCCAGAGGAAAAGATCGCCCGCAATGGGATCTCCCACGTGCCGGAAGGTCGGCAGATCTTCCAGAGCTTGACGACGCTTGAGAATTTGATGGTTGGCGCTTATGTCCTCAGAGATAAGAAGCTTATTTCGCAAAATCTCGAACGTGTCTACCATTATTTCCCGATTCTCCAAGAGCGCAGCCAGCAGATGGCGCAGACGCTTTCGGGCGGGGAACAGCAGATGCTCGCGATTGCGCGGGGCTTGATGAGCTCCCCTGAGCTTCTGGTCCTGGATGAACCTTCCTTGGGTCTAGCTCCGCTGATTGTGAAAGACATCATGGAAATCATCAAGACCATTGCTTCAGAAGGGGTAACCATTCTGATTGTCGAACAAAATGCTTCGCAGACGTTAAAAATCGCCGACTATGCCTATGTTTTGGAAGTTGGCAAGATCACGGCTTCCGGGCCCGCCGCCACACTTGCGGAGGACCCCAAACTCGTGGAAGCCTATTTAGGTGGCAAGGGTCAAGCCCTTAACATAGAACGGGAGCGCCAAGAGGCCACTCCCCAAGCCGTAAGCATTGATTCCGCAGAAGAGGAATCTCAAGGAGAGAAAGCATGAAGACAAAAATCATTTCCCTCGCAATGGCCGCCGTCCTGCTGACTGGATCTGTCGCAGCCTGCCAGACGCAGAACACCACCACACCGGAAACAAGCGTACCGGGAACCACAGCGCCGGCTGATACGACAGCGCGGGCTGATACGACAGCTCCGCCTGCGGAGACCACCGCGCCCGCAACAGAGGGAACCACAGCTCCGGCGGCGGAACCTTCCGGGGACTACACAAGCGGCGAGAATGCCCAAGGGGTTACTGATACGGAAATCCTGGTTGGCAACACGGCTGCTACGACAGGTGCCTTTGCGACTGTCGGCGTTCCGTTCAACGCAGGTATTGAAGCTTATTTCAAGATGGTTAATGAAGGCGGCGGGATTGCCGGTCGTCAGATCAAATTCACCCACTCCGATGACGAATTTGATCCGGCCAAAGGCAAAGCCATGATGCAGACTTTGGTTGAAGATGAAAAGATCTTTGCCTACGTCGGCCATTTCGGCACACCGGTCATCGCCGCTACGATTCCGGATCTTGAAGAATATGGTATCCCGGCTGTTTATTTCGCCAGTGGTATCGGCGAACTTTATAATGCCAAAGCCGAAGGCGCCGCCCGCGCTCTTTTCCCGGTTCAACCGATTTACATTACGGAAGGCGAAATCATGGTCGTCCGCGCCGTGGGTAACTTCGAAGCAACGAAGATTGGTGTAATCTACACGAACGATGATGCAGGCAAAGATATGCTCCGCGGTGCGGAACAAAAAGCTGCTGAGTTAGGGGTAGAATTAGTTTCTGAACAAGTCGCAGCCGGTGCGACCGACGTTTCTGCCGCTGTCACAGCCGTGAAGAATGCTGACGTGGACGTGGTGATCGCGGCTTCGATCCAGGGAACGATCGGCACGATCGTGAAGGCCATGGCCGCCCAGGACATGACAGTTGATGTCATTACTTCTTATGTTAACGTGGCTCCGACGGTTGCTGAGGCGGTTTTTGCGGATATCGACGGCAAGTTTGATGTCTACGGCAATGGCTGGATTAGCCTGTCTGATCCGGAAGCGGCTGCTGAATTGGCCACAATGGGCGAATGGGTCGGCGAAGAATATGCCTACAACCCCTACGCGATGTCCGGCTGGATTGCTGCCCACTTCTTCACTGAGGGCGTGAGACGGATCGACGATGGTGTGTTGAGCTGGGATAATTACATTGCTGCAATGGAATCCGCCCCGATCAAAATTCCTTTCGGCGGCGAAGTGAACTTTGCGAATGGCCTCCGCGCCGGTACAACAACGATGAACTTGTCGAAGATCGCCAGCGCGACGGGTTGGGAAGAGATCGAGCCTCTGCAGGCAGTGGAAGAGATCTTGGGCCAGAACTAAGCATAATTTCATAGTAGGGGGGCAGGTGTTTGAACATGTGTTTGAACATGTGTCAGAGCATGTGTCAGGACATGTGTCAGGACATGCGTCAGGACTTGCCCCCCTTTCCTCACAGGATCCTTATTCGATCGCCATAATTCGATCACCATACCAATCTCACACCATCCCGAACCACGAGGTAAACCATGAATCACAAAATGAACATCATTACACCCGAAGAGGCCGTGAGTTTCGTCAAGAGCCACGATCAGATTGTTGTAGGTCTCGGTTGTTCCGAAGGGAGGGACTTCTTAGGCGCGCTCCACACCCGAGCAGATGAACTCCGGGACGTTCATCTCAACAACTGTTTACCTTTCGCCATGCTTCCTTACATGGAAGAGCAGTATAAGGAATCCTTCTTCCTGAACGGCTGGTTCTACACGCCGCCCATTCGCCAAATTCACAAGAATGGCAACGCTTCCTTCATTCCAAACAACCTCCATTTTGCAGCAACGAAGCGTCTGGCGGCCATCAAGCCCAACATTTACAGCGGCGTTTGCAGCATGCCCGACAAGCATGGGTATGTCTCGCTTTCGACCGGCAATACCTACGAACGCCGCATGATGGATGCCGCAGACCTGGTCATTCTCGAAATGAATCCCAAATTCCCCCGAACATTCGGCGATGTCGAAGTTCATGTGAGTGAGGTCGATTATTTCATCGAGTCGAACTATGATGTGCCCGAACTCCCCACGATTGAGCCCAGTGAGAAGGACCACATCATCGGAGACTACATCGCTTCGCAAGTCAATGACGGAGATACGCTCCAGTTTGGGATCGGCGGTATTCCGAATGCGGTGGCTTCCGCGCTCTACAGTAAGCGAGATCTGGGGATCCACACAGAAATGCTGACGGCAGAAATTGCTAAGTTGGCCAAAGCCGGAATCCTCACAGGTAGTCGTAAATCGCTTCACCGCGGCAAATTGGTCACCACCTTCATCATGGGCAACAAGGAACTTTACGACTTCTGCGATGACAACCCGGCCGTCATGGTGATGGACGGAAGTTATGTGAATGACCCCTATGTCATTGCCCAGAATGACAACCAAGTCTCCATCAACACGACGCTTGAAATTGACCTGACAGGCCAGTGCGCTTCCGAGTCCATTGGGTCAACCCAATACTCGGGCACAGGCGGTCAGACAGACACCGCGACCGGCGCCCAGAAGGCACGGGGAGGGCGCTCATTCATCGCCCTCTATTCCACCGCAATGGTTCGCAACAAAGAAACCGGCGAACGCGAAGAAAAGAGCAAAATCGTCACCCAACTCACACCGGGAGCGATCGTCTCTTTGTCCCGCAACGATGTCGACCGCGTGGTCACAGAATACGGGATCGCCGAACTTCGCGGCACCACCGTGGCCGAACGCGTCAAACGTCTGGTGGCCATCGCCCATCCGAACTACCGCGACAAACTCCTCTTCGAAGCCCGTCAAGTGGGCATCATTGGAGGTGTTTGATGCTCGTTTCGACCCCGATCGGCAAATTGTACTATGAAGTGCACGGAACTCCCTCGGCCAAAGCCGAAGACCCCCTTGTTCTTCTAAATGGCATCATGATGTCCACGTTGAGCTGGAAGTCTTTTGTCCCGGCTTTCACGGCTTCCCGGGTCCTGATCCTGATGGATTTTCACGATCAGGGGCAATCCGAGAAGCTCCGGAAGCCGTACGATCACAAGGTCCAAGTCGAAGCGGTGATTTCTGTCCTGGATCATGCGGGGTTCGAGCGGGCGGATTTGGCCGGAATCTCCTACGGTGGTCAGATCGCCCTCCAAGTTGCTTTGCACGCTCCGGATCGAGTGAGACGCCTGGTGGTCGCGAACTGCGGAGCGTACACGCCCTTGCAACTGGCGGAAATCGGACACGGGTGGAACCATGCGGCAGGAGACGGCACGGCCTACTACTATGCGACCATCCCCAGCATTTATTCATCGAAGTTCTACACAGACCACAGCGAGTGGATGGAGAAACGCCGGGAACTTCTGATCCCGATTTTTGAGAATCCTGCTTTCTACGAGTCGATGGTGCGCCTCACGGACAGTTCCGAATTTTACGATATCAGGGATCGACTTTCGGAAATCAAAGCACCCACCCTCGTAATCGGCGCGGAAGATGATGTCTTGACACCACACCACGAGCAGCGGGCTTTGACCGCCCAATTACCCGATGCTAACTTGGTCATTCTGCCTGATTGCGGTCATGCTACAATGTACGAACAACCCCAACTTTTCACGTCCCTGATCCTTGGCCACACCGCTCTGGACCAAAGAGACTTTGCAATCTAGTGGGTGATCCTGTGGGTGATCTTGTGGGTGAGCGGGTTGGCAATCCTGCAAGTGATCTCGTGGGTAATTTAGGAGGTAAGCTTATGTCCCCGGCTGACGATACGGATTCACTGGTTAACCTGCCCAAGACGGAGCGGGGCGAGCGAACGATTGCCCGCATTATTGAGAGTGCGGAGCAGCTCTTCTACGCGAAAGGCTACCATGAAACGTCGATCAAAGATATCACTTCAAAAGCCGGTGTCGGCCTGGGTACGTTTTACCTCTATTTTAAGGACAAAAAGAGTCTCTATGTTCACCTGCTGACGACCTATAACCACCAGATCCGCAAGGAGATTTCTATCAAGATTCACGAGAAGGGGGAAGTAACGAGGCGCGAGGCAGAGAGGATTGGCATTTTGACTTTCCTCGAGATCGTCCGAGCGAAACCCCATTATTACAACATTATCTGGGAGTCTCTCTATATCGACAAACAGCTGTTCATCGATTACTACTCGACGTTCGGCAAATACTACAACCGCCAACTGCGTGAGGCGCAAGCCAAAGGGGAAATCAAGCCTTGGAACCCGGAAATTATGGCTTTTATGCTGATGGGCATTTCGAATTTCGTCGGCCTCCGCTATGCCCTCTTTGATTCCATGTCCGACCTCGACCGGGTTGCCGATGAGGTGATCCGCATCCTGGACCAGGGGATCTTCATGGACCCTAAGGAGCCTGAGAATTCTGCAGATTCAGAGGTTTCTGGTACATCTGAGGTTTCTGGTGCTTCTGAGGAGCCTGAGGCATAGGCAGAGTAAGGCATACTCGCGCACATTCCTGTAACTTCACAAATTCACCCTCCACTTGAAAGGACTCTACGTATGACTAAGAGCTATATTCTTGCTGCCCGCAGAACCCCAATCGGTTCGTTCGGCGGTGCTTTGAAGGACGTTTCCGCTGCCCAATTGGGCATTACCGCGGCCAAAGCCGCCCTCTCCGACTCCTCTGTCGATCCGGCAGAGCTTAACGAAGTTCTGCTTGGCCACGTCCTCCCGGCGGGCCAAAAACAAGGGGTCGCCCGCCAGATTTCTCTAGGTTCCGGCGTACCGAAAGAAGTCCCCGCCTACGCGGTCAACATGGTCTGCGGCAGCGGTCTCAAAACCGTCATGCAAGCCGACGTCAACATCCGCGCCGGCGAAGGGGACCTCTATCTGGCCATGGGTGTGGAATCCATGTCGCAAGCACCCTTTCTCTTGCCGGGAACGGCGCGCACCGGTATCAAAATGGGAACCATCGAGATGCAGGACCACATGTTGGTTGACGCCCTCATGGATCCTTTCGAGTCCATTCACATGGGTATCACCGCCGAAAACATTGCCGATCAATATGCCATTAGCAGGGAAGCCCAAGACGAATTCGCCATGGAATCCCAGAAAAGAGCCATCGAAGCCGTCGATGGAGGCCATTTCGTCGAAGAAATCGTACCCGTCGACACCGTCGTCAAACGCCAAACCGTTGTCGTCGATACGGACGAATATCCCAACCGCAAAACGGATTTGGCCAAACTCTCAACCCTGCGCCCTGCCTTCCGCAAAGGCGGCAGCGTCACCGCCGGCAACTCGTCCGGTCTCAATGACGGTGCCGCAGCCGTCGTCATAGCATCTGAAACTTATGTGCGGGAGAAGAATCTTGCGCCTTTGGCCGAAATTATTGCCATCGGACAGGGAGGAGTCGCCCCCGGCACGATGGGTATGGGACCCATTCCGGCCATTGCTCAGGCACTCGGGCGGGCAAACCTCACCTTGGCCGACATAGATGTCATTGAACTGAACGAAGCCTTCGCCGCCCAAAGCCTAGGTGTCCTCCAAGAGCTTTCGCAAACGCACCATGTCCCCATGGATGATCTCTTAGCCCGGACCAACCTCAACGGCGGAGCGATCGCCCTTGGACACCCGGTCGGCGCGTCCGGGACCAGAATTCTGGTGACGCTCCTTCACATCATGAAGCAGAGAAATCTGACCTACGGCCTGGCATCGCTGTGCATCGGCGGCGGTATGGGTACAGCGGTGATTGTAAAACGTGTAGAATGAGTGTGGACAGCCCACTTACCACCGCAGAACTTTAAATTTAAAGTTCTGCGGTGGTGAGGACTGACCACAGAACCGACCGCTGACCCTGTAGAGTGAGTGTTGCGATGACACAGGAAAACAACACAACCGACGGAAAATTAACCGGAAAACCAACCGACGGAAAAACAACCGGAAAACCGACCGACGGAAAAACAACCGGAAAGTCAACCGGAAAATCAACGCATCCCCGCAAGATATCCCTTCTTGCAGGGATGGTTTTGATTGTTATTGTGTGTTGGGTTTTGCCGTTTATTTTGCTTTTGGTTACTTTTAACCATGTTTCGACTCAGAATGTCACGCGGAATGTCAACCAACTGATTCAAACATCTGTGGAAAACGCTGCTGAAACTGTGGCGACGGATCTCGAGGATTTGATTCAGGATTCGTTTCGGGTGAATCAGTCCGGGGTGTTGAGGACGGCTTTGGCCACCTACTTACACAACACGGATGCAACGCAGAACCAACGGTTGGTAACGAACCTTACCAACACAGCCAACCAGGTCTTGAATCAGGAATTTGCCCGCAAAGATGATCTTCGCAGCGTGATGATCAACATGTTGGATGCAGGCGGGGGCAAGGGCGAGGGCGAAGGCGAGGGCGTGGATGCGGATGTGGGTGCGGCTTCGGAAGAGAGCTTGTCCTTCTACACGTATAACCCTATCCATGGGTCAATCGGTGATGTGAATTACTATGAGCGGCATGTGCTTCCTCAGGTACTGGAATTGAGCCCGAATTTAGGGAATAACGTACGGTTTCTCAACGTTGACGGACACGTATATTTCGTTCGCAACCTGGTGAGTTTCATTACCAACTACGAACCCTATGCAGTGATGGCGGTGGAGATCATTCCGGAACGGGTTGCCGCTGTTTTCGATACCTTATCTTACACCCGCCTTGTTGAACTGAGCGTGGATCAGACGACGCTTATGACCGATCGTAGCTTAACGGCAGAGCAGGGGCAGCCGGGCGGCGAGAGTCCGGACCTGGGGCTCTTTGAGGTGAATGGTTCTTGGGACACGTCAAGGTTTAGCTTGAGTTATCACGTGTTGAGTGACCCGGCGGAGCTTTTGAGTCAGGAGCGGGAATGGTCACAGCTGATTGTGGGCTTGCTGTTTCTCCTGATCCCGCTGACGGCGGTGGTCATCATTTTTTTCCACAGACAAGTGACTCGCCCGATCAAAGAGCTCACCACGATGAGTAATCAGGTTGAGGAAGGTAAATTCGGTGTGCAAACCGATGTCGACCGGATGGGCAGCAGGGAATTTGCAGATCTTGCCGGGAATTTCAACACGATGTCGACGAAGTTGCAGAATCAGTTCGAGCGGATTTACCGTGAGGAAATCACCCTCCGCGACGCAAAATTGAAGACTCTCCAGAGCCAAATCAACCCCCATTTCCTCGGAAATACGCTGGAAACGATCAATTGGCAGGCCAGACTTCAGGGCGACACGGAGATCAGCAAGATGCTGGAAGCGCTGTCCACCATGTTGAAGGCGACCACCGATCGCAAGGAGGAGCCGTTTATCACTTTGGCGGAGGAACTCCGGTATACAGATGCGTACCTCACCATCATTCGCCAACGTTTAGGCCAAAGACTCCAAGTCCACCAAGAGATTGACCCGGAACTTCTTACGAGACAGCTGCCGCGGTTGATTCTGCAGCCGATCGTCGAAAATGCGGTTGAGCACGGTGCCTTTCGCCAACAAAACAGCACTATTACTATCAGAGCTCGTGCGATTGATGACGATTGGTTCACGTTGGAAGTCCTGAACGACCGCCCTTTGAGCCCCCAGAACGAAGCCAGGATCGCGGCTCTCCTGGGTAGCGGTGGCGAAGCCGACTCAGCCGCCGTTGGGAAGGCCGAGAGGACCGGGAAGGACGAAAGGACCGGGAAGGCCGAGAGGGCCGGGAAGGACGAGAGAACCGGGCAGGCTGAGAAGACTTCGTCGGTGAACATCGGGATTCGCAACGTGAACGAGCGGCTCCATCTGTATTTCGGCGAGGAGAATGGCTTGACCATTCGCAATGATGACCACGGGAACACCATTTCCACCCTGCGGATTCGGCGGAGTCCCGTGTGGCACGACCTGGCCGATTCGTGAAGGTGGACAAGTGCGGAGCTTGAATCTGTCGCTTGAGTGAGGCAGAATGCGGCTTTGGCCAAAGCCGCCCCCAACTAATCCATAGCGTGCTAGTCAAATCAACTAAGGAGGCAGTAGGCGAAATGCCAAAATCAGGCAATAATAGCCAAAATTAATCATGTTTTTCCCGTTCCGAACTTGCTATGCTTGACCTGAAATGAGGCTATGACTCTCAATGGAACTCATGGCCACCCACTATTTTAGGAGGAAAATCGCATGAAAAAACAAATGATCGCCTCTACGCTCGCTTTGGCGATGACGCTCGGCCTCTTCGCCGGCTGCGGCACCAGCGGCACAACGGCCGGGAACACGACCGGACAGGCCGGCCAGACAACACCGGCCGGAACCACCGTGGCCGGCACGACGGTGGCCGGCACGACCGCTGGTGCGGCACCGGTTAGCCTGGTTGTCGTCACTTCGTTTGGCGGTGATGACGGGAATCGCCAGAACTATGAAGATGGCTACAAAGCGTGGGAGCAGAAGACGGGGAACACGGTTCGTGACGCTTCAGCTACCTCGAATGAACAGTGGAAAGCGCAGGTGCTGTCTGACTTTGAAACCGGCAGTGAGCCGGACGTCCTCTTTTTCTTTAATGGCGTCGACGCGAATCCTTTGGTTCAGGGAAACAAGGTGGTTTCTATTGATGAAATCAGAACAGAATTTCCTGACTACGCCAGCAATATGGATGACGCGAAATTAGGCGCTTCGCCTGCCGATGGGAAGAATTATTCCATTCCGACGGCCGGTTACTGGGAGGGCTTGTTCGTCAACAAGACGGTTCTGGAAGCGGCTCAAGTTGAGGTGCCTGATGCCACAACGACCTGGGATGAGTTCTTGACGATGTGCCAGAAAATCAAAGACGCGGGCTACACTCCGATTGCGGCGTCTTTGGCCGAGGTCCCTCACTATTGGTTCGAATTTACCGTCCTCAACAACGGCAACCGCGCGGAACATGAAATTGTCCCGAAGAGCTCGGCTGACCCGCAGTACAAGAACTGGGTGGCAGGCCTCAATGACATCAAAGAACTCTATGACAAAGGCTTTTTCCCTGTAAACACGCTGACGGCAACGGACGCGGAAACCTTCCAGATGATGGCGGATGACAAGGCGGCTTTTGCAATCGACGGCTCTTGGAAAATGGGCTGGTTCGCCGGTTCCGTGGATGCGTCCGGCAACGAGGTCCCCGGTAACGTGGATGATCTCAGCCGTTACACAGTAACGTATGTACCCGGTAAAGGGGAGCGCGCGGCGACCGACATGATCGGCGGACTTTCCATGGGTTATTACATCACTCGAAAAGCGTGGGATGATCCGGCGAAAAGAGCGGCTGCTGTGAGTTTCGTCGAAGCGATGACGACCGATGAGATGGTTGGCAAAATGGCCGGCGGTACGGCGGTGACGGCTTTGAAGGCGGGAACCCCACCGGCTGCGGACCCGAATTCCTTGGTTCTGGATGCTCTGGCCATGCTGAAAGGCTCGACCGGCACGGTCTCGGCGGTACAGGACAAGCTCTCCAGTGAACAGAAAACCAAACTCCTGATCGATGATCTGAAGCTTGTTGCCAATGGCACGATCTCTGCTGAACAAGCGGTGGATGACACCTTAGCCCTGGCGAAATAAGGGCTGCGTGCGAGTTGCGTGCGAGTTACGTGCGATTCGAAAGTGAGTCGCACGACCTGCACGACCTGCACACGGCTCGCACGCTGCACACAATCTAATAACGAAAATTGAACAGGCAAGCAGAGCCGGAACGAAACGCCGGCTTTGCCTGCCTACTGGAGATTAAGGCGCATGGCAAACCTCTCGACGATTTACAAGAATAAGAAACCGCTTGTGGTATTTTTAGTGCCGGCATTTGCATTTCTTCTGCTGTACCTGTTTTATCCTTTCTTGCGGAATATTGTGGATAGTTTCCGCGATGTCCCGGGGCTCGGCATGCCGGCCACCGGCTGGAATGAACCTTGGTACAGTAATTATCAAAAAATGCTGACCGATCCCAATATGGCGACGGCTTTTCGTAACACGATGATTATGATTGCGGCAACGATCGTCTTCCAGGTCGGAATCGCACTCTTTTTGGGCTTCTTGGTCGACGAAATCAGGCGCGGCGCGGTTTTCTTCCGCACCGTGTATTTCTTCCCTATTGTGATTTCCGCCACCGCACTCGGTTTGATGTTCAACCTGATCTTCCTCTATGACGGCGGCATGCTGAACCAGCTGTTGCTGCGCTTTGGCCTAATCAAAGAAAATATTGATTGGAAAGGGGAGAACCTCTGGCTGTTCACGATGCTGACCCCGGTCATGTGGCAATATGTTGGCTATTATTTTGTCATCCTTGTCACGGGGCTCAACAATATTTCTGAGGATGTCAAAGAAGCCGCCCGCATCGACGGTGCCGGCAGCTGGCAGATGGTACGCTACATCAAATTTCCCCTCCTGCGTAACACGCTGAATACCTGCCTGATTCTGGCGATTACTGGAGCAATCAAGGTCTTCGACCTCCCCTGGACCATGATGCCGAACGGGATGCCGCTCGACAAGTCCTGGCTCCTCGGCACCTACATGTTTAAGCAGACGATGTTATCCAAAGACATCGACTATGCCAGCGCGATCGCGGTTTTCATTGTTGTTCTGGGCGTCGTCATCAGTCGCGTGGCCAACACCATCTTCAAAGATGCGGATTACTAAGGGAGGTCATGCATGAGTAAATCAAACACCCAGCGTACCTCCAGCCAGCGTACCTCCAGCCAGCGTACCTCCAGTAATTCAACCGCTCAACACCGCCCCGGCAATTTACGTGCCAAGCGTGCCAAGCAGCGCCGGCTGCCCGGTATGATCCTCCGCTACCTGATTCTGGGGCTGTGGGCCGTTGGAACAATTTACCCATTCGTGTGGGTCACGCTGAATTCTTTCAAGCAAAAAGGCAAGATCCTATCCAATTCCTTCTCGCTGCCGATCGGCGCGGATTTCACTTGGGACAATTACCGGACCGCGTTTGACCGCGTGGACATCGGGACGGCCTATCTCAACAGTTTCGTGATTTCATCGACCGTTACGCTCTTGGTCATCTTGTTGGGCGGTCTCGCCGCGTATGGTCTGGCGCGGTACAATTTCCGTCTCAAAAAGTTCCTGCAAACACTGGTGGTTGCCGCCATGATGTTCCCGGTTTTTGCCACGATCATTCCTGTTTTCAGCATGGAAAGCGCCTGGGGCATCACCAATACAGACAACCGTTTGCTGACCTGGCTGTCCATCATCCTGCCCCAAACCGCAGGGAATCTGACCTTCGCGATCGTCGTGCTCATGGGCTATATTCGTGGGATTCCGTTGGATTTTGAAGAAGCCGCTTATCTGGAGGGTTCGAGCGTCTTTGGCCTATACTTCAAAGTCATCATCCCCCTAGCCAAACCCAGCTTCGCAACTGTGGCCATTTTCGTCTTCCTCTGGAGCTACAATGATCTGTTTTCGCAGATGTTTTTCCTTCGCTTCCGGGAAACCTTCACGATCACGAGGCTCCTCAACGAAATTTCGAGTCAAGCCGGCACCAATTACGGTCTGATGGCCACAGCTGTGGTCCTCGCGGTGGGTCCCGTGCTGCTGATCTATTCGCTCCTGCAGAAAAATATCATCAAAGGTTTGACGGCCGGTGCGATCAAGGGGTAAATTGGCGCTATGTACAGAGTAGTCATTGTGGATGACGAGGAAACCATCGTCACGGGTCTCCGGAAGCTCCTCCCCTGGGCGAACTATCGCTGTGAAGTGGTAGGGACAGCCACGAATGGGGTAGAAGCGTTGGCTTTGGCCAAAGCCGCCTCCCCCCACATCCTCTTCACAGATATCGCTATGCCCGGTATGGACGGCCTCACCATGATTGCTGCCTTACGCAGCGAGTACCCCACCATGGAAATCGCCATCCTGAGCGGTTACCCCTATTTTTCCTATGCTCAAAAGGCCATCGAACTCGGCGTCACGGGCTACATCATCAAGCCCAGCCGCATGGAGGAACTGGAAACCATCCTCGCCAAAATGGTCGCCAACCTTGACCACCGCCTCGCCTCCGGTGCGGAGGCCACCACCACGAGGGCGGAGGCGGCTTCCGCCGCGTCGGAAGCTGTTGTGGAAGCTGATGCAGGCGCCTCTGCGGAAGCTGTTGCAGGCGCCTCTGCGGAAGCCGTTGCGGGCGCCGCGTCGACGGAAGAAGTTGTGGGCACCACGTCGACGGATGAAGTAGCAACATCCGAAACCGCAGACGAAGAGCCAACCAAAGCCAACAACTTCATCTGTAATGAGGCGCTGAAATTTATGCAAACCCATTTCGCCGAACCACTCACACTCACCGAAGTCGCAGAACACGTCTACGTGAGCCCGTGGCATCTGTCGAAATTGCTCTCACGCTATTGCGGGCAGAATTTCAATGAAATACTAAACCATCTCCGCATCGAGGAAGCAAAAGTCCTGCTTCGCAACCCGGCACATCGGATCAACGATATCAGCGAACAGGTCGGCTTCAGTGACGTCGCTCATTTCTCTCGAACCTTCAAAAAATTCTGCGACGTCAGCCCGAACGAATACCGTAATCAGTTATGAACTGTAGACTCCCCGCCCAACCGCAGAACTTTAAAAAGAAAGTTATGCGGCGCGCGAAGCGCCTATAGTTACCACACAATTTCTTCCACCGTATTACCCTAAAGTCATTACAGCACCGACCTTTGACGTCTCGTCGGTTACTTATTTTTATGCGATGCGCACGAGACCTTACCGGAGGTAATTGATTATGAAAGCTCTCGTCATGCAGCAGCCAGGCACCGCGCACGATTTCACCATGCAGGAAATCCCAGTGCCAACGATTGGACCCAATGAAGTTTTAGTTGAAGTACATGTTACGGCTTTGAACCGTGTGGACAGTGCCTTCCGGGCAGGGGCGTATACTCCGGCCAAAGGCTTCCCCGCTATTTTGGGGGTTGATTTTTCAGGTGTTGTGGCCAAAGTCGGCGATGACGTCTCCGATTTTGTTCCGGGTGATGAAGTGTTTGTCCACGTCGACATGAGCATGGGTGGTGGTTTGGCCGAGTTCGCCGCTGTCAGTGCCGAAAACGTCGTCAAGAAACCGGCTGATGTTTCTTTCGCCGAAGCGGCTACCCTGGGTATTACCGCACTCACCGCCTACCAAATGGTCAACGAAACTGTGGCCGTGACGTCTAATGACACCGTACTCGTTCTGGGCGCCGCAGGTGGAGTGGGTTCTTTTACCGTTCAACTTGCGAAACTCAACGGCGCAACCGTTATTGCTTCAAGCAGCGGTAATGACGTGCTCCTGCGTACGCTTGGCGTCGACAGGGTAATAAACTACACAGTGGAAGATCCGGGGACCGTGTTGGCACACCAAGTTGATGTGTTAATTGATACTTCAGGGCACGGCAACGAAGCATTGGGTGCCGTCAAGCGCGGCGGCCGAGCAGTTACTTGTGCCGGTGCTTTCGATGAAAAAGAGACCGCTGCCCGCGAAATTACCGCCAGCGGCTTTATGCATCGCGGTGACACGGCACAGATGGAGACGCTTGCGTCTTTGGTAGCGGACGGCAAGCTCAAGGTCGTAATCGAAAAAGAGTACCCCTTCACCGTTGAAGGGATTGCGAAAGCCTACGACAAACTGGACGCAGGTCACACGGCCGGCAAGTTGATTGTCAAGGTGAAATAATCAGCGACTTCCTGGCGGAGTGAGTTTTCGGACTTGCTCCGCCGGTAGATTTAGGAGCTCAGTGAAGACAATATCGCAATAATCCAAGCGAGCTTTTGGAGGGATTTCTTTCTCGGGCAGCGCTCTCGCCATAAAGAGAAAAAGTTCCTCGGAAAATGCCGCATCTGCCGCATTTGTTGCATTCGCCGCATCCACCGCATCTGGCGAATTTGTCGCATCCGCCACATCTGCCGCATGGTAGACGCTGTCTTGAACGAGGCCTCCGCGGATGAAGAAGTGGCGGGCGCCTTTGGCCAAGGGAATTCGGACATAGTACTCCGAGGCGATGAATTCGGCCAAAGACCCCACATTCTTCTGTATGCGCCTCAAGGTCGGCAAGAGCTCACGGTAAAACAGCGCTTGCTCGAACCTCAATTCTTCAGAAGCCAACTTCATCTGTTCTTCGATGGCCTGAATCAACTTCTCGCAAGTGCTCGGATTGCGGAAAACCCGATCCAAGCAGGTGCAGGTTGCGGCCAAATCCGCCCCATTCAACCTCGGTGGTAACGGTTGGTAAGCGATGGTAACCGAAGTACTTGTTTCTCTAAGGGGATAGAGGAGGCGGAGGCTGTCCAGAAAGGCTCGCAAATTCCACTGGCTCCGAAAAGGGCCTACCGCATCCGGCGTTCGCCGTCCGGTGATTCGCGGAAGACGATCCGGCCCCAGATCCAGGAATACGTAGCGGGAATCGCCCTTGTATTGGGCATTGAAACGAGGCGTAAGTTGCTTGATCAGCTCACATTCCAGAAGGCGCGCCTCTAGATGCGTGTCGCAGATGGTCACTTCCAGGTCATCAATGAAGGGCAGCATTTCTTGGACTTTTTCCCATTTCTGTGAGGGGACAAAGTACGAGCGGATGCGGTTTCGCAGATGCTTTGATTTGCCGACGTAAAGGACCTGCCCACTTGCAGAAAGAAAACGGTAGACACCGGGTGCGTCAGGCAGTGCCTTGAGCTTCGGTTCAATTTTGTGTAGATTTGCCATGCCTTCCTCCTCCGGAATAAAGTGCTATCCTATTCTAAACGATTTAAGCAGGTGGATAAGTACATGAAATCACCCTGGCAACTTACGCCGATCGCCTATTATCACGGCGCAATGAAAGAGAAATTCGGCATCCCCCGGCAACCCGGACTTGTGGAGGGGCTCTTTGGCCAAATTATCTTCGAAGCGGAGTTTAAGAATGAAGCGGCACTTCGCGGGCTTGATGATTTCAGCCATATTTGGCTTATTTGGGGTTTTTCCGAGAGCCGAAGCGCCGAATTCCGACCGACGGTGAGGCCGCCTCGTCTCCATGGGAACGAGCGGATGGGCGTCTTTGCAACGAGATCGCCTTTCAGGCCCAATTCGCTCGGCCTCTCGGCTGTGAAATTGGTCGGTATTGAGGATGGAAAAATTCTGGTAGCGGGAGCCGACCTCATGGATGGGACGCCGATCTTTGATATCAAACCGTACCTGCCTTACACGGATCAGATTCCGGAGGCTACAGGAGGATTTGCCTCGGAGCGCCCTTCGCAAGAGAGGTTGGCGGTGCTTTGGCCTGAAGAACTTCGTGGTGTGCTGGAGGATGAAGTAGTTGTGACCCACTTGTTGGCGCAAGATCCTAGGCCGGCTTATCAGGATGATTCGGAGCGGGTGTACGGCATGCGCTATGGTGACTGGAATATCCGTTTTCGCGTGAAGGATAAGACCCTGACGGTTGTGGAGTTACGCCATGACTGAGGGGTGCGACATCGAGAACGAGGCTCTGGCTGGCCCTGTAGAGCGAGAACACGAGCCGGAAACACCTGGTATGTACCAGGTCTATATTCTGACGTGCTCAGATGGGTCGCTCTACACAGGCATAGCCAGGGATGCAGCGAAGCGCTTAGCCTTACACAATAGCGGCAAAGGAGCCAAATATACGAGGAGTAGGCGACCCTGTGTTATTTCGTATAAGGAAGAGGTTCCAGGCCGCAGTTTAGCCCAAAGCCGCGAACGGCAAATTAAGCGATTAACAAGAGACGAGAAGCTCAGTTTAATCCATGCCTATTCAGCCACAGCGCTCATGGAAGTGGGTGCGGGGGCGGAGGCGCAAGCGGAAGCACAGGCTCCAGTTCGGGCTCAAGCGCAAGCCCAAGCGCAAGCCCAAGCTCAAGCTCATCCAGAATAAAGAGCAGGATCTTCAGTCCGCAAACCCTGAGGCGTCAAACGCAGGACCCTGGTGCAGACCTCAGCCAGAAAGCGTCGGTCGTGGGAGATAGCAATGATGGCGCCGGGATAGTTTGCGAGGCTTTCGCGGAATACCGGGTTGGTCAAAGGAGACAAATGCCTAGTCGGTTCGTCAAGCAGGAGGACTTGGGGCTTGGCGAGGCGAAGTTTGGCGAAGAGCAATTTCACTTTCTGCCCGCCGGAGAGCTGATCAATTGGGCGTTCCACCTCTTCTCTGACAAATTTCAAGCTGCCAAGCAAGTTAGAAGCCTCCTGCAAAAGCTCCCTTTCACCATTCGGAACCAGATAATCCAACGGATACTGTCCGGGCAGAAATTCTTCTGTCCAGTTTTGCGGAAGATAAAAAGCAGTGACATCCGTGCGATCTTTAAACGATTCAAAAATCTGACGCAAAAGGGTCGTTTTGCCGCTGCCGTTCGGCCCTGTGATACCAATCCGTTCAGGCCCTTTGACAAACAGTTCCACATCCGTTGCCAACCGTTTGCAACCGATTTGCAACTCGTTTGGCCCCCAGCGTAAGATCTCTTTGTCTTGCGGAACGCCGGGGAGATCATCGAGGAAGAACTCCAGCTCCTCCTCACGGTCCGTACGCTGGGTCTGACGTTCGTGTTCGCGATCGAAACGTCGCCCCATGGACTTGACAGACTGCATCTTCTTTTTGAGCAGGCGTCCAGTCGCGGGATCCTGCCTGCTGACCGCGTTTAAATCACGGTCGACTTTGTTGCGGATTTCGTTATACCGCTCCATTTTATTGCGGTAATCTTGTTCCTCTTTCGCAGCAAGCGCATTTTGGCGGTCGATGCCACGGCGATATTGCTCCATGTATTGGTCGAAGCCGAGACGGCTGTACGTCCAGCGCGGTTCGGTGCGGCGCCAGATTTGCTCGATGTGCAAAATTGATGTCGCAGTCCTCGCCAGGAGGGTTTCGTCATGGGACACGTAGAGGATGGCTTGGGGGGCTTTGGCCAAGAAATTTTCTAACCAGGCCAAAGACGCCAAATCCAAATCATTCCCGGGTTCATCCAGCAGCAAGATGTCCGGCTGATCCAAAAGTGCCAGCAGGAGCCGCAGCTTCAGCCGTTCACCGCCCGAAGCCGTCTCAAGCGGACGCGATTCGAAGAGAATCTCTGTGTCCAGGAGAAGTTCCGCTGCCAGTTGGTAGAGCTCAGCGTCTCCAATGTGAGGGGCAAACAAATCAGCAATCGGACTCGCCAAAATCTCCGCCGACGCTTCTTGTTCCAGCCAAGCCAGCCGATAAGGCGCATAGCTGATTTCCCCTTGCCATGTGAGGTAGGATGCTACCTGTTCCGGACTGTGAATGAGGCGCAAAAGACTGGACTTACCGTTCTCTTCGGCGCCGATGACGGCGAGCTTCTGCCCGGGCATCAGTGAAAAATGCAGGTCTTCAATTAGAATCCGCTGATCTGCGGTTTGAATAATGGTGAGGTGATTAATTTGCAGCATGATGAGCTCCCGAAAGATCCTGTTCAGTTCTGTAGTGGACCGGACAGGGCCCGATACTTAACCAGGTTCTGAACTTAGCAGGAACCTGTGGTTAACAGGGCAGGGTGGTTAATATCTTTGCTCAGTTGATCATGCATTTCTCCTCCGTTTAATATTCCAAGGATATCACAGGATGCGGAATGTTTGAAGCTGGTTTTCACTACATAAGTTTGAAATTTAACTTATGTTGTGAAAATCGCAGTGAAAATCAGGGGATGCGCAAAAAATAAATCATCCCGGCTCACTGAAACTGAAACTGAACCGGGATGATCATGATTAGTCTGTAACGATTTGATATTTAGCGCAGTGCCTTACCTGGTGTACACGTCGAAGTGGCTACCGTATGTGCCGCTGTCGTAAACCTTACCCCAGTAACCGAAAGGCGTCGGAATAATCGTGCCATTCGGTGCGCTGTTCGCAAGGACAATGTACCCGTCACCGTCACTCACATAGCCGTCCGCATTGACATGACGACCGGGAATGGAGAGCCCTCTGCCCGGCAGGACCGACTGAGAATAATAAGTGAACTTATAGCCTCTCCAGTAGATCACCCCGTTGTACTGCAGGCTACGCAAGGAATAGAGATATTCCGGATTGCCATTCGGGTGTGAATAGGCAGCTGTAGTCGGTGCAGGCGTTGGTGCGGCAGTCGTTGTAGGCACCGGAGTGGGAGCCGGAGTCGTCGCAGCCGTGGTCGGGGCCGGAGTTGTGGCGCTTGTCGAACCCTCAGCGGCAGCAGCTTCTGTATTGGCGGCAGGCTGAGACGTGGGAGCCTCAGTAGCTGCAGGAGTAGTCGCAGCCGGAGCGGTAGCAGCGGAGGTAGTCGCAGCCTGGGTAGGAGCAGCAGCCTGAGTGCTGGGAGCGGCGGTTGTTGCCGGTGCGGCCAAAGCCGCCGGAGCCTCCGTCGTAGGAGCAGTGGTCGTGCCTACCGTGTTCTGCGCTTCTTCAATAGAAGCCTGAAGCATTGCTTTCTTCGAATCAGGTGCATTCGCATTTGCGGCATAACTTGGCGAAAGTGCAGCATCGTTGGCCAGATCTGTGTTGTCTGCCGCACTACGGTTCAGGTTCTGATCCATCTGGCGGGCAACATCTTGTGCTAATGCATCTTCAGTGGCGTTGGAAATTTGGGCTTCAACATCAGCAGGGGCAGCAGTGGTTCTCTGCGTCTCCGGTAAATTGGGGACGACGACTGCGATCATAGCAACCGCGAGGACACCTGCGCCAATGGTTTTAACATTTTTGCTTGTGAGATTCTGTTTGATTTTGCTGACAAACTGTTTCACGATGCGCCCAAAGCGGCGAAAAAGTTCGGCCGGTTCTGGTTTAATCATAATAAGTTGTTCCTTTTCTCCCGAGCCGCCAAAGTAGATTTCGATTTCTGATACGAGATTGAGGGCGGTCAGGTGACTTTCACAAACGGTGGAAAATCTTCAGCAGAATAGCACAGCAATTTAGCAAATGCAATTGCTAGAATGCCAAATCTGTGACGCCACGTAAAAATCGTACCTAATTCACAGAGAGCAAAAGAACCGCAAAAACGCCAATCTTCTGTCTATACTTACTGCATATAGCACAAATCAAAAAAATCATCAGACATAAACCCAATGCTTAGAAGAGCAAAAACAGGCACTAACAAGCACAAACCCAACACACTTCAACAAACACAAGACAACAGAGGAAACAAACCATGTGTGGCCGCTACTTATTTGATACAGACGATTACGAAATGCTCATAACCGACCCGAACTCACCCGCTTTGAACTTCCACGGCGGGGAAATCAAGCCCACAGACACGGCGCCGATCTTGCAGGCGGATCAGACAATAAAGTTGATGCGCTGGGGATTCCCGGTGACTTGGGGGAAGGGCGGGGAGCTTCTTCATGCCAGATCCGAGAGTGTCAGGGAGAAGCCGACGTTTCGTCAAGCTTTTGCCGAAAACCGCTGCATGATCCCCACGTCGGGCTATTATGAATGGCTTCATATCAATGGGAAAAGCCAACGTGGCAAAAAATATTTCTTTTACCGTCCAGAAGGCAACAGGCGCCTTTATTTGGCGGGCTTGGCCTTGCCCAGCGCCGACGGGCCGACCTTCGTGATCATTACGCGGGATGCGGATCCATTCATGCTCGACATTCATGACCGCATGCCGCAAACCCTGGAACCTGATCAGGTGCAGGGGTGGCTGAACGACGTAGAGTATGCGTCTCGATTGATGAAGTTGCCGCAGGCGGCTTTGGCCAAAGAATACCAGGGCAAGTGAGTACTTCAGGGAAGAATTCGCACAGACGCAAGAAAATCGCGGAATTCACTTGGAGATTCGAGGATTTTGCAAGCCGAAAACGGGTATCTTGTGTAAAATGGAACTAATATGATAGGCCCTTGGCGGGCGGAGAGGTAGGAATGTCAAATGGATGTAGTAGACAAATTAAGAAAATGCGGAATTGTCCCGGTTGTAGTCATTAATAAAGTGGAGGACGCCGTTCCTCTGGCCAAAGCCCTCATCGCAGGCGGTATTACCTCTGCAGAAGTGACCTTCAGAACGGACGCGGCTGCGGAAGGCATCGCCGCTATTGCCAAGGAAGTCCCGGAAATGCTCGTTGGCGCCGGCACGGTTCTGACCGTGGAACAAGCCGAATTGGCTGTGAAAAATGGTGCAAACTTCTTGGTTTCGCCGGGCTTCGATGAAGAGGTCGTCCAAGCCGCGAAACGCCTGGGCGTGGCCATGCTGCCCGGCGTCGTTACCCCCAGCGAAATTATTATGGCGATGAAGCAAGGACTGAATCTGGTGAAATTCTTCCCGGCCGGCAACTATGGCGGTTTGAAGACCATTAAGTCATTGGCGGCACCATTTACAACCGTAGAATTCTGCCCGACCGGCGGTGTCAATTTGGATAACTTGGCCGATTATCTTTCCTTTAAGAAAATCGCCTTTGTCGGCGGCAGCTGGATGTGCCCTGTAAATCTGGTGGATGCCGGTAATTGGGACGAAATTACGAGACTCAGCCGTGAGGCGATGGACCGCTTCCATGAAGTGAGACCGGAAGCGTAGGTTTTTGGGTGTAGGAGAAGGTCGTTCACAATAACCGCAGAACTTTAAATTGAAAGTTCTGCGGTTATTAAATATTCCCCGTTTCTCCGCGGAATCGGTATAATCAGAATAATTCGATATACTATTGAGTAACGAATAACGAAAACCTTAACGAAATCCTGGCCGGAGGAAACCATGACTGTTTTTGAAGCCTCCTATCTTATACGATATATATTTGCGGTTCTAATCATTGTCGTTGCGGCGAAATTACTGATTTCTGCTGTTCGTGAGTTGCGCTGGGCGATGCGCCACAGCCTGCGACCTGCGCAAGGGTATTTTCTGCTGAGCAATCAGGGTGATGGGCAGCCGCTCAGTTTGCCGCTCTATCACACGACCAATGTCGGGCGGACACAGACGAATGATATCCGGATTCACTCGAATCAGGTGCGCTGGAAACATGCGGTGATTTATCGCTTCGACGGGGAATGGTACGTCAGACCACAGAACCAGCAGGCGGAGGTTCGGGTGAATGGCCAGCCGGTCACAGATTCCGCCTTATTGAAAAATGAGGATAAGGTGAGCTTCGGTCCATCAAGCTTCGTTTTTGTTGATGAGCGCACGATTGCCAAAGAACGCGGCGAAGTCTACGAAGAGGCGATCTTTGATGATGACGCCTTTTATCGGGCCATCGAGCGAAATTCCCGGCCGCCGAATCTGGAATTTGTGCTGATGAATCTCTTCTCGCTGATCGCGACCGGTTTAATTACCTTTATGATCCCCGCTGCTACCGGCTACCGGCGAGACTACTTGATGTGGACCGTCGGCGCGCTCTTCGTCATGGATTTGTATTACTTGCTCTTGCCGCGGATTATGCGCTACGCAGACCGGATTTTGTTCTTGTCGGCGGCGCAGCTTTCGGTCATCGGGCTTGCAATTCAGGGGCGCCTTGCCCTGGTCGGCAGCAATTCGCTGAGGCTTGCAATTGAAGCAGGTGACCAGGCGGAGATTACCAAGATCACAGAGAACCTCTCGTCAGGTTATGAAACGCAAGTGATTGCCCTCTTAATCGGTTTAGGGCTGCTCTGGGCGGTGGCTCTGATTTCGGCCAAAACCCGCTTCCTCGAGTCCGTTACCGTCTTGTGTGGTATCCTCACGCCACTTTTGCTCATCGCCACATTAATTTTCGGCCGAGGCGCTGCAACCCATGGCGCGGGCCTCTGGATTTCGCTGGGAAGTTTCTCGCTGCAGCTCACAGAATTTGCGAAGATTACCTATCTTATTACCGTGGCAAGTTTCTTTAAGTCAAGGCCCCCCTTCCGCGTGCAATTGATGTTTGCCGGCTGGGCGGCTCTAGTATTCCTATTACTGATGATGTTGCCGGATCTGGGTTCCGTGATGATTTTGCTCCCGGTGACCCTCATTGTCTTCGTTGTCATGACCTCAGAATATCTGAAAACACTTTTCATTTTAATCGGTGCATCCGGAATCGGCGTGCTGGCGTATGCAATTTTCCCGCATGTGCGCAGCCGCATTCAGGGCTGGACGTCCATTTGGACCGAGGTCAATGACCAGAATCGCCAGGTCGTCTATGGCCTGCAGGCCATAGGCCGCGGCAATGTGTTAGGGCGAGGACTCGGAAACGGTACACCCGGTGGAATTCCGCTGGCAAAATCCGACATGATCTTCGACATTCTCTGTGAGGAATTCGGGATCATCTTTGGCATCTGTGTCGTCGTCATCATTCTGGTGATTCTGCTGCGGGCTGTCCGCACCACGGTTCTTGCCAGAGACGGCTTCACCTCCAGTCTAGCGCTGGGTCTGGGTGCCGCCATATTTATCGAAGCATTCGTCGTCATCGGCGGGACGACCGGACTCATCCCCCTGACCGGCGCGACATTACCCTTTATTGCCCAGGGCGGCAGTTCCCTTTTGGCCAAGTGGCTGATGGTGGGGATCCTCTTGGGCTTAGCTTCGCGCCATGAAGAAGGAGCGAACCGCACATGAAACAATTAATTCGCAATCTAAAAGTATTACTTCTCGTACTTGTCGTCCTTTCCCTCGCACTCGGCGGCGGCCTCGTGTACCAACAATATCAGAGCCAGACCACCCTCCTGGCGGTGGCCGGTGAAAACAAAGCCGCCCTCCGCCAACGCTATGCCCAAGCCGGCGAAATTTACTCACGTGACGAGGTTCTTCTCGCTAACTCTGTAGACGGTGAACGTGTCTACGCGGACGACCCCACGCTCCAAGAATCAGTTTCGCAAATCGTCGGCGACTACACCCATCACATGAGTAACACGATCGAAACCATGTACCAAGACGAGATCTTAGGGAACCTTCGCAGCGTGCCCGAGCAGTTCCTGCTGGATGTCACCGGGCGCGGTTTGCAGGGCAGCAGCATCCATTTAACACTCCATTCCTCCATCAACGCTTACGCTTATTCACAGCTCGAGGGCCTGACCGGAGCCGCGGTTCTCATGAACTACAAAACCGGCGAAGTCTTGGCGATGGTTTCCACACCCGCAACTTCGATGGATAACATCATCAATTACGAAAATATTCCGGACAGCGCCTTGTTCAACCGGGCCTTGAATGGCCGCTATGCCCCCGGTTCGACGTTTAAGATCATGACAGCTGGTGCGTGGCTTTCGTCCCCTGTATTCGACCCGACTTATGCTTTCTTCGATGACGGCACTGCGCATTATCCCAACGGAGCGACCGACGTGGGGCATGGCCAGGTGGATTTGAACTACGCCTTCACCGCGTCCTGCAACGTCTATTTCGGGGATTTGGCCGTGAAGGTCGGTCAACCCTATTTTGCAGATTATTTGGCCAAAGCCGGCTTCACCAACCTCACTTCCATCGATCGCCTGACGGTCAGCCGCGCTCAGGTCAACAACACAGCCGCCGAGAACGACCAAGGCCTTCTATCTTGGTTCGGCACCGGTCAACCGGTCGGCGAACTGGTCCTGACCGTATCACCTTTGGAGTTGGCAACCATTGGTTCCGCCGTTGCCAACGGTGGTAACCTCTTGCAACCACATATCGTCAGCTACATCCGCAACCCCTTAAATCAACAGAAGGAAACCGCTGAACCCACAACCATCCAACGCATGTTCACCCCACAAGTTGCCGCCCGTTTGCAACAGATGATGCTGGGCGCCATCTCTTCTGACTACACCATCCAAAGCAACGCCCGCATTGAGGGTTTTGAGGTGGGCGGCAAATCGGGCACAGTCCAAGTGGAAACCCCGGAAGGCGAACAACAAAATGCCCTCTGGGTCGGTTACCTGAACGACGATAATTACCCCTACGCGGTGGCTGTAGTGGTCGAGAATGCCTCAGGCACCAACAGCACGTCTGTGCTGATCGGCGCGAACATCCTGCGTGAGGCCACGCGCTATTAAACGGCGCTTGTGTGTGATTATGAGAAACAGGAAATATTAAAGTTAAGGGAAAATCATCGGGAGGAAAACGTTGGGACAAGACATCACCTTTAGTAAAATCGGTTTCGGCAATCTGGTTGCCACAGCCAGAATCCTTGCGCTCGTGCAACCCGACGCGGCACCTGTGAAACGCATGATTCAGGAGGCCAGGGATCGAGGTGCTTTGATCGATGCTTCAGCGGGTCGCAAAACGAAAACCGTCTTGGTCATGGACAGCGATCATGTTATCCTATCAGCAATAGAGGCTGAGAAAATACTGGCAGGTCAAATAGGCGGCGACTCGCAAGCGCAAGCCGAAACTGACACGTCAGCAGAATTTCCCGCGTCGGAAGAATTTCCCGCGTCGGAAGAATAGTCTGCGTCCGAGGAATAGACTGTAACAGCAGAAATTTCTGCGGAAATTTCGAATGAACCAGCAGACAAAGCCGCAGAGGAGTAAACTGCTTAACAAAACTCTAACATTCAGGGGATAAAGGCCTCTCCCGGAGAGAGCCATTTGAAAGGGGACTTACATGGCAGGAGATCACCTTGCTGAAGGAATTGAAGGTGATATTGACGAGCTTTTTCGGGGCATGCTGATCTGCGTGTCCGGGCCTTCAGGAGTAGGCAAAGGCACAGTCATTGACGCTTTGAAACGGAAGATGCCGGACCTTGAGCATTCTGTATCTGTGACGACCAGGGAGCCCAGGCCTGGTGAAGTGGACGGCGTCGATTATTATTTCCGAACCGTTGAAGAATTCGAAGAGATGATTGAGAACAACGAGATTCTCGAGCATGACTACTATATGTCCAATTACTACGGCACTCCGCGTCAAGCGATCGAAGATAAAATCGCCAAAGGACTCGATGTCGTCATGGATGTGACTGTACCGGGGTCTTTGGCCATACTCTATAAATTCGAAGCTGCCTGCAGTATTTTCCTGCTGCCGCCGTCGCTCTCGACCCTTCGCTCGCGCTTGATCGGCCGGGGAACGGAAACCACCGATATGATCGACTCGCGCCTCCTCAAGGCCGTCGATGAAATCGAGATGGCGCCGAAATTCGACTATATTTTGATCAACCGGGACGTTGAGAAGACGGCCGATGAAATCCGCCACATTATCATCGCGGAGAAGCTGCGTTCGGTAAGGCGCCTCGGCATCGAACAGCGCGTGCTGAAGCGCTGAGTTCCAGCCGTTTTCGCTACAATTCACTACATAAGTTTAAAATTGGTTCGGGTGTCGAAAGTACGGTTTATGCGGCCTGAAGCTGCAGTTTTTTTTCGGTCATTTGCATTTTCCTGCAAATAACCGGGAAAAATAATTTTTTAGGTGAAAAAAGGGCAAAAAA
>CAYZSO010000006.1:0-123430 GCA_964479695.1 uncultured Fastidiosipila sp.
ACGACTCGGAAAACGACTCGGAAAACGACTCGGAAAACGACTCGGAAAACGACTCAGAAAACGGCTCAGAAAATGAGACGTACAGAAACAACAATTAATTATGAGGAGGAACACGAATGAAAAAGATTGTTTCGTTACTACTAGCATCAGCGCTCACGTTTGGATTAGTTGCGTGTGGCGGCGGTGGTCAGACCACGACGCCCGGGACAACCCCCGAAGGCGGAGGCACAAGCGTTGAAGGCACAACGGCGGAAGGCGCTTCGGAGGGAACAACAACACCTTCCGGAAACAAGCAAGTGTTGAATCTTTGGTCATTCACAGACGAAGTACCGAAGATGGTGGAAAAATATCTGGCAAATCATCCGGATGTTGCAGCCAATTATGAATTGAAAACTACGATCATCGCAACAACTGACGGCGCCTATCAACCGGCGTTGGACCAGGCTTTGGCCGGGGGAGGAGCAGACGCTCCTGACATTTACGCAGCGGAAGCAGCCTTCGTTCTGAAATACACCCAGGGCGAGGCCGCGAAATATGCCGCGTCGTACAAGGACCTCGGGATCGACGTGGATGCCATGGTTAAGGACTCGGAGATCGCCCAATACACCGTGGAAATCGGCACGAATCCGGAAGGGAACCTCGTAGGTCTCGGCTATCAGGCGACGGGCGGAGCATTCATTTACAGACGCTCGATTGCCAAGGATGTTTGGGGAACCGACGATCCGGCAGAAATTAAGACGAAGGTCGGACCCGGCTGGGACAAGTTCTTCGCAGCAGCGGATGAGCTGGCGGCCAAAGGCTACGCCATCGTTTCCGGCGACGGTGATGTGTGGCACGCGGTGGAGAACAGCTCCGAGCAACCTTGGGTAGTCGACGGCAAACTCACGATCGATCCGAAACGCGAACAATTCTTGGACTTCTCCAAGGAACTAAAAGACAAAGGCTACATGAACGACACTGTGGACTGGCAAGATGCTTGGTTTGCGGATATGAAGGGCGAGGGAGCCAAGCAGGTTTTCGGGTTCTTTGGCCCCGCATGGCTGATCAACTACGTCATGGCACCCAATAGTGGCGGCGAAAAAGCCGGCGAAGGCACCTATGGTGACTGGGCTGTCGCCGAACCGCCGGTGGGCTTCTTCTGGGGCGGCACATGGGTGCTGGCGAATAAAGATACCCAGAAAAAGGATGTTGTTGGAGATATCATCAAGTGGATCACTCTTGATTCCAGCGAGACCGGCCTGCAATA
Source organism: uncultured Fastidiosipila sp. (assembly GCA_964479695.1). GTDB lineage: Bacteria > Bacillota > Clostridia > Saccharofermentanales > Fastidiosipilaceae > JAAYZH01. The sequence continues at coordinate 1,247 of CAYZSO010000006.1, forward strand.
TGAATGGGCAAACGGCACCTTCGCCGGTGAAGGCGGGACGAAAGATGCGGTCGCCTCTGGCAAAGTAATGGCAGTCAGTGATGGTTCGCTGGACTTCCTCGGCGGTCAGAACATGTTTGATGTTTTCGTGCCGGCCAACGAGTTCGCCAATGGCAAGAACCTCACGCCTTACGACGAGACCATCAACCGCTATTGGAGAGATCAAGTTAACGCCTACAAGGCAGGCGAGAAAGACCGCGAAACCGCGATCCAGGATTTCAAGCAGATGGTCGCTGACAACCTCGACGTGATTGTGGACTAGGCTTTGGCCAAAGCCGCCAACCACAACTCCAGCTGAACTTCTCACCAGCAGAACTTCAGGACTGCAGAATCTAAGTAATTTCAGGTACCGGTTTGCCGCCCTAACAGGTGGCGACCGGTGCCCCTATAAACGCAAACACGCAACGCGCAACGTAACACGAACACACGAACCACGCAACACGCAAACACGCAACACGCAAAATAGGGAAGAGAGGTGCTCCCTCATGCCTAAGCACAAAGGCATCAACTATGCGAAATATGGGTACATTTTCAGTATCCCATTCATCGTCATTTTCCTGATCTTTTCCTTGTACCCGACGATCTATACCGCCGTCATCGGCTTCACGGATCTCAAGGGGCTGGGGAATACCGAGTGGCATTTCCTAGATGACTTGTTCGGGAATTTCAAGTTGATCCTGAACAATAACACGTTCAAAACCTCGCTGCGCAACACGGTCGTAATTTGGATCATCAATTTCATTCCGCAGATTGTGTTGGCGCTCGTTTTGACCGGCCTTTTCACATCAAGTTCACTCAAACTCAAAGGGCAAGGCTTCTTCAAAGTCGTCTTCTACCTGCCGAACATCATCACAGCCGCAACCATTGCAATCCTCTTCAATGCCCTTTTCAGCTACCCAAAAAGTCCCGTCAACGACCTTCTGATCGGACTCGGCATTCTCACGGAACCCTATAATTTTTTCGTCAAGAAAACAGCCGCCCAGCTCATCGTCGCGTTCATTCAGTTTTGGATGTGGTATGGCTATACGATGATCATCCTGATTTCGGGGACTTTGGGCATCAATCCGGAAATCTTCGAAGCCGCCGAATGCGACGGAGCCTCAGGCATTCAGCGCTTCTTCTACATTACGATCCCGAATTTGCGGACCATTCTGCTTTACACCCTGATCACCAGTTTGATCGGCGGCCTCAACATGTATGATATTCCGAAACTATTCCTCAACGGTCAGCCGGACAATGCAACGACGACCGTCAGTGTCTTCATCTACAACCAAGCCTTCAGTGGCAGTTATCTCTACAACCGGGCCGCAGCCGCAAGTATGATCATGTTTGTGATTATTGCTTTCCTCTCCGGTTTGATCTTCTTCCTCATGCGAGACCGCGATGCTTCCCGCGAGAAGAAGTTGGCCAAAGCCGCCCGCCGCAACGCCCGCAACAACAACAATGCCGGCAGAGGCAGCAACATTTCGGAGAAAGGAGAATCCTTATGAGCCTTCGTGCTAGTAAATCTCGCAAATCTCCGGGTGCAATAGCCTTTCGCATCCTCATTTATGCTTTCTTGATTTTCTTGGCCATATTAAGTCTGATGCCCTTTGTCATCATGTTGGTGAACTCAACGCGCAGCACGCCGGAAATCCAAGCAAACTCCATATCCCTCATACCGTCGACCTATTTGCAGAACAATTACCGTATTTTGACCGGCAAGTCATTCGACCCGCTTACAGGCTTCAAAAATTCGCTCATCATCTCGAGTTTCTCCACAGTTCTCACCATCTATTTCTCGACCTTGACCGCTTATGCTTTGGTCGCCTATCGCTGGAAACTCCGAAACTCGTTTTTCACCCTGATCATGGCTATCATGATGATCCCAGCGCAAGTCACCAGCATCGGCTTCTACCAATTCATGTACAAAGTCGGCATGACCAATAACTTCCTCGCCCTGATTTTGCCGTCCATTGCGGCACCGGCAGCGGTTTTCTTCATGAGACAATACATGTTGGGTTCCTTCCCGTTGGAAATCTTGGACTCCGCCAGAATCGATGGCTCCGGCGAGTTTTATACCTTCAACCGCATCGTCATCCCCATGATGAAACCGGCCATGGCAACCCAAGGCATCTTCAGTTTCGTCAGCAGTTGGAACAGCCTATTCATGCCGACGATCCTCCTAACCGACAGCGACAAATACACCTTACCCATCATGGTCAGCCTCTTGCGCGGCGACATCTACAAAACCGAGTACGGCGCTGTCTACCTAGGTCTGAGCCTCACCGCACTTCCATTACTTGTCATCTACTTTGCCCTATCGAAATATATCATCGCAGGCGTCGCCCTAGGCAGTGTCAAGGGCTAGATAAAGGAGCATTTATGTCCGTAACGTATCATGTGGCCAAAGCCGGCAGCAACCACAATCCCGGCACAGCTGAACGACCCTTCCAGACAATCCAGCGTGCGGCGGATCTGGCCCTTCCGGGGGACACGATCATCGTCCACGAAGGTGAATACCGTGAATGGGTAAACCCGCCGCGCGGCGGCCTCAGTAACTTTCGGCGCATAACCTACGAGGCCGCCCCCGGCGAGCACGTGGTCATCAAAGGCTCCGAACGCATTACCAACTGGGTACCAACCGTTGGCAACATCTGGAAAGCCGAACTGCCGAAAGGGTTCTTTGGCCAATCCAATCCCTACCGCAAGAAAGTCTGGGGTGACTGGCTGGTCTACCGCCCAAACATCTGCCACCTGGGCGAAGTCTACCTGAATGGCATGTCATTCTACGAAGCCGAGACACTGGAGGAGCTGACGGCGCCTTTGGCTAGAGAAACCGTGCTCGACCACTGGACCCGCCAAGAAACACCTGTGAAAAATGTCCCCCAAACCCGCTACCTCTGGTATGTGGAAACCTCGGGTTCTGATGAGAGCTCTGACGAAAGCTGTGCTGAGAGCACTGGCGATGACTCTGGCGAAGTCGAAGTCACGACGATTTACGCCAATTTCCAGGGCGCGGACCCGCGTAAAGAGTTGGTCGAAATCAACGTGCGGCCATACTGTTTCTACCCCGAACTGACCGGGATCGACTACTTGACGGTGCGTGGTTTCGAGATGGCGCACGCCGCAACGCCGTGGGCGCCGCCAACCGCCGATCAGCCCGGCCTCCTCGGCACGCACTGGAGCAAAGGGTGGATCATTGAAAACAACCACATCCACGATGCGAAATGCAGCGCCATCAGCCTGGGCAAAGAAATCTCCACCGGCCACAACTTCAAAACACTACGTCACGACAAGCCCGGCTATCAATATCAGTTGGAGTCGGTGTTTGCGGCTTTGGGGCGCGGTTGGTCACGCGAAACGATCGGCTCACATATTGTTCGCAACAATGTGATCCACGACTGCGGCCAAAACGCCGTGGTCGGCAATTTGGGTTGTGCTTTCAGCGAAATTTACGGCAACCACATCTATAACATTGCGATCAAACGCGAGTTTTACGGCCACGAAATTGCCGGCATCAAACTCCACGCCGCCATCGACGTGCTCATTCATGACAACTTGTTCCATGATTGTTCACTTGGCATTTGGCTCGACTGGCAGGCGCAGGGTGCTCAGGTCAGCCGCAATGTTTTCTACCGAAATAACCGCGATTTTTTCGTCGAGGTCACATCCGGCCCGCACCTCGTCGACCATAATATCTTCACCGCCACGTATGCCATCGACAACCACGCGCAAGGCGGTGCTTTTGTAAACAACTTGATCTGCGGCTTCATGAATGTTCGCAAAATCATGGACCGCTCAACTCCATATCATCTTCCGCACAGCACGATGGTCAGAGGTGTCGCCAAGTTCTACTCCGGCGACGACCGCTTCTACCACAATATTTTTGTGGGTGTGGACGGCGGCGACAGTGATGCTGACGGTGAAGAGTCGGCCACAAGTGCTGACGCAACGGTTGTAAGCAGTGCCAATGAGAACGCTTCCGCACCGCGTCCAACAAGTCCTTCGCTCCAAGCCGGAACAGCCGCATTTGATGGGTATCCGGCGTCTTTGGCCGAATACATCGAGCTGATTGATGCGCACTTCCCCGCGGATCACGAGGCCTTCGACACGGTCGAGCAGCCGGTCTACATCGCCGATAACACGTATTTTCGGGGGGCCAAAGCCTACAACCGCGAGTCCGGTGCCGTTGTCTCCGCTGCCTTCGACCCGCAAGTTCGGATTTCGGAGGAAGCCGACGGCGTTTACCTGGAACTGACCTTGCCGGCGGACTTCGAAACGCACAAATACGCGCCACTAAGCACCCAAACGTTGGCCCGCGTCCGCATCGTAGACGCCGAATTCGAAAATCCTGACGGCAGCGTCCTCATCTGCGACCGCGACTTACTAAGCCGCGGTGCGGATCGGTCGGATAGCGTTGCCGATATTGTTGAAGCATCTGCGTCTGCACAACCGGAAGCTGTTGCGGGGCCGATCGCCTCACTCAAAGCCGGCAAAAATCGCATCAAAGTCTGGAGTTTCTAAGTAGACATTTTGGAAGATCTTTGAGAGACTCATTCAAAACGTTTTAAAGCAGCATCTTGTTTGGGGTGCTGCTTTTTGTTGGAATGAAGGCGAGCTCTTCGATGTTGAGAATTTTAAAAATGGAGAGTATCTATTTAAAAACGAGAAAAAATGGGTTAAAATTAAAAAAGGAGTTTTATATGATTTTAAAAATAACTCATAGATGCTTGAAAATAAAGAAAAATGAGCTAAAAATAAAAAGAGGTGGCAGATGGATATCTTTACTACAATTGCAAAGGTCCCAGTCTTTTCTGTCCAAGATCTCGTTGACTTGTATGGGAATGTTAGTTCGACATATTCAAGTTTATCTAGACTAATGAGCAAAGATCGGGTCCGCAAAATACGGCGAAATATGTACTCAATGGTGGATCCGGGGACGGGCTTACTTGTTGCGAATCGCTTTCAGATAGCATGCGCCATCTCCGAGACAGCTTACCTGTCACATCATAGTGCGTTTGAATATTATGGCCTAACTAATCAGGTATACAATGAGTTATATGTTTCATCAGAGAGTAAATTTACGAGTTTTACTTATGACGATATAACATATACATATGTTGCTTCAAGAATGAAAAGTGGAGTTATAAATGCCAAAACCACTCGTGGAGTACGTCTTACAGATCTTGAAAGGACGGTAATAGACAGTATTCTTGACGTCAACAAAATTGCTGGCATTGATGAATTGTTGAATTGTCTCTCAGGTATTATTTATTTGGACGAAGATATGTTGAAGGACTATCTCGCAACTTATGATTCTCAGGTGCTTTATCAGAAAACTGGATTCCTTCTTGAACAGTTTGCCCCGGAGTTAAAGATAAGCACAGATTTTATTAATTTATGCAAAAGCAAGATCTGCAAAAGTATAAGATGCTTGGATGATGACAGAAGAGAAGACAACTACTACCGAAGTGACTGGCAACTAATGGTTCCGCGAGGACTATTCGCCTATGCATTGGAGGAAAATTTACTTGTCTAGTTTTGATCCGCAATTTTTGGGTGAACTGGCCCATAGGTGCGGTTTTGGCAGCGTATTTCGACTACATAAGTTTATTTTTAAACATATGTAGTGGTTCTTGGTGGCGGAGCGGCTTTAGCGGCGTATTGTTTCTTGAATTTGTTCTGCGAAAACTATAGAGATTATTATACGACCTGATAGTACTCGCATGGAGGGGCACGCTCTAGATAGATACCTATAGAGGAAAGGCAATTTATCAGATGTCTAGGAAACTATTGAAGAGCTGGCAGCAGAGACCAACACCCATTATGACGACCAAGGCAAGCCAAGCAGAATAATCCTGGGAAAAAAGTCAATGTAGCTTATAATCCAGATACTGGAAAAATTATTACTGTAACTGAGAGCAGTAAGAAAAACTATCTCAGAATTTTGAATGAAATATACAATTCGTGACTTTGGCTTATCGAAACAGGAAGAATCTTTAGTAATGGATGCGCTCAAGGAAAAGCAGCTTACTTCCGAAACGTTTTATTCTCCAGAAATTTGGGATGACATTCGCATAGTGCTCGAGGATCTTCGCGTGTTTAAAGGTCTAGATGCAGATTACAAGAACAATGAACTAGGTTCTTGTATAGATGCTATCACGTGGAAGATATGGTCTAAGATTAAACCCTACGTATAGCTAAGCAAGTTAACTTAGATCCACAATCCAATCAAAGCACTCAGCGATGCATTCCTGTAGGCGTTCCTGCCAAATCTAGTTGGCTAATAGAAATAGTCGCACTTGTAGCTATAAGCGGTTGCAGGCGCTCATTCCAAATAGTTGAACAACGGAAGCAGTCGCACATATAACGATAAGCCGTAGTAAGCGTTGCTTCCTCTACTAACACCTACTTACATCCTGATGCTTGCATTCCTTCGGCTCATCACTGGCTAACGTCGATAGAAATCCTAAATAGAAATTCTAAATAGAAATTCTAATGTGAAATAAAAGATCAAGAGGGTTGGGTAGACAAAGTTGAAGCAAATCTGGCACACGTTCTGGCAAAAAGTATAATGTAAGCAAATTGAAGGGTGAGTGTTGCAAAGTGTACTGCAAAGGAGTGTTGCAAAGTGTACTGCAAATGAGTGCTGCAACAGAGCATTGCGACTACGTACTTCAAAAGGTGGGAGAGGGGGCAGTGAATGAAATGGATCGAACCAAGATGGATTGGACGAAAGCGGATCGAACCAAGATGGATCGGACAGAAGTAGAGGGGTATCGGGCTTGGGTTCAGGGGGAGCTGTGGCGTTCTGTTGATTTCTGGTATAAGAACGGCATGGATGAGGTCTATGGCGGTATTTATACATGTCTAGACCGGGAAGGTAAGATCTTTTCGACGGATAAAAGCGTCTGGATGCAGGGGAGGACTGCTTGGATTTTCTCCTATCTGTGCAAGGTTTATGGGGTGAGAGAAGAGTGGCTTGCCGCTGCCAAAAGTTGCCTTGACTTCATGGAGAACCATTGTATCAATCGTGAATTGGGCAACCGGATGTATTTTACGGTAACGGCTGATGGCAGGCCACTTCGTCAGCGCCGGTATTGTTTCAGTGAAGGTTTTTACTGCATGGCAAATGCTGAATATTATGGTATCACCGGGGAAAAAATATACTTGGAGCGAGCGCAAAAAGCTTATGACATGATTTATAAGCTGAACAACCATTTGATGGTGGATCCGGGCGGCTTTGGCCCGAAAATAATCCCTGAAACTCGCACGGGGCGCGCTCTTGCGGACCCAATGATTTTCCTCAACATCACTTCGATCATGCGCCGAGTTGATCCGGAAAATGTGGCGACCTACGATGTGTACGCTGCCGAATGTGTTGAAACGATAATAACTTATCATCTTAAACCTGATCTGAAATGTACGCTGGAGACGGTTGGCCTTAACGGGGAATTCATGAGTGAGGTTTCTTCCGGCCGTGTTGTTAACCCCGGCCACGACATTGAGTGTGCTTGGTTCCTCATGGAGGAGGCCAACTATCGGAAGGATGAAGAGTTATATAAAAAGGCGCTGGAGATTTTTGGGTATGCTTTTGAGGGTGGTTGGGATAAGGAATATGATGGCCTTCTGTACTTCTTTGACTGCCTAGGTAAGCCCCCGGAAGCTTATGAGCATGATATGAAATTGTGGTGGCCTCACTGCGAAATTCTGATTGCTGCGATTATGGCGTATCGCGACACGCAAGGTGAATACTATTTTACTTGCTTTAGTAAGACGCTTGAGTATTGCAAAAGAGTGTTTGCAGATCCTGAGTTTGGCGAGTGGTTTGGCTATTTGAGACGCGACGGTAAGCCTACGGAACCTCCGTGTAAGGGGAGTACTTTCAAGGGGCCTTTCCATCTGCCGCGAATGTTAATTATGGTGGATCAGATTTTGGGGGAGATGTTGGCTACTAGCTGATTCCGAGGGGGAGATGTTGGGTACTAGCTGATTCCGATAGGGAGAAGTTGAGAGATGTTGGCTACCCGTTGAATTCTTGAACCGGGCATTAGCACGCTTGGGTGTTTGAAATCTACCTTACTTAACGTGACTGTAATCAAATTTTTGGCTAAATCGTGTAGGAAATCGTGCAGGAGTGGATGTGTGCAATTGATTTCCTGCATCGATTTTGTGATATTGTAGGTGAAATCGTTCGTGATGATTGTTTTCATGGATTATTTCCATAATAAGTAGTTAAGGAGCTGTCCGATGCACACCCGGCGCACCCGGCGCACCCGGCACACCCGGCATAGCCGGTGTGCCCAGGACAGTCAGCGGTCGTAGTTGAAGCAATGAAGACAAAATTATGTGAATTCAGAGAGACCGTCAAGGGCGGTTTCTTCAGAAATACAAGGATTCAGCCAAGGCTGCTTCTGTCCTTTATTTGTATTTCGATCATCCCGGCGCTGATGATCGGTTTCTTCTCTTATGGCCAAAGCAGCCGGTCCAACACCGCGAACATTACCAACTCCTCGGTCGCCCTACTTGAGCAAATCGGCAATAGTATTACGAATGAAGCCAGAAAATACAGTTATTTCTGCGATAACTTGACCAGCAGCAGCAATGTTCAGTTTAGTTTGTCGAATTATCAGATCTTTGATGATGCCAGAAAAGGCGAATACATTTCGGAAATTGACAAAATGGTAGGAGAAAGATTCTCGGAGTTCATCTACCTAACTGATGTGCAAATCGACACGTATATGGGTGACGTCTTTTATGAAATGGGATTTTACCCACTCTCAAGTAAAGATATCGAGAAAGCCACAGCCAGAGCGGCCGAATCGAATGGCAGAGATTATTGGACATATTTTACGTCTACCAAGGGTACGGATCATATTGTTCTTTGTAGACAAATCAACTCGCGAACCAATAGCTCAAGGGCAATTGGGTATATCTTTGCTTCGGTGAGTGAAAATATCTTTGCCAACAACACCTATCGCTTGGGCGAGTTTGGCGAAGGAGCAGATATCTTCTTGCTTGATGCGGACGGAAATGTCATGTCGAGCAGTAATCGTGATGTCGTCATGGGTGAAAAATTACAGGATGAAGCCGTCTTCACCAGCATAAATCAGGCAACAGCTGCTGATACCGGGACTTTTTCTGTCAAACTTGCGAAGGGCGATTACCTGGTAGTCTATAAATATATCGAGTCCATGTCGTGGTACGCAGTGAGCGCAATCCCCTACGCCTATATCAACAAAACGTCCAACGAGATCAGAACTAGTATTTTTATTGTCTGCACAATATGTATTGTGTTTTCTTTTTTGCTTTCCCTGCTTGTTTCCGTGAGTATCATCTCGCCGCTCAAAGAGATTGTGACCTTTGTCAAAGGAATTATCGGGGGCAACCTCAATGTTCAGTTAAACGTACGTGGAAATGACGAGCTAGCCTACTTGGCGGATAATCTGAATGTGATGGTGAACCGGATTTCCAATTTGCTAATTGAAGTCGAGAAAGAACAGAAGTTGAAACGGGAAAAGGAAATCCAAGCGTTACAAGCACAGATTAATCCGCATTTTTTGTTTAACACCCTGAACTCGCTGAAGTTCACCGCACTCATGAGCAGGGTTCCTGTGGTGAGTGACGGGATAGGGGCTTTGGCCGAATTACTGAAAAATACGATATTGGATGAAGGCTATTTGTCGACCATTAAGGAGGAACTGCAAAATATTGAGCACTATGTGCTTATCCAGAGAATTCGCTATGGGGACTCATTCAAAATTGAGTATGACATACGAGTTGATTCGGAAAAATTCATGATCTTGAAATTTTTGCTGCAACCAATCGTTGAAAACTCGATTATTCACGGGCTTGATGAGGTCGTGCATAAAGTTACGATCAAGATAAGCATCTATCAAGAGGATGATTATTTGATGGTTTCAATAATCGACGACGGGAGAGGGTTCGATGAGTCGCAGCTTGCACGAAGGCGAGATGAGGATGTGAGTTCCAAGAAGCTGGCGGGAATTGGCATTTCTAATGTTGACGAAAGAATCAAACTGAATTTCGGTGACTTGTATGGCCTCAAAATTAAGACTTGTCCCGGCTGCGGTACTGAAGTGGAAATGAAATTGCCGCTCATAACAGAAAAGGGTGAAACAGATGTTCAAAGTACTGATCGTTGATGATGAAAAGATCGTGAGGATCGCGCTGAAATCGCTGATTGATTGGAATGAAATCGGTCTTACAGTTGTCGGCGGCGCTTCGAACGGTTTAGAAGCTCTGAACATGGTGGAGAAATTGAAGCCGGATATAATTATCAGCGACTTGAAAATGCCGAAAATGGATGGTATCTCCCTCCTGAAACAGTTAAATGAGCAGCAATTCCCCGGAAAAGTCCTCATCTTGAGCAATTATGGTGAGTATGCCCTTGTTCGTGAAGCGCTGAAGCTGGGTGCCGAGGACTACATTCTCAAGGTCACCCTTGATGCCGATCAGTTTGCCAAGATGTTGGTAAAAATGACTGAGCAGCTCAAAGTCGAATACGAAAGCAAAGAAAAACAAATGCTTGAACAGGCGGAAATCAGTGAGATCAGGAAAAAGATCAGGAATGATTTCTACAAGAATTTGTTTTATGAAAACGGTTACAGCTACAGTGAGATCGAACATGAAGCCGCAAGAGCCGGGATAAACAGCACGCCGGAGAAAATGATTATGCTGGATCTTGTGATTGATGACTCTGATCATGCCCTGGCTGATTCAAAAGTTCAGGACAGAAGAATCCTGATCGCCTCCATCGAAAATATTGTCAGCGAAATTCTCAGTAAATTTGGGAACCACGAAGTGATTAAGCTTGGGTTCAAGGGCATTGTGGTTTTGCTTCCCCTGGATCGCGGAGAAATCTCAAGCAGCGATCTGGCGGAGACGCTTGAAGAAGTAAGTAATTCCATTCAAATGTATCTGAATATTCGTTGCAGCATTGTAGTCAGCGATGCGTTCGAAGGCTTCTACAGCGTGAAAAAGGCCTTCCAAGCTTGTGAGAAGGCGGCGGAATTGACTTTTTACGGGGAGTCTTCTGCAGTCATTTTGGCCAAAGACGCAAACAGGTAAGAGATCGGGGAATTTGAAGGCTATCAGGGGACGCGGGCTGCTTTGGCTGATTTACTTCACCAAGGTGAGCTTGCGAAGCTGCAAGTTAAGAGTACGGATCTGCTTGATGACACAGCGAAGCGTTACTGGCCCAATGACTTGAAGCGATTACTTGTCCGGTTGATCGATGACTTGGGGCAACCCTATGCCCGGAATGATGAAGTGCTTTCTGAGATGATTGAACAAGGGAAGGAGAGAATTGTACTCTCCGGGAGATATGCTGACGCGGTCAGAATTTTCAATGAACTTGTGGACAGTATCTACAATCGGGGCCTGCGAACGGAAAGCAGGAAATACAGAAAAGAGATCCACGAAATCATTGCCATTGTCGAAGAGAACATCGATAAAAAGATCTCCCTGGCCATGATTGCCCAAAGAATTAATATGACGGAGACTTATCTGTGTAAGCTATTCAAAAAAGAAACAGGGAAAAATCTTGTCAGTTTCATCAATGATCTGAAGATTGAGCGAGCAATCGAGCTCTTGAGGGATGAGGATTTCTCGATTGGAGAAGTCGCTGCGAGCGTGGGATTCGATGACCAATTCTATTTTTCCCGCATCTTTAAGAAATATGCCGGCTTGAGCCCCAGTGAATACCGGGCAAAACAGCTTACTAACCAAATTCTCAACCCAATGATCGACCCCATTTCCGATAAGATTTCCGAGAAGCACAAATAGTCCATGGATCGGACAAAATAATCCATCAAGAAGAGAAAATAGTAAATTCTCCTTAAGAAGCCAATCTTTTATGATGGGCTTAGTAGGAAATCAATCGATTGAAAGAAAACCCGGGTATCAAATCTTGCAGTTGAGGTCTTTTTATTTTTATAAGGAAGGAATGATTTATAGTGAAAAAACTGGTTTCTTTAGTCATTAGTGCGTTTTTGGCAACAAGTTTTGTTCTTACGAGTTGTGGAACCACAACTACGACCACTACAACAAGCGGTGGGACAAGTTCAGTTACCGAAAAGCCGACAGAAAATGTGACAAGCCCAGAATCAACAGGCACAGAAGGAGGCACGACAGAATTTGCGAACAAAGAACTGAATATCGCGGTGTTTGAGGGCGGCTTTGGCCGAGCCTACTGGGATGCAGTGATCGCAAACTTCGAACAGGCCTACCCCGGTGTCAAGGTGAATGTCACGAGCAGCCCGAAAATTGCGGATATGGTTAAACCACAGTTTCTTGCGGGGAATCCACCGGATTTCTACTACGCGAGTGATGTCTCATCCTTCGCAGCCGATGGGGCGCTGTTGGATCTGACCGATGTGTTCGCGAGCCAAGCCTTGGATAAGGATGTACCGCTCCAGGATGTGATCGCGGATGGATTTTTAGATGTTTGTAAGCCGCTGGGCGATGGCAGGATTCTCTATGGCCCAAGTGATGAAGCGATTATGGGTACATGGTATAACAAGACCTATTTCGAGACCATGGGCTGGGAAGCGCCGAAAACCTGGGATGAGTTCTTTGCTCTGGGTGATAAGGCTAAGGAAGAGGGCAAAGCCCTATTTACGTATCAAGGAATCTATCCTAGCTACAATGAGATGATTCTCTATCCCGCGATTGCGAGTACGGCTGGGCTGGATGCTTTGAAGAAGATTGAGAATTACGAAGAGGGTGCCTGGACGGATCCGAATGTTAAGAAAGCGATGAATGTTTTCTACGAAATCGCCCAGAATGACTATCTCTTAAAAGGCACAACGGGCATGAATCATACGCAGGCACAGACTGAATTCCTCAAGGGCAATGCTCTATTCTGCCCGAATGGAACCTGGTTTGCCAACGAAATGAAGGATGTTATTCCTGAGACGGGGTTCTCTTTTGGCTTCCTTCCTACGCCGGTCTTCGATGCTAACGATCAGCAGTATGCACAGGCCGGAACGTCCTATTACTTGATCCCTATTAAGGGCAAGAATCCTGAACTTGCGAAAGAGTTCTTGAAATTCCAGTACACCGAAGAGAGTGCGAAATTAAATGCGGAGAAGACACAGGCGGTCACTTGTATCAAGGGTGCTGTCGAAATTGCCAAGCCTTATATTGAGCCTTCCGTGTACGAAGCGTTCAAGGCTTATGACAATGGTGTCAAGCCGGTGATGATGAGCTGGGCTGCCGTTGGGGCGTCTTCCATCAAACCTGGCGATGCGATCTGGAATCCATTGACGGAAGTGTCAAACAAACAAATGACAACTGACGAGTGGAGCGAGAGTATCGAAAAATCCATGGCAACTTTGCGAGCCGATATGGCTGCCGCGAAATAGGTGAAGAATTTTTGAGTAAGCTTTTCGGGCATTCACAGTTGGATGTCCGAAAGCTTGTTGATGCCTGTTGGCTCCTGAGGGGGCTCGAGACTTGAGGGCTTGTTGGCTCAGGCTAGGTGGCTCCTAGGTGGCTCGAGATATCAACCATAGAGGTGAAACTGTGAAGAACAAAAATCAATATTTATTTATAGCGATTACCACAGTGCCTGCTCTGGCCTTTTATGTGATCATATTGCTTTACCCCATTTTCAAAGCGATCACCATGGCCTTCTACCGTTGGAGTGGATTAACCGCCGGAACAGAAAAATTCATCGGCTTCGACAATTTCGAGAAGATGTTCCGCGACGAGGTATTCTGGCTCTCGCTGAAAAATAGCGCCGTCCTCATGGTCATGATTCCTGTAGGCGTGCTCATTTTGTCCCTACTCTTCGCGGTTCTCCTCACCAGGCGCAAGCTGAAAGAGCGCAACGTGTATCGAACCATTTTCTTTCTTCCGAACGTCCTGTCCGTGGTCGTCATTTCGATGTTGTGGCAGCTCACGTATCATCCAACTTTGGGGATCATAAATACACTTTTGGCCAAAGCCGGCTTAGACCACCTTGCGAGAGTGTGGCTCGGTGACACGGGAACCGCCTTAATCTGTGTTGGTTTGACCATTATTTGGTCGCATGTCGGATTTTACCTTGTTATGTTTATTGCCGGAATCGAAAGCATCCCCGAACATCTCTATGAAGCGGCAGTGATCGATGGGGCAGGAGAATTTGTTCAGTTCTTTAAGATCACGCTCCCCTTACTCTGGGAGATCTTGAGAGTTGCCTTCATTTTACTGATCAGTGCCGGTTTCTATGATGCCCTTGTCTATGTTCAGGTCATGACGAACGGTGGACCCAATAATGCCACTCTCACAGTCGTTAACTATATGTATAATTTGGCTTTTGTTAATAACAATATGGGGTATGCTTCTGCTGTAGGAATTGCCATCTTTGTCATTGGGATTTCGCTGTCTTTGATTTCCGACAGGATGACTAAGAGAGAGGTCGTTGAGTTTCAATAGGTTATGATATGAAAAAAATACGTTTGAAAGACACAATTACTACATTTATCACAAGGATTTTCCTGATCATTTGTTCCGTGATTTTTATCTACCCATTTATCTGGTCCATCTACAGCTCTTTCAAAACCTCACGTGAATTCCTGGAAGATCCGTGGCTCCTTCCGGCTCAGCTCAATTTCGATAATTATTACAATGCGTTTGTCGAAGCCCACATGGGAAGTTATTTTATTAACTCCGTGGTCATTTCACTTATTTCTGTGGCGGTCTGTTTGTTGATTAGTTTTACAACCGCCTACACCCTTACACGCATCAATAATTTATACACCCGGATTGTGCGAAAAGCCTACATGTCAGCATTCATGTTACCTGCGATCTTCGGCTTGATGCCCTTGTTTCTCATGATGAATAACATTGGCCTTTATGACAGCCGATTTGGCTTGACCTTAATTTATATCACCGTTATTCTGCCGTTTTCCGTGTTTGTCCTTACCGGTTTTATTTCAGGGATTGCCAAGGATTACGAGGAAGCCGCGTACATCGATGGGTGCTCACGTTACGGCATCATGTTTAGGATTATCTTGCCTTTGGCTATGCCTTCGATTGTCACAATCACAATCTATAATTTCATGGGCATTTGGAATGAGTATATTTATGCGGCAACGATGATTAATTCAGATGAGAAAAAGACTCTTCCCGTGGGGCTGGTGAATCTTATGGCAAGGCAACAGTATCATACGGATTGGGGCTCATTGTTCGCCGGTATGGTCATTGTTATGTTCCCTTCGCTTGTAATCTACCTGCTTATGCAGAAAAAGATTACTTCAGGGATCGCTTCCGGCGGCATCAAGATGTAGTGGCATGCGCCGGTTTCAAGCAGTACCCGCCGGTTTCAAGCAGTAGCCGCCGGTTTCAAGCAGTACCCGCCGGTTTCAAGCAGCATCTGGCCGGCATCATGTAGCCACAGAAATGAAAGTATTCACCCGGGAGATTTGCATAATGACAGATAAGATCATTGGGATTATTACAGAAGACGACAGTGACCTTTTGCATGTGCTTCGAGGCAACGGGCTGAAATTACACGTGATGAAGCCCGACGCGCTTTCGGAGGCTGAGCTCGATCGCTGTTATTCGCTAGCCATTCTTGCCGGAACCGGGAGCGACCCTTTGCTGTTTAATCCAACTGAGAGAATCATCATAGAAAAGCAAATTCGTCAGGGGAAGAAGGTCTTCAGCGAGTTTTGCAATAGCATCGGCAATGTTTACTCACAGGATCCCACGTCGACGAGGTTTGAGCGCGTCTGCTTTTGTGACCCGTCGGTTAGCCTGGACGGCGTAGAATTAGGTGACCTCCTCGATGAGCAGTGCAACACGAGGATCAAACCTTGGGACATGACTTGTTCTACAAGAACCCCACTCCTGCAATATGTAAGAGTTAATGCACATAGCCACACCGAAGTGGATGAGCAGACTTTGGCCAAAGCCGATGAACGGGCAGTGTGGTTCGATGACCCGGAAAACCTCCTTATCTGCGCTTTCCGGATATCTAACTATATAAAGGCCAGGTTCGCTCCTGTCGGAAAATGGCAAAGCGTCATCCGCTTCATTCTGGAGTGGTTATGCGATGAGCAAATAGACGTTGAAATCGCCGCTCCCGCCTACCACTTCCGCGCGTATGATGCCAATGGCTCGTTGACAAAACAAGTTCGGGACTCTGTAGATCTCGGCATAGACTGGTTTGAGAATGCGGATTTACTCTTGGCAGATGGAACAAGAGGGCTCAAAGAAGGCGTCGCTACCGAGATCTTCCCGGATGGCACGCAGAGGACATTCGCCGTGATCAGGCCAGACTGCATGGGTGAAGTGTCGTTTGCTTATTTCATGCATTACCTCCTGGACGGCGACCGGAGAAGTTTCACCCTCTCCCAAAATCTTTCCGATTTTATTTTCAACTCTATGCAAGCCAAGGATGAGGGGCCTTTCCAAGGCATGCTCCGATGGTCGAATCAGGCCTGGGGCGTCTGCTACCAAGACGATGTAGCAAGAGCCGTGATCTATGAACTTCTCAAATGCCTCTACAAGAATACAGAAGCTCACCTGAATGAGAGTGTAGCGGCCTTGGCGGCTTTGGCCAAAACCACCGGAACCGACGGTACCCGCGTTATGCGAACGGATGCGAAAGACCTCAGCCCTGAAGCCATTACCAAACTTGCTACTGAGCCGGCCAACTACCCCAGCGCTCACTATAATGCGTACTATCTTGCAGCACTACTGCTTGCGCACAAACTGACCGGTAATGCGGAATTCAGAGCGATCGGCGTAAAAGGCATGGAAACGATCATGTCTTTCTACCCTAATACCATTAGAGAACATAGCGAAACTCAAGAATTGTGCAGACTGGTGCTTCCTCTCGCGTACTTATTCTGGGTTACCAGAGAAGAGCGTCATAAACAGTGGCTCTACCAAGCAACAGAGGATCTTCAGCGATTCCGGCACTCTTCGGGTGCGTACCTCGAATGGGACACCGGTTATCAATCGGCAAGATTCGGCCAAAGCGGGGACGAATGCTCTCTGCTCACGAAGAATGGTGATCCGGTGGCTGATCTTCTCTATTCGCTTAATTGGCTTCCGATGGCGTTTGCGCAAGCGTATCTTGTTACTGGAGATCGGTATTTCCAGGTCTTGTGGGAAGATACTGCTCAGTTTATGGTTTCTGTACAGATACACAGCTCAAATAAGCAAATCAATGGCGGATGGGCCAGGGCGCTGGATGTTTCGTTGATGGAAGTTTTTGCCCTACCTAATGACTTGGGCTGGGGGCCATGGGCGATTGAATCGGGGTGGACGGTGGGCGAAATCTTGTCTGGCCTTGCGTGTGGCCTTTTGTGTGATGATTTGAAAAAGTTTTATTGAGCGACTTGTTTGGTGGCTTGTTGTTGGCGGTTTGCGGTTGTTTGTTTACGGCTGACGGTTGGCAGTTTGCGGTTTGCGGTTTGCGGTTACATGCTTGTGATTTGCGATTAGGGGTTGGCGGTTGGCGGTTGGCGGTTTAATTCCTGTGGGTGAATGCTTGCGGTCAAGTGCTTGCAGGCGGATACTTGGGATAAAAAGTTGATGGAGTGGAATCATGAAAGCTGAGGATTATGAGAAGTTAATCGCTGAAAACCTTTCTGACTTAGGAGTAGAAAAAGGCAACGTGGTATTGCTGCATTCATCCTATAAGTCATTGGGTTTGTTAGTTGGCGGTCCGCAGACGGTGATCAATGGTTTTTTAGCTGCGTTAGGCCCAGAAGGAACGTTGCTCATGCCTGCTCTGAGCTACGAGTATGTTAATGAGGCGAACCCGTTTTTTGATGTTAAGAAAACACCATCCAATGTCGGAGCTATACCGGAACATTTCAGAAAAATGCCCGGAGTCCGCCGAAGCCTACATCCTACACATTCTGTATGTGGCTTTGGGAAATTTGCCAAAGAACTTTTAAGCAAACATTACCTGGATGATACTCCGGGAGGAAAGAATTCCCCCTATTCTCTGTTGCAAGAATATGATGGCCAGATTCTGCTCTTGGGATGTGGACTGGAACCCAATACATCCATGCATGCCATTGAAGAACTTTCAGAGCCCGATTATCTGTTCGGTAAACGTGTGGAATATGAACTTGTCGATTATTCAGGTTTGAAGACGCGCATGATTTACAGGCAACACAATTTTTCAGGGTGGAAGCAGCGGTACGACCGCGTCGAAAACATATTGACTAAAAACGAATTGAGAAAAGGCAAAGTCTTAGCTGCCGACTGTTACGCTATTGAAGCTCCGGCACTATGGGATAAGGCAGCCAGCAAATTGAGACAAGACCCTCATTATTTTGTCGATGCAATTGCACCTGATGTTAATTGAAGTGTGAGTTGATGACGGCGTATTGCGACTACATAAGTTTATTTTTAAACATATGTAGTGGTTCTTGGTGGCGGAGCGGTTTTGGCGGCGTATTGCGACTACATAAGTTTATTTTTATACATATGTAGTGGTTCTTGACGGCGGAGCGGTTTTGGCGACGTATTGTTCCTTGAATTTGTTCTTCGAAAACTATAGAGATTATTATAAGATTTCCAGATTGGCTCAGATCGGTAAACTTGCGACATCGGATCGGGAGACTCTGCGATTTAGAAGGTTTTTCCTGTTTGTACCGTGCTTTTGCAGAGTATGTAGCTGTCGAGGTCAGTATTCATTCAATAATTTCTGTCTTCAGGTCAGCAATCATTCATCTGGTTGTAAAACAAGTGTCAAGATCTTCTCTGGAAAATATTTGTTGTCGCAATCCTCCGGATCCGGACCAGATTGGAAAGATTCATTGGCATAGTTGCGCTTGGTCGGCGTAAAACAGAGGCTAAGACAAACTAATCTTGCAAGTTCACATGCTATGTAAAAGATAAATGGTTGCATAGACCCATACTGGCACCAATTTCTTCCGATCTGTGTCAAGATTATCCTGATTAACAAGTTGTATAATAAGTCGTATAAATATTTTAACGGAACTTATTGTGATAAATGTCGACATGTGTTGCTTTTAGCGAGCCGGATAACGAAAATAGCCGTACTTACAGCAATACGAAGCTGTAGGCGCACCTTCAAAACTAGTTGGATAACAGATGCAGTCGAACTTACAACAATAAGTGGCTGTAGGCGTTCATTCAAAACTAGTTGGATAGCGGAAACGGCAGCATTTACAACAATAAGTGGCTGTTAGCGTTCCAGCCATAGTATGTTGAATGAAGTATGAGGCTGAAATAGAAACTATACGTCGTAGTGGCGTTCTTTAGCCAGCGACTCGGCGTCACTGCAAATTCAACGTCAAAATGAGAAATGATTAATGATTAATGGGAAATGGGAAATGGGAATGACAAATGAAAAATGACAAATGAAAGAAGGGGAAGCGATGAACGCTTCCCTTTCGTACTTTTAGAGGGCCTTGGAATAGAATTCCACGACGAGTGAGTCGTTGATTGGCAGAGGCAAGTCTTCGCGGCTGGGTAGTCGGACGACAGTCACTTCGAATTGGTCGTTCTTCGTGAGAAAATCGGGGACAAAAGCCATGTTGTCCAAGTAGTACTGGCGGAAGATTTCGTTTGTGCGGGCCTTTTCGCTGAAGCTGACAACTTGGCCGGCCTCCACTAGGTAGGAGGGGCGATCGACACGTTTGCCGTCGACTAGGATGTGGCCGTGGACGACCATTTGGCGGGCGAGGCGTTGGGTTTTGGCCAAACCGGAAATGCGGACGATGTGGTCGAGGCGGCGCTGCAAAGTCGCCGTCAACGTAATATTGGTCTGCTCGGGGGAGGCTTTGGCCTTCTGAACATAAATGCGCAGTTGCTTCTCGAGGACACCAAAATAAGTGGCGAGCCGCTGCTTCTCGAGGAGCTGCATGCCATATTCGCTGAGTTTCTTGGAGTCGCGGGCGGTGTCTCGACCGGCGCGATTCATTGCCTTGGGGTGTTCGTAGACGTTGAGGCCCAAACGGCGCGCTTTCTTGAAGCGAGGGCCCATCATTTTTGCCATTGAAATAGATTCTCCTTGATTGAGGGAGCGCCCGGAAAATGACGACCCGGGAGCCGGTGAACTTCGTACAAACTTACGCCGCGGTCTGCCAAATAAGTTCAGCCAGAGAAGAATACAGGGTCTGACAGGGTTCCTTCGTAACGCTTGTGCTGCTTTTCGGTTTTTCCGGGTTTTCCGGTTTTTTCGGGTTTTTCGGGCTTTTCGCCTGTTTCTGGCCAAAGCCGCCTCCCACCACCTCAGCGCACCCCACCTACGCCTTCTTCAGCGAGAAGCCCTGGCCGTCCCAGACGTCGGTGACGAGGGCTTCGTAGAATTCGGGTTCGTGGCAGACCATGAGGATGGTGCCGGAATAATCTTGGAGGCCTTTGAGGAGGGCGGCTTTGGCTTGGGGATCTAAGTGGTTGGTGGGCTCGTCGAGGACGAGGACGTTGTTGGGCCTGTTGATGAGCTTGCAGAGGCGGACTTTGGCTTGCTCACCGCCGGAGAGGACGCCGATGCGGGACTCGATGTGCTTGGATGTGAGGCCGCAGCGGGCGAGAGCGGCGCGAACTTCGGCTTGGTTCATGTGAGGGAAAACCTCCCAAACGTCCTCAAGGCAGGTGCGGTCGAGGTCGCGGGTGGATTCCTGCTCGAAGTAGCCGATGGAGAGGAAATCGCCTTGCTGGGTTGTGCCACTGAGGGATGGGATGAGGCCCATGAGGCTTTTGAGGAGGGTGGTTTTGCCGATGCCGTTGGCGCCGATGAGGCAAATTTTTTGGCCGCGCTCGAGCTTGAGGGAAAGGGGGTGCGTGAGGGGGGTGTCGTAGCCGATGACGAGGTCTTTGGCCTCAAAAATCACGCGGGAAGGGGTGCGGTCGCTGGTGAAAGTGAAGATGGGATCGGGCCGCTCGGCAGCAAGCTCAATTTTGTCCATCTTGTCGAGCTTTTTCTGGCGGGACATGGCCATGTTGCGGGTGGCGACGCGGGCTTTGTTGCGGGCGACGAAATCTTTGAGATCAGCGATCTCCTTCTGCTGACGGTTGAAGGCGGCCTCCTGATGCGCCTTCTGGACTTCGTAAAGCTCCTGAAACTTGTCGTAATTGCCGACATAGCGGGTGAGGTGGGCGTTTTCGACGTGGTAAATGAGGTTGACGACGCGGTTCAGGAACGGGATGTCATGCGAAATCAAGATGAACGCATTCTCATAATTCTGCAGATAGGTCTCGAGCCACACAATATGTTCTGTGTCGAGGTAGTTCGTAGGCTCATCGAGCAGCAGAATGTCGGGCCGCGAGAGCAGAAGTTTCGCCAGGAGGATCTTGGTTCTTTGGCCGCCGCTGAGTTCAGTGACATCCGTATCCAGCCCGAAGTCTGTTAGGCCAAAGCCGCCCGCCACCTCCTCGATCTTCGTATCAATTGAGTAGAAGTCGGAGTGTTCGAGGGCTGTTTGGAGGACGCCCATTTCGTCGAGGAGTTTGGCCATCTGCTCTTCGTCGGTTGCCTCGTCGCCTAATTCCACGTAAATCTCGTCGAGACGGGCGTTTTTCTCCAGAAGTGGCTGGAAGGCCTGGCGAAGGGCGTCCCGGATTGTGAGGCCTTTTGTGAGGACGGCATGCTGGTCAAGGTAGCCGACCTTGACGTCCTTCGCCCACTCGATTTTGCCGTCGTCGGGAAGCTGATGGCCGGTGATGATGTTTATAAATGTAGATTTGCCTTCACCGTTGGCGCCGACCAGGCCGACATGCTCACCTCTTAGCAGGCGAAAATTCACATCCTCCAAAAGGACGCGATCGCCGAAGCCGTGATTCAAATTCTCTACTGTTAAGATGCTCATCTTATGATCTATGCCTCCTGCCGAGGGTGAAGTGCCTGGGTGGTGATTCTGGGTGGTGATTCTGGGTGGTGATGATTTACCAGAGGCTATTGTACTGGAAAGAGGCGGCTTTGGCCTGAGTAAGGAGGAAAAATCTGTGTTAAATTTTCGCATGATACGCCAGCCTGTGTGATCTAGGTCATAATATGGGGGATGTGTTTATGTGAGGGGGGCGTCTATGGCTGTAATTCTGGAAACTCGGAAACTTACGAAGTCGTATGGGAAAAACCGCGGTATTGTCGACGTGGACCTGACGGTGAATGGCGGCGATGTGTTCGGTTTCATCGGACCAAATGGCGCAGGCAAAAGCACCATGATCCGCCTGCTTCTGGGCCTTATTTCGAAGACTTCGGGGGAGGCTTCGCTGTTTGGTTTGCCCGTGGGGCCTTCTCAAACGGAGATTCTGGAGCGCTGTGGGTACATGCCGGGCGAGGCGATTTTCTACAACAACATGCGCGTGCGGGATATTCTTGACCTGGCTTCTGGTGTTCGCAAGCACCGGGATCCTGCTTATGTGCGGGAGCTTTGTGAGCGTTTGCAGGTGGACCCGGGGCGCCGAATCAGCGAGCTGTCGCTTGGCAATCGCAAAAAAGTCAGCATCATTTGCGCCGTGCAGCACAAGCCGGAACTCCTTTTCTTAGATGAGCCTACGAGTGGGCTGGATCCTTTGATGCAGCAAGTGTTCTGGCAGATTCTGGACGAGCAACATCAAGCGGGGGCAACGATCTTCTTGTCGTCTCACATCTTGTCCGAAGTTCAGCACCACTGCACCCGAGCCGCGATCATTCGCGAGGGCCGCATCATTGTGGATGACCAAGTCGAAAATCTCAGTCGCTCTTCCGCCCGCCGTGTCACGCTCCGCGGTGTTTCTGCGGCGCCGGCTTTGGCTGGCATTCTGGAAGTTCACGAACAGACCAATGGCGTGACATTCCTCTACCAAGGCAATGCCCGCCAACTCCTTGACAGTTTGCAAGGCTTGCCACTCGAGGACGTGACCATCACGGAGCCCGAGCTGGAGGAGCTTTTCCTGCATTTTTATATGAATGGCGGTGCTGGCGCAGGCGGCTCTGCCGGCTCCGGTTCGGTTGATGGCGCAGGCAGCGCGAAGGGTGCCTCACAAAAAGGAGGGAGCAACACATGAAAATATTTCTTCATGAATGGAAACGCGGCTGGAAAAGCTTCCTCATCTGGACAATCGCGATGAGTCTCTCGGTCTTTGGCCTAGTCATCATCTACCCACAATTCCAGGACATGATGGCCGGTCTCGACGATCTCATTGCGGGGATGGGGGCATTCGGCGCCGCCTTTGGCCTGCAGTACCTCAGTTTGTCCGACCCAATCGCTTATTACGGCCTCGAGGTAGGTAATGTGCTGGGTATAGGCGGTTCGATATTCGCTGCGCTCCTCGGCAGTTCCATGCTGGCCAAAGAAGAAGCCAACCACACCTCTGATTTTCTCCTCACGCTTCCGCTGACCCGCACTTCGCTCGCGTTGCAGAAGTTACTGGCTGTCATCACCCAAATCATCGCCTTCAACCTCGCCAACTTCGCCCTCGGTGCCGCAGCCTTTGCAGCCATTACCGATTCACCCGACTGGCGCACGTTCACCATTTACCACCTCGGTCTGCTCCTCATGATGCTCCAAATCGGCATCCTCTGCTACGGCATCTCCGGTTTCCTGCGCGACCGCGGCTTGGGGCTCGGCATCGGGCTCACGCTCATCCTGTATGGCCTGAATCTCGTCAGCAACCTCTCCGAAAACGCCCAATTCTTCCGCTATATTACCCCCTTTGCCTTCGCCGAAGCCTCCACAGTCCTCCCGGACAAAGCCCTCAACCCCACCTACCTCCTCAGCTCCATGGGCATCGCCCTTGTTGTCGCCCTCGCGGGCACCTGGTACTACTCGAAAAAGGACCTTGCGGTGTGAGGTTTGACTACATTTGACTACATAAGTATATTTTTAAACTTATGTAGTCAAACTGCTGAAGTGCCTTTGCGTTGCGAGTTTTCGTTGCGATTTCGTTGTGAGTTCGTGATGGCGGAGCGGTTTTGGCGACGTATTGCTTCTACACTGAGTGCTGCGGTGATTAAATATCTTTTTTCCCAGCCAATCAAATTACGTTTGCTTGGTCAGTCTCAAAGGCTATAACGGTACTTTCTGAGTCCGAAAAATTTTCAATTTCATACTGCACGAAATATTCACTGGATAATTATTGAAGATATCTAAAATAAATAAATAATTAATTAATAATTCTCGAAAATGAAAATGAATCTGCGTAAATCTTCAAAAATAGAAAAATATAGAAAAAATAATTGTGGAAACTATTGTAATTACTGGTGTAGATGCTTATAGTGTCTTTAGAAGATTTCTTTGTTTTATTTTTTTTACAACGATGTGTAAACGTTTACACAGATAAGAGAGGTATGAATGCTGAAGAATATAAATCATCTGTTATCCCCCGATCTGCTGAAAATTCTCATGGAAATGGGTCACGGAGATGAAATTGTTATTGCTGATGGAAACTATCCTAGCGCATCTAATGCGGCAAGGCTTGTCCGATTGGACGGTCTTGGCGGAGTAGATGTGTTAGAGGCAATTCTTTCAGTTTTACCTCTAGATATGGATTCAACTAATCCAGTGACAATGATGAATGTTAAGAGTGGTGATCCACAACCTGAAATATGGGAAGAATATCAGCGAATACTAGAGGAATCGAAAGAGAAGAACATTTCCATTGAATATTTGGATAGATTCGACTTTTATGAAAAGGGAAGGAAAGCATATGCAATTGTAGCCACCGGTGAAACAGCTACCTATGCAAACCTCATCCTTAGAAAGGGAGTAATTTAGAGGGGTAAAACACAATGTTGCTGGAGATGAAAAATATCTGTAAGAGCTTCTCTGGAGTCAGAGTTTTAGACGATGTCAGCTTTGATTTGAAAGCAGGCGAAGTTCATGCAATTACTGGTGAAAATGGTGCCGGAAAATCTACGTTGGTGAAGATCCTAACTGGTGTCTACACTCGTGACAGCGGAGAAATACTTATCAATGATGTTCCTTGCGTATTTAATAATGTACATGAAGCCTTAGAACAAGGCGTTGTCATAGTTCACC
Source organism: uncultured Fastidiosipila sp. (assembly GCA_964479695.1). Classification (GTDB taxonomy): domain Bacteria; phylum Bacillota; class Clostridia; order Saccharofermentanales; family Fastidiosipilaceae; genus JAAYZH01. The sequence continues at coordinate 26,230 of CAYZSO010000006.1, forward strand.
AAGAATTGAATATGACAAAAGATTTAACAGTTGCTCAGAATATTTACCTTGGTAAAGAACCCAAAAAAGGGAAGTTCTTTATTGATGACCACAAAATGGTGGAACAAACACGTGAGCTTTTCAATCAACTATCAGTTTCTATTGATCCTGAAGCGATCATTGGGACCTTAAGTATTGGAGAGCAACAGATGGTTGAAATTGCGAAAGCATTATCTATCGATGCCAAGATTATTGTTTTTGATGAACCAACAGCTGCTCTTTCTTTGAAGGAGACTGATGTCTTATTTGGGATTATCCGTGACCTTGTTAAGAGAGGAATTGGTGTCATTTATATTTCACACCGTATGGCAGAGATTGGAGAAATTACTAATCGTATTTCAGTCCTACGTGATGGCAAATACATAGCAACACTAGATACATCAGATTCCAATGAGGATCAGATTGTTCGATTGATGGTTGGCCGCGAACTAACAGATAACCCAAAAGGCCAGTCTTCAGTAAATACAGACGAAGTAGTTTTAGAAGTAAAGAACTTATCCAGTAAAACTGGCATTCGAAATGCAAGCTTTAAACTATACAAAGGAGAGGTTCTAGGATTCTCCGGCTTAATGGGCGCTGGGAGAACAGAGCTCGCCAGGTTAATCTTCGGTGCGGACATGCATACTGAAGGCGAAATTTACGTACATGGGAAAAAGGTAGAAATCTCCAATACTTCAGATGCAATAGAATTAGGGATTGGTTACGTTTCAGAGGACCGACGAAAGAGTGGGGTTCTCGTCAACGACTCAATTGCAGAAAATATATCCATCAATAACTTGGATAACCTAAAGGTCAAGGGGCCAATACCGCTGCTAAGTGATCAAAAAATGCATCAACAAGCGGACTATTACCGTGATAAGTTACAGATAAGGTCGACCGGCTCGGATCAAAAAGTTATTAAGTTGTCTGGCGGTAATCAACAAAAAGTTAGTATCGCAAAATGGCTAGCCCGTGGTAGTGAAATACTCATCATGGATGAACCTACTAGAGGAATAGATGTAGGAGCGAAATCAGAAATCTACGATTTGATTAATCAGCTTATTGAAGAAGGAAAATCAATTATCATGATTTCTTCTGAAATGAACGAGGTTTTGAAAATGAGTGACAGGATTCTTGTCATGTCTGAAGGCCGAATTACTAAGGAGTTAGAGGCCAAAGATGCCAACCAAGAAATTATCATGAAATATGCCGTTAGCGCTAGGGAGGAACTCGTACATGAACAAAATTAAAAATAACAAGCTCAGGAAAATCGTTTCTTCTCAGCAATTTATTGCTGGGCTTGCATTAGTCGTATTGTATTTATTCTTTTACTCCATGAGTGTACCATTCCGGTCATTTAGTACATTAACGAGTATATTTGATGCGGCATATTACCTTGGCTTTTTAGCAATAGGTGTTACATTTGTAATTGCTACAGGCGGAATTGACCTTTCTTTGGGAACCGGTATGATTACATCCGCAATCATTGGAGGTCTCTTATACCAAAATTATGGTTTACCTGTTTGGATTTCAATGATAGTAACGCTCTTAGTTGGATTGCTTCTAGGCTTCACGAATGGTTTCCTCGTTGCCAAACTGAAAATAGCCCCCTTTATCGCAACACTCGGAACACAAATGCTGATGTTAGGCCTTGGTTCTATTGTGTCGAAAATCCAGACAGTCAATTTCCCGCTTAGATCCAGTGAACAAGGATATTACAAGAGCCTGTTCAGAACAAATTCCAATTTCCCCACTGGCATTTTTCTTTTGCTTGGTCTTGCTTTTATCTTCTATCTTGTTCTAAATAAGAGTAAAACAGGACGTTATATATTAGCAATAGGCAGTAATGAAGAAGCGACTCGACTTTCAGGTATTAACACAGTGAAACGTAAGTGGGTTGCCTATATCATAAGCGGTTTTTTTGTTGGATTAGCAGGTATTGCTTATTCTGCAACGTACACATCTATTACACCAGGCCTAGGAACAGGAATAGAGACGAATGCAATTGCAGGCGCAATTATTGGTGGTACTTCGATGGCAGGTGGTATAGCAAGTATTCCCGGAACAATCATAGGTGTATTCATAATGGTCATCCTGCAGACAGGACTACCATTTATTGGGCTCCAACCTCACTACCAAACGTTTATAACGGGCTTGGTAATAATTGCTGCGGTATACATTGATGTATTTAAGCAAGGAAAGGAGTAGGGAGTAATCGAGAGAAGTAATAATCGAGGTATGGAGCATTTCAGGTAGGGTATTCAAAAAGGACACATTTCGATGTGCAGAGTTAAAAAGGAGAAATTATGAAAAAAATCGTATCTAGACTAACAGCTGCTCTAACATCAGCAGTCATTTTAGCTTCATGTGGTACTACCACAGTGACGACAGGTGGTCAAGCTTCCCCGGACAATACAACGGGTGGTTCTACGACTCCGCTAAAAATCGAAGTCATCGCTAAAGGCTTTACTCAACAGTTCTGGACGGCAGTTAAAAATGGTTCCCAACAAGCTGCAGATGAATATAATGTTGAGATGAACTTCACGGGACCAGCAAACGAAACAGCAATACAGGAGCAGGCAAATATGCTTGCTAATGCAATTAACAAGGACCCTGACGCAATAGCGTTGGCATCTCTGGATACAGTATCTCAGGTTGATTTATTAAACCAAGCTAAGCAAAAAGGTATCCCGATTATTGGGTTTGACTCTGGTGTTCCAGACGCACCGGAAGGTTCAGTTCTCGCAACTGCGGCGACAGATAACAAAGCAGCTGCAAAAATAGCAGGAGAGAAAATATTTGAAGCTGTACAGAGCAAGATAGCTGCTGCTTCAGCAGAAAATCCTGTTCGAGTGGCTGTGTTGTCTCAGGAAGTTAACTCGCAGTCTATTAGTGAAAGAACTGAAGGATTCATTGAGTCAATTACAGAGAAATCTAAAGCACTGGCAAATGTTGGTGACGCGATTGCAGTAGTTGGCAATGATAAATACAATACGGGAGATGCGTCCAAGGCTGTTGTTATCATCCAAGTTCAAGTTCCGGCGGATGCAACAGATTCAAATGTTCAATCATCTGCGCTTGCACTGCTTAACATGGAAAACTTAGTTGGAGTGTTCTCTTCGAATGAGACCGCATCCAAAGGCCTTCTCAATGCTAATGAATCACTTGGCGGCGTATTAGGCTCAGCTGAGGACAAAATTGTAGCCGCAGGTTTTGACTCCGGTACATTGCAAAAAGAAGCTGTAAAAAATGGTACATTTATTGGTTCTGTGACTCAAGATCCTATTACTATTGGGTACAGTGCTGTTGAGCTTGCAGTCAAGGTTGCCCGTGGTGAGGCAGTTTCAGACTTTGCAGTTCCAGCAGCCTGGTATAACGCAGAAAATATCGACTCAGCGGAAATTGCACCGCTACTTTATGACTAATTGACTTTTAATTAAGGGTCTCTTGCAGAAAAGCTGCAGAGACCCTTAAACTGCTTGTATGTATCCATAAAATCTTTAAGAGGCATTAATATGAAAAACACTTCAATCAAGGATATAGCCAAGCGACTAAATATTTCTACTGCTACAGTTTCGAGAGCCCTTAACAACACAAGTTATGCAAGTAAAGAAATTAAAGAACTCGTCTTAAAAACCGCGAAAGAGATGAACTATATTCCTAATAATGTCGCTAAAAGCTTACAACAGAAAAAAACAAATATGGTAGGCATAGTCGTGCCGGATATTTCTAACCCATATTTTTTAACCGCAGCAAAGGGAATTGAGGACACTTTAAAATCTGATGAACTTACGCTTATTTTTACAAGTAGCAACGAGAATGTCGATGATGAAAAACGAATATTGACAGCAATGAATCGTCAACGAGTTGATGTAATTGTTCTGGCTACAGCAGGCATAACAAATGAAGAGCTTTTGAAGTTAGGTATCCAGAATATACCAATAATCCTTTTTGATAGAACCATTGAAGGCTCTGATTATAGCTGTGTTGTCGAAGATAACTCCGGCAAGGCGTACCAGTTGACTAATCAAGTAATTGAGCAAGGGCATAAAGATATTGGTGTCGTAGTTGGCTCATTACGTGTTAGCACGGGTGTACAAAGATTAATGGGTGTTCAGAAGTGTTTTGCTGATCACGACCTATTCATCCCAAAAGAGAACTATTTTTATGGGAATTTTACTCAAACCGGTGGCTCTGATGCTGCTGATTATTTTCTGTCTATGGATAAGAAGCCAACATGTATCTTATCTTTTAACAATAATATGACGATAGGTCTGATTAATCGGCTTCTTGATTTGGACAAATGGGAAGATTCTAATATTACTATTGCTAGCTATGGCAACTTCGATTTGGAGAAGATCCTTAATAGGACTCAGTATATAAGCATTAAGCAAAATCCATACGAGATGGGATGTTCTGTAGGAGAAATTATCAACCAAATTGTTGAAGGGAATTATAAAAATTAAATAATTCGTAGGTTGTTTTGAATATCGAATTAGGTAGATGAAAGTGAGGAATTAAGGCTTTGAAAATACTAGTGGTTGGAAGTTTTATGATGGATCATGTTTTTTCAACTTCCAGAATCCCCAATGAAGGCGAAACAGTCATAGGCACTGATTTTTTGCGAAATCCTGGTGGTAAAGGCATCAATCAAGCAATTTCTGCAGCCAGATTGGGAGCAGACGTTATCATGTTCGGCAAACTTGGTGATGATTCAAATGGACATGAATTTAAAGAAGAGCTTGAACGCGAAGGCATTCATCATGAGGGAGTTTTAATAGATCAGAATTATACTACGGGAGTAGGAGGGATATACAAGGAATTGAACTCCAATAACAGGATTATTGTAGTACCAGGTGCCAATCGACATTACACATTCGATGAATTCAACGAAGCTTTTTCGACCATTGGCTCTGTAGATTACGCGATTCTTCAATTAGAAATGGATCTAGAGGTTACTTGGGAGATTATCAAGATATTGAAGAAGAATAAAATTAAAACAATATTGAATCCCGCTCCTGCTGCAGAAATCCCCTTGGAGGTTTTGGATGGTCTAGACTATATAACTCCAAACGAGCACGAACTAAGCCTTATCACAAATGTTTCTACGTCAACAATTGATGAAGTTAAGTATGCAGCGACAATTCTCCTTGATAAAGGTGTGAAAAATGTAGTTGTAACGCTTGGCGATAATGGCGCATATGTTATGAATCACGAATTGTCTAAACACGTTCCCGGAATCAAAGTTAATGCAATAGATACAGTGGCCGCAGGTGATTCATTTAATGGTGCGTTGGCTGTTGCTTTGGGTGAAGGAAAAACATTGGAGCAAGCATGTCAAATTGCGAATAAAGTAGGCTCTATAACAGTTACGAGAGTGGGAGCCATTTCAAGTTTGCCTTACAGAGAAGAGGTTATTATATGAACTATGCTGAAGAATATTTGGATTGTGCTTTAAATGAACTTCATAAATTTCGAAATGCAGTAGATTTCGAAAAGATTGATCAAGCAGCAAAGCTCATTTTTGATAGAGAGTCTCATGGAAATAGAACCCATGTAACTGGAATAGGAAAGCCGAGTTACGTGGCAGGTTATATTGCCTCTCTACTTTCTTCCACTGGAACAAAAGCCTATACCCTTCATGGAACAGAGGCAGTACATGGGAGTAGCGGACAAGTTGAAGAAGGTGATGTTGTAATTGCTATTTCAAATAGTGGACAAACGCAAGAGCTTATTGCTACTATTCAAACCCTGATTAATAACGGGGCAAAAATCATTGCAGTAACTCGAAATGAAGAGTCTTGGTTGGCGCAACATTCTGATGTCACTCTTATTGCCAAAGTGGACCAAGAAGGTGATTCAATGAATAAACCACCTCGAGCATCAATTCTCGCAGAGATGATTATTCTACAGGCTTTGAGTGTGGTTTTACAAGAAAACCGGGGGCTCGATCCACAACAATATGTAAAATGGCATCCTGGTGGTGCGTTGGGGGCTTCAATCTCAAATAAGTGAGTAATTCATAGATTTTGAGAATTTTGCCGATTCAAGTGGAGAGTTATAGATGAAATGGTATTGCTGGTTTAGCTCGCTATTAATTGTTGTTGCCCTGTCACTAGGATCTTGTGGTACGAGTCTAGGAACTTCTGATGGGGCAATTGTGGCAAATACGAGCGAGTCTTCAACGATGAATACTGCTGCTCCTACTACAAAAGCACCCAAGCCCTATGAAGTCACGATTCCAAATCCAAGTATTTGGACAAATGATTTTTCAGATCTGAACTACAATATTAAAGGCATTGAAGGAATGAAAACAATAGGCCTCATTACTGGTGATGGCTCTGATAATAAAACACGTAAGCGTTTCAGAGTGGGCGGAACAGATTTAGGCATCCCAGTTGTTCACAATGAGAATCTATATCTTTGGTTTGGCGACACATTTTGGGGTACCAATGATGGCAAGCCGATGGAGGGAGGGCTGTGGAGAAGCAATGTCCTTGCAATAAGTATCGATATGGATTTTTCTGATGGGATCACAATTGATGATATGGTGGGTAAACAAAGGAATTCTTATAAAGAAGCAAGCGAATTATTGGAAAGCCAAAAAGTACCTGGATTAGAGCACACAGTAATACCAACCGGATCAATTTCAATAAATGGCAAGTTATATGCCTATTTCATGAGTGTCAAAGAATGGGGAGAACCAGGAGAGTGGACTATTAATTATGGTGGTCTTGCAGTTTCTGAAGACGATGGTAATACCTTTGTGAAAATCAATAACTTCACACAAGAACCAGGGAAGTTCGGTCAGTTCTCCGCCAAAATAGTTGGAGAGTATGTCTATGGTATTGGTGTCGGCGGGGGACGCTTTGGCGATGCATATTTATCCCGTGTGAAATCTGAAGATGTTGAAGATTTAAGCAAATATGAATATTACATAGGTGTGTCTGATGGTATCCCAGAGTTCTCATCTGATGTTGAACAGTCAATAAAGATTATTGATAAACCTGTTGGAGAGCCTTCGTTTATGTTTAATGAGTATTTGCAAGAATGGATAGTGACCTACTTGAATGAGGACGAGAGAGCGATTGTTATGAGAGTTGCGAAAAATCTCTGGGGTCCTTACAGTGATGAACTCGTTCTAGCACATGCTTCAGACTTTACTTCTCTTTATGGTGGTTTCGTTGACGAAGTTATGACAGAGGAGAATGGTAAAGTTTTCTATTTTACGATGTCCATGTGGGACCCCGTGTACAATGTCGTTCTAATGCAAACTACTCTGAAATAGACATTAATCTGCGACCGAAAGCGCAGAATTATACTTAGCTTTGCTTTATCAGATTATTTTCCTAGTGGATTCCCTCACAACAAGCCGTGGTTCTAAGCGAATGACTGATGCACCAGAACGCTTTCCCTCGATCTTTTCTATTAATAGCTGGGAAGATATTTGGCCTAATTGATATTGCTTCATATCTACTGATGTTAAGCCAGGATGTATAGCATCTGCATAGTCAGTATTATCTAAACTAACGATGGAGAAATCTTTTGGGATACTATATCCGTGCTGTTGCAAGGTGGAAACAACTCCCATGGACATTAAATCATTAGAAGAGACTATTCCTGTAAAAGGCAGGTCTCTTCTTTCGTTCCTTTGTACTATTTCTCGAGCAAGAGCCTTTCCACTGTCTATCGTGTAATTGCCGTAAAAAATATTATCTTCATGATAATCGAGGTTGTTTTCTGACATGCATGAAGCAAAACCCTTAAATCTTTCTTGGGTGGTCTGTTCAGAAGGGTTGCCAATGATTACAGCAATGTTTTTATGGCCCAACTCAATTAAATGCTCTGTAGCGATGTACATCGCTTGGGTATGATCAATGTACACACTATCAAAAGTATCATCTTTCTTGCGCGAAGGGACATTATTCGTTGTGACAACTGGCGAATCAGTTTTTCGAATGTGTTCCACAAGTTCCTCGTTAAAGTCAAAAGAAACCATAATCAGTCCGTCACCGTATTGCTCTGATAATAAATTAAGAAACTTGAGTTCTTTCTGCTTGTCATGCTGTGTATAACATAACATGGAGTAATAACTATTTTCATCCAGGTACTCTGTCGTTCCTCTGATCATTTCGAAATAAAATGGGTTCAATATATCCGGAATACAGAACAGAACCCTATTACTTCTCTTGAGCTTAAGGGCTCTACCTGCGTTAGAGGGTCTGTAATTTAACTCTTTTGCAGCAATTACTATTATTTCCTTTGTAGCGGGATCGCAATAACCAGAGTTATTAAGGGCTCTAGAAACTGTAGAAGGCGAAAATCCTGTTGCCTTTGAGATATCATATATTGTTGTTTTCATATTGACCTTATCTAACCTGACTTGATGCTTAAACCACACACTGTGACATGTTGTAGTCCTGACGTGCGTTTGGAAAATTTGCATCACAATTTTGGCATTCTGAGTTCTCTGATTTTACCAGAAGTGACATCTAGAAGCATTTATTATTACATTAGTTATTTTTGAAGCAATTATTTTGAAATTCTTTTCAGGAATCGTCTCTCGACTTTGAATAAACAGGTGCTTATAGGGAAAAAGAAAAATATTTTTGGGAAAAAAGATAGAAAAGACTTGAATATGTGCAAAATGAATATATAATGGAATTGTGCAATCGATTCCAGAACCTAAAAAGGCACATCCATAGTTAGAATAATTAAAAGGAAGAGGTATTATTTGTCTCATTTGCACTGCGAATGTGCTTGGTTCGTGAAGAGCGATGCTTAAAAAGCTAGTTATTAAAAATGTGGGGACAAAATTCCACCCCAGTTGAATCGGATTTCAATTGATTATCGTTGCGAACGACATTACTGAAAGGAAATAATAAAAATGAACAATCCGTTTATGCAATCTATTTCAAGTTTGCCTCTGCTGGACAGTGGAGTATCACGCGCAATTACAGCGGAGAATCCTAAAGGAGAAAAAGGCACTGGGGGGCAGGCTAGTAGTCCGTTGGGACAAGGTAGAAAAGGGTCTCCTGCTCTTAGGAATGTTCAAGCTGGTTCGACTGCAACATTAGCCGATATTAATGGTGCTGGTGTGATTAATCATATTTGGATAACCGTTCCCCCGGAGACGGATTATGACAATATGTTTGTATTGCGAGATGTCATAATTCGAATGTTTTGGGATGGTGAGGATAAACCTTCGGTTGAAGTTCCTTTAGGAGATTTCTTTTGCTTAGGATTTGGATCGGTTTACAAAGTTAATTCTGCATTAGTTTCCGTTAACACAAGAGGTGGGATGAACTGTTATTTCCAAATGCCTTTTAGATCACATGCCAGAATCGAAATTGAAAATCAACATCGTAATGAGTTGCCTTTCTTCTTTTATCAAATTGATTACACCCTTTACGATAATTTCCAAGATGATATTGAACTTTCATATTTCCATGCACAATGGAGGAGAACACCAATAACCACCAAAGGAGTAGACCATATTATCCTTGATGGGATAGAAGGTAAAGGCAAGTATATAGGCACTTTCTTTGCTATCCAAACTTTGAATCGATATTGGTGGGGCGAGGGTGAATTTAAGTTCTATTTAGACGGCGACAAGGAGTTTCCTACAATTTGTGGAACGGGAACGGAGGATTACTTTGGCGGAGCGTGGTGTTACACAAAAAAGGAAGGGGAAAAATACGTTGAAGATGGTTATCAAACCCCGTTCTTAGGTTACACATACTTTTCAACAGAAGATGACACTATTGATCCTCGTCCAATTCATGACTCTACTGTAGTTCCTATGCGAGCACTTTACCGTTGGCACGTGCTCGATCCTATTCGTTTTAATGAGGATTTAAAAGTAACTGTACAATCGATCGGCTTACGAGGAACTGAATATTTTGAGCGTGAAGATGATATTTCTACAGTAGCATACTGGTATCAGACACATCCACACGCTCCATTCCCAATCTTACCTAAGCCAGAGGAACGCTGGCCTAGATAGTGATCTATAAAGTCAACTAAGTAAATTTATTTAGACTTAGTTACATCAGTGAAAACAGTTTCAGCAGGAGGATGATCTGTGCTAGCTGAATTTACAAAAATAGAAATGGAGAGCTACGATGAAAAAGATAACTTCAAGCATTGCAGTTGTTTTGGCCAGTATTTTTATAGTCACTGGTTGCAACACAAACACGAATGGTACAACTTCACAGTCAACAGATGTTCCGGCAGGAACAACAGATCCAATCACTATCAATGAAACCACCAGCGCAGAAACTACTGGTGGTGAGCCAGTAGTTGGTGAACGGGAGCAACTAAGATTCTGGGTATTTCATACTGGTAAAGAGTTAGAGTTTTTCCAGAAACATGTAGATGCTTATAACCAAGAACAAAGTAATGTTGAAATCGTACTTGAGGAAATTCCCTGGGACGATTACAACGGAACAAAAATGACTACAGCCTTTGCTTCAGAAGCTGGTCCTGATATATTTTTAACCGCTCCTGGCAATTTTTTGAAGTATGCGAATTCAGATATACTAACCTCCTTTAATGATGTGATTCCAAAAGAGGTTCTCGACGATTTCTCCGAAAGTTCCCTTGACGCAGTGAGTGTGGATGGGCAAATATTGGCGATCCCTTTCGAAATGGAATTGCTAGGATTATATTACTCCAAGTCGGCTTTGGCCGAAGCTGGTGTAGAACCCCCTAAAACCTGGGAAGAACTTAATGATGCTGCAGCAGCCCTTACGACAAGTGATCGATATGGATTTTCTATGGAAGCTAACAGAGGGACTCACCAATTGTTTGAATGGTATCCTTTCGTTTGGCAAACTGGGGAAGACCTTTTCAGTGCAGATGGGAAATCCGCAAACCTTGCTGTTCCTGGAATTAAAGAAAATCTAGAACTGAAGAGGAAGATGTATGAGGATGGAGTAACAAACCTCCAGCCAAGCAGACCAGGCAATGAGATTGGGGTTTTAGCTGAAGGTGAAACTGCAATGCAATTAATGGGAACTTGGGGAATTACCCAGTTAACAAACGATTATCCTGACAAGGTTGACGATATTGGCCTAGTTCCTATTCCGGTTATGGCAGGTGGAGAACCGGCATCTGTTGCCGGAGGTTGGAAAATTACTGCTAATGCACGATCGGCCAATGTAGATGAATCTGCAAAATTTGCAGCTTGGCTATTTGCTGGTGATCCTGCCATCTCAACTGAGTGGTGCACAGAAATTAAATTCGCTTATTCGCCTCGTGCCTCGGTTACCGAAGCAAATCCTGATTATTACAATGAAGGTTTGAGAAAGGCTTTTACTGATCAAATTCTAGGATCTGAACAGGCTGAGAAACGTTTACCACCAGAGATCTCCGATATATTGCAGGACTTCTTGCAGTCTGCATACTTTGATACTGTAGACATGGATCAATTGATTGAAGAAACTAATACTAAGATCAATGAATTCCTTGCAACGTACGACGGGACTCTATAACAAAACAACCAGGGAAGTATTCTCACTTTATAGTGAGGTACCTCCCCATCTGAAATACAGAGTTATTTACATTCGTGATGTTAAAGTCTCAAGCATCGTCACAAGAGAGGGAGGCTAGTCTATTACAGACTGGCCACCTCTACAATTTTCAAGAGGGTTCGAGCTGTGAACAATCAAAAAGTAAGATCCAGACTTTCCAGTGACCGGAAGAAAGAATCAATTACTGCTTACCTAATGTTGCTTCCTGATGTCCTAGGCTTATTAATATTTGTCTTTTTTCCAATAATATATGCACTTTATATTAGTTTTCATGACTGGAATGGATTATCAGAAATGGTATTTTCTGGTCTGTCAAATTATCAGACTCTACTAAAGGATAAAGCCTTCACGAACAGTTTAATTGTTTCTCTACAATACATGTTATTGTATGTCCCTATAGTCTTTGTATTTTCACTGTTACTAGCTAATTATTTAGTCAGTTTAAAAAATAGGAGAATCCGTACAGTTTATAGAACTATGTATTTCTTGCCATATGCCATATCCACAGTGGTTGCAGGTTTGATATGGAGCTTTATGTATAACCCAAAAAGAGGCATATTAAATGGTGTGTTGAATTATTTTGGGATTGAAAGCCAACGTTGGACCGCTTCCCGTGATCAGGCTCTAGTATCGGTTGTCGTCGTGGCTACTTGGCTAGTAATAGGCTATAACACTGTCTTACTCTTGAATGCCATTCAAGACATACCTGTTGAGTATTACGAAGCAAGCACTATTGACGGAGCGAACTCTGTCCAAAGATTTTTTAGGATAACGGTGCCTCTTGTTAAGGACACTAGCGTTTTTGTAATTATCACCGCTATGATTGCTGCGTTGCAGTCTTTCGACCTAATTCAGATTATGACTAAAGGCGGACCTGCCAATGCCACCACGACAGTTGTTCTCTATATTTATCGTCAAGCATTCGAAGTAAACAAAATGGGCTATGCTTCCGCGCTTTCTTTCATCTTATTCATAATTATTATGGTGCTAAGCATAATTACATTCGCTATTACAAGTAGAAAGGACGACTGAAATGAAAGCTACTGAAAAATTGTTGACATTCCTCAAATACTTTATTGGATTGATCATAGGCCTCCTGTTTATTTTCCCGATATATTACTTAATCATTAGTTCGTTAAAATCTAGTGATGCGATATTTGATATGAATATCTTCCCGAACTTTTCCACACTATCCTTGGAGAACTATAGGATCGTACTCGAAGAAGAAAACTTCGGTCAATATATCTACAACTCATTTTATGTTTCAACAATCGTTACCGTCGTTGCGTTGGTTTTTCATTCTATGTCTGGCTATGCTTTGGCCCGATTGAGATTTAAAGGCAAACAGCAGATCTTCCTCTGGATAATTAGTACCCTGATGATCCCATTCTCTGTCATTCTTATTCCTTTGTTTATCATTGTTCGAGCGATGAATTTGAATAACAATCTATGGGGGGTCATCCTTCCTATGATTCCTAATGCTTATGGAATTTTCCTGTATAGGCAGTTTTTCTTAGGCATTCCCAGGGATCTAGAAGAAGCGGCAAAGGTGGATGGTGCATCGCATTTCGGTACATTTATCAGAATAATTCTACCTCTTGCTAAGCCAATTACCGCGACTTTGGCTGTTTCTTTCTTTGTGGCTAATTGGAATAACTATCTCTGGCCTTTGACGATAGCCCAGGATCGCGAGCTTTGGATGGTGCAAATAGCTATTGCAAATTTCCAATCGTCACAGAGTACAGCATGGAACTTAATACTTGCGTCATCAGTTATAGCTGCTCTCCCAATTATTCTCATGTTTATCCTATTACAAAAATATTTTGTTGCTGGAATTAAGACTGCTGGAATAAAGGGATAGGGAAATCCTTGTTGCCATAGAAGTTGAGGCATAGACAAGGTATCAATATAAAGTATATATCATGCAAATTAGATTAAGAGATTTGATAAACATGCTATATAAATATTTTCACATGTCTTATTGTGATAATTGTCCAACATGCGTTCTTTTCTAGGGCATGAAACAAATTGCTGGCAGGAATTGTCACAATAGGTCGAATCAGGCGTACCTTCCATTGAAGAAATACTGGAGTGTAGGACGGAGTCGGTCCAGAAACAAAAGGTCGAATCAGGCGTTCATTCAATTTACGACATCGGAAATCTGCTAAGATGAGTTTTGCGGGTCTCTTTGGCCAATGAAAAAGTAATTGCCAAACAAACTGACCTGACCAGCGGAGGGATGATGAAGCAACGCGCAACAAATGAAGGTAGCTCAGAGCTCATCACTTCTGAAAATGAAACAAATGAAACAAATGAAATAAATGAAATAAATGAAATAAATGAAACAAATGAACCTGATTCAGAAAATATAGAAAATAATCCCAACACTCCCGAACCCATCGACCACAAGATTATTAGGCGGGATATTTGGCAGCTGATTATTCCCATCATCTTGGAGGGAATTTTGAGCATGCTGGCCAACGTGATTTCGATGGCGATGCTGGGGCGGCTGGATCAGTACGGCGCGTCGATGGTGCAGGCGGTGTCGGCGCGAGGGATTGCAGCGCAGATCGCGAATATCATGTTTTTTCTGTTCCGAGGCGTGTCGGTGGGCGGGACGATCTTGATTTCACAGGCTTTGGGCAGGGAGGATGAGCAGCGCATTAGTCGTTTGGCCAAAGCCCTCCTCACCTCCCTCGTCGTAGCCGCTAGTATTGGAACGGTGATTGTTTTCCTGTTTGCGGAGCCAATTTTGCGTGTTGTGTACTCGCCGGAGCCTGAAGTGCTGCGATTGGCTACGGCGAATTTGAAGATTGTGGGGGCGGCTTTTCCTGCGATGGCGGTTATGAGTTCTGTGACCGGGATTTTTCAGGGGCGAGGGAATACGAGGACACCGCTTGCGCTGACGGCGCTTTATAACATGATTAATATTGCGTTGGGGTTTCCTTTGATTTTGGGGATCCCATTTGGGATTGTGGGCGGCGTTGTCGGAAATGGGATTGCGTTGGCTTCTGCACAATATGTTACGGCTGCGGTTGGCCTTTATTTGCTGTACCGCAAAGGCGGCGCTGCACGGCAGGAAAATTCTTTTCTGTCGCACGGGCACGCCCATGAAACAGATGCGCGGATGCCACAAACTCACGCAGACAAAGCCGCTGTCGGAGAGAAGGGGAAGGGGGCGGCTTTGGCCAAAAGTATTTGGGCGAAAGGCTTGCCATCGAGTTTCGAGTCGCTCTTCTGGCAACTGGCGGCGATTATCCTGAGCCGGGTGCTCCTGTCGTATGGGGACACAGCGTACAGTGCGAATCAGATGGGGCTGCAGGCGGAGTCGCTGGTGTATATGCCGATGATGGGGTTTGGGATCGCGACGACCACGCTGACCGGGAAGCTGCTGGGCGCGGGGAAGAAGGAGCTGGGACATCACTATTTCAACGAGATCCGCAAGATGGGCTTGGTGATGATGGGCCTGGGTAGTCTGGTCTTGATTCTGTTTCCGGGGCCGATCATGAGACTGTTGACGCCGAATCAAGAGGTGATTGAGCTGGGGAGTCAGTACCTGAGGATTATGGGTGCGATTCAAATTCCGCAGAATATGGTGGCGATTTATCATGGGGCGCTGAAGGGTGCGGGGATTACCTTGCGGCCGATGGTGAATTCGTTTGTGGGGCTTTGGCTCGTAAGGGTGCCGCTGTCTCTGGCGGTGTGGCTTCTGACGGATTGGCCGGTGACGGCGGTTTGGCTGTGTGTTGCGGTTGATCAAACGGTGACATTTGCACTGTCGGTTTTGGCCTATCGGAAATACGATGTATTCGAAATGCGCTAATTTGGGGGGATTGCGCCGATATGAGCCCTCCGCTATACACAAAGCCCGCGAAAATCTGTAGAATAGGGCAATACTCTGGGGTGGCTTGCAAACTTGGCAAAAGCCGGCCGGGCATAGAGTCGATGTTTGAAATTGGACTGCTGAAGTTGGACTGCCGAAATTGGATTGCTGAAGATAGACTCTGCGGCGACTCTGCAGCAGACGTGAGGTTATAAAGGTTATAGAGGTTATATATGATCATTGTATTAACTAGAGATGCTTCTGATAAGGAGCTTAAAGACATTGTTGATGTTCTGGAGAGCAATCACCTGAGAATTCATTATTCAGCGGGTGAAGAGCGCACCATCATGGGCGTTGTGGGCGATACATCCAGGATCGACCGGGAAAATATCGAAGTGATGCCCGGTGTAGAGCGGATTATCCCGATTACGGATAATTACAAGCTTGCCGGCAAGACCTTTAAGCCGACGCCGGATGTTTATGATTTGGGGCGCGGGGTGCTTTTGGGCGGAGGCCATTTTGTGAATATGGCGGGTCCTTGTTCGGTTGAGTCTTATGAGCAGCTTTATGATACGGCTCGCGCAGTGAGAGCGGCGGGTGCCAGAATTCTGCGCGGTGGGGCGTACAAGCCCAGGACTTCGCCCTATGCTTTCCAAGGGACCGGCCACGAAGGGCTGGTGTGGATGCGCGAAGTGGCCGATGAAATGGACATGTTGGTGATCTCGGAAGTCATGTCGGAGGCTGATATCGATGGCATGTTACCTTATGTGGATATTTTTCAGATCGGAACCAGAAATGCCCAGAATTTCCGGCTGCTGAAGGCGGTTGGTCAGGCCGGGAAGCCGGTGATGCTGAAGCGCGGGATGGCCGAGACGATTGATGAGTGGTTGGCTTCGACGGAGTACATTTTGTCGGAAGGCAATTACAAGGTGATTTTGTGCGAGAGGGGCATCAGGACTTTTGAAAATGCGTACCGCTCCACGCTGGATATTGGCGCGATTCCGGTGCTGAAGGAGAAGACCCATTTACCGGTCGTGGTGGATCCGAGTCACGCGGCGGGGAATTGGCGGCTGGTGCCGGCTTTGGCCAGAGCATCTGTGGCGGCAGGGGCTGATGGCCTGATCATCGAAGTCCACCCGAACCCGCCCAAGGCCATGTCCGACGCCGCGCAGCAGCTGACGTTCGAGCAGTATGCCCGTTTGGCGGGACAAGTGCGTTCCATCTGCCAGATCGCGGGGATGACGACTGAGGGACCGCAGGATGGCGGGATCTGAGGCACTGCGAATTGGGATTCTTCCTCTAGGCTTGATCGGGGGTTCTTTGGCCAAAGCCTTCGCCCGAGCCCGCCGTCTCGACGCTGGTTTAGACTTGGAGATCAGAGGTTTTGCGACCCGCGAGGCGGTTCTGGAGCAAGCGCTTGCGGACGGTGCCATTGATCGGGGTGCGATCATGCCGCGGATTTCTGCTGACGAATCTGCTGACGAATCTGGCAATCCTTCTGCTGATGCAAGCGCTGCCCCGAGCTGGCAGGCGAAGCTTCTGGAAACGAATTTACTTGAAGATTGCGATGTGATTTTCATCTGTACCCCGGTGGAGACGATTCCGCCGTTGGCGAAATTTCTTGCCCAACATTCCCAAGCCCTCCTGACGGACGTCGGCTCAGTGAAACGAGCCGTGATGGACGAGACAGCGGGGCTTCCGTTTATTGGCGGGCACCCTATGGCCGGCTCGGAGCGAACCGGCTATTATTGTGCGAGTGAGTCGCTTTTTGACCACGCGGCGTACGCGCTTTGCCCACCGGAAGTGGCGCTGCCTGAGCAAGAGGAGAAATTGGCGCTTTTGGAAACTTTGGTTTCCTATCTGGGCGCCAGAAGTTTGCGCCTTCCTGCACAAGAACACGATCGCCTGGTGGCGCTCATTTCTCACTTGCCGCATGTGGTAGCTGCGGGGCTTGTGAATACGGCGCTGGAAGAAGGGGACGAGCTGGCAGTGCTTCTGGCGGCCGGCGGGTTCCGTGATATTACGCGAATTGCTTCGTCGGATCCTGACCTGTGGGCGGGAATTAGTCTGGAATCCGGAGCCGAACTGGACCTGGCACTCGAACAAATGATCGAGCGTTTGGAGGGGTTTCGGGCGGCTTTGGCCCGAGGAGATCGAGAGACCTTGCGACGTTTCTTTGCGGAAGCGAACGAGAAACGGCAGTTGGTGCCGCAGCAGGGTGTGGGCCCCTTGGTGAGCGACTTCCAGATCCTTGTGAATATTGAGGACAAACCCGGGGTGCTGGCGGAGCTGACGGCGCTGCTGAGCCGGGCGGAAATCAATATCCATAACCTCTCGATTCAGGATGTCAGGCAGTACGAAGGCGGCCAAGTGCGGCTCTTCATTTCGTCTCCCACGGAGGCGGAGCGGGCGGAAAGGCTCTTGAAGGAGGCTGGCTATGACATCGAGCACTAAAAGGCATTTTGGTTTGATCGGGCACCCGTTGGGCCACAGTCTCTCGCCTGAGATTCATCAGGCGATTTTTCGAGGGCTGGGTGTTGAGGCGGATTATCGGCTCTTCGATCTCGAGGATTTGGCGGCGGAGGTGCCGGCGCTTCTGCGGGAGCTGGACGGCTTCAATTGCACGATCCCCTATAAACAGGACTTGATTGGTTTTTTGGACGAGGTTTCACCCGAGGCCCGCTTGTACGGCTCCGTGAACACGGTTTATCAGCGCAAGGGCTACAACACGGATGCGGCGGGCTTCTTGGCCGCGGGCTTCGCTTATGCAGGCAAGTCCGTCCTCATTTTGGGCACGGGCGGTGTCTCGCACACATTTGCGCATTGTGTGGCAGGCGAAGGGGCTAGTGAGGTGCTTTTCGTCACACGTGATCCGGCCAAAGCCGCCCCCTGGCTCACTTCTCTCCGTGAAATTTACCCTCGCACGCGTTTCCACGCTGTGACCGATTCGGCGCTCACAGAGCACGTAGCTCACACAAAGCGCGTGGCGCTCACAGAGCACGTGGCGCTCTCGTCTGAAGGTGAGCAGTCGCCTGAAGGCGGCGCTACTTTTCACTATATTTTGAATGGCACGCCGCTGGGCATGTGGCCGGCAAGCGGCGGCCTGCCCCTCGATCGACGCACGTACCTCGACTTACTGGGCAGGCCGGAAATGAGCGGTGTTTTCGACGCCATTTATAACCCTGTCGCGACGAGGTTTCTTTTGTTAGCCCGAAGTGCCGGGGTCAGAGCCGTGTCCGGGCTCGATATGTTGGTCCATCAGGCCATTGAGGCGGAGAAAATCTGGTATCCGGATTTGGCCTCACAATTCGACACTTCTCGCTCCGACACCCCGCGGTTCCATGAAGAGATGAGCGCTCTGAAACAGAGCCTCATGAGTCAACTGCTGGCGAAGTTTCCGCTTCGCCTCGTGCTGACCGGTTTCATGGGTTCAGGGAAGACAGCGACCGGTCAGGATTTAGCCAGAGAGCTAGGTGCAGCTGTCCGCTTCGTTGACCTGGATGAGGCCATCGAGGAGCGGGCGGGTACCACAATCAAAGACATCTTCGCCACACGCGGTGAAGCTCATTTCCGCCGCATGGAGCGGGAGCTCCTGGACGAAATGTTGGAGCTGCCGCAATCCGTCTTGATTTCGACAGGCGGCGGCACATTGGTTCAAGACGGTGCTGTCGAAAGGGTTCGTGAGGCTGGTGGCCAAATTATTTTTCTCGACAGCTCTCTGGAAACCAGCTTGGTCAGAGCTACCGGAGACACGAGGCCGCTCCTGAATCAGGATATAAGTGGAATCACACGCCTCTATGAGGAGCGCCGTCCGCTCTATCGAGCCATGGCGGACCTGACCGTGGATGCTGACCTGGAAAGAGCGGAACGACTTCAGTTCATTGTGCAAAGTTTGGGAGGACTCGAATGATTACAGTACCGGTGAAAACAAGTTCGGCAGCCTATGACGTGCTGATTAGCGAGGATCTACTCGCAAGGCTTCCGGAAATCTACCCGGCTGCCCAGGCGGATGAAGCCGTCCTTGTGGTCGCGGATGAAACCACAGCCAGGCTCTACGGGAACATCACGGCGAAAGGCCTTCAGACCTTGGGCTACCGCGTGGAATTCGCCATTTTCCCTCCCGGCGAAGCGTCGAAAACCCAAGCCACGCTGGAACAAATCTACGAAGCCGCTTTCCGTATGGGACTCACCAGACGTGACCACATGGTCGCTCTTGGCGGCGGTGTCGTGGGAGACCTAACAGGCTTCGCCGCCGCAACCTACATGCGGGGCATCCCTTACAGCCAAATTCCGACCACGCTCTTAGCGCAAGTGGACTCCTCTGTCGGTGGCAAAACCGGCATCGATACCCCTTACGGCAAGAACCTGATCGGGGCTTTTAAACAGCCGCAAATCGTCCTAGCGGACACCTCAACCCTGAGGACGCTGTCCTTCAAAGAACTCGCTTCCGGCATGGCGGAAGTCATCAAGTATGGCCTCCTCGAGAGTGAGGAATTTTTCACAGCTATTGACCAGCTGAAACCGGCTCCGCCAACAGACGAAATCATTGCCGCATGTGTCCGGCAAAAGGCCCGGATTGTGGCGGCCGATGAGCAAGAGGCCAACATCCGCGCGGTTCTCAATCTCGGGCATACTTTCGGCCACGCGATCGAGAAGGCCGGCGGCTACACCCGCTATCTGCACGGCGAGGCCGTGGCTCTGGGCATGCTCGCCGCTCTTCGCATCGGTGAGGTGCTGGGCGTCACGCCGACGGCGATTCTCCCGAGGGTGCAGGCCCTTCTGCAGCGCTGGGATCTCCCGCTCTCGACGGACCTGACCCTGGCGGAAATTCTGCCCAACATCACAGCCGACAAGAAGCGTGAGGGCAAGGGTACAAAATTTGTTCTGCTTGAGGATGTGGGGAAGCCTCTGTTGCAGTGGTTGGGGGATGAGGAGCTGGCGGCTTTGGCCAAAGCCCTAGACGGCTACATCCTAAATGTACCCGCGACTCTCCCTAAGGAGGTCACCATCCGTCCCGGAAAATTGGCCGGAACGATCCTCCCGCCACCTTCGAAGAGCCAGGCGCACCGGGTGATTATTTGCACGGCGCTGGCTAGCCGCGAGCTGGATTTCACGAGACATATCACGAACTATATTGAAGCGGGCTCGCGCGACATTGACACGACCACGCGAAACATGCGTGCGCTCCTCTCGGCGCAGCCCGGCGAGACGCTCACACTCGATTGCGACGAATCCGGCTCCACGGTGCGCTTCCTGATTCCGATTGCGGCGGCTCTGGGGATTACGACGGTTTTTACGGGCCGTGGCCGACTTCCCGAACGCCCGCTCTCCGCCTATCGAGGTGCACTGGAAGGCCATGGGGTGAACTTGACGTTCCCGGAACAAGGTTATTTGCCGCTCTTGGTGGAAGGGAAACTTGAGGCCGGCGCATTTGAAATTCCTGGCGATGTAAGTTCGCAATATATTACCGGCATGCTCTTTGCCATGGCACTACTGGATGAGCCGTCGACCTTGCGTTTGACGACGCCGCTTGAGTCTGCGCCTTATGTGGACTTAACCTTGGAGACGTTGGCGCTCTTTGGCCGCGAAGTTACGGTTTCTGACGGGCTCTATACAGTGGAGCCTAAGCCTTGGGTGCTCCCGGCCGAACCCATCTCGATCGAGAGGGATTATTCGCAAGCGGCATTCTGGTATCTGGCGAAATTTCTGGGACACCCTGTCGAGGTTTCCGGCATGCGGGAAGACAGTCTCCAGGGGGACCGGGCCATTGTGGATCTTCTGGCGATGTTGGAGGATACGGTCGAAATTGATGTGTCCCAGATTCCTGATTTGTTCCCGGCTCTCGGTGTGGCCTGTGCCCAGAAGGGTGAAGGAAAAATTACCCGCTTGGTCAACGCCGGCAGACTCCGGATCAAAGAAAGCGACCGCCTCGAAGCGACCGCGGATATGCTGGGGCGGCTGGGCGTGCCCTGCCGCCAGGGCGATAACTGGCTGGAAATCACGGCAGTGAAGCCGCTCCGAGGAGCCGTCTTGGATAGTTACGGCGACCATCGTCTGGCCATGGCGGCAGCCATCGCAGCGACCGCGGCCGATGGCGAGAGCCGCATTCTCCGGGCGGAGGCGGTAGGGAAGTCTTACCCTTCGTTCTACCGGGAGTTTCGGCGCTTGGGCGGAGCGTTGACATCCTGATGTCTTGACGTCAGCGGGGAGGAAGTGTGACCGCCGCTTGATTCGGCCAAAGCAGCAGAAGGCGGCCAAAGCAGCGGAAGGCGACAGAAGCAGCGGAAGGCGGCAGAAGCAGCGGAAGGCGGCTTTGGCCGGAGTAACGAATGGACTGGCGGATTTTTGGTAAAATGAACGAAAAATGAACGAAACAAGCTTGAATTAGATATCCGAGGTTTTCTATGAGTTCTTATTGGGGCCAATACTTACATCTCAGCGTTTTCGGTGAATCGCATGGGGAGGGAATCGGTGCGGTGCTGGATAATTTGCCGCCCGGGCAGGCGATTGATCTGGATGAGGTCAAAGCATTTATGAAGAGGCGCGCGCCGGGGCAAACCCCCTGGTCTACGCCGCGGAAGGAAATGGACTTGCCGCAGATTTTGTCGGGATTTTACCGGCGGAGGACGACGGGTACTCCTTTGACTTGCCTGATTAAAAACCAAGATACGCAATCGAAAGATTACGCGAATCTGGAGACGGTTCCGAGACCGGGGCATGCAGATTTGACCGGCCAGGCGCGCTATCTGGGCTACAATGATCCGCGCGGCGGCGGCCATTTCTCGGGACGACTTACCGCTCCGATTACGTTTGCCGGAGCTGTGTGCAAGCAAATTTTGGAACGCCAAGGCATTCATATTGCAGGCCATGTAAAAGAAATCGCCGGCATCCCGGATCGACCGATTGATCTGGCAAGGCCGCCTTTCCGCGAGCTCGCGGGCGTGGCAGCGAAGAAATTTCCGACACTCGACGACGACCAAGGCCAACTCATGATCGATGCTGTAGAAGAGGCTCGCATGGCCCTTGACTCTGTCGGTGGCGTGGTGGAGATTGTGGTCTGGGGACTTTTCGCAGGAATCGGCGACCCCATGTTCGGTGGACTGGAACCACGGCTGGCGTCTTTCTTATACGCGATTCCGGCCGTGAAGGGTCTGAGTTTCGGGGCCGGGTTTGACCAGACGAAACGCCGCGGTTCGGAGAATAATGATTCCCCGCAGTTTGTCCAGTACGACGACCACTTCCATATTCGCAATAAGACCAATAATTCCGGCGGGATTGACGGCGGAATTTCCAACGGCAACCCGATCATTTTCCAAGTTGGCATTAAACCGACTTCTTCGATCGGCCAGCCGCAAGAGAGTATTGACTTGACCGCAAATGAAAACACGACACTGGTGGTCAAAGGTCGCCACGACCCGTGCATTGTCCCGCGTGCGCTTCCTGTCTGTGAAGCGGCCGCGGCGATTGTCCTACTGGACAGCCTTTTGTTGACCGATCTATTTGATTTCGAAGCAACCGGTGAGGTCGTTATATGATTGAGGTGGCAAGATGATTGAGGTGGCAAGATGACAGAGGTGGCGATATGACAGAGGTGGCAATATGATTCCGGAGTCACCAGCGATTCTGCTGATCAACGGGCCCAATCTCAACATGTTGGGCAGGCGCGAGAAGGAACATTACGGCAGCTTCACCCTAGACGATGTAGAAGATCTCGTGCGGCTCAAAGCCCTGAATTCCGGCTTCCGCATCCTAAGCTTCCAGTCGAACCACGAGGGTGAATTGCTTGATTTTATTCAGCTGCATCTCGATGATGCCGCAGGTTGCCTGATCAATGCGGGGGCCTTCACCCATTACAGTTATGCGCTGCTCGATGCGCTGAAACTCTGCCCTTATCCCGTGATTGAAGTCCATATTTCCGATATTGAGTCCCGCGAGGAATTCCGCCGCCATTCCGTAATCCGCCCCGCTTGTGCCGGGGTTGTTTCGGGTCTCGGCCTTCAGAGCTACACAAGAGCTCTGGACATGCTGATTACCATGCTCACGACGAATCGGACTACGGATCAAACTTCGGCAGATGGCAAAGACTCTGAAACCAGCTCAGTCGACGAATCAGGCGCAGTCGACACGAACAACACTAGCCCACGGTAGAACGGTAGAACGGCAGAACACCAGAACGGCAGAACGGCAGAAATGAGGCAAACAATGGAAACTGATAAACGCACGCTGGAACAACTTCGTGAGGAACTCCAAACCATCGATGACCAGATGATGGCTCTCCTATCTTCGCGTCAGCAGCTGGCCGAGGAGGTCTACGCTCGTAAGGAAGAGAACATCCAACTCATTTACGATCAGGAGCAAGAGAAGAAGAAGCTAGATCAGGTCCGCTCTTCCGAAGATCCCCTGGTCGCCCGCTACGGTGCCCCTCTGGAATCCACCTTGATGCGTTTATCCCGCGCCCGCCAGTACGCGCTCGCCAGGCCCAAGAGCTTGGATTGGGAGCTCGGTCGCCAGATCAAGCATGGTCTGGAGCGTCAGTACCCCATTCAAGTTGTAGCCACGCAAGGGAATGCATTTTCATATTCGGCCAAAGCCGCCACCATCCTCTATCCCGACAGGGCCTACTTCCCGCATCGCACATTCGAAGATGCGATTCTTTCCGTTGTGAAAGGTCAAGCCGACGCGGCCGTTTTGCCTTTGGAAAACACGACTGCCGGCACGGTCGACGATGTCTATCAGCTAATTCAGAGCACCAATCTCTATATCACTGACGAAGTCAAACTCTCCGTCAAACACCGCCTGCTCGCCGCCCCCGGAACCTCGCTGGAGCAAATTCACTATGTGACGTCGCATCCGCAGGCTTTGGCCCAATGCTCTAAGGTCATCAAAGCCCGCGGCTGGGAAACCGTCGAATCCCTGAACACCGCCTTTGCAGCCCAAGATGTGGCCGAACGAAACGACCCGGCTTGGGCGGCGATCGGTACCCAAGACGCCGCCGACGCCTACAAACTGGAAGTTCTGGACTCGGATATCAACGATATTGATGTGAACCAGACCCGCTTCATCGTGGTGCGTCGCAATCTGCAGATCGCCAAGGACTCCGACCAATTAGCCTTGCTGCTCCGCCTGCCTCACAGCGCCGGCTCCCTCGTTGGGGTCATGAACCTCTTCAGTGATCACGACATTAACTTGACGAAGATCCAGTCCAGCCCGATTCCCAGAAACCCTTGGGAATACTATTTCTATATCAACTGCGAAGCGAAACCGGACAGCGAGTCTGTCTTGGACGTGCTCTACCAATTACAGCACGAAAGTACCGAACTTCGTCTCCTGGGCTGGTACAAGGAGTCTGAACCCGGCAGGTAGGCCAATTTCTCGGACCAAATTCTCAGGTCAATTGCTCAGGTCAATTGCTCAGGTTATTTCGCAGGTCAAATCAATCAGAGAGATAAGCACAAACAATCCTTGGCAGATGGCAAATTTCTGTCTATTCTGATAAGAGATGGCACTTCATTCATAGTGCCTCACGGAACAGGAGGCAGGCGCCATGAAGTATTTGCTGGGGATTGATATCGGCACATCCGGTACGAAGACTGTGCTCTTTACTGAAGAAGGTAAGGCTGTCGCTTCCTACACCGGAGACTATCCGCTGTACCAACCCGAAAATGGTTGGGCGGAACAAGAACCTGCCGATTGGTGGCAGGCGTCTGTCGACGGCATTCGCGCGGTGCTCCGAGAGAGCGCAGTTGACCCGACGGATATCGCCGGTGTCGGTTTATCCGGCCAAATGCATGGTCTGGTTCTTCTGGACGAAACAGGCGAGGTTCTGCGTTCATCAATTATTTGGGCGGATCAGCGCACGGGTGAAGAAGTAGCTGAGATGTCCCAGAATCCGGGTCGGCAGACAATCATTGATATCACAGCCAACCCGCCGATGACCGGTTTCACCGCGGCGAAGATCTTGTGGGTCAAGAAACACCAACCGGGCCTTTACGCGAAAGCACGCCATATTCTCTTGCCCAAGGATTACATCCGTTTCAAGCTAACCGGCTCCTATGTGAGTGACGTGTCCGATGCCTCCGGCATGCAGCTGATGGACGTTAGGGAAAGAACCTGGTCGGACGAGATTTTGGGGGCTTTTGGCATTGACCGGGCGCTGCTGCCCGAACTTGTGGAATCCCAAGATATTTCCGGCTATGTCAGCCGGCAGGCAGCCTCCTTGACCGGTTTGGCGCCGGGCACCCCTGTGGCCGGCGGCGCGGGTGACAACGCCGCCGCGGCCATTGGCACGGGTGTTTATAAGGCGGGTCGGGCTTTCACAACCATTGGCACCAGTGCGGTGATTTATACCGTGACGGACCAGCCGCAAATTGACACGGAAGGGCGCGTCCACACGCTTTGCGCTTCGGTGCCGGGTAAGTGGACGCTGATGAGTTGCACGCAGGCAGCAGGGCTGTCTTTGCGCTGGCTTCGGGACACCGTCTGCACTGCGGAAGTGGAAGACGCGAAGAAACAAGGGGTGGATCCGTATGAGGTTATGACGGCTTTGGCCGCCGAAGTCCCGATCGGTTCGCAAAAATTACTCTACCTACCCTACCTCATGGGCGAACGCTCGCCCTACCTGGACCCCGATGCCAGGGGGGTGTTCTTCGGCTTGTCCGGCGTTCACGGGCGACCCGAACTGATTCGCTCGGTACTGGAAGGGGTGTCGTTTTCGCAGCGGCAGTGCTTGGATATTTTCCGCGAAAATGAAGCTTCCGTTTCCGACATGATCATCACGGGCGGAGGGGGTAGGAGCGCCTTGTGGCGCCACATGTTGGCCGATCTCTACGAACTTCCGGTGAGGACGCTTGAGGCAGACCAGGGCGGCGCGCTGGGAGCCGCGATCTTGGCTGGTGTAGCGGGTGGCGTGTACGGGTCGATTGAGGAAGCTTGCGAGTCCATTATTCGTTATAACGAAGCGATTTCGCCGGACCCGGTGAGCCACAGCGCTTATGAGCCTTATTACCGACTTTATCTGAATTTATATCCCGTCTTGAAATCCTCATTTGCCGAACTCGCATCCGGTAAGTGACAAAATATTGGAGGAAACCATGGACAAGTATTTTACTTTTATCGACAAAGTTCCCTACGGCGGCCCTTCCGCCAAGGACGTTTACGCATTCAAGCATTACGACGCGGAGCGGGTCATTCTGGGTAAGCCCATGCGCGAGCACCTGAAGTTTTCGATGGCCTGGTGGCACAATCTCAGCGCGAATGGCCAGGATATGTTCGGAGTGGGTACGGCTGACAAGAGTTTCGGCGAGGTTGAAGGTACGATGGCGCATGCTTTGGCCAAAGTCGACGCCGGCTTCGAGTTCATGCAGAAATTAGGGATCGAGTACTTCTGCTTCCACGATGTGGACATTGCTCCCGCGGGTGAGACGGTTGCTGACTTCAACCGCAACTTGGATGAAGTGACGGATTATATCAAGACGAAAATGAACGAGACCGGCATCAAACTCCTCTGGGGCACGGCGAATCTCTTCAGCAATCCGATCTACATGAATGGCGCCGGCACTTCCAATTCCGCGGAGATCTACGCCTTCGCGGCTGCCCGCTTGAAAAAAGCGATCGAGTGCACCGTGAAACTTGGCGGCGAGGGTTATGTTTTCTGGGGCGGCCGCGAAGGTTACGAGACGCTCCTCAACACCGACGTGAAATTTGAACAAGAGAACCTGGCGTACCTGATGCACCTGGCTGTCGACTATGGACGCAGCATCGGTTTCACGGGCGATTTCTTCATTGAGCCGAAACCGAAGGAGCCCATGAAGCACCAGTACGATTTCGATGCAGCGACTTCGATTCTCTTCCTGAAAACGTATGGTCTGGACAAAGATTTCAAACTCAATATTGAGGCGAACCATGCGACTTTGGCCGGGCACACCTTCGAGCACGAACTGCGTATTGCCGCAATCAACAACATGCTGGGCTCTGTTGATGCGAACCAGGGCGACCTCCTGCTGGGCTGGGACACGGACCAGTTTCCGACGGATGTGAATTCCGCGACTCTGGCTATGTTGGAAATCCTGCGGGCCGGCGGTCTCACGCATGGCGGCCTGAATTTCGATGCCAAGAATCGCCGTCCCTCTAACACGGCTGAAGACATGGTTCAAGGCTTCATTCTGGGGATGGATACCTTCGCACTTGGCCTGATCAAAGCCGCCGCCATTATCGAGGATGGCCGAATCGATGCCTTCGTGAAGGAGCGTTACAGCAGTTTCTCTGAAGGGATTGGTAAGAAGGTACGTGACCACGCGACCAGCCTGACGGAGCTCGCAAATTACGCCGAAGAGAAGGGCGTTGCGACACCACCTGCCAGCGGCCGCCAGGAGTATCTGGAGTCTGTGGTGAACCAAATTCTGTTTTCGTAAAGGGTTGGGTTTTTCTTAACGTCTTAATTGCTTAAAGGGCTTCTTAAAGGATTTTCTTAAAGTGTTTTCTTAAGAGTCTTGCTCTGATCTGTATTTGCGGATTAGGGCAAGACTTTCTTCTGTATTGAACCGATATTCGTCGGTTTCCGGATCCGGAGACTCCGCGTGCCAAGGGCCCTGGCCGTGGCCCTGACTCCGGCTCCGGTTCGTCTCTAGACTCTTACGATACTCTTCCGGCGACATGCCGAGGCGTTCGCGGAAGGCTTTGGCCAAAAAACGCGGATCGGAAAAACCTGACTCATAGCAGACATCCAGCAAGTTCTTGTTCTCGTACACCAAAAGATTCTTCGCATGTCTGAAACGATAATCGGTGACATACGATTGGAAATTCTGGCCGAAATTCTCTTTCACAAAACGGGACATGTAACTGAGTGTCAGATTTTCCCGAGCCGCGAAGTCGCCTAAGCTGATTCTGTTGCGATAATTTTCCTCTACAAAAGTCACCAGACGATTAATCCGGTTCACATAAGTAACGGTATTTTGTTCTTCCGCAGTGCTCATAAAATGATGCTCAAAATGCGTCAGGAGTTTCGCAACCAGCGCGAAAAATGTCGAGAGGAGTGACAGGCGTCCGACCAAATCCTGATCCTGATATTGCCAAGCGAGCTCAATCAGGAGCTTGCGAATCTCAATCGCTTCTTCCGGTTTCTTGGAGGCTTCGAGCAAAGCCTGATCAATGGACAGACTCTGTACATTGGGAACGACATCCTTAAAAATCCCCAGCGAAAACTGCACAAACAACATGAGCACGCCGTCATCCCCACTCTGAATCGAGTGCAGCTGGTTCTGGTTAAGCATGACGATGTCACCTGCTTGGAGCGTGAGTATTTGACCTGAAATGATGAATTCTCCTTGCCCCTCCAAGACCAAACCGGTTTCCAGTGCCGGATGAAAATGCGGGGATCGGAACTTGATCCGATTCAAGAAGACACTCACATAGGGAATGAGATCATATTCAACTTTTTCAAACTTCTCATTCATCGTCTGCCTCCGCCTGCCTTCACTTGGCAACGTCTGCCCGCCACCCGTTCTTGCTGAACTTCGCTGATCTAGCGGTTTCTGTCTTCCGCTCAGCTACTGCCATAATTGTAGCAGACTAAGAGCAAGAGTCGACACTGCTTGCCGCCGTCATGAATCAACATACCGCGGCCATTGCATCGGTATGTTGGCAAAGAATGCGCGTAGGATCACCAGCTGAAAGGTCGACCAATCATTCAACCTGGCGGAGGGTAGGGGAAGTGTTCTGGATTCGGTGGCGTGTTAGGTGAGATAGAGGGTAGCGTTTCTGGCAATCCATTAGGCAATACCTTAGGCAATGTGTCTGGCACTTGGTTTGGTAACGAGTTTGCCAAAAGATTAGGCAACGGGCTCGGCAATACACCAAGCAACGGACTCGGCACCCCTACATTTACAGACTCGATTTGTTTAGAAACTTGCTCAGTAGCATTTTCAGCGGACTTCTCAACCGTTCCCGGATCTTCTGCAGCCTCTTGCTTGCCAAACCTCCCATCCAGACTCGTTGAATGAATCCGACTCAAAGTTAGATATTGTTCATCCAACTCTTGCAGAGATGAGGAGAACTCCTCCGGGGTCAATACCTTGTTGCGATAACTATCACGCGTTTCCCGAATCACATCACTCCATTGACTGAACAATGGGTCATCGCCCGGAGAAAGAGGCCCTCCTGCCTGCCCGTGATTCAATAGGCGGTCACAACGCATGTAATTTCGTTTGTAAATTTTCCGGTAAAGCTGCAACATTGGGTCAGCCGCAATTTTCTCCGCGGCATTATCCCGGCAGCGCTTCTCCGTGCAAGTGACCCCATCCACATGCGTGAGATGGCACAGTCCCCCGTGCGAATATTTCTTCTGGATAAAGAAATTGCCACAAACCTCGCAACGGCGCACCGCATCCAGGTCACGGCTACTCTCGATCAGACAAAGAAGCTGCAGATCAATAAAAGTAGTAATGTCCACCAGCATAAATCTAGCTGCTTGGTCCTTCCTATAAGAAGGTTTAAAAGGCAAGCCAATTTTCACTTGGTAATCACTTACGCTGCCATCCTCGACAGCCGCGAAGAACGGATCAAGTTCTCCTATTTTCAGCTGCAAACGATCCAGAAACCAGCGGCGCCTCACTTGGTCAGTATCATCCAAGCCCGACCTCCCGAAGAAGAAATCATTTTTATAAAGCAAAGCCAAAATCTCAGTCAGTGGCTCAGGCAAGACCTTTCGCCCCATAGAAAACAAATGATCAGGCTCAGGCAACTCCCTCAACAGACAGATGAGTTGAAGCAAATCCGACCCATCCCTCGGCCGCTTGAATTGATTCAGCAAGTTCACTTCATCACCCGGCCTAAAGGTCCGATACAGCAACCTCTCGCCAAGCACCTGCACTTCAATTTCCACCGGTTGTTCGATCGCAAATGACTTCATTTTTCTCCCTCCGCCGCAAAACGTGTCTGTTAAGTGTAGCTTTGGCCAAAGCCGCAGGGAAACGGACAGAGCCGAAGATTTCACAAGAATCCCCTCCCACACTTTTGTGGACTATGCAGGACCAAGCAGTTTTCACGACTTCTCCATGATTCATTCCTCCACCGAGCAGGGCTCAGTATGCTGGGAACAATCTGGAAACGGGGAGGAGCTTTCACCCTTCCTCTCCAGATGAAGGAGGGAAAAGTATTGAGGAAATATGCCATTTCATTCGTGTTACTTCTGATCTTTGTACTTATTTCGAACAGTGCTTGCAGACCCAATCAGGCTGACCAAACGGAGGTCGACCCTGGCCTAACGAGCGCCACTACATTGCAAAACACGACTTTACGACCATCCGATATCACAAGCGGAACATCAAGCCAAACAACGGCCCAGGCTGAGCTCAGCAGTTCGTCAACCAGTCGTACAACGAGCCTACCTCTTACGAGTCTGACTGACGCTTCAGAAGCGATTAGTGAAACCGGAACAGGAGAAACCACAAGGAAGCAGGCGGCTTTGGCCACCACACGAAGAACCCTAGTCACCACTCGAACGACCACGACTCGTGCCACAACAAGCGTGACTAAGCCAACGGGCCCCACCGGCCAAACCACAACGCCAACGACAAGCCAAGGAACAACCCAAACCACAACGTCAACGACAAGCCAAACCACTTCACCCGTAGCGACGACAACCGTACCCTCAAGCCCGCCCACGACTCAAACCACAACTATGTTGCCAACAACCAGCTCCATGGCTGCGACCACACTTGGCGGCGATGAGCTCTTCCCCGGCTTGGAAGGGAACAGCGGCATGGTCTTCTTATTTCGAGAGTACGGAGGCGAGACAGGGGCGCTAGAAGCGGCAAACGCCTGGGCAGCCTCTCAAATGTATACACCGGGGAACCCTTGGTATGAATACCGCGGCTGGACCTTGTGGACAATCGAGAATCTGGACTTACAGCCTGCTGCCTGGACCGTAAATTTTTACCGCTAGTAAGGACTCTACTTGTGTCTGGCGATTTCGTTGGGCGGAAGAAGAGATAGGAAGAGACAAGAAGTAATTGGAAAAGAAAGGAATTACAGATGAAAGTACGTATGAAACCGGAGGCCAAACGCTCACTTGCGTTGCTTCTCACCATCGGGCTGGTGTTGGGGCTTCTTCCCACGAGTCCAAGCACGACAGCGCACGCCGTGTCGCCCGGGGACCAAGACACCTTCCGGGCGGAGGGCACAGAATATAGCTGGTATTTTACCTTCCCGAATACCAGCTCATGGCGATCTAACACGAAGAAGATCATTCGGAATTCGGATAATGAGGCGGTGTTTTGCGTTGAGCCCGTGCATGCTTTGGATACAGAAGGTGTTTATACAGCCTACGAGCCGACGAATGTTACTTTGGACGGAACGACCAGTTTGGGCTGGAGCACCGGTCAAGATCGAGTCATCACACCGGAGCAACGTAATCTTGCGGCGCTTTGGGTCTACCATGGGTGGGATCTAAGTCAATCGAAGACGGAAGATGAATACATGGCTGTCCAGCTGTTTATTTGGGAGCTGCTATGGGGAGTCACGGTTGAGTCTTTTACAAACCTCACGACGATTCGCGCCATTCAGAATCAGATCGGGACAAGCGTAAACGAGCATGGGATGAAACCGGCTTTTACCGGCACAGGTTATGATCCGGATACGAAACAGCTGACCATCACCGCGGGTGAAACGCTGACCTTAACGGATACGAATCAGGTTTTAGCTTCGGCCGAAGTCGTCGAAAACACGAGTGGCTTAGATGCCACAATTCAGGGAAACGAGCTTCAAGTCGCAGCCACGGGCAGTAGTCACAGCGGGTTCTTGAGATTCCATAAATATCCGGATGTGAAAACTAGCGCGACTTCCATTATTTATGCGTACGCCGATGGGCAGAAAGTCGGCTCCTTTAAGACCAACGACCCCAGTGACTTCACCTTGACCGTAGAGGTGATTCTGAATGGCGAAATCTCTTTTACGAAAGTCGGTTCAGATAATTCCCCACTTGATGGCGGGCGCTTCCAATTGATCGATGCTAAGGGCGCAACTGTGCACTTCACCGAAACCTCGCCGGGAATCTACACGGCAAACCCGGACGGCAATGTGACTGAATTTACTACAGCAAATGGCAAAGCGACTCTGCGGAACTTGCCTCAAGACACCTACACAATCCGCGAGCTTGCCGCGCCGGACAATCACAACCTTTCTCCCGATCTGCCTGTCCAGGTCATAGCCGGGGGAACGACGAATGCCACCCTAGCCAACACCCGGCAAAAAGGCGAGCTCCTGATCCGCAAACTCAGTACGGACGGAACAGCTCTGGCTGGTGCAGTTTTCCGTATAACCGGCCCGGACAATTATGCCACCGAGGTAACAACAGCCGCCGACGGTACTGTCTTACTGAGTGATTTGGCGTTGGGCACCTATATCGTTACCGAGAAGACGCCCGCAACAGGCTACCAGTTTGCCGAGAAGGCAAGCGCTGAGGTGACTTTGGTTTGGGATCCTGCGGTGTCAAAAGTCTCGGCAGAAACCGTGTTTACCAACCAGCGGCAGACCTTT
Source organism: uncultured Fastidiosipila sp. (assembly GCA_964479695.1). Taxonomy (GTDB): domain Bacteria; phylum Bacillota; class Clostridia; order Saccharofermentanales; family Fastidiosipilaceae; genus JAAYZH01. The sequence goes on from CAYZSO010000006.1 coordinate 59,137, forward strand.
TCCGTCAGCCTTAAGAAAACCGATGACCGTACAGGTAATGGTCTGGCAGGTGCCGTGTTTGAACTCCGTGACCCGGACGGCAAAGTGTTAGAGATTCTAACGACAGGTGGAAGCGGGGAGATCCACTCGAGCAAACATCCCATCCTCCACTCCGGCGGGACGTACAGCGTCGTTGAGACAAAGGCACCTGCGGGCTATGCTTTGGCCAAAGACGCCACCCACAGCTTCGTCGTCACCGGCGACCAATCCAACCAAAACCTCCATTACGAACGCGAATTCACCAACGAAGCCCTGATGGCTCCGGTAGAGATCCAAAAGTATGATGTTATATCCGGTCTAAGCCCTGCAGGAGACGCTTCCTTGGCGGGCGCCACCTACCAAATCATTGTTGTCGATCTCTTCAACCCTGCCAACGCTCCATACCAAATTGGCGATGTGGTCGAGACCTTAAAGACGGACGCAAAGGGATACGCCAAGTCCGCACCTTTACACCTCGGAAGTTATGACTTAGTCGAAGTGGAGCCTTCGACCGGCTATGTTCTCAATGGAACGGCGGTCCGCTTCTCAGTTACCAGTGATGGTGCTCAAACGAGCGTTAAGCAGCTCTCGTTCAATGCCGCCCCCTTACTTGCTGAAATCAATGACCGTTATAACGAACTTAATCTTCTCTGGCTTACTGAAGGGAGCACACATGAACTTCTGACGGAAGTTAGCAAGGCGGATCTGGGTAACATGACATCTCTTATCACGGCGGAACGAGTCCTCATGGGACGAATCGAACTAAATAAGGTATTAGCTGGTACGACCGATATACCCGGTGAGCCGAAACAGCCTGAGGCAGGCATCGTTTTCCGTCTGCTCGACCGGAATGGCAGGGAAGTTGATCTACTTGAAACCAACGCAAATGGTTGGGCGTCCTCCAAATGGCTTCCCTTTGGTACTTACACCTTGCAGCAGGTAACTGAACAGGGCCACGCTTTTCCCGTGAATGACCAGCAAGTGACCATTGACCGAGACTGGTCCATGTATATGTACCAGTTACAGAATGAAGAGGTCAGGGCAAGGCTCAAGATTGTGAAGCTGGATGCCGAGACCGGCAAGCAGATTCCGCAAGCTGGTGTGACATTTGAAATCTATAAAGACGGCGAACTCCTGAAACAGACTCTATACTATCCATCCAGACAAGAAGTCTCCAAGTTTCAGACATCAAATGACGGCTCCGTTGAACTTCCGGAAATGCTGGGTGCCGGTAACTATGTCCTAAAAGAAGTGAAAGGCCCCTCCGGTTATGTTCTTCCCGCTGAAGGGCAGGAGATTGCCTTCACAATCGACCGCTCAATGGTCGGCAAGCTCCAGGACCTGACGTTAACCATTGAAGTGCAGAATCAGCCGGCTTACGGCCAAATCCTGATTGATAAACAAGGCCCCGTCCTCTTGGGCTGGGAAGCAACTCCTTATAACTATCAGTCTTTCGTCGAGACTTCCGTTCCTGTGGCGAGTGCGCCGAGTACGCTACCGGCGACTGCTGCCCCAACTGCACCGAGTGCACCAACAGTGACAACACCAACTGTATCTGGCGACGCTTCTGTACCTGGCGACGCTACCGAGTCTGCTGAGCCGGCGCCGAACGCGGAAACACCAGTCTCTACGCCGGAAGAAACCACGCCGCCGACTACACCTGCAGCGACTGTGCCTGCGACAACACCCCGGGAGACGACGCCAGATGCCGGAGGTACTCCTACCCCAACTACCCTGATCGGTAAATGGCAAAATCAGTCGATCGATGTGTATGAGCCCGTCTTTGGCCAAGATTATCTTGCGGGTGCGGTCTTCGAAATTCGGGCTGCAGAAGATATTTATCTGGCAGATGGCACCTTCGCATATGGCAAAGGGAGTTTGGTGGAGACACTCACCACGGATGGTTCCGGGGTTAAGGCGTCTAGCCAATTGCCTCTGGGGAAGTACACCGTTTCAGAGATTGAAGCACCGGCCGGCTACGCCCGGATTCACGAAGCGATCACTCTGACCTTGACGCAGGAGAATCCCGCACAGGCACTTATCCAAGAGAGCGTCTCGGTCATGAACGAGCTTCAACGTGGTGAAATTAGTTTCACGAAATCATTTGAGTCCTCGCCATGGTTCGGCGCGTATAAGGATGCACCTCAATCGGTTGTTTTCGGTCTTTTTGCGGCCAAAGACATCGTCATCAACGGCATTACCTTGCCCGCGGGTTCTGCGGTGGGGACCACTACGCTTGATGGGAATTTACGTGGATCCTTTGCCAACCTTTTCGCAGGACAAGACTACGTTTTGCGAGAACTCGCAACCGCTCAGGAATACCAACTGAATCCACAGGAATACACCATTGCTCTTCAAGCAGCTGATGCCGAGTCGGCTCTTAGCAAAGTCGAGATGACAGAACCAATTGTCAACAAGCTTAAAACCCATGAATTGATCCTGACAAAAGTAGACAAGAACAGCGGTACAGTACTTGCCGGCGCAATCTTCAAACTCATGGCGGTGACCGATGCCGGAGCCATTGAGGTCGGTGAGTATGTCACCGGTGCTGACGGTGTCCTGAAGATCACCAACCTCCATGCAGGCTCCTATTATTTGGTTGAGGCGAGAGCCCCGCAAGGGTACTACCTAAATTTGCTCAAGATCCCGGTGGTTCTGGACGGAAGCACGACGGTCGTATCGGAATCTTTTGCGAACGAATCAACGGTAGTTACCTTCTATAAAAAGGATAAAAGCCAGGCTGCCTTAATCCCCGGAGCGACCCTGCAAATAATCGACAAAAACGGCAAGGTCATCCACGAGTGGATCTCAGATGGAACACCACTGGTCCTGGAAGGTCTCCTGACAGCCGGCGAAGAGTACATCTTACGTGAAATGAAAGCACCGGCTGGCTATGTTCCGGCCGAAGATGTCCACTTCACGGTATCTTTGACTAAACAAGAGCAAGTAACTGAAATCCTCAACGACCAAACCACAACCGAAATCTCCAAACAGACTGCCGGAGGAAAAGAACTTCCCGGTGCCGAGCTCTCCATCCTGGATGAATCTGGCAAACTCATTGAAAAATGGATTTCAACCGATAAGCCTCACATTGTCCGCGGCCTTGAGCGAGGGAAGGCGTACATCTTACATGAAAACGCCGCTCCGGCAGGCTATGCTCTCGCCCAAGATATCCGTTTTCGGATCAAAGAAGATGGTTCGGTAACCAAAGTCAAGATGGTCAACGTGCTACTCCCCGAAGTTCCAACAACCGGCGAAGCCGAGAGTTACGGCCTGCATTACGCGCTCCTTGGCTTAAGCGTTCTCGGCGTTAAGAAAATTTTCGTCAAAAAGCGCGATGACGATGATGAGTGACGATGATGAATGATGAGTAATGACGTTGATGATCAGTGGTGACGATGATGATGATGAGTAAGTGCATGTAAGTTAGTTGAACAGTTCTAAATTCTTGAAAAAAGTCCACTCAATGAAGTCCCCTCGCTATTGCTTGGGGATTTTATTTTGCCTGCAGGGCCCAAGATTCACTACATAAGTTTAATTTTCAACATATGTAGTGGATTTGAAGTGCCTGCGAGCGGGCAGTTGGTAGGTCGGAACGGAATTGGCGACGTATTCTTCCTCGACAATGTTCTATGACGAGTGAGTTCTTGATGGTGGAGCGGTTTTGGCGACGTATTCTTCCTGAATTTGTTCTTTGGAGCTTAGAGTAATTGTTATCTTATTTGCAAGTTGGCCGGGATCTGGAAACTTGCGACATCGATTGACAGACTCTGCACTTTGAAAGGTATTTGCCTGTTGGTTCCGTGCCTCCTGCAGCCCGTGTAGGCGTCGAGGTCAGTATTCATTCAATAATATCTGTCCTCAGGTCAGTAATCATTCACCCGGCTGTAAAGCAAGTGTCAAGATCCTCTCCGGAAAATATTTGTTGTCGCAAGTCTCCCGATCCGAACCAGTTTGGAAAAGTTTCTTGGCTTAGTTGACTCTTGGATGGTGCAATAAAGGGATTAAGTCAAACTAATCAGGCAACTTCACATATTATGTTAAATAGAGTAATCGTTACATGAGTATTTAACCCAACAACTCGCGCACTAATGAAATCATGCTATGCTAAACGAGATGGAAACCAGCTTAGAAGCAATACCTCGCAGCAAGCGTTCCTTCAAATACTGAACGTAAACGCTTACGAACTTGCATCAGGGATCATACGTTGCCAAATGCGTTCCTTCACATATCGAACCAGGAACGAATGAACAAGCTGCACTAAAAACAATAAGACGCAAGTAAGCGCACCTTAGTACTCACCTTAGAAACACCCTAGAATCCTTAAAATCATTGCTAATCCAAAGAGCCAGAGACGTTATCTTCGAAAATACCTACATCAGATCCACCAACCCCTGAAACATCTATCTCAGATGTGCCGAAGCTGGCACTGCCGCCTGCACTGTCGCTTGCACGGATGCTAACACCGATTTCAGCACCGCTTTCAGCATCGACGGCGGCACTGGCGTCTGCACCTTCATCTGCCCTAGCATAGGCGCCTTCACCTACACCTTCACCTACACTGGCACTCGCGCCATCACTAACAGCAACGACCGTGTTTCCCAGTACACGATCCAGCAGAGGGGTTAGGAGAATTTGGGCTGGCTTCATAAAGACACCAATCAAGAGGGCACTCAGAATCGTGCCTTCGCGGATGCCGTAAAGGCCGCGAAGAAAAATCAGCGACATCAGTGAAGAAACCACGGCGGCGGTGGAATCGACAACGACTTTCACTTGATGGAATTCTTTGCCTTTCCACTTACTGGTGATTGCGGCGGTCATCCCTTCGACAGGCATGTTGATGATGTCGGCTTTGACGTAGATGGTCACGCCGACAGCAATCAGGATAATGCTGAGCAGGAGTAGCACCAGCTGACTCAAGTAATTTGAAGGGTTAACCCACGACAGCAATTGGTTTGTCAGCGAGACGAAGTAACCGAACACGGTTGAGAACAGGATCTGCGTGAGGTTGATCCATTTGAAATCTTTGCGCAGGATTAAGATCTGGATGCCAATATAAAGCATGTAAACAATCAGGGTCCATGTGCCCATATCAATTCCTGTAATGAGAGAAAGCACATACATTACGGAACTTTGTGGGGAGACGCCCAAGCCGGAGCGAACCGATGTGGCAATTCCAAAAGCCAGAATAAACAGACCTACCACATAGACAAGGATTTTCCTACCCAATTTGGATTTCGCCATCAAATCACCTCATGAGATATCGCTCAGTAAACAGACCAACAGTAATCAGTAAACAGACCATGGAGCCCATTATAGGTCATTGCCAAAATTTATGGTGCTTTAGTACTACATCTGTAGCCAACATTCAGCCAAAATTGTGTCAGGAAGAACAACATTCATGCATCATTTCTGACGATTATCTTACTGCGAGCATAACAATGAGAGTGCTAAGATTTGACCTATAAATCAACCACTATTCGTTAAGTCGATTTGGAAACTTAGAAACTGAAGTCCGGGAAATTAGAAATCTAGAAATTTAGAAATCTAGAAATTGAGAAATTAAAAAGGAGTTATCCATGAGTCAAGAGAGTCAAGAGAGCCAAATGAGTCAAGAGAGTCAAGAGAGTCAAAAATTGCCCCCGAGAAGTGAAGTGCCGCTAGAAGAGCAGTGGGATCTGACCGCCCTGTTCGAGACCCGCGAAGCGTATGAAGAAGATCTGGCAACGCAGGTGCCAAGAGCAAAGGAGTTCAATCAGAAGTATGAGGGGAAGGTGGCTTTGGCCAAAGACGCCTCCTTCATCGTCTCTGCGATTAAGGACTTCGAAGCCTTGTACGTCCGCCTGATGCGCTCGAATGTCTATGCCGCCGCTGCATACAATGTGGACATGCAAAATGCGGACTTGCTCAAACAGTCGCAAGCGAATGACCAGGTAGTTGCGGAAGTGCTGGCCCTGATCAGCTTCTTGACCGTTGAATTGGCTCAAACAGAAGCGGGTGTGTTGGAGGAGGCGGTGGCCTTGGCACCCGAATATAAGACGTATATTACGGATATTCTGGCCTATAAGCCGCATCAACTGAGCGCAGAGACGGAGAAGGTGTTGGCGAGTTTGTCGAACCAACTGTCGCTGCCGGATGGGATCTACAACACGATCAAATTTATGGATATGAAGTTTCCGGACTTCGAGGCGGACGGCAAGACTTGGCCGCTGAGTTATGTGGCTTACGAGAATAATTATTCCGGCGACATGAACACCGAGGTGCGGCGCAAGGCGTTTACGGCATTCTCGGAAACGCTGGGGAATTATCGCCACACCACGGCTGCTGCCTATAACGGGCAGGTGCAGAAGGAGAAGGTGTTGGCGACGCTGCGGGGCTTCGATTCCGTGATCGATTATCTGCTTTTCGACCAGAAAGTCAGCCGGGACATGTTCGATCGCCAGATTGATGTCATCATGACCGAACTGGCGCCGCACATGCGCCGTTATGTGAAGCTTCTGCAGAAAGAGCATGGTCTGGATGAGCTCCATTACAGCGATCTGAAAATTGTTCTGGATCCGGACTACTCACCCAAAGTCACCATCGAAGAGTCGAAAGCCTATATTTCTGACGCGGTCAAAGTCATGGGTCAGGAGTATCACGACCTGACTATGCGCTCGTACGAAGAGCGTTGGGTGGATTTCGCTCAGAATGAGGGGAAGTCCACGGGTGGTTTCTGCATCACGATTCCCGAAGTTCATCCGTACATTCTCCTGAATTGGAATGGTGATTTGGCCGAGGTGTTTACCCTGGCACATGAGCTGGGCCACGCCGTGCAAGGGGTGCTGAGTTTCCAGAATAATAGTGTCCTTGAAGCTACACTGACCCGCTATGATGTGGAAGCGCCTTCCACGTTCCACGAAATGCTGCTTACGGAGAGTTTGCTGAAGGAGGACAAAGGCTCCCGCTTCAAGCGCTGGGTGCTGTCGTCGATGATCAGCAACACGTATTACCATAACATGGTTACGCACCTTCTTGAGGCCTGTTATCAACGGGAGGTTTACCGTTTGGTGGATGCCGGTGAGACGGTTCAGGCGGACACGCTTGATGGGATCTACCGCAAGGTTCTCGAAGACTTCTGGGGTGACACCGTGATTCTGGATGAGGGTGCTGAGCGGACTTGGATGCGCCAGCCGCACTATTACATGGGGCTTTATTCTTATGTTTATAGCGCAAGTCTCACCATTTCCACTGCGATGGCGATGCGGCTGAAGGCGGAGGGTGGAGTAGCGGCCAAAGACTGGCTCAGCTACCTCAAAGCGGGTGGTCCGATGGCTCCTTTGGATCATGCAAAGATGGTCGGCATCGACCTTTCCACCGACAAGCCCCTCCGTGATGCGATCTCGTATATTGGCGACATGGTGACGGAGATCGAGCGCTTGACGGAAGAGCTGAGTTAAGAAATTTGCCGGAAACGGAATGAAACGGGACGAAATGGCGCGAAACGGCGCGAAATGGCTTGAAACAGCCCGAATCAGTATTTTTTGCGCAGAACTGTGTCCAGAATCATTGCATTTTTCCGTGCAAGAGTGCATACTATAGCCACAAATTTATAGTTGTCTTCAGGGCGGGGTGCGATTCCCCACCGGCGGTATCCTCTGACGAGGGAGCCCGCGAGCGCAAGCTGATCTGGTGTGACTCCAGAGCCGACGGTATAGTCCGGATGGAAGAAGAGCAAGATCTGATTCTTTGGTATAGAGGCCCTGGACTTTTGTTCAGGGCTTTTTTTATCGAAAAGACAGAAGACAACGCAAGGAGGAAAAAATATGAATGTTAATCAAAAATCTCTCTCTCTGCGGAACACCTTTTCAGTGAGTAAACTGGCTTTGGATGGGGTGCTGGCGGCACTGGGCGTCGTGTTGATGCTTTTGGTTCGCTTTCCGCTCGTCCCCGCCGCTCCGTGGCTGCTCTACGACATGGGCGATTTGCCGGCGATTATCGGCGGCCTGATCGCAGGTCCGGTGCACGGTTTACTGATTCTCTTAGTTGTCTGTCTGATTCAGTTGCTCACACCGAACGCATCGGGCTTCTACGGTTTCCTGATGCATTTCGTAGCCTCGGGCATTCTGGTCCTGATCCCATCGCTCGTCTGGCGCAAGTCTCAGAAACAGTCCACTTTGGTCGTTTCACTGATTGTTGCGGCGCTCGCCATGACCGCCGTGATGATCCCGATGAACTTGTGGATTACCCCTCTCTTCGCCGGCGTTCCTTACCAAGCGGTCGTCGACATGATTGTCCCGATCTTGCTACCGTTCAACCTCATCAAAGGCCTCATCAACACACTGGGTTCGTTCCTGATTTTCCAGGGTGTGAAGGGTGTCGCGAAGAAGCATTTCGCCTGAGCCACTTAGGCATTTAGCCACTTAGGCACTTAGGCACCTAAGGAATTCACAAAATATTCAGCCGAGAAGTCTGCAGCATGAGCTGTGGACTTTTCTCATCTGGAGGCGACTTTGGCCAAAGCCGCCCCCAACCGCCCACAAACGCCCCAATTCCGCTCCAATTTCACATTCTTCTTCCCCGAAAAGAACACTTGTTGTTATAATTGAGTTACAAAGTCTTTTGCATAATGATTCGGAGGGATTGGCATGGATAAGAAGGTTCCTTACTACGTCCGGGAAATCCGCAAGGGACAAGATGCCGCAGAGATGGAAAATGACCTCGCAGTGCCGCGGATCATGATTGCCGGTGTGAAATGTAAAGGTGCTGTGGAGAGAATTTCCTTGGGGCTCTTGGCTCTATGGCGTGAGAAAGATCGCTCAGCGGTTGGGTTTTCTGCCGGGCCTTCGTATCAGCAATTGCAGGCACTGCAGTTGGCTTCGGGCACCTCGGCCTACACCCTGGACAGCTGGTTCCATGACCAGTCCACACTTTCTTATATTCTGACGCATTACACGGAGGGACATCGGCTGGCCTTGATTGAGGCGTCGACCGAGTACTTCGATACCTGCACGCCCCTCATGCCTTCTTGGTCGGAAGGGGAAGGCCGCGAAACGCCGCGCGGTTCGATGGCGGATCTGGCGCGGATGACCCAAACGCCCGTCATTTTGGTTGTCGATGCAAGGGATTTTACGTTTACCGACCTCGCTTATTTGAAAGGCCTTCTGGATTTCCGGGAAGGCGAAGTGATTGCGGGCTTCATCCTGGCAGGCCTGCCGCAGAGCCGACTTGCAGAAACCAAGCGGCAGATCGAGGCCGAGCTCTGGCTCCCGGTGCTGGGCTACATGGCCCCCGAACTGATGGATGACGATATCCCTAGTCTTACGGACCTCGTGCCTGAAGTTTATTCGGAAGTCATTACTAAGAAAGTAGAGCGGCTCGCTCGCGAACTGAACCAGACGCTGGAGATTTCGAAGATTTTGGCTTTGGCCAATCAAGCCCCGAAACTCGACTCCGACCTCCCCCAGGACCTCTTCCGGGCGCAGCGGCTGCTGGGCTTCGAGAACCGCCGCTACCGTTTGGGGCTGGCTGCGGACGAGGCTTTCTGCTACTACTACAAGGAAAATATCGACCTCCTCACCGAAATGGGTGCGGAAATTGTGCGCTTCAGCCCCCTGCGCGATCCGGTTCTGCCGCCCGACCTCGATGGCCTCTATTTCGGCACGGGGAAGTTGCTGGATTATCTGGCGGAGGCCTCGCGCAATCAGACGATGCTCACGCACATCAAGCGACTCACAGATCGCGGAGTTCCGGTGATGGCGGAGGGTACGGGTGCGGTTTATCTGGCCAAAGCCTTCGTCAGCGACTCCGGTCGCGAGTGGCCACTTGCGGGTGTCCTCCCCACGGTTGCTTCACTCAGCGGCGAGCCGAAAGAGAAGTACTACGCCACGATGACGGCGAGGCGAGACGACCTCCTAGCAGAACATAACATGCATATTCCTTGTTTGCTGAATAACCGCTTCGCTTTTTCTCCCGATGGCGCTTCCTACCGCACAGCCGTCCGCGGCAAGGGCTACGTGATGGAAGGTTTCTCGACACCCACGATCTGGGCGAGCCAAGCGAAAATCCATTTCTACGCCCAACCCATGGCTGCCGCTCGCTTCACCCAAGCCTGTTTGCGCTATTACTCCGCCCGCACCGGCAATGGCGAGCCGCTACAGGGCTGGCGCTGATCTGGCGGCTTGGCTCATATGGCTGGCGCTGATCTGGCGCCGAGCAGGTTGCGCTGGACTGGCGCTTAGTTGGGCGGGGTTGGATTTGCGAGGTTCGCAATGCATTCATGTAACGAGCGCAGTAAATTAACAGTGTGGTTACTAGCTCGAGGCCAAGCCTATGTTATAATCAACAAATAATTAGCTGTATGGTAACAGCGGTAGGATAACAGGAGGTAATCAATATGTTAGATGAACTAGTCGGCGTATTTACCGGACAGAATCGCAGAGATAAGAACAGAGCAGTATGCACAGGCGCCGTGTTGGGATTCCTAGGCGGAGCCGCCGTTGGTGGTATTCTGGGTATCCTCTTCGCTCCGAAACCCGGTGCCGAAACCAGAGAGGATATTGGCAACGCTGCTGTCAAGGGTTATGAGACGGTGAAGGAGAAGGCAACAGATGTCGGTTCGAAAGTTACGACGAAAGTTTCTGAAACCTACAACCAATTCAAGGACAGCATGAGTGATGAACAGCGTGAAGCTCGCAGAGTCGCTCGTCAAGCCCGCAGAGCGGCCAGACATGTTGCTGAGACTGTGGCTGATGCAACGGATGATGTGATCGATGAAGTAGAGGACGTCGTAGACGAAGTTACGAATTAATTTCACGATGACCTCCGGAGGAGGCCCTAACTGAGGAGGACCTAACTTATGTATAGCTACGCGCTTAATGCCACGATTACAATCAATGTTCGGGAGGTGCTTTTGTCCTTACTGATTATTGCGGCGATTGTTCTAGTGGTTGTCCTCATTATGCTTTTACTTCGAGTCTTTGGCACTCTGAAGAGGATTAACAGCATCGTTGATGATGTTTCTTTCCCTTTGAAGGATACGACGAAGGAGCTTCCGGCCATTGCCGTGAATGTCCGTGATATCTTGGGAAACGTGGTTGATCTTACCGATGACTTGACGGTCGTCAGCCCAGAGCTGTTTCAAGCGATACTCGAGGCGCTGCAGGCAGCGAATGCTGGTGTCGGAGCTGTGAGTAACATTGTAGTTGGCTTCACAGACGGGGTGGCGAATTTCGCCAGTGGTTTCCGCGCAGGACGCGGACGGGCGAAACCCGGTGCAGCCGGTGCTGCTGGTGCTGGCTTCGCGAGCACTTTTGCCTCTATGGCAGGCAGTTACGCCGGAGCAAAGAGCCGTGCTCAAGACAAGAAAAAGGCCGGTGCCCGCAAACGCAAAGTCCGCCGCTAAGCGACGCCGACTTGCGCCGTTGATCTGTGATGCTGACTTGCTCCGCTGACTTGCGCCGTTAATCTGCGCCGCCAACTTGCTCCGCTGACTTGCAAAACAAAGATGCGTAAACTTAGCCGCTCCTTCTGGGGCGGCTTTTTGTGTGGGGAAATGAGGCTCTATCAGAGGTTGTTGATTGCAGCATTTTCTACGGGGAGGCTATCTGAAGCCAATAGAAGTCTCAATCTCCGTTCAGATACCTCCGTTCAGAAATGCTCAATGAGGATAAACAGAATAATTGCTGAACTCATGAATGTAAGATAAGGGGCTCCTCGGGTTCCTCGGGTTCCTCGAGTTTCTCGGGTTCCTCGAGTTCCTCGGGTTTCTAGAGCTTCACTTACTTGGATTATGTCACTTGATTCGTTTGCTTTACTGGATTTGCTTCGGCTAAGGTAGTCATAAAACAGAACTGCAAGAGCTGCGACCAACTCCGCCAGCACAACGGTTGTTGCTGGAAAAATGAGAGCCAGCGAACCGCAGACAAGAAAATCGCCGGCTCCCGGTGACTGCTGTAGCCATTGAAAACAGCAGACGAAAGAACTGATCACCAGAGGAGCCAGCACTATGCAGAGAGCAATAACCTGCCGCAGACAGAGGCCAAGCCAATCTTCTGCCTGCAAAATGCAGAGATAAAGGAAGCCCGCGCTTGACCCAAGCAGCAGCACAACCAGACTCAGCGGAGCTTGCCGCTTCCGCCAGTCGCTCAAACCGAGAAGCAGCAGCAATATCACCAACCAAAGACTCCACAGAACAGGATCACCTCTCATTTTGCCCTCCGCGTCTTTGATTATCACAGGCGCATGAGGGAAGAGGGAAGCCCCAAAAAACCAAGAAATTCTAACAATTTCCTACAAAAATTCAGCTGAGTCGCGAGAGCCCTGAATGATTGTGAGAACCCCTTGCGCCTTGAGAGCTTGCTGAAGCAATGAGGGTTTGAGGGGGGTGGCTTTGGCCAACACAAGAGGCTGAGTGGAGCCCTAAACGAAACTAGCGGACACGAGGGGGCCAGGTTACTCACTTCAAAAGGCAACTGCACCATTCACTCAAATGTGTAGGACTCCATTTCGCGCAAGGAAAAATCAGACAGAGGCAGTGCCACCGGGGCACCTCCTAAGAGGGCGGACTGGTAGATTGCCAAAACATTCTCCACCGCCTCAAGGCCGGAATTTACGTCTGCCCGAGGGGGGCGATCCGCGCTGATTGCCTGCGCAAGATCCCAATAAATTCCCGTATGCGGATTCAGGTACGCCTGAAGCTGGCGCTTGAAGCCGTTCTGGCGCATGACTGCCAAGGTTCGACGCCAATAATGACCGGTCTTCTTACCGTCGTTATCAAGAACTTGAACATAAGGCTTACCGGACCGGAGACCGGCTCTGATCTGCGCTTTTTCAGTGGAAATATAGAAACTCGCCTCATGCTGCGACTCAGGCGTACTGGTCGTACCCTCGACTCGGCAAACGGAACCGTCCGACATTTTGAGGAGGGCGGCGCCGTAATCTTCGGCTTCCATAACATGTGTCAAGCGACTGATTGTCCCTTGAACAGAAGCTGGCTTCAGACCCAGAAGCCAGACCATGAGATCAAGCGCATGGACCGTTTGATTCATCAGAGCGCCGCCATCTTGCTGCCAAGTTCCGCGCCAAGCCGCCGAATCATAGTAGGCTTGGTCGTGTCCCCAGTGCACAACAACATCGGCGGCCAGAATTCTCCCATAAACGCCGGCAGCGATATCTTCGCGAATGATGTCCACGAGTGGGAAAAAGCGATAAATGTGTCCGACGGCGATTTTGCGGTGGGTGGTTTGCGCCAAATTCTTCAGCTCCCGCGCTTCCTCAAGGTCAAGCGTCATCGGCTTCTCCACGAACACGTGGGAACCATGTTCCAGCGCTGTCTTCGCAAGGCTGTAATGGGTTCCGCTCGGAGTTGTAAGCGCTACCACATCCGGTTTTGTTTTCACTCCAGCCCTAGCCGCAAATAAGGAAGCGACATCTGTGTAGAAGTCAGATTCCGCGAGCCCCAGACCGAATTCTTGATTCAAGCTCCGGCATGCTTCTTTGCTTTGGTCGATCAAGGCAACTGGCTGGTACAGGTCAGGGAGTTGGTTCCAGGCTTTGGCGTGCTTCCTCGCAACCCGTCCACATCCAGCCAAAGCCACCGTCAAACGAGAGTTGTTGGGAGTGTTGTTGGCGGTGGTGTTGGTGGTTGGGTTGGTGTTGTTGTTGTTGGTGTTGGTTGGGTTGGTGGTGTTGGTGTTGGTGTTGTTGGCGTCATTGATGTCGTCGTTGTCACGTTTTTCCATGGAATCTCCTCATTCGGGGCAAATCTTGTTCTCATTATATCTTGATTGTGCTTGATGGGTGGTTTTCTGTGGGTAGTTGATTGGTTTTCAGTAGGTTTCAGTAGGTGATGGCAGGTTTTGGCTAGTTGTGGGTTTGGGCTCGGGTTGTTGATGCTAAGGAGCGGTTTTGGTAGCGTATTTCGACTACATAAGTTTATTTTTAAACATATGTAGTGAGTTTTTGATGGAAGGTGCGGTTTGGGCGACGTATTCTTCCTTGTTTTGCTTCTTTGAGGTTTGGAGTAATTGTTACGTTATTTCCAAGTTGGTCGAGATCGGGTAACTTGCGACATCTGATCGACTTGCACTTCGTTGTGGGGGAGGTGTTTGCGTTGGTGCTGAGCTTTTCTTGGCAATGTTTCATTCAAGTCAGTATTCATTCAAAAATGCATGCTTGCAGATCAGATATCATTCAGCTGATCATCGGCTTTTTAGGTGGGGTGAAATGGATACCGTTTCTTTGTCGCAAATATCTGGATCCTAACCAAGATCGAAAAATCTTTTCTGGTGCTGGTGTAGAAATCAAGGATATAGACAAGTTTTCTTACCATATTTCATGTTATGTAAATAGAGCCGTTCTTACACAGATCCTTATTGGCACACTTCGAAAGAACCCGTCTGCGCAATAACTTATATATTGTTCCCTAAATGCTTATTTATTGCGTTTTGCAATACTTAAACGACACAATTTTAATATTGGATCAAACAAAGAGCTGCACTTACAGCAATAAGCAGCCATAAGCGTTCCTTCCAAACAAGTTGGATAAGGGAAGTAGTCGTACTTGCTGCAATAAGCGGGCACAGGCGTGCCGCCATCGCGAACAGCGCGAAACGGCCGCGAAAAGCACTACATAAGTTTAAATTTAAACTTATGTAGTGCTTGTAGTGCTCATGTAATGCCCATGTTGACATGCTGCCAAGTTAAAGGCTCTAGCGCAGAGGAGCGGAATTGCCTATAATGACTTTTAAGGTTTATTAGAGGAGGCGGCTATGGGACGCAAAGAGATTAGGGCTTTTTTGGAGGAGAGGGAACTTCTTGCGTCTGCTCTCGATTTGGAGTACGAACTCGAGCGTTTTCTGCAGCATATGATCAATGGCCTTAATGGGGTTCCGCAACCGGATGGCATGCCTATGATTCCGACTTATTTGACTTTGGGTGGTGATGTGCCGACGGGTGAGCCGGTGATTGTCATGGATGCAGGTGGGACGAATTTCCGGGTTTGCTTGGTGACTTTTGATAGCAACATGGAAGCGCAGGTGGACAAGTTTATTAAGTTTCCGATGCCGGGTTCGGATCATGAGATGACTTTTGATGAGTTTTATGGGACGATGGCGGATGCTTTGATTCCGTATCTTGAATACAGTAACAAGGTGGGCTTCTGCTTCTCTTATGCTTGTGAGATTCAGCCGGACCGTGATGGTATTGTCCTGAACCTCAGCAAGGAAGTGATGGCTCCTGAGGTCATTGGTACCAAGGTGGGTGCGAGTATCAAGGGAATTCTTAAGGAACGTGGGATTACACAGGATGTTAAGATTGTTCTTTTGAATGATACGGTTGCGTCACTTCTGGGTGGCTATGCGAAGACGAATACGAGAGCTTATTCTGGCAATGCCGGTTTCATTTTGGGGACGGGTGTCAACAGTGCGTATTTGGAAGAGAATGAGAATATTGTCAAGTTGAAAGGGAAGATTAATCCTTTAGGTAACACCATTATTAACATGGAGTCCGGCGATTACAGGATTCAGAGCCTGAGCCCCATTGATCGTGAGATTGATGAAGCGACGAATGTGCCGGGAACGTATTCTTTTGAGAAGCTGATTTCGGGTCGCTACCAAGGATTGCAGGCACTTTACACGCTGCGTGAAGCGGCTGAAACGACAGAGCTGTTCTCGGGATTTTTTGCCGAGAACTTTGGCCAAATCCATGACCTCGAGAGCTACCAATTAGATGAGTTCCTCTATGCTCCCTATGGCCCCGGCATTTTGAGTCAGTGCTGTGCTAATGACATTGACAGAGAACATTTGTACTACATTATTGATAATATCTTCGAACGTGCCGCGATGCTTGTGGCGATGCTGTTCTGTGCGCTGCATGTCAAGACAGGCAAAGGAACGAACCCGACGCGCCCTTTGGCCATAACGATTGATGGATCGACCTACTACAAGTCCAAACTGTTCCGCGACAAAATCAATTACCACGTGAAGGATTTCATCAACGAGAAACATGGCTATTACAATGAATTCTTACAAGTGGAGAACAGCAACCTGATCGGTGCGGCCATTGCCGGATTGACGAACTGATTCATGAAACTGGAAGGCAGAACGTACCGCGATAATTACACACTTGCTGTCATCGTTTCGGAGAGGCATGAGCCGGAGCTTCGTTTTGTGAAGCAACTGGAGAATTGCCTGTTGGATCTATGTAAACAGCTTGATGTTTCACCTCCTCTCTGGATGGAGAAGAACACCCACGAATTTGCCCAATGGCATCAGACGATCTTCCATAGTGATCAATTTATGGAGAAAGTCCCCTTTAGCCGCCTCCAAATTAAATGGCTGGATGACGGCAGAAACAATAACTAGGAGTTAACATGCGTTTAGATAAATATCTCAAAGTCGCGAGGATTATTAAGCGACGGACTGTGGCTAATGAAATTTGCAATAATGGCCGAGTCAAATTGAATGGCAAAGTTGCCAAACCTTCTTCTGAAGTCTCGATCGGCGATAAGATCGAAATTGCTTTTGGTTCCGGTAACGTGACTGTTGTGGTCAAGGCGATAAGAGAAACCGTCAAGCGAACCGAAGTTGCGGAACTCTATACAATCGTCGGCGGCAAACCGGGTGAGGAAGCCCCGGAGATTGGGGATTAGGGGATTGCGCCCATTTACACCCATTAACGCCCATTAGGGAGTTGGGAGCGGCTCCGCATTGAGGTGTTAGGGATTGCCATCAGAGAAAGCCACCGAAGTCATAAAAGAGTTACTGCTCAGACTTACCTGACTACCCGTGTGATGCTACAATACGAAGCAGAGGTAACTCCACAGAGTTAAACCCACGATTGATGACACGCTTGATGACACGCTTGCCGGAGAGAAAATTAACCGGAGAACATTCACCGGAGCGAAATCAACCGAAGAACATTCACCGGAGAGAAAATTTCTGGTGGAAAATTTGCTGAAAAGGCTAGGAGAGGAGTTTGCTATGGTCATGAAAGGCAATGCAAAAGGCAATACAAAAGGCAACATGAAAGGCAGTAGAACGGCGAAACGCCCCTGGCTGGACGATGTAAGTTTACGGGCGACGGTGCTGTTGGTTTTGGTTATTTTTGTTCTATTAGCCGCAGTTGCTGTAGCCTTTTACTTCAGACAAAATGAAGAGAAAGCAAAACTTGTCGCAGAAGGCCAGGTACTTCAAGCCGAACTCGCCGCGTTACAGCAAGAGTCGGATTCTCTTAACCAATTGGAAGTCATGTCCGGACAGCCGCAGTATATTGAACGGATCGCCCGCGATGAGCTGGGCATGATCGGTGCGGATGAAAAAGTTTTCAAGGACGTCGAGTAGCCAGCACAGCCATTGGGTGCACCATTGCGCGCGCCCACTTATAGGTACAAACGCCACGCGCACCGACGCGCACCGACTCGCACCGACGCGCACCGACGCGCACCGACGCGCACCGACTCGCACCAACGCGCACCGACGCGCACCGACGCGTACCCACGCCACCATTTTCACTGTTCATTCACGCTTAAGATGTAGAGCAAACCGGGATACGAACTCAGTTGACGGATCAGTTCGTGTGCTCTTTGGCCCGGAGCAAGCCGCAATTTGAGATCAATGCCGACAGAGTTGCTGCTGGGGTCTTTGGCCTTCGTAATACCCGTTTCAACCGGCTCCAAACCGAGCGACTCCAGGTGAGCCAGGAAATCTTTCAGCATCGAAATGTCCGCCAGCTCGATGTAGAAATTCTCGTCATGGCGCTTGCTCACCAGGTAATCCTCGAAAGTCTCCAGAAGCGTCAGCGTCAAGAATACAATCACGCCGGCCAGTATCGCACCTAAGTAGAAACCCATGCCCAGAGCCACACCGATCGAGGCAACGGTCCACAAGCCTGATGCCGTGGTGAGTCCCTCGATTTTCCGGTCTTTGGTCACCAGAATCGTTCCCGCACCCAGGAAGCCGATGCCCGAAATCACCTGCGCAGCAATGCGGGTCGCTTCGCTGGTCGTGCCGGTTTGGTCCGCGTAGTAGAGTCCGGTCATGGTGGCCAAAGCCGCCCCCAGACACACCAATATATAGGTTCGAAATCCCGCCGCCCGATTCTTCAGGCGCCTCTCCATGCCCAGCACACCGCTGATGAGCACGGCCAGCAACAAACGGAAGGTCACAGACCAGAAATTGAATTCTGTGAGCGTATCAACAATTTGTTGCCACATCGCCTTATCCTCTTACACATTACAAATCACAAACGTCTCAAGAACCTGCCGGCCGCGCCTGCCGCAACAAGCCACGCGCGAACCCTACAACTGGATTCGTCCTTCAATGGCGCGACCCAGCGTCACCTCATCCGCGTATTCAAGCGAGGAACCAAAAGGAATCCCGCTCGCAATCCGTGAACAGCGGATACCGGACGGTTTCACCAGCCTTGCGATGTAATTCGCAGTCGCTTCGCCTTCCACAGTCGCATTGTTCGCCAAGATCAGCTCCTCAACTTCCGTGTGCATCTGGAGCCTCGTCAGGAGTTCGCGTAGGTGAATATCCTCCGGCCCAATGTTCTCCATCGGCGAAATCGCGCCATGCAGAACATGGTAGAGACCGTGATATTCTCGGGTCTTCTCCATAGCAATCACATCGGAAGGACTCTCAACTACACAGATCAAGGTGCGATCGCGTTTCTCGTCCGAGCAAATCTCACAAACTTCGCGGTCCGTGAGATCGCAGCATTCTTTGCACAGATGGACATTCGTCTTCGCTTCGATAATCGAATCAGCCAAAGCCCTCGCATCCACCTCAGTCATATTGAGAATATAAAAAGCCAGCCGTTGCGCGGTTTTCTGCCCGATTCCCGGGAGCCTGCCCAGCTGAGCAATCAGTTTCGAGATACTGGAAGCGTATTTGGCCATCTAGAGACCCAGACCTCCGGCCATGCCCGAAAAACGGCTCATCTTGCTCTCGCTCTCTTCACTCAGTTTATCTTCCGCGCCGTTAATCGCCGCAACAATCATGTCCTGCAGAATGTCCACATCCTCCGGATCAACCGCCTCAGGATCAATCGTCAAAGAAACCAGCCTGTGCTCGCCATTAATCTTCGCTGTGACCATGCCACCGCCGGCCGTATATTCAATTTCCAGCGCCGAAATCTCTTCCTGCGCCTTCGCCATTTCCTGCTGCATCTTCTGGGCCTGCTGCATCAGCTGCTGCATATTTCCGCCACCGCCGCCAAAGCCGCCCGCTCTCCCACCGCCGGGATATCCACCACGATTCTTCGCCATACTCTTATTCCTCCAAGTCCAGCGGGATATCCAACTTCTTCGTCGCCCGCTTCATCTTCTTCACCCAATCCGGTTCATTCACCGAGTCGCCATCCTCATCATTCTGCCCGTTCAAGCGGACATCAAGCAGCCACTCACCTTCAGGTCTGGCCTTCCGAAAAGCCTCCTCCAGCATTGACCGGGATTTTCTGGATTTCATTGTATCATAGGTCGTCTTATGCTCCGCCGGCACCTCAATGACCAGCGTCTGTCCCTCCAGCCTATGGGGGTAGTTCTGCACCAGTATCGCAAAGAGCGGATCCAGGTCGCCATATTCGCGGATAAATTTCTGCCAAACAGCCACCATATTGAAGGGTGCCGTGGGCCTCGTTTCGGCCTTCACATCCGACTCCGACTCCGCAGCCGACTTGTCAGAAGGTCTCGCAGCGGGTGCCGCACCAGGTCTCGTTTCAGACCCTGCAGCAGGTTTGACGCCTGAGGTTTCAACGCGCGGCTCTCTTCCCAAGTCGAACATCAGTTGGTCGTCAGTCTGGAATTTGTAGGAAGAGGGCACTTCATCCGTCAAGTTCGGTTCGGAATTTACCGGTAGTTCGTCAACCTCTGCCACAGCAGGTTCGGCCAAAGCCCCCGGCTCCACCCTCCCACTCCACAGTGGCATAGCAGGTGGTGTAGCAGGCTCGGAATTCTCCAAGTGCTCTGCTTCGTCGAAGAAATCAGCATCAGACAAGTCTTCTTCTTCAGGCAGCACAGGATCGCCTTCACTGGGGAATCTTTCTTCCGGCTCCGGCGTATCGTCTTCTTCAACTTCTGTAGCGGTTTCAATGTTTACTTTGAATTCAGTGTTTTCTTCAATATTTACTTTAAATTCAGGTTCAGGTGCAATGCGGACTGGCGGCGCGGAAGAGTTAAGGGTCGGGGAAGGAGAGGGGTGGGAGGCGGCTTTGGCCGAAGAAACTTCCGGCTCCTGCGGGGCTGACTGAATGGGTGTGGCCTTCAAAGCAACCGCATCCTGCTCCGAAATCTTCGTCTGATCCAGAAGCTGGATGAGGCCAACTTCCAGCGCGATCCGGGGGCTCGCGGACTGCTTCATATCTTGTTGCAGACGGGAGAGGAGCGTGATCTGGCGAATCAGCGTGGCCTGCGAATAGAGAGGGGCCAGCGCCTGCATTTTCTGAATCGTCTTGCGCGGGAGCTGGAGGAGAGCCTCGGGCTTGCGTGTCGTTTTGCAGACCAGAAGATCGCGGAAATAGCCCGCGAGCGAGGTGGTGAAGCGAAGCAAATCACCACCGTCAAGGACTAACTTGTCGATCAAAGAGAGAAGTGCATCCGCGTTCCCTTGCGTCAGCGCTTCGACAATTTCCTCCATGAACTCATCGTTGACCACACCGGTCATGGCCAGAATTTCTTCACGCCCAATCGGCCCCTGATACATGCTGCGAGACTGATCGAGGAGTGAAATGGCGTCGCGGAGAGCGCCTTCCGACCTGGCTACGATCGTGCGGAGGCCTTCGTCGTCGATGGTGATGTCATTTTTGTCAGCAATGAGCCGGAGCCGCGCCAACATTTGCTCGCTGGGAATTCGCTTGAAATCGTAGCGTTGGCAACGTGAAAGCACCGTCGCCGGAATTCGCTGGGGATCGGTCGTTGCCAGAATGAAAACGACGTGCCCCGGTGGCTCCTCCAGCGTTTTCAGAAGGGCGTTGAAGGCCGCAGTCGAGAGCATGTGGACTTCGTCGATGATGTAGACTTTGTATTTGGCCAAAGTCGGCATGAACAGCACTTCATCCGTGATTCTTCTGATATTGTCGACGCTGTTGTTGGAGGCTGCGTCCATCTCAATAACGTCTAAAAGACTGCCATTCAGGACCCCGCGGCAGATTTCGCATTCGTTACAGGGGTTGCCGTCCGGGCTCGGATTCTGACAGTTGATTGCCCGCGCAAAAATCTTCGCGAGTGATGTTTTCCCTGTGCCTCTTGTGCCGGAGAAAAGGTAGGCATGAGCAATTTCACCTGTAATTACAGACTGACGCAGAGCATTGACTACATGCTCTTGCCCTACTACTTCATCAAAATTTACAGGCCGCCACTCTCTATAGAGAACTCTCTGTGCCATCCGCTTCTCCTAAGGTGTATTTCTTCTTATTATAGCGTACGAGCCACCGCTGAGGGCATCGGATTGAGGGCAGATTCGTTGAGGATTGTAGGAGGTTGTAGGAGTTTAGGATCTGAAGCTATTCTTCGGAACTTACTCTTATACTGTTTATCATCATGACGGCTGGTATGTTTTCCGGTTCGGGAATCTTGTCATCATCATAAGCACCACCAACTGCAAGATTCAGTATGAGGTAAAAAGGCTGATCGAAAATGGCCTTTGAGGTACCTGCAGAGTGGCCGCTCCAATCTGCCTCAGATAATGAAAAGAAAAGTTCATCGTTAACTAGCCAGAACAAAGCGTCCGGACGCCTTATCAAAGAATAAGTATGGAAGGCGGATCCCACGTTTTGACCCGTAGGAAAAATGTATTCGCCACTTAGGTGCTGGTGGTCTTGCAGGTCTCTGCCAAAATGGAGGGTTCCCTGGATTCGGTCGGGTACACGTCCTCGGCATTCTGCAATATCAATTTCGCCGGATGCCGGCCAAGGGCCAAATTGATTCTCCTCGGGCAGTAACCAAATTGCCGGCCAGAGACCGGTACCGACAGGCATCCTAGCAGTTACGTCGATCCGACCATGGGTGTAAGAGAACTTTCCCCGAGTTGTCAGTCGTGCGGAAGCATAGTTTGCTGTATGGCCTTCTGGGAAAACTTGTGGTTCCCTTGTAGCCTTGATTTGCAGACAACCGTCACGAATACAATAGTTACTGTCCGTATAATATTGAAGCTCGCGATTCCCCCAACCGTAACTGTTAGCGTCTCCCGGGGTGTGAAAGTAGCCAAGATCCAGATTCCAATATTTATTGTTCAGCGTGCCTTCTGAAAAGTTTTCCTCCCAGATCATTGGAGTTCTACCTCAATTTTCAATTCTTTACCTGCACGCAACATCTCTGCCCACGGGGAAGGCAAAGATGCTCCGTTTATTTCTTCACTTCGTGTGTCATCTGAGATAAGTATCTTAGTAGGTTGTACAGCAGTTGGACCGTAAGTAGAACGATGAAGAGGGTTATGGTAGGTCACGATCGAATGCGAGAGGAGTTTGAACTGGATACACCCCTCTCCATCAAAGAGCCAATCCGGCAGAATCGGTGCAAAAGTAAAAGAAAGAGAGTTGTTATAACTGAACCACATTTTGCCCACCAGCATCATGACCCACATGGAAAGAGCTTCAGCTGTGGCGCCACTCAATCGACTGATAAACCCTCGTCCGTGTAATGAGGGATCAGGATTTACAGAAGACGCGATAAAGGAAGAGTGCTCTAGCGTGCTTCGCCCATAGATTTCAGCATCGTAAAAGGGAAGAAGGCCGCGCCGTATTTCCAGAAAAAAATCATCATAAAGATCTGCGCATAATAAACCTAACAGGAATTTATAATGCATATGCATGAAGATCGATTCTCGCTCAAGCCATCCGGGGGTAAAAGTTCGGATACGGCCGATGGTTATTGCTTCATTTTGCAGGGATTCTGAGGTTTTATACATGCCGATTTTTTTGTCGTAGAGAGCGGAAGAATGCACTTGTTCGTACAGGATTTTAGCCTCTTCTCTGCCTAATGTCTTCAGTTCTTTGGCAGGTGCCTCAAGAAAGAGAGGTAGTGCTCTGGGATCAGGGTCAAAAACAAGGTAAGTAGGAAGAATCCCATGACTTAATTCACGTGCCCGACTGAGGCCTTCTTCTATCGTGCGCAAGAAGAATCGGCATCGGGTAATGAGTTGTGAAATAGAAAGCGACACAACTTCTTGAGGGATTCTATCCCTGATGGCTTCCCGATACGCTTCCCGAAGGCTATTTCGTTGATCCCAGTCTTCGCCAATACTCATGAAAAAATTTGCCATGACTTGGGGGAAGAGTAGTTCTGTTGATTGGTTTTCAAACGGTAGTAGAAACAGCAGCAGGCGTTTTAATTCTAAAGTATCCGCAATTGAACTGCCACGTAAGGCCGGTAAGCCGTTCAGAGCGTCATTCCAGCCCGGTTTCCCTGCTTCCATTTCGAGCCCGGCTGCCAGGTTATCCAAAGTTGAGAATTTGAGTGCCGCAAGGAGAAAGAGTTTTCCGTATACACTGATCTTCACAGGTGTTCCGTCCGAGTAAAGCAAGTGGCCACCGGTTTCACCAATTTGCTCATACAGCTCTTCGTCTCGGAAGACACTATCATATTGTTGTATTGAATCGTCCTGATAAACATAGCGATCAGCTCTTGGTTTGACACGATAAGCCGATTGATAAAAAGTTAGAGTGTTATTTCCAAAAAGAATGTCAGCAGCATGATCTGGAAAGATTTTGAGAGCACCTTCTATCAAATCCAGAAGGTAGACCCAGTGATCGATCCAATACCCTTCCTTGTGAGCAGCGGCGTTTACAGGTTCAAGGTATTCAAAAAGGCTTTCTCGGTCAATCAGTCTCTCTATACTGAATAGTTTCCCCGGTGAGATTGGTGCTTCAAGGATTTGATTGATAAGGCCCTGATTTACAGGGGTTTGCTTCTCCAACCAAGCATTGAACTCTTTCATAGCGAGCGTTCTTACCCGAAGGGTCACCCCGCGGATTTCCAGAGGGTTATAACCATCCGCTTGGACGAAACTAAGAAATTGATACATGTTTTGCAAACCAGCATCAGGATGGAAGTAAACATCGTTACGGCGATTCTGGCAGACATCGCGGAAGTTTCCATTGCCCTGCGACCAAGGTTCAGACGATGTTACGAAAAAATTATAGTCCCGCTCCGGGTCACCATGTTTACGGGAATAAACGTGTATGGCTACAGGCTTTTCACCGAGATTTACCATTACGGGATAGCCACCCCGCAATAGGTTGTCTAGATAAGTTTGGCGGATATAAGCATCGAAAATAGGCATCCCCGATTGTGTTGATATATCATCAAGCATATTGTCCAGGAGATAATCTGCTTCTGCTTGTTTTTGGCCAAAATCAAAAGTAATTTCAACGTTCTCGGGATTGGCGGAAAAACCGTAAATTTGATCGAGTCTTAACTCTTCACCCGGACTAAGACTTCCTGAGAACGGTGTGAATGCACATGGCAATTTATTCGCGTAAACCTGAGGTGCGTCCAAGAGGGAAACTATGCCGTGTTTGTAAAATTCTATGGGACTCCGCAAAGTTGACCACTCTCCAAAGATCGGTTTGCGGTCGTAGAGAATTTCAGAAGCCGTATCATTCACGTAAGTTGCAACAAAAATTCCACCTTCAATAGCATCAACTCGGTCAGAGTCGGCGGTGCTTGAACGCAAAGTAAAAACAGGAAAGTCAAACGATGTTCGTTTGACAGTTACAAAACTTCGTAGAATATTTGCTAGGTTCAGGTGTTCGTCATTTAATATCCCATAAGGAATCAAACGAGCCATGCCATCTAGTCCTTCTATAAAAAATTTGGCAGGACCACTGTTGCGGATCTTCACTCGTCGGACGAGCCCACCATAAGTTGCGTTAGGTAAAACAAAATAATTGACCTCAACAGAGATGCCTAATTCTTCTGAAATAGCTTCGACATTGAGACGGTTTTCGAAGACACGCAAATGTCTGACAAATCGTTCTTCCTCGTGCGAAAATGGTTCGACATGGAAAGTTTTGTTTGCTTGTGAGAGATTCAGAAACGTTCGAAAACCATTGATTTCTGTATCTTCATAAGCTCTTACAGCTGGTTGAAATTCCATGATGGCGTGAGCTTTGTCTTCAATGCCGAAACTGCAGATCCCTTGACCGCGATTTACATAATATGCCCAGATTGGATGGCCATTAAGTCCGGCGATTCCGGGCAGGAAGCTTGTGAATGGTGGAAGCTGGTCGTATTTTCTTTGTTCATATTGAGGTGCTTTAGCGTTCATCTTTTGCCTCCTGATACAACTCTTGATTTAATTTCCGAAACTCTGATGCCTGTTGTCCGGTCACTTCTTGAAAGGAGCGGACAAAGCTGCGATAACTGTCAAATCCTACATTCTTAGCAATTGTTGAGATGTTTTCGTCCGTCTCTACTAGGAGATGTTTTGAATGGTCTATACGTACGTCGCGAAGATATTCGCTGAAACTTTTTCCGATATTCTTTTTGAATATAGAAGAGAAGTAAGCATAGTTTAGGTTGACATGATTAGAAACCGTTGCGAGGTCTATATTGCGATCATAATTTTGCTGGATGAAAGTGATCGCATCACGCAGATAGTCGCTGTTTCGATAGGAGAAACTGCGTTCGGCATAGTGGTTGTTTAGATGGAGAAATTGTTTTTGCAGTTCTTCCAGGTATGACCTAATGTTGGGAAATGTATAGGGATTTTTCAGGCAAGCTAGATCCAGACGATCTTTTCCAACCCAAGGAAGTATGACACGCTCGTACTCCCGGAGTCGATTCACAATCGTTGTTGTGAGAGCCTCGAAATAGTCAATCGTGTAGCATTGAAGTGTCTCTTTGCGGAATAGCTCAGACAGTGCTTCTGTCAGAGGATAGGTGGCTTCATAGCCAATCAGCTGGAAAAGTTCATGAATGGATTTCAGCGGTAATGTCCACGAACTGATCAGCGAGTCCAATTGTTCCGGCATGAGCATTGATTTCTCAGGAAAAAGATAGGTATAGCGGTACAGCAATTCCGATTCGCGGTACAAGTCTGGTAACTCGGAGAAGGCTGAGGCACGCCTAGTGATACAGGAGGCACTAAAAATTGTTCGCTCATGGAGAGAGCGTGATAAGTCAACAGGATTATGATCTGCCTTCACCACTACGAGTAAATGGGGTGTGTATTCCAATAGAAAGAGTTGATCCGCCGGGCAAATACTTTCTAATGCAGTCAATATGTATTGAGAGGTCTGCATAGGATCGGCATGAACTGGCTCATTCCCATAACGGCTTGGTATGAGTCGATAAAGTCGATAGTCAGCCCAAAGTGTAGGGTTCAGATCTTGTAATTCTGCTAATGAGGCGTCAGTTATTCCGCTGTGAGCAAAAAGTTGTAAGCTATGTCTCCTGTTATTGGCTTCTTGAATCGCTAGCATTTTTGTGCTGCTGCGGGCTTTGGCCTGTTCATCTAAGATTAAGAGGATCTGATCAAGACACATACGAAGTTCGGTTGGCCCTACAGGTTTTAAAAGATAGGCCTTCGCACCGAGCGACATCGCTGTTTGTGCATAACGAAAATCATCGTGGCCAGAGACAATCAGGAAGAGCGTTTCAGGTGAAAGTATGCGGGCTTCCTTCATAAGCCCTAGGCCGTCAAGGAGTGGCATCCTGATGTCAGCGATGACTAAGTCATAATGCTGAGCTTCCAACTTGCTCATCGCATCGAGTCCATTCTCAGCGACTTCAATTCGTTTGAAGGGTAACTCTAGTTGTTCAATCATTATTCGCAATCCTTCGCGAATCTTCTTCTGATCGTCGACAATCAGGAGCTCATACATGTTACCAACCTCCCATCTCTCGGTCTACCCTTGGCAAATACAGGCAGACTTCCGTATATTGTCCGACTTCACTGGTGATCTGGAGTCCGTGGCCTGGCCCATACTGCAGGAGTAGGCGACGATGGACATTTTCTAAACCAAGTCCAGTCTCTGTTTGTAATTGCGGTTTGTCACCATACAAACGCCGGCGTAACGCTTGAAGCTCTGGGGCGGGGATGCCGGCTCCGTTGTCTCGTACACATAAGAGAAGGTGATCAGCCTGCGGTTCAGCGCTAATGTCAATTGTGATTGCTTCTCCGTTTTTGTTGGCATGTTGGACAACATTTTCTACCAAAGGTTGAATGCTCATTTTAGGAATTTCATAGTTGAAATATTGTTCAGATACGGTAATTTTTAATGTATAACAATTCTCCCCCATGAAATTGATGAAGGATATGTAATTTTGAATGTGATGGAGTTCTACGTGTAGTTCTACAATATCACTTCGCCAGCGAAGGCTGTATCGCATGAGTTGCCCGAGCGTCACGAGTGCATCAGAAATTTGCTCCTGTTTTTCCTCTACAGCCAGCATCCGGATTGACTCCAAAGCGTTATAGAGAAAGTGGGACTGAATTTGATTCTGCAGCGCATGGAGCTGCGCATTCTTCGCAACCAGCTCGCGGTCTACGGCTTCTTCCATGAGTCGTCCGATTTCATCCAGCATTTGATTATAGTTTTCCGCCAATGCGTCGATCACGTCCCCTTTTTCACCGTCTAAAAGTCCCGTATGAACTTTTACCGACATGTTCCCTCGGCTGACTTCAGACATAGATGCTTGGAGGCGATCGACTCGACGGAACATCCTCTTTGTTAATTGTCGTAATGCGATGAGAAGGATGAACAGTAGAAAAATCGTTGCCAACCCAATAATTGGGTATAGAGAACGAATAGGCTGTAAAAGAGGACCATTATCAACGATAGTAATAAGATAGGTTCTTAGCTTCCGGTTATAGATTGCGAAGATTTCACGATCCTCCGAGGAAAACTGCTGTAGTGTCTGATTGGGCACCAGTTGATCTGTAGAGATTGCGGTTACAGAAGCCATCATATCACCATTCGCGCTGAGCCATTCTCCGTCTGGCGACAACAAATAGAATGGGGAGTCCCCGCTTGCAAGGTTCAATTCCCTGAGCAACCGATCGTGGCTGATCCGCACTTCCAGGACAGTTGTCAGTTTTTGTGTGCCCCATACCAAGGGTACATTGCGGTAGTAGCTGAGGCTAGATTGACCACTAAGAGAAAATAGTTCCCAAGTGGCACCCGTGTTAGCTAGATTGTTCCCGTATGTTTTGTCTGGAAAACGTATATCATAATCGTAGATCAAATGCCAAATTTCATAAAGATTTGGATTCGATACATAGAAACTGACTTGGTCTACGAGTGGGTTGCTCCGGACAATACTTTCCATTTGCCGAAAATCCTTGTTTTTAAATTTTATCAATTGGAGACCATTGCCTCGCATATCTCCTGAAATGAAATCCAGAAACTCATGCTGACCCAAACAAATCGTAGAAACATTTTCAGCTGCAGTGAGACGATCATTCAGTTTGTCATGCGTGAGTGTTAACTGAATTTTGGCTTGTTCATAGGCCTGC
This sequence comes from uncultured Fastidiosipila sp., assembly GCA_964479695.1. Lineage (GTDB taxonomy): Bacteria > Bacillota > Clostridia > Saccharofermentanales > Fastidiosipilaceae > JAAYZH01. The sequence goes on from CAYZSO010000006.1 coordinate 87,591, forward strand.
GATTTCGTGGAATTACTCAGATATGTGATCATCAGCGCCATCAGACAGATGGCAGGTATGATTAGAACGAGTAAATAGATGATAAAGAACTTGCTAGTAATTGAGGCATTGCGGTAGCTACGCCTCAAATGATTGACTAGCCTATGTAATAATCTATCTTCTCGCATAGCTAAATTATAAACAATTTACTCCGCTCGTAGGGACGAGCGGAGTACCCTCAGTGAATCAATCTGCTAGTTTTGCTTGGCGGACTGCCAATTCATTATTACGATATTCCATGACTTGGTCGAAACCAAATTCGTCCCTGCGCGCCAAGAAATCATTGAAAATCTGGTCAAAACTCTCCTCTGATTCTGCAGTTATTAGTTCAGGAAGTGTTTCCAGCCAGTTCTGGAAGATCTTTTGCCAAATTACCGCTAAGTCGGAGTCTCCTACAGGATCCAGATCCTTATAGATGCCACCTTGGATGTCTGCTTGTTTGTTTGCAAAATCCTGCATTTGCTGGACGATGGGCGCTTTGGCAGGTCTCCATTGGTCGACAATGACAGGATTTCTGAGCATCCAATAACTATCGATCAGGCCCCATTCTTTTTCAAAGGTGTCCAAATCACTATTAAGAAGTTCAGTAAGCTCAGGTTTGAGTTGAGGTTTCCCATCAATTACATCATATGTTTCGCCCTCTTTACCCATGAAGACGTCTAGCTGTCCTTCCTCGCTCGCCATGTAAGAAAGGAAGCGAATTGCACGTTCTGGATGTTCGCACGATTTGGAAATCATGGTAACCATCCACCCATTCATATTACCGGGGAAAAGGGTGGCTTGGTCTCCTTTGCTGTTCTGTGGTCCGTCTACAGCAATATAGTAGGAGTCAGGATCATTAGCCTGAAGCATTGGGTTGACTCCGGCCATGTTATTCCACTCACGAATCATCATGAAATAGCGCGCATTATTCGTTTTCTCCGTTATTTGATCTTCTGAATCCACCATGAAATCGACGTCGATCAAACCACGTTCGTATGCGGTGCGGAATGTCTTTAACCACGTCACGTAATCAGGGTCCGTATAACGGTCGTATATCTTCCCATCTTTTTCATGAGGTACAGCCAACAGATTCTGCAAGTATTCTGTCATTCCATATTGGACATTCCCTTGAGAATAGAATGGGGAGATCGGTTGACCTTTATATTCTGTGTACTCATCATGTACTTTTTGTAAGGCATCGAGGAAGCCCTCCGGTGTCGTAAGATCTGGGGAGCCTATTGCTTCATAGAGGTCTTTTCTGACAAGGAAGGTCTGGCTGGCAGCAGTCATACCCGTTTCTTCCATCTGATTGGGAGAGTAGGAATCATTAGGCATGGCGTACGTATTCCCGTCTTCCTGACGATACCATTTTAGAGTTCCGTCACCGGCTACCTGATAGAAGTAGGGGTCATACTCATCAGCTAGTTCATTCAGTGCATAAACATGTCCACCTTCCCAAAGTTTCTTCACGTTTGTTTCCCACGAGCCCATAGAAATAAGATCCGGGAATTTTCCTGAGGTCATCATCAAGCCGATTGCTTCATTCGCCTCGCCTGTCGGAACCTCGATTTGAATGTTAATACCCGTTTTTTCACTAATATACTTAGATGAGAATGATTCTCCCCAAGTTCTGCCGTACCATGATGCTCCGACAAACCACGTTAAGTCGATTGGAGAAGTATCTTCTTGCCACCTTGCCCCGTCATCAACTTGAGATGGGGGCGTCGTTTCTTGTTCTGCAGTTGTTTGACCAGCAGTCACCTGTTCTGCAGTTGTCTCATTCTGTGGAGTCGTATTATCCACAGGTTGCGTCGTAGTATTTGTGTTGTTGCATGACATTAGATTGAATGAGATGCTCAACATCACTGCTACTGCTGCGAGTCTTTTTCCTTGTTTGCTTAACTTTTTCATCTGTCCCTCCTGCTTTATGATAGGCATCACTGATGCTCTATATATGATTTATGCTTTGACTGCTCCAAGCATGAATCCTTTTACTAAGTATTTTTGCACGAACGGATATACCACTAAAATTGGAACGGTGGCTACGACCATGGAAGCGAATTTGATAGAGTTCCCGGGTAACCGTGCCCCAAACCGATCCATCGCTTGTTGTTGCATCAGGTTCATTGAGTTCTCAGCAATAATCTTGTATAGGAGTGTTTGGAGCGGCAATAGATTTTGATTTCGGATATAAATGACGCCTTGGTAGTAGTCATTCCAGTGGTATACGGCAGCAAATAATGAGATTGTTGCTAACACGGCCTTACTATTGGGCAGAACGATACGGAAGAAAATGGTGTAATCAGAGGCACCATCGACTTTGGCCGACTCTTCGAGACTTGCCGGAATTGTTCGGAAGAAATTGATGAAGATGATCATGTCGAAAAATGTGTACATTGCAGGTATGACGAAAACCAGAAAATTATTGTAAAGTCCTAGTTTTGTCATCAAAAGAAAATTTGGAATCAAACCACCATTAAACAGCATTGTGATCAATGCAATGCGCATATAAATTTTTCGCCCAATCAGATAACGCTTACTCATACCATAGGCTACCAACGCAGTGAAAATGACATGTATTGATGTAGCGATCACTGTTCGTAAAGTTGTTACCAGGAAGCCATTCAGGATATCTGGATCGCCCAGCACAACTTGGAAACTCTCCACAGAAAACTCTTTTGGCCAAAGCTTCACGGTTCCAAGATTGGCTGCTGCAGCTGAATTGAAGGCGTTTATCAGAATAAACCACATTGGATAAATTGTGATGAAACACCAGAACAACATGAATAGACCGTTAAAAATATTAAATAAGCTTAGCCGTTTTCTAATCATAAAATTCCTTCTCCACTAATTTTGTCAGTTGCTTTATTGGCAAAGAGCAGAAGCAGCAAGGCTACAATTGATCTGGCAAAGAGCACAGCAGTTGAAAAAGAATGCCTACTCATGACTAGACCCATGTTGTAGATGAAGAGATCCAAACTTTCTGCAGCCTTGAGATTCATATTATTTTTCAGCATAAAAATTTGATCGAAATTACTACTGAAGATACCGGAGATCGCCAAGATTAGGAGCATGGATATCGTGGGTCGGATGGATTGTAAAGTTATGTGAAACATTCGTTGCCAGCGATTAGCTCCATCCAACGCCGCAGCCTCATAAAGGCCCGGATCAATCCCTGAGATTGCAGCAAGGTAAATAATTGCGCTCCAACCGGTTTCTTTTACCGTGTCAGAGACGAAGATGATCCACCAAAAATGATCCGCGGAACTCATGTAATTCATTCGCCGATCTGACAATCCGATAAACAGTAATAAATCATTTATTATGCCATCAGAGGCAAGCCAATTCATGACAATTCCGCCGAATATTGTCCAAGCAATAAAATGAGGCAGGTAAGTAATGGTCTGCACTTGGCGTTTGAGTTTTGTGCTGCGTATTTCATTTAATAAGAGAGCAAAAATAATCGGGATAGGGAAACCGAGAAAGAGTTTGATCGAGCTCATGCCTAGTGTGTTTCGGATTGACCGCCAGAATCTCGGATCCCCAAGGAATTCTCGGAAATGTTTCAAACCGACAAAGGAGGATTCGTAGATTGGTTTGGCGATGTTGTAATCAAAAAAAGCTATCCCAAGAAAAAACATAGGTACATAAGAGAAGATCAGCATCCAGACAATGCCCGGAATGACCATGCTTTGCAGTTGCCACTGGTTTCTGATTCTGTGACCCAATGTCCCAGAAGACCGTGGTTTGACTACCGCAGGACTCTGTTGTACTTGGGCCTTGCTTATCTTGTTAATTTGCCCCCGCATTCTTCCCTCCTGATAGTGAATTCGATTAGTTATTCATCTTATTCACTTATAGATTAAGTTGATATCGCTAGTGAGACCATGACGAAATTTTGGAATTCCGGTCTGTTATTTGCAAAATTGTGACAATTAATAATGAATATCGTCATATCCAAGAATTATTTAGTTAATTAAGATGAGGGCAACGCACAAGAAGGGAGTTTGAGGAAATGAATCAAAATTACAAAAAGGCTATTACCTCTGTTTTAGCCAGCCTAAGCATTTTTATCGCCCTAGTTTTTGTTCTCTCAACAGTGCAGAAACTCGTTCTCCGTGCTGAAGAATCCTCTTCAATCACAATTCAATCAATGAGTTATTTTTCGGATAAAGACGGTCCAACAATCGTTAAGTCTGGGGTTGAAGAGGCATCCTTCGGATTTGTGATGCCGATTTTTAATGGAGGACAAAATAATTGGACAGAAGTTCACGAAGACCTGGGGGTGGAAATTAATGTTGACAATAATTGGGTCGACATCAATTCTGTTCCTCAATTTACATACAATGTTAACTGGGGACATTGGCAGGAAGAAACAGTAAACGGTTTCTGGTTTAGGATTTCAGAGAGCCTAGAACTTCGTTTAATTTCACTGAATAACCCTATAATTACACTTCCATACACTCTACTATTCGAGAATATTCCGAAGACATTTGTACAACGAATGGATTATCGCCAGGGTCCAAATTTGACAGCGGATACTACAGGAGGGAGTGGCTTTACCTTCCCCATCTTTAATGGTAACCCTGATTTGATCTTTGAAGCTGTCGCTCATGACATTGCATTGTATGTTAAGGGTGAAGGTGAATCAGACTGGATCAACATCGATAATAATCCAGAGTCCGGATGGATCTATGATGAGAATTTTGGCAACTTTGCAGAAGGTGGCGGGGGGTACTGGTTTCATGTGACTGAGTCTACTGATGTTAAACTCCAAGCCAAAAGCAGTAATGTTGAACTGATCTACCACATATCTTACGAACGACCAGTTCGAACAAACTGGCTACTCACACCAAATGGTTCTCTGTCATTCCAAGCAGATATGAACGGTGCGATCGGCGTGCCCCTACCATATATCGGTGGTAGTTTGCCAGTTCGTTCAGATCTGGATGGGTATATCTATGAAATCGAAATTGATGGTGTTTGGTACAACTTATCGGATACGGCTCTCAGTGGTTTCACATACCAGTCACGGGGATACAATCAATTTTCTGATGCTAATCAGTGGGGTTACTGGGCTGATTATGTTTTTGGATTGTGGTTTCAGCCTGTACAAGAAGATATGAGAATACGCATAGGCTATCCTGCGGACGGGGTAGTTGGCTCGGCAATAAATGGAAACTACGTAGTTTATCAGTTCATTGGTAACCCTGATGCACCTAGACCAGACCCTTCTACACAAGAAAACATTCAAATTGGTACGCCAGATGATTCAGAATTAGCTAATTATAATCTTATCTGGAATGATGAATTTCTAGGATCTTCGCTTGACACAACAAAATGGAGTTATGATCTGGGTTACTACCACACAGAAGGAGATCCCAATTCCTGGGGATGGGGAAATGCTGAACTGGAATATTACACGAATCATATAGATAATGTCTTCGTAAGCGACGGGAATGTGAATATCAGAGCCATTTCACAGCCTAAGACTTTCCCGTTGACTCCAGAGCATGAAGCTCTATATTCTTCGGGACGTATCAAAACAAAAGATAACTTTTCTTTCACATACGGACGAGTCGACATCCGCGCGAAACTACCACAAGGTACTGGACTCTGGCCTGCATTATGGATGCTCCCTGAACATTCAACCTATGGACCATGGGCGGCATCTGGTGAGATTGATATTATGGAAGCTAAAGGTCGTCTCCCGGGTCAGATCAGTGCAGCATTACATTATGGAGGAAGCTGGCCAGCCAATATCTACTCATCAGGAGAATACTACTTCTCTGAAGGTCAAAGTATCGGTGATTACAATGTATACACGATGATATGGGGGGAAGATTCGATCCGATGGTATGTCAATGGGGAGTTCTTTTATCAGATGGCTTCTAGCCAGTGGTACTCAACAGCTTCATCCAACAATGGTGCCCCTTTTGACACTCCTTTCCATATTATTATGAATTTAGCTGTAGGAGGATATTTTGACGGGCTTAGGACGCCTAGTGCTGGCGACATCCCTGCAACAATGTCAGTCGATTATGTCAGGGTTTATAAATCAAGAATTGGGAATGGATCGGAGCCTACGGTAACTCCTACTACTGGGGAACTGACCACAACTACTGATACGTCTTCGACTACAAGTGCCGTACCTGAAGAAACAACAACGACTATAGCTACGCAACCTGAGATCACAACGACAATAGTGAATGGTGATGAAAAAACTGGTTTCATTAAGAAAGGAAACAGTCTCGAATTTTATGTGCATGGCGCAATATTTGCGGATCTACATTACAAAATTAATAGTGGTGAGCTAATAAATGTAGCAATGCAAGAGCTGAGCCCGAAGAATTTCACGTACACAATTAGTGGGCTCAATGGAGGAGACATCATCAAGTATTTCTTCACTTATAATCCCGGAAATGGAGCTATTGACACTGAAATGCAAAGTTATGTCTTAGATGGATCACCTTCTACGCAAACGACAACTTTACCAACGACTACAGTTGCTGTCACTACTACTACACAATCGACAAGTGCTCCTACTGAACCACCAATTGATAACCACGGGGTTTCTCGCATGGTCAATGGTTTGCGTTTTAATGTAAGAGATGCTGTCTTTGCTGATCTGCATTACCGAATTAATGGTCGTGAACTCATAAATGTGTCTATGATAAGCACTGGTGGTGGAGATTTTTATTATGAGGTTGTAAACCTACTACCTGGTGATCTCGTCGAGTATTTTTTCACCTATGATCCTGGGAACGGAGCATTAGATACAGCAGCCGAAAGCTTGGTCTTCTGATTTAAATACGTGATTATTTGGGGATGGCAAATTCTTGTTGCACATTAATAAGTGGATGCTCTAGGGTAATAAGTGATCCCTAGGGCATCGTTGTTGCTATGCCTCTAGTATCATTAAACTTGCGAAAAACTGGCAAAAAATATCCCCACTTAGCCGAAGCTGTACAGGTGGACCTGCAGCACATGCGGGATACCGCTTATTGCTGCTTCCTTCCGGACCTGACAAGGTTCACAGTGCCACATCGCACAGGGCCCGCACAGCCTCGGGTAAGAGGAGATATCGATTAGGTACTCTACCACAGAAAAGGTGAGTTTGCCAATGCCAATTGGTTTTCGGGGAACAGCATGCTAAAATAGGGCAATCTAACGTGAGATTAGGTGAGGAGACCCCGAGTGAAGAAATATTCCAAGATCATCTTTGTGCTGGTCTTGTTGGTGGCTTTGGCCATTGGCTGGTTCTGGCTGAGAAATAATGTTCGCAGTACTATGCAGGACACCCTGAGTGCCCGCTACCCGACTGACTCAATTTCTGTGAAGGACGTCAGTATAACCTTGATCCCATTAGGAGCGAAGGGTGTGGCGCATGCAGAACATGAGAATTTGGATTTTGAGGTTGCCTTTATCAAAGGCATTGGTCAGGATGATGAAGTAACCGATAAATTGTATGATGCAAGAACGCGTAAATATTACACGGAGATTTTTGATACTACGCTGGCCACTTATTCTTCATTGATTGAAGGGTATTATCTCGATTCGATCGAAATTGGCACATCTAGTTTGAACCAGGAGACCGGCCGTTTCCCTGTGGCAGTGAATATATTATTGAAGCCGGATATCAAGACTTCTGAGGAATTCATCAGTACAGTAAAACGTTTGGCGACTTCTTTGGAGCAAGATCAAGTTGCCGGTGTAGATGGCTATCGGTTTGTGAGCTTCCCCGGCAGTGTGCTGGAGAGTGACCTGCCAAGTCTGGGCCTTGAAGCGGCTTGGCTTACCATGCCGACCCCGACTCCTTCACCTACACCCACCCCCAGACCGACTACTTCCGGCACAGGTACTGGTGAAACATCTTCTACTACGCAAGCTGAGACCAGCCGAGCAACGAGCAGCAGTACCGGTACGCAGGCCAAAGCCGCCAAGCCAGCCTTTTCCTATGCAATCACACTTTTGACGGATCATTATCAAACGAGTGACGCTTGGATTCGAAACGGAGTCAGAACGGTTACCTACTCGACGAAAGATTTGCAAATTTTGGCAGATGAATACCACTTAACGTCTGCATCACGTGATCTTCTGGATCAGGCGCAGAGCCTGCAGACCATGGATCAAACTTCCGGAACCACCACTCGCGGCACTACGCGGGCGAACGCTGCTTGAGAGCTACTTGAGAGGACCTACGATGAGCGAGAACCAGAATACTACAGGACAAGCCAGACCACAGGATGAGAGCCGTAAGAGAGGCGGGCAACAAGCGCCCCGCCGGGGCGGACAGCGCAATAAGAACCGTTCGGACCGCGGACAGAATCAAGGCGGACGTGACGGAGCGACGGCCAGACCACCTAGAGCTCGTGAACCTCGCAGAGAACAGGTTGATGGGCAGAATTCGCAGAATTTTGGAGGACGGAGCCAAGCCGAATCCCACGGCCAAAGCAGCCAGAATCAGCAAGGCGGTCAGAATCAAGGAAACCAGAATCAAGGAAACCAGAACCAGCAAGGCGGCCAGCGGAACAAGAGCCGGCAAGACAATTTCCAGAAACAGAGCCGAGCGAAGAATGCTAAATCAGATTCTCGTGAGAACCGCACAATTCAGGCCTTGAATGATGCTCGCGGCAACCAGTCGGATACCCAATCGGGCAGTCAGTCGGGAAGTCAGGCTCGCTCATCTCGCGATAACCGTGATACCCGCGATAACCGCGACAACCGCGATAACAGAGACAATCGCGACAAGTCCAAATATGACAAGAGACGCGAGACTCGTGGCTCATCCGAACGCGACAATAACCAGAACAAGAATCAGGGCCAGCGGACAGACCAGGGTCAAGGCAAAGGGCAGGGAAGAGCGCAAGAGCGTTACGCCGATGACCGAAATCAGAAGTCCCAACGGAAGTTCGACAGGCAGAAACAAGAGAAACCAGAGACAGCTGATGTAAACGCTGTATCGACACAGAATCAAGCCACCCCTTCCGCCCCTACTCGAGTCAAGGGCGGCAAGAAAACACCCAAGCATACACCTGCGCCGGTCGCTATCGATCCGCAGAAAGTGGCTGAAGTTGAAACGATTGAAGACATCCGCCTTGAACTCCAACAAATCGAGAAAGATATCCAACTTGAATTGGCAACCATCCGCACAACCAAGCTCAGCTGAGGGGTTGGGGGCGGCTTTGGCCGAAGAAATGATGTCCTCGGAAACACCTCTCTTGGAGGCACTGGAGCAGGCTAGGGAAGCAGAACGCTGGTCATTTCATATGCCGGGGCACTTAGGCGGGCGAGCATTCGCAGGAAGCGGACTGGATCTGGGGCTCGACACAACCGAGCTTACCCAAACAGATAACTTGTTGAGCCCACGCCCGGACGGACCTGTGGAGCGGGCGGAGACCTTGGCCGCAGACTACTGGAGGGTGCCCGCTGCCATTCTTCTGTCGGGCGGCTCGACGCTGGGAATCCAGGCTATGTTACTTTATTATGTCGGCAAGAACGGGCGCTTACTTGTGGGCGCTTCGGTTCACAAAGCCGTCCTCCAAACCGCGGCCCTCCTGTCGATTGAGGTTGTGAGTCTCCCTTCGCCGGTCACCGCCGCAAACCTGCGCGCTTCGCTTGAAAACGACGCCCAGTTTGATGCGTTTCTCTGCACATCCCCTGATTACTATGGGACGCTTTGTGACCTTGAAGCTTATGCCGAGGTGCTGGAGGATTTTTCGCTGCCTTTTCTGCTTGATATGGCACATGGTGCGCATTTGGAAGCGTGGAATCGGCTGCGCAAGATCGAGTCTTCTTTTGTCCCAACCGCAGCCGTCATCAGTGCGCATAAGACCTTGCCGGCTCTGACCGGCGGGGCTGTTTTGCTTTTCAGCGAGCCCTCGGATCGGGTGGGGCTTCGGCGTTCTCTTGACCTTTGTGGTTCGAGCAGTCCCTCACTCCTGATCGCTGCCAGCGTTGACTTTGCGCGGGCTTTTGCCGAGACGCAGGGCGAGACGAGGCTGCGCGAGCTTCTTGCTGGTCTGCAGGCGTTCACGGAAGGGCTCGATTCTTCTTACCGAGTTTGGGACGAGGAGGATCGCGATCCGCTGCGTCTGGTGATTGATGTTTCTGCCGTAGGACCCGGAACTTGGGTGGAGGCGTCTTTGGCCAAAGCCGCCCTCAACATCGAAATGTCCGATCTTACCCGAATTGTTTGCATCGTGAGCCTAGCTGCTGAATCCGAAAGCCTCCGGCACCTGCAGGCGGAACTTAACCGCCTCGCCACGTCGCAAGAAATCCGCCGCGACTTGGCCCAGCGAGGTTTGCTGGGCGTTGAGGATGTAGGGAGCACTGAAGAAAGCTCTGCACCGGCCCCTTGGATTCAGCTGGATCACCTCTTACAAGAACGCTTGTCCAGAGGCGGTGTGACTAGGCAGGTTCTGTTGCCGTCTGTCAGACATAAACCAAGTATATTACTGTCTTTGCGCGATATCGTTGCGGTCGGGATTCCTTTGCCTGTTGATCTTGTGCCTTACCCGCCGGGAATTGTGCTTTACCAAACTGGCGAAAGGCTGACCGAAGCCGATCTGTCCCTTCTGGAAGGCTTGCTTCGTTACGAAATTCATGTAGACGGTTTGGAAGTCGTATCCGGCGACCCGATGCTGCGAGTTCCGGGGTAGTTTCTTGGGTGTTCCGAGGTCGTTGTTTCGGGGGCGTTTCGTGGTCGTAGTACCGGAGTAGTTGTTTGCTTTCGAGGTCTATTTTTTTGGTCGATTTTCCGGTCGGAACGCATAATTTCACTTATCACTTCTGGTTTGTCTTCGTTGTTGTTTCTATTTGTGTTGAAGGTGCGCGTATTTTGGCTTATGGCTTCTATTTGTCTTCGAAGTAGTTTCTATAGTTGAGGTTAGGTATCTTAATTTGTAATATGCGAAGCAAATTTGGCTGATATTTTAATGTGATTAACAAAGTCTCAGAATATATCTATATAACTGTTATCTATTTCGCGTAACATGTGAAATTGCAGGATAAGTATGTCTTAGATTCTACTTTTGCGCCGGCCAAGCGCTTACTAAGGCAAAAAAGTTTCCAAACTGGTCAGGATCCGGAGGATTGCGACAACAAATGTTTCCGGAGGAGATCTTGACACTTGTTTTCCAGCCAGATGAATGATTACTGACCTGAGACAAAAATTATTGAATGAATACTGACTTCGGCGGCTACACGGCCTGCAATAAGCACGAAACCAAGAGGAAAATACCTTTCAAAGTGCTGCGTCTGTTGATCCGATGTCGCAAGTTTCCAGATCTCAACCAACTTGCAAATAAGATAACAATTACTCTAAGTTTCGAAGAACAAATTCAGGAGTAAAACGCTGCTAAAAGCGTTCCGCCAATAAGAACTCCAACGCAACAGAACAAAAACAGGAAGAATCCGCCGCCAAAACCGCTCCGCAATCAACGAACTTACTACATAAGTTTAATTTTAAACTTATGTAGTGAATTTGTAGTGAATGAATGATTGCTGAAAAAAAGATTGTCTTTGGGTAACTCGTTTTTCCGGGTATAATTGATGTTATTTCATTTTTGGGCTTCGAAAGGAAGTTCTACTTCGGATGAAAGTCGGAGAGAAGTTGGAAAGATTTCGGACTTTGGAAAGAAGTTGGAAGAAATCAGAAAGAAGTCAGGCTTCGGTAGAAGTCGGAAGGAAGAATGATGTCATATGACAAACTGGATTATTAATACATTTATACCCAATAAAGATCAGCTTGAGGATCCTAAGGTTCGTACACGCTATGGTAATGTGTCGAGTACGGTTGGTATCCTCTGTAATTTGTTGCTGGTTGCTACGAAAATGGTTGCTGGTTTTCTCAGTGGCTCTGTTTCGATTATTGCTGATGCGACGAATAATTTGTCGGACTCGGTTTCCAGTATTGTCAGCTTGATTGGGTTTAAGCTTTCTAGCCGTAAACCGGATAAGGATCATCCGTATGGCCATGGTCGTTATGAGTATTTGGCGGGGCTTTTTGTTTCGGTTTTGATTATGGTGGTGGGTATTGAGATCTTTAGGTCATCACTGGATAAGATTCTTAATCCTACGCCGGTGGATTATTCGGCGGTGACTTTGGGGATCTTGGTTTTTTCAATTCTTGTGAAGTTTTGGTTGATGGGTTTTTATACGAAAATCGGGAAATTGATCAATTCAAATACAATTATTGCCACGGCGGCCGATAGCCGCAACGATGTGCTGACGACGGGGGCGGTTCTTATCGCTGCAATTATCACGAAGTTTACTGGTGTAAATCTTGATGGGTGGATGGGTATCATTGTGGCTACCTTTGTGATCTACAGCGGCTTTAGCCTAATTCGCGAAACGGTGAACCCGATTCTGGGACCGGCTCCGGCTGAAGATCTCGTGGCTTCGGTGCAAGCTAAAATTTTGAGTTATCCGGGGGTTCTCGGTACGCATGACTTGCGTATTCATGATTATGGTCCGACCAGGCGCTATGGTTCAGTTGATGTGGAATTGGATGCGCACTTGGATGGTTTGGAAGCCCATGAAATTACGGATCAGATTGAGCGTGACATTCATCTGCAGGATGGAATTTTGCTCACGGTTCACTATGACCCTGTTTTGTTGGAGGCGGATCCGGACTTAGTTGATCCTGAAAAGTACCCTGAACAGGAGGTTACTGCAGCGAGACATGCGGCGCTGCGACAGTGGTTGCAAGATGAAGTGAAGCATATTGATCCTGAACTCAGTGTACATGATGTTCGCCTGAATCCGGAGAAGGATGGGGCGGAACTGTATTTTGATTGTGTCAGGCCGGAGAATTTTGCGATGAGTGATGACGAATTGATTTTCAAAATTCGCGAACGAGTTAGGCGTATCAATCCTTCCTACCGCTGTGTTATCCGAGTGGAAACTTTTGCTCCGGCTGACCTAGATGTTGAAGAATAAGGCTGTTACGTAAGGTTTCTAAAACGGGGTAGCAGAACAGGGAACTTCGGCAAGCTGGCCTGCGAACGACAGATAACAGACCTGCGAACGACAGATAGCAAACCTGCAAACGACAGATAGCAGACCTTCGAACGACAGAAAGCAGAACTTGCAGTAAGAGAAACGGGGGGCAACTGGCGTAAACAGCTTGAAATAACCCGGAACAACCCGAAACAACCCGAAAGAGGAAAATATTAAACTAATTCTTGACAGTCTTCATGGAATCGAAGAGACCTTGAGGATTTTTCATGTATAATAGACCCAAGTAAATGGCAAAGGGCGAGGCATGGAGACGAAGGGGCTTTTCATTACGGTCGAGGGGATCGACGGTGCCGGTAAGGGTACACAAGTGGCTTTCCTTGAGGCGTATTTGCGAGAGAAGGGAATTCGTTTTCTTTCGCTCCGGGAGCCCGGCGGGACGAGGATTGGGGAACAGATTCGGGAGATCCTTCTTGGTAAGGATAATCCGGAGATGGTACCGGAAACGGAACTGCTGCTCTTCGCAGCTGCCAGAGCTCAATTGGTCAGAGAGGTGATCCGGCCGGCTTTGGCCAAGGGACAATGGGTACTCTGTGACCGTTTCTACGATTCGACCCTGGCTTACCAGGCTGGGGGCCGCGGACTGGATCGGGAGATGGTGCAGCAGACGATTGATCTTGCGAGAGGCGGACTGGAGCCGGACCTGACGATTTACTTGGACCTTGACCCGGAGGAGGCCCGAGGCCGCAGGAAGCACCGCGAAGAGGCGGCCGGCGGCGAGGCAGACCGGATTGAGCGGGAGAATTTGGAGTTCTCGAAGCGGGTAAGAGCCGCATATTTGGCGCTTGCTGCTGAGAAACAGAGGATTGTTACGATTGACGCCGGATTAGAGCCGGAGGAGATCAGAGACAGAATCAGACGGACTTTGGAGCCGATCGTATACACTGCGACAGGAGGCATGTAGCATGAAACTTATTTATTCCATAGTGCACGACGAGGATAGTCCTCGCGTCATGGCAGAACTGAATAAGGCGGGATTTCGCGTCACGAAGCTGAACTCGTCCGGTGGATTCCTCCGTTCTGGCAACACCACATTGATGACCGTTGTCGAGGATGAGGAAGTGAAGTCTGCCCTAGACATCATCCGTAAATTTTCGAGCTCGCGCAAGGCTGCGGTGAACACCAATGTCACCCCTTCGGCGGCCGGCGGCTCTTATGTACCTTATCCTGTTGAGGTGAATATTGGCGGGGCGACCGTCTTTATAACGAACGTAGAATACTTTGAGAAAATGTAATACATTTACAGACTTAGCCGGCTCGGATCACTTGCGTGGTCAGCTGGCTTCACTTGTCTTCGAGAACCAGACGCAAACGGTTGTGCTTACCGGTCCCGGGGGGAGCGGTAAGTATTCGTGGGCTTTGGCTCTGGCGGCGTCTTGGCTCTGCGAATCACCGACGGTGAATGGCGCCTGTGGGGTTTGCCCTTCCTGCCGGTATTTTTCTGCGGAAACTCACCCGGATTACATTGAACTGTTGCCTGAAGTGGAGGCTAAGACGATTCCGATCGACGAGATCCGTTCGCGAATCCATGCGGAAATTGCGACATCGCCGCAGATTGGCCAGAGGCGTGTTTGGGTGCTGGATGGTGATCAGATTCAGGAGGCTAGCCAGAATTCTTTGCTGAAAGTGCTGGAAGAGCCACCGGATTACGCTCGTTTCATTCTTACGGTGACGGATCAGACGAAGCTTCTGCCGACGCTGATTTCTCGGGCGACGGTGATTAGTATTCCCCGGTTAAAAGATGAGGAGTTGGACCTGGTCCTTACTGCCGGCGGCGTAGAGGATGTGGAGACGAGGGCTTTGGCCATCACATTTGCGAAGGGATTGCCCGGACTTGCGCTGGAACTGGCGCAAAATGAGACGTATCCTGAGATTCGCCGCAGTACCTTGGCTTGGCTTAGCGCACTGCCCGACCATGACCTTGATGTTTTACTCACGGATGATTACCGTTACTTCGATGAGAATCGTGGCGAGATCGATACTGTGCTGATGTTTCTGCAGAGTTTCGTCCGCGATCTGGCGATCCTGAATGCAGATGTCGAGCACAAGAACTTGATGCATAAGGATTTGGTGCAGGAATTGAAGCAATTGGCGAGGCGCCTGCCGCTCACGGCGGAGAAGGCCTCCAACATCATTCGAATTTTGAATGATACAGAATATCGTTTACACGGCAACGCGAATTTTGAAATGGCGATTTGCCGTATGCTCATATTGTTGAGAGAGGAGATTGTGAATGTCAGGAACTTGTGACATCCGTTTCCGGGATGGTGCGAGAACGTACCGTTTCGACCCAGGTACCCTTACACTTCGAGTGGGGGATAAAGTAATTACAGATACGGCTCAGGGCAGAGAACTGGGCATTGTTGCTTCGGCGAAGCGTCCTGTGACGCCGCAAGAACAGCATATTTCGTTTCGGCACGTGATCCGCATAGCCACCCCTGAGGATCTGGCGATCTATGAGGAGAATCTGCGGGAGGAGCAAGAGGCCTTCCGGGTTTGCCGTGACATGATTGACCAGCATCAACTGGAGATGAATCTGGTGGCTGCTGAATATACGATTGAGGACCGCAAGCTGCTTTTCTATTTTACCGCGGATGGCCGTGTGGATTTCAGAGACCTCGTCCGCGATCTCGCATCGTATTTCAGACTGCGCATCGAACTTCGCCAGATTGGAGTTCGTGATGATGCGAAGAAGAATGGCGGCATGGGGATTTGCGGTCGCGAGCTCTGTTGTTCGTCGTGGATGAATGCTTTTGTGCCCGTTTCTATTCGTATGGCCAAAGACCAAAATATCTCCATGAATCCCACAAAGGTTAGTGGGATGTGCGGTCGACTTCTCTGTTGCTTGAACTATGAGCACGAGGCTTACCGGACGAACCGCAAGTTGTTGCCGAAACAGGGGGCGATGATCAATACTCAGGATGGTATGGCCAAAGTCGTCGGCATGGACATCCCGGGTCTGAAGGTTACTTTGCTCCCTGAACTTCCTGATGGCAGCTGGGGGCAGCAATATACGGTTGCAGCGGAGACGATCGGCTTTGGCGAGAAACGACGCGCGATTTTGATTGAACAAGAACGTGAAACTTCGGGTGATAATCTCTTGGTTGAGGATGACTCCGTTGTGAGTCAAACGGCGAGAGCACCTCGTGATGGGGCCGGAAAAGAGGGTGCAGGCGCTGCAGGAACTGCGGGGGCGGAGGGTGCCCATGCCGGCTGCCCCGGAAATGCGAATTGTCCGAAGAAGAAGCCTGAAATCGATCGCGAAGAGACCTTACTGGTTTCTTCCGCAGATTATTCTGCCACTTCAGCTGATGCTGCTGGAGCTGTTTCTGATGCTGCAGGAGCTGGCGCAGCGGTTGTGGACCAATCAGCTGTGGACCAATCAGCGGAAGGGAACGAGCAAGTTCGCCCGGATGGATCCGGCTCTGGCAACAAGCCTAGGAGAGCGGCTTCGGGACGGGGCGGTCGCGGCGGCAGAAGTCGTGGCAGAGTGCAAAATGTGCAGGGACAAGATGGTGCTGAACCCAGGAAACCAAGGTATATTATTGAGCCAAACCCACAGGCGGAGGACGCCGACCGTCAAGGCGACAGGGAATAGGTAGGATTAGGAGCTTCTAAGCTTCTAAGCTTCTAAGCTTCTAAGCTTCTAAGCTTCTAAGCTTCTAAGCATTTAAGCCCCGAACTTGCAGTCCGAATCTAGGGATCCAGGGGATCGCGCGGGGGGCGTCGGTTTTCTTGGGTGTCTTGGGTGTCTGGGGCTACTTGTGATTACTGTCATTGATTATGCTTTTAGCAAATGGTAACATTAGCCATCTTTACAACAGGAGGATTTGTCATGGCACATGTAATTTCTGATGAGTGCATTTCTTGCGGTTCTTGCGAGAGCGAGTGCCCCACTGAGGCTATTTCGGCCGGTGATACTCAATACGTGATCGACGCTGATCTTTGTATTGACTGTGGATCTTGCGTAAGCGTTTGCCCGACATCGGCCATTAGCGAGGCGTAATCCCCGACTAATTATTGATTCGAAAACCGGGAAATTTCCGCTCTTCTGGGGCGGAAATTTTCTATTTAGGGGCTTTCTCAGTTTTCCTTGGTGCTCCCTCACTTACTCGCCCACTCTTCGGCTCTATGTCGCTCTATAATCAGCTCTACAATCAGCTTTACAATCAGCCAACTCTTCGAACAAATCAGCTTAAGTCCCCGGCAATTGTGGTAAAGTAGTAAAAAGCCTAGTGCCAAGGAGGTTCGCCTCCTTGATTTATGCCCTGAAATAGGAAAGGGACTTTACAAGCTGTATGAGAAATCAGCATTCAACGAAGCGATCAGATAATAAATCTGAGAATAGATCTGACAACAGATCGAATAAACCATCAGAGCAGCCACGTCAGAAGCCATCGGGGAAGATGGCTTCGTCGCCGCAAGGCTCGACAGGCTCGCAAGGCGCGCAAGGCTCGCAAGGCGCGCAAGGCTCGCAAGGCTCGCAGGAAATAAAACATAATCGTAAGGCGCAGAGCGCCGGAGCCTACACGGGCATCATGGCGATGTACATGTTTGCCACGGTGATGGCGAAACTCTTGGGCTTTGGCCGAGAAATCTTCATCGTTGACCGTTTCAGTTACGGAGCCGTGTCTGACGGCTACATTCTGGGTTATTCCATCCCGGATCTGGTTTATCGGCTGCTCGTTGGCGGAGCGGTGACTGCCGCGGTGACGCCGATTCTTTCCAGTGCCATTGAACGCGATGAGGAAGACAAGGTTTGGCGGCCGATCTCGACTTTCTACACCGTTATTCTGATCTCCTCCTTCATCCTGCTTACATTAGGTGAGATTTTCTCCGGGCAGATTATTGGTTTTCTGAATCCCGGTAAATCGGCTGAGGTGCTGGATATCGCATCGGCGACGTCCAAGGTGATCTTCCTCCAGACCTTTTTCTTCATTCTGATTGCGATCATCAACTCGATTTTGTCCGCGAATAAGGTGTTTGGGCTGCCCGTTTTCGGCGACTCTATCTACAACTTCTTCTGCTTGCTGGCGATTATTTTCTTAGGTGCTCCGACCAAAGCCGGCGCAGTCAACGTCTCCTGGGGAGTTGTGTTCGCGGCGTTGTGCTACTTCTTGTACATGGCCTATTTTGCGAAACCTTATGTCCGAAATTTTCGGCCGAATCTGGACATCAAACAGCCGCTCTTCCACCGAATTTTGCGCCTGGCTGTACCCAGCCTGATTGCGGACACGGTCATCCAGGTTAACGTCATTATCCAGCAGAGTTTCGCGGATCAGTTTGTCGGCGCGATTACTAGTCTCAGAAATTCCCAGACACTCTATAATTTGCCATACCAAATTATCGTTTCCGCGATTGGCCCCATGCTTCTGCCCAATATCAGCGGTTTCTTGGCTCGTGGGGCGAACAAAGAAGCCTCCCGCTTCTTCAGTACGTCGCTTCGCAGTATGCTCTTTATGGTTTTCCCTTTTGTCATTCTCTTCGGAGTCTGTGCAGAGGACACCGTGCGGGCAGTTTACCAATGGAATCCTGCTACGTACACCGACGCGAATGTCACCGCAACAGCGAGTCTTCTTCAGATGTATTCCGTAAATATGTTGCTGCAGTCGTTCATTTACTTTATTAATCAGGCGTTCTATGCGCGCCAGAAGAGTTGGATCGCGCTGGTGACCAGTACCTTGACCATTATGTTGAACCCCTTGTTCAGCTGGTTTTACATCAATGTGTTGGACATGGGCTTACAGTCTCTGACGATGGCCACCGTGTCCTATAATCTGGTGATTTTACTTGTGTCCTATCAGTTGATGAAACGGCACGTGCCGGAAATCAAAATTGGCAAAATGGGCCGTTTCACAGTAACCGGACTCGTAGCGGGATTCTTGTCGTTCAGTGTTTTGCTTCTCATGAAGAGCGCGATGCCACTTCCGGAAGAGAAAATTATGCAGCTGGTGCAATATGTTTTGTTTGCTGTGGGCGGTGTCGGGAGTTACTTCCTGGCTGCGTTGGCCATGGGCATGCCCGAAGCACAAGTGGTTATCCGTATGTTTACGTCCTTCCGTGATCGCTTGAAGAGGAAAAACGCATGATTCCCGGCAGACCCCCTCAGAAACCGGATCTCAAGACTGAGCTGGAAGCGCTGGAAGCGATGGGTGCGAAGCGAGAACCTTTGGGTCGAAACCAGCTGGAGATCTACCAGTTACCGGACTCGTTCCGTTTCGGAGAAGAGCAGGTATGCCTGGCGCATTTTGCCGCAAGTCAGATTCCTCCGCGTCGCAGGCTCTTGTCAGCTAGGGGAGAAGAGCCCTTGCGGATTCTGGATCCCGGCAGCGGTTCCGGGATCTTGACACTCTTGCTCTCCGCCTTAATACCCGGAAGTACGGGTCTGGCGATTGAAATTATGGAGCGCCCCTTTACCCTTCTTCGAGCAAATCTGGCATACAACGGCCTGAGCCAACGCTTCCGAGCGGAAAAGCTCGACCTCCGTGACCTTGCCAAGAAGGGAGTGTCCGATGAATTAGGGCAAGGTACGATGGACCTTGTGGTGGCCAATCCCCCGTACTTTGTGCCGGGGACAGGCCCTGAGCGGGATGATTCAACAGAAGGGGCCAGGGAAATTGCCGTGGCTCGTGAAGAGCAACTTGTGACGCTGGCCGAATATCTGAAGGTGGCTGCGGCTTTTCTGAAGCCCGGCGGGCTCTTGACGATCCTTCACCGGCCGCTTCGCCTGCCGGATGTCATGGCGGAGGTAAAGGCCTCCGGCCTCGCAGCTACGAGCCTTCGCGCCGTTGTGCCGCATGAAGGCGAGAAGCCCTCGTGTTTCCTCCTCGCCGCGAAGAAGCAAGCCTCCGCAGGCTTCACTTGGCAACGCGACTTGGTTCTCAGACGCTCTGACGGCAGCTACACGGATGAGGTCCAAAATTACTATTGGGAGTCGGAAGATGAGTGAGCAAGAAGGCCAGATCGGAGTAGCAAGATGAGTGAACAACTGGGCCAGAAAGGCCAGAACTTCACGGAGCTCTCAGCTCGCCTGACCGAACTCTTGCAGCGGGAGAAACCTTTGCCGGGGCACCTTTATATCGTTGGGACGCCGCTCGGGAATCGCGCCGACATCTCCCCCAGGGCGCTGGGCATTCTGGCACAAGTCGACCTCATTGCAGCCGAAGACACCCGCCACAGCGGTGAGCTTCTTTCCTACTATGGGATCAATGGCCGCTATCTCAGTTTCCACGAACATAACGCCCAAGAGCGCAAACAGCAACTTGCCTCAGAACTTCAAGCCGGCCAAGCCGTCGCCTTGATCAGTGATGCCGGCATGCCTTCCATCTCCGATCCGGGGCAGGTGCTGGTGGACTATTGTCTCGAATTGGGCATCCCGGTAAAAGTCGTGCCCGGCCCATCCGCAGGCATTGCAGCCCTCGCATTGAGCGGCTTGCCGAGCGAGAATTTTCAGTTCATCGGTTTCTTGCCGGTGAAAGGGAAGCCCCGCCGCGAGGCCATCGCACGTTTGGCAGCGTATCCCGGAACGACCATACTCTATGAGGCACCGCACCGCTTGGTGAAAACCTTGAAGGAGCTTGTGGGGGGCGGCTTTGGCCAAAGACGCCTCGCTTCCTGTCGCGAGCTGACGAAACAATACGAGGAAGTTCAGCGGGGTACGGTAACGGAGCTGCTGGCGCGCTATGAAGCGGAGGCGCCGCGCGGGGAGTTCGTGCTGGTTCTGGAAGGCCCTTCGCCTGAGGAGCGGGAAGAACAGAGCCTGGGGGATCTGGCCGACTTGCAAGAACAAATTCGTGAAGGCATAGCCCAAGGGCTGAGCGATCGGGATATAATGGATCGATCGGCGGATCAAGCGGGCAGCTCTCCGGGACTCAGCCGCAACGACCTGAAGAGGCTCATCCGGGAACTTCGCGAAGAGGCTGGACAGCACGGACGGTAGACTGGGCTGACCAGCTGCAACTAGTAACCACTCGCGCGATGTCTTCCCAGATGTCTGACCGGAGACGTAGGCGTTTGACGGAAGACCCGATTATCTCTAGTATCAAAGTGTTGCGATTTCGAATGACGATTTTCTGCGCAAAGGATCATTAAGGAGCATTTATGGTAGTGAAGAAGAAATCCAGACCTCGTCGTCTCATCCTCTTTCTCTCGTTTCTAATTCCATTCAGTATACTTCTGCTCTCGTACTTTATTATGCAATTTTGGCCCGTAGGAGACCGCTCGCCGCTGACGATCGATCTCTACCACCAATATGCCTCTTTTATTACAGAGTTTCGCCGCAAAATCATGGAAGGGGAGAGCCTTTTCTACAGTTGGTCTGTCGGATTAGGCACGAACTTCTGGGCGCTCATGGCGTACTATGCTGCCTCGCCGCTCAATTTGCTCTTGGTCTTCTTCCCGCCGGAGCACATTACTGCAGCCGTCACCTTCCTGATTGTCACCAAGATCGGGCTCTCCGGCCTCACTTTTGCCAGCCTGCTGAGTTATGGTCTCGCTCCGGACGGCCTCTACACCATCCGAGCGAAAGAGTCGAAGCGAGACTGCACCAGCGAAGATCTCGGAACCGATGCGATGATCGTCGCACTTTCCACGGCGTACGCGCTCTGTTCATTCAACTTGGCGTACAGTTGGGACATCATGTGGCTGGACGTGATTGCGCTCCTCCCCCTGGTGATCCTGGGCCTCCACAAGCTGATTCGCGAGCAGAAATTCGTCCTCTACACCCTGAGTCTCGCCGCTTCCCTCTACATCAATTACTACATCGCCTTCTTCGTTTGTATTTTTACAGCGCTCTATTTTTTCGTGAGTTATGTCTCGGCCAAAGCCGCCGAAGACGACCTCTCCGGGCTTACACAAGTTTCTCTCCTCAACGGCGAGAAAATCTATTACAAGAGTTCAGACCGGAGTCCCGACAAACAATCTGACAAGCTCTCCGGAGACACCCCACCTGCGGCTCCGCACGATACTCCGCCGGCTGCCGCGTCTGCTAGCGCTGCCGTCGTTACCACCGGAACCCAGGCGGCAAGCGCCACCGAAACCTCTGGCGAACCAGAACGCGCAACGCAGATCGCGACGCGGATCAAATTCTGGCCGACCGTCGCGCGCTTCGCCTTTTTCACCTTGTTGGCCGTGGCGATCAGTGCGATCTTGCTTCTGCCTACAGCCCTCTCGCTTCGCGATACGTCGGCGGCAGGTGATGCTTTCCCGACGACATTGACGCTGCGTTTCAGCCTCTTTGACTTCATGACTCAGCAGCTCATGAATATTCCGCCTTCGATCCGCGACGGCTTACCGAATGTGTACAATGGCATATTGGTTTTTGTTTTTGTGCCACTGTATATCGCTTCGCAGCGCATCGCACTGAAAGAGAAAATCGCCCACCTCTTGCTGCTGGCCTTCTTGTTTATCAGTTTCAATTTGAATGCTTTGGATTTCATGTGGCATGGTTTCCACTACCCCAACCAACTGCCGTACCGCTACTCCTTTCTCTTCAGCTTCCTGATCTTGCTCATCGTCTTCCGCACCCTGACGGTCATCCGAGAATTTTCAAGCAAAACCCTCATGATGTGCGCAGGCTTCGGGATCCTCTTCACAATTCTGGCCGAAGAGCTGAACAACAACGTGCTCCAGCACGGCCACGCCTACCTCAATATCGCCTTTTTCCTGATCTACCTTTTGCTCCTGGCCATGCTCTGGAGGCCCAATTACTTCCGGACCACCGCGCTCCTGCTGGCCGTTGTCATGGTGGGCGAACTCACGGTCAACACGATCGTCACCGTAGCCAAGATTGCCGAAAAAGAAGTCTACACTTCCCGCAGCGCCTTCATTGAAGGAATGGATGAAATTGAGCAGCTGACGACTTTGGCCAAAGAACGCGAGAACGGCGATTTCTATCGCATGGAAATTCTCCCTGCCAAAACCACCAACGACGGCGCCCTCTACGGCTACCCCGGTTTCACGCTCTTCTCGTCAACCAGCCGAGAAGCAACGGCCCGCCTCTTCCGCCGACTGGGGTATCACGGGAACAACATCAATAGCTATAAGTACGTGGCGTCGACCCCGGTGGGTAATTCGCTCTTTGGCCTCAAATACCTGATCCTCAAGAACAGCGAGACCCGCGATCCCGCCCTTCAGGAGGTGGCCAAAGCCGGCACCATGACCCTCTACGAAAATCCTTATGCGATCGAGTTGGGGCTCGTGGCGGATCCTTCGTTCCTCAACTGGAACGGCACCTACAGCAACCCTTTCCAAGTGTGGAATGACATGATCCATAAAATGGACGGCTCGGAGGATCTCTTTACGCCGATCCTGCCTGACGTCCTCACCGGCTCCAACTACCAGCCTTCAACCGGTGATGCTGCGAATGGTCTGCGTTTTACTCCGGAAAATCGCAACAGTGCAACGCTGATGAACCTTGAAGTGAAGGTCGAGAAGGACCAATACTTATACTTCGCAATTAATACCTCAAAATCCACCAACATCAAAATTTCCGTCTCCAACCCCGGCGGCGCTGTCTCTGATCCAGCTGTCTCTGATCCAAACTCTGGCGGATTCGTGTCCGATCCGAGCGGCGGCGCGTCTGAGCCGAGCGGCGCTGTCTCTGAGCCGAGCGGCACGTCCGGACTAACCGTACCTGAGTCGACTGTACCTATGAATGAGACGCGTTCAATCCATTGGCTCGAAACGTTCGATGTTGGCTATGTTCATGCGGGGGATGTTGTTTCGCTTTCTTTTGATCAGACTCAGGACAACTCTACCGATGTCACGGTTTACGCGGCGACAATGGACAGAGCTCAGTATGAAGCCGATATGTTGGCTCTGAAAGACCGTGAACTGGACGTTACTACCTGGGAATCTAGTTATATTTCTGCTGATTACACGGCAGATGGACCTGGCCTGATTTATCTTTCGATCCCTTATGACACTTCTTGGGAAGCTCGCATTGATGGCAAAGTTGTCGAGACAACTTCGATAGCCGAAACGGCATTGCTGGCTGTGGCCACCGATGGCGGCAGCCATACCCTTGAGTTGACTTTCCGTCCTCAGGGTATCGTCCCCGGTACGATTCTGACGATTTCGGGTCTTTTGGTGCTGGCTTTGCTGGCCTTTGATGAGCGCAAATTCAAACCTGCTCGCGTCAAGCGTCGCCGCATAGCGCGCGCAGAAAAAGCCGCCCGCAAAGCGGCTGAGAAGGAAGCCCGCGAAGCGGCTGAGAAGGAAGCCCGCGAAGCGGCCGGAAGTGATGTTCGCAATGCGGCTGTAAATTTGACCTCCACTGTGGCTGGGAGTGATGTTCCCGAAGCAACTGTAAATTCAACCTCCGCTGTGGCTGGGAGTGAAGCTGCTACAGTTGCGGGGATAGGCACTCACCCTGAAGCTGGAGCGGGGGTGAGGGGGGTGGCTTTGGCCGAACCTGTTCCTGAAAATGAGGAAAAACGAGATAACGAGAAGATTAACGAGGAAAACGAAGGACAGGTTTGATATTTAAAAATAACCCTTGACAAGCCGGGCGAAGGTGCTAGAATGATCAGGCATTTGCGTCCCGGCTCTATTTTTGCGGGGAGCTTGGGCGAACTTTGTTTGATATTTTTGGAGGAAGCAAGAACATGAGCACTTATGTTGCGAAGGCCTCTGAGATTACTCGTAAGTGGTACGTTGTCGATGCTGAGGGCAAGACGCTCGGCAGACTGTCTACTGAAATTGCGATGATCTTGATGGGCAAGAACAAACCTGAATATACCCCTTTCTTGGATACCGGCGATTATGTAATTGTCGTTAATGCGGAGAAGATTGTCCTGACCGGCAAGAAGTGGGATCAGAAGTTGTATCGTTATCACACCGGCTATCCGGGTGGTCTGAAGGAGATCAAGTATTCGGATCTTCGCCAACGTAAACCTGAGAAGATGTTGGAACAGTCCGTGAAGGGTATGTTGCCGAAGAATTCTCTCGGCCGTCAGATGATCAAGAAGCTTAAGGTCTATGCTGGCCCGACGCATGATCATCAGGCTCAACAACCGGAAGTTCTGGATATTTAAGGGGGATAGCGCGAGATGAAATCTACTACAATGAAGGCCCCTAAGGGTCAGGTTTATTTCTATGGTACCGGCCGTCGTAAGGAAGCTGTTGCAGCTGTCCGTATGCTGCCGGGTGAAGGTAAGATCTCAATTAATGGTAAAGGGCTTGAGGAATATTTCCCGCTCGGTACTTTGAGATTGATTGTGAATCAGCCACTCGAAGTGACTTCTACAACCGGCAAGTTCGATATTGTGGTTAAGGTTACGGGCGGCGGTATTTCAGGCCAGGCTGGTGCTGTGCGCCACGGCATTGCGAATGCTCTGCTGGCTGCTGACAGTGAAGCGTATCGTGCTGAACTGAAGGACGCTGGTCTCTTGACCCGTGATTCCCGTATGAAAGAGCGTAAGAAGTACGGTCTGAAGAAAGCTCGTAAGGCCAGCCAGTTCTCCAAGCGTTAAGCTTGTTTGGCTTGGCGGCGTCGGCGATGCGGCTTGGCGGTTTGACGGCGTCGGCGTGGGCGAACGATTCGCTAGCAATTTGCGCCACTCATATTTGCCGCCGGTGCTAATCGTTTGACGGTTGCATAGTTGCTGGTTATTACGAAGAATTCTAATTATTATTATCGACCCGTTGGTTCTCAGGAGCTGGCGGGTTTTGTTTGTTGAGGGAAGTTGGGGGGAGGAAAGTGAAGGTTGATGTATGTAGGCGCGTATCGTAATGTATCGCCATGTATTGCGACTACATAAGTTTATTTTTAAACTTGTGTAGTGAGTTTTTGGGCGGAGCGGTATTGGCGACGTATTGTTTCTTTTTTTTGTTCTACTGATAATGAGAGAGTGATGGCGGAGCGCTGCATTCGACTTATCGTTACAGGTATGACTATCATCTCTATAGAATAGAAGAATACGCCTTATTTTGAGTGCCTAATCGGCTAATTGGCCGTTTTAATGTGTGTTATTACCTTGTAATAAAAAAATCCTGTGAGTTTTTAATATAACTAGTTAAGAGAAACGGATTTGCTACAAATTGCAGCGAATCTTCCTGCTACATATCATGAAGCTGACTTTTTCTGCTGATCTTCGCGTAAAACCCTTCTATGTACCAGGAAATATTTTTCGAACTTGGTCAGGACCCGGATCTTAGCCTCTGCTTCTCCATTCATAATGAGAATGAATTTCCATTCTGGTTAGGATCTGGAAACTTGCGACAAAGAATTTTTGTATGAGAGAGCGATTATTCTAGTTTGAACATCGGTTGAATGATTCCTGACCTGCACAGAGGGAAGATTGAATGAATACTGACTTGTGGCGAAAGATATGCAGATAAAATTCTCATCTCCAACAAGGAAAGCATCTTCACGAACATGTTTAAGTCAGTATGTTGTCGCAAGTTTCGCGATCCTGACCAATTTGGAAAAAACATAACATCTACCTGATCCATTTGGGAGCTAAAACAGGAACAATACGCTGCCAAGACAGCTCCGCCATTAAGAACTCCAACACTGAAGAACACATTCGGGAACAATGCGCTGCCGAAACCGCACCTTCAACAAGAACTCCAACACTGAAGAACAAATTCAGGAACAATATGCTGCCGAAACCGCTCCGACACTTAAAAACTCAAACAACGTTGAACTGATGTAAGAAGACTAACTAGCCAAACCCGCACCCGCACCCGCACCCGCGCCCGCACCTCGCACCTCGCACCTCGAACGACTACATAAGTTTATTTTTAAACTTAAGACAAACTCTCTCAACCGGCAGACATCATTTCCAAACTGCCGAACATCTCGTAAATTTGCTAAGATAGATGTAGGTTTTTGTGGGAGGTCGTTGAGACATGAGTAAGACAATTATTGGTAATATTCACATCGTTAGTTGTGATCCACAAATTGGCGAGATCCCTAATGGGCGTATTGTCATTGAGGACGGAAAAATTGTTTCCGTGGAGGATGCGGAAGTTGATTCCAACGTAGGAACCAATGGCGAAGTTGATGTAGACACGGCTACCACCGCCACCGCCGCCCCCACCGCCGCCACCGGCGGCGGTGCTAGCGAACAAGAGACACATTACATTGATGGGGAAGGGTGTTTGGCTTTTCCGGGGTTTATTGATGCGCATTGTCACTTGGGGCTTCTTAATGACCATTTGAGGTGGGAAGGGTCGGATGCAAATGAAGTTACTGATCCGGTCACGCCGGAGCTTCGGGCAATTGATTCTATTTTTCATGATGATATCAATATGGAAGAAGCCATTCAGGGTGGGGTCACTTGTGTGATGACAGGGCCCGGGAGTGCCAACGTGATTGGCGGTGAGTTTTGTGTGATCAAGCCTTATGGGCGATCCGTGGATGAGATGGTAGTGAAGGCACCAGCGGCGATGAAGGCGGCTTTGGGCGAAAATCCTAAGAGTGTTTATGGCCAAAGCTCCAAATCCCCCCACACCCGCATGGCTAGTGCTTCGATCCTCCGCAGTGCTCTGTTGAAGGCGCAGCACTACATGGAAACGCAAGAACGCGCGGCTGCCACAGGGAAGGATGAGCCGGCGCTGGATTTGAAATCGGAGGCCTTGATCCCGGTGTTGCAGCGTGAACTGGTTCTGAAGATTCACTGCCACCGCGCGGATGACATCTTGACTGCGGTTCGTATTGCTAATGAATTTGGGCTGCGTTATACCTTGGATCATTGCACGGAAGGCTACCTTATTGCTGATATTTTGGAAGAAGAATATGCAGATCGTGCTTTGGATGGACATGGGACTTTGGAAGGGATTATTTGTGGTCCGCTGATCAGCAATCGGAGCAAGCCGGAACTTACCCGCAAATGGGATGGTTTGCCGGCGGTGCTGATGGATACAGGGATTCCTGTGGCGATTGCAACGGATCATCCGGTGATTCCGATTCAATATGGCCCGGTGCAGGCGGCTTTGATGATGCGCCATGAGCTGACGAGGGAGGAGGCTTTGGCCTCGATAACGACAAACGCGGCAAAGATTCTTGGCCTCGAAGATCGGCTCGGACGCCTAGCTCCCGGACTTGATGCGGACCTGGTGCTCTGGAATGAAGACCCTTTCTCGACCAGCGCCACGACTTCCCGAGTCTTCATCGATGGAAATTTGGTGTATGAGAACTGATTGGACCGACCTACCTCACATGCAGTTGCTGAGCCCCGACGAAAGCACCACGACTCTCATCGCCAGAAGCCTTGCAAAAGTGCTAGAACCCGGTCTGGTGATTACCCTAGATGGTGAGCTGGGTGCGGGCAAAACCCATTTCGTGAGGGGTCTGGCGGAGGGTTTGGGCCTTGCGACTGACTATGTTTCAAGCCCGACATTTACAATTGTCCAGGAGTATGAAGAGCACGTGGTCACCCGCCCAGACGAAACGACAGCCGCTACCCACACAGACGGAGCGTCAGAGGTCACCCGCCAAGACGATGATGCCGGAGCCACTGATCAAACGACGGCGGATGCTGTCCACCCGGGGCTGCCACTTTATCATTTTGATGTGTACCGCCTCGCGGATTCTGCAGCATTTACAGACTTAGGTTTGGATGAGTATTTCCACCGGCAAGGCGTCGTCCTCATCGAGTGGGCAGATCGTATTCCTGAGGTGCTGCCGGAAGATCGCCTGCTTCTGGATCTGGAGGTCCAAGATGGAGAAGATCCGCAAGCCGGGACGGAGGGAATGGATTCATTTTTGAATGGGGGACTAGGACAGGTCGTGCTGGAGCCGGACACCCGCCCCCGTGTGTTTACTTTTCAGGCAACTGGGCCGATCAGTGCTCGCATCCTGCGTGAGTGGCGGGCTAGAGCGGATTTTCCCACAACACAGGTAATCGAGGATTTATGATTTTTTTAGCCGTTGATACAAGTTTGCCGCGCCTAGCGGTCAGCATTTCCGAGGGAGCGAACCTCCTTGCAGGGAAACTCTATCCGCCGGACGGGACCCATATGGCGCACCTTTTGCCGGCGATTGATGCACTTTTGGCAGAGGCAGCGGTAAATATCAAGGATATCGGAGCCTTTGCGGCGTCGACGGGGCCAGGTTCGTTTACCGGCATTCGCATCGGAGTTGCGACCATCCAGCAGCTGGCGCAGGTGGAGGCGAAGCCCTGTCTCGCGCTGAATTCGCTGGAAGCCATAGCCCTCGCGCACCATCAGGCCGAGACGCTCGTTGTGCCCATGCTCGAAGCCCGCAACCGCCGCATTTATGCAGCGGCTTACTATGAAGGACAACAGCTAATCGCTCCTCAAGTGGGTGCGGTGGATGAATTTATGGCTTCTTTGGCCAAAGCCGCCCCCCTCCACCCCCGTACCCTCTTATTTGCTGGCGACGAGACCAGAACTACGTACGCTGATGACGTGACTGTGCGGGCGGCCTTACCCATTGTCCCGATAGCTGTGGCTGATGAATACTACGCGCCGGAAGCGTTGGCTCTCTTGGCAGACCGGGAATACAAGGCCGGCAGGCTCCTGAAACCCGCCCAGCTCTTGCCGGAATATTATGCGCCGACCCAAGCCGAACGCAATTTCGGTGTTTACCTATGATTGAAGCGAGACACCATGATTGAAGTGAGACAAGCAGAAAACGCCGATTTGCCGCAGCTGGTGAAGCTGGAGCAAGAGTCGTTTCACCTGCCTTGGAGCTATGGATCGCTCGCGGGCGAACTGGCGGGGAGGGGGCTTTGGCCGAAATTACATGTGCTTACGATCGACGGTGTGATCGCCGCTTATACGGCAAGCAATCTTGTTCTGGATGAGCTGCAGCTCTACCGAATTGCGACCGCCAAGGAATTTCGCCGCCGAGGTCTGGCGCGCCGCTTGCTGCTGGAAGTTTGGGCTGAAGCGCAGGCCAAAGGCGCCTCCATCTGCACTCTTGAGGTTCGGGAATCAAATGAGGGGGCCCGAAAATTTTATGAGCGCTTGGGTTTCCGGGAGGTCGGGCGCCGCAAGCATTATTACAGCGATACCGGAGAAGCGGCGATCCTCCTGGATTGGCAGTAAGGCCAGTTGTTGACAAGGCCGGCAGCGCTCGCCGGAATTTACTCGTTGGGCGATGGAATTTATCAGAATTTATCGAAGCCGTTTTGTCCCGACAAACGTATAATAGGACGAGGAAAAAGTGTCCTGCCCGGCGGGTGCCAGAGGGTGGGCGGGTAAGACAGGATCAAGAGGATCAAGTGGCAGGATAATGTGTCAGGACCAAGAGGATTAAGAGACAGGAATAAGAGAAAGGATCATATGACAACAGACGAGAAATTGGCTCTATTACGCGGGCGTATGCTTGAAGAAGAATTGGATATGTATTACATACCCACTGCGGATCCGCACATGTCAGAATATATTGCCCCTTGTTTTCAGGCAAGAGCTTGGCTTACGGGCTTTAGTGGCTCAGCCGGAGCGGCGTTGGTGCTTCGGGATGAGGCGAGGCTTTGGACGGATGGGCGGTATTTTATTCAAGCGGCTAAGCAGATTCAGGGCTCGGAATTTCAGTTGATGAAACAGGCGACTCCGGGCTACCCCAGACTTCTGGAGTTCTTGGTGGACAAAGTACCGGTCGGCGGACGTGTTGGCGTGAATGGCCAAACGATTTCTGAACAGGAAGTCGAGAATATTCGCACGCTCTTAGATGAGAAGCAAGCTACACTTGTGACCGATTTGAGTCTGGTGGAGGAGATTTGGGAAGGAAGGCCGGAAGCGCCGTCTGCACCGATTTTTCTTCTGGAAGAACAATACAGCGGTAAGTCTACGGAGACGAAGTTGACGGAACTCCGTAAACACCTGGAGTCGTCGCGGGCGGATGCGGTTTTGATCGGCCGGCTTGATGATGTGGCTTGGCTCTATAATTTCAGAGGCGGGGATGTGGCGAATACGCCGGTTGCTTATGCGTATGCGTTTGTGACGTCGACTGAAGCCGTACTCTTCATCGATGAGAAGAAAGTCTCTTCTGAAATCCGGGAGACACTGGCTGAGGCCGGTGTGACCATCCGTGGGTATGAGTTGGTGGGGGCGGCTTTGGCCACCTTAAGCGGAGAGAAATTGCTGCTGGACAAGCGCTATATCAACAGCGCGGTTTACAGGGAAATACCGACGGATACGGTGGTTCGCGCGGAGACGGACTGGACAACCGGGCAAAAGGCGATTAAGAATGAGACCGAAATTCGCAATGAAAGAGAGGCCTACCGCAAGGACGGACTTGCTGTGACGCGCTTGATTTACTGGCTTAAGCACCAGGAGGATCTGACAAAAGTCGACGAACTCATGGTGAGTGAGAAACTGGAGGAATTCCATCAGGAGCTAAGTCATTATTTCGAACCGAGTTTTACGACCATCGCGGCGTACGGTGAGAATGCGGCGATGATGCACTATGCGCCGACGCCGGAGAATAAAGTGAACTTGGCACCGAAGAGCTTCCTGCTGGTGGATTCCGGCGGCCAATATCTGGAAGGCACAACGGACACGACCCGCACGATTGCTCTGGGGACCTTGACCGATGAAGAAATCCGCGACTACACCTTGACTCTGAAGGGACATATTGCGTTGGCGACGGCGGTTTTCCTAGAAGGGACGACCGGCTATCAGCTGGATGCGTTGGCCAGACAGCCGCTCTGGAAACACCACCTGGACTATAAGAGTGGAACCGGCCACGGCGTTGGCTACTTGCTGAGTGTCCATGAAGGCCCTCACAGTGTTTCGCCCCGCTATGTTGATCAGGCTCTGGTTCCGGGAATGGTTGTGACAGACGAGCCCGGTGTCTACAAGGAAGGCAAACATGGGATCCGTATTGAGAATGTCTATGTGGTTGAGGAGAGTGGTTTCACAGACCCGGATCGCTTCTTCCGCTTGAGCAATCTCACATTGGTGCCTCTTGAGAGAGAGGCGATTGATCGGTCGATGCTGACGGAAGAGGAGATTTCGTGGGTTAACCACTTCCATCAGACCGTGGCAGAGAAGCTTGCTCCCGCGTTGGCTCCGGAAGAAGCCTCGTGGCTCCGGGAAGTTTGTAAGCCGCTCTGATCTGGCGGCGATCTTTGTCTGATCTGGCGGCGATCTGACGACAATTCGCACAGAACCGGAAGCGAATCGAAGCACAAACCACATCTTGTCAACAGGGAACAGATCTTGCGTTGACAATCAAGAACCCTTACACTAAACTGAATTTTGCTAAACTTTACTAATGCATATGCGAAGTAGAGTCACCGATGGAGGTAGCGAATGGTAAAGAGACAAGTCACATATCATATCTTTGAGAATACACAGATGAAGGCAGTTGCGGTGCTGATTCAGAAGGCATCTTCCTTCCGGTCGAATATCTGGATTCAGAGTGGCGATCGCAGAGCCAATGCCAAGAGCCTTCTCGGCATGATGAGTCTGGGAATTGAGGACGGCTCCGAGTTGGAAGTCACCGCAGAAGGCCCGGATGAAGATGAGGCACTTGAGACAGTTTGTTCTTATCTGGAGAATCCTGTAGTTTCCTGAACTTCTCAGCAGAAGTGACCGGAAGTCCGGAGAGTATACGTTGACCACAGAACATCAATTTGATGCGCGTTTGGATTTAGTACCAACGAGCCCGGGGGTCTACCTGATGAAGGATGCCTCGGGCTCTATTATTTATGTGGGTAAGGCAATCAATTTGCGGCAGCGCTTGCGAAGTTACTTCGGGCCGAACCCCCAGGGCAATGAAAAAGTCCTGGCCATGATCTCCCACATTCGTGATTACTCCTACCTTCTCTGCAAAAATGAGCTCGAGACCTTGATCCTCGAGTCCAACCTCATTAAGCGGTACATGCCTTTCTATAACATTTTGCTGAAGGATGACCGCGACTACCCCTACATTCGTGTCACGCTGAACGAGCTCTACCCACGCATTATGAAGGCCTACCGAATCGGTCCCGACGAGCAAGAAGGCGCCAAGTATTATGGCCCTTATCTGAATGGCGACCTTTGGCAAGCCCTTCGCACCATCCACGAACTGTTCCCTCTGAAGACCTGTAAGCGCGTTTTTCCGCGCGATATTGGCAAGGAACGCCCCTGCCTCAACTACTATATGAATAAATGCATCGCCCCCTGTCTCGGCACGGTTTCCGCTGAGTCGTACCGCGAGGTGGTTCAGGGCGTCTGCGATTTCTTGGAAGGCCGCTATGACGGCATCTATAAGACCCTGAAAGATGAGATGGCCGAGGCATCTGAGAAGCTTGACTTCGAACGGGCAGCTGTTCTTCGTGACCGCATCAAGACCCTAGACAAACTCAATGATAAGCAAGTCGCCGTTCTCGACACGACTTTCGACGGTGACGCGCTGGGTCTGGCTCGCAATAACGCAGAAGTTTGTGTCCTCAAGCTCGAAGTCCGCCGCGGCAAGATTACGGGGACGTCCACCTACTTCATCGATGCCCCCGGCAGCGAAGATGAGGAAATCCTCACCGCTTTTATGGAGCAGTATTACCCCGGGGCCGCTTCCATTCCAGGAATCATTTTAACTTCAGCAAGAGCGCTCGCCTCCGACTCTATCTCTCCTCAGGCCAAAGCCGCAGATCCCGACTCTCTTCCCCCGGAAGATTCAGAAGTCGTTTCAGAAGTAGATTCAGAAGTCGGTTCAGGAATAGATTCAGAAGTCGGTTCAGGAATAGATTCAGAAGTAGATTCAGCAAGCACATTGACAAGCTTCCTCAGTGAACTTGCGGGTCACAAAGTTCGCATTCACTATCCCCAACGCGGGGAGAAGCGTGACATCCTCCGCATGGCGGACGAGAACGCAGCCCAGCAACTCAAACGCCGAACCATCATCGCAGGTTCCAACCAACAATCGATCGACGAAGCCATGCAATTACTGGCTCAACTGGTCGGCCTGGAATACCCACCTGCCCGAATCGAAGCCTACGATATCTCGAATACCGGCAAAGACGACATCGCCTGCGGCATGGCCGTCTTTGAGAACGGCCGCTCCCGCCGAAACCAAGGCCGCCTCTTCCACATTCGTAACCAGGAAGGCCAAGATGACTATGCGGCCATGGCGCAAGCACTGGACCGCCGGCTCTCGCATTTAGGAGAGGACTCGTTCGGACGAAGACCCGACTTGATCCTGGTTGATGGCGGCTTTGGCCACGTAAATGCCATGAAACCCGTACTCGCTGCCCACAACTGCGAGGACATCCCCATTGCCGGCATGGTGAAAGACAAGCGCCACCGCACCCGTGGCTTAGCACTCGCGAGCGGCCAGATTATCGAACTGGAAGAATCGCTTGGGCTGATTAATGGCGAGAGGACTGTCGAAACCGCGAATGCCCCGGATGTCGGAGCTGCGGTCGCGATGTTCTCCGGCGATCCCAGCACCGAGCGCGAGGAGAAACTCGCCCTGCTGCGCCTCCTCTCCGCGATTCAGAACGAGACGCACCGTCTGGCGAACAAGGCAAATACTTCCCTCAACAAGAAGCGCCAGACCCGCTACAAGCTCGAGGAAATTCGGGGCATCGGTCCCGCGAAACGGAAGACGTTGCTCCAGGCTTTCCGCTCCATGAAGGAGCTCGGTGAAGCCTCAGAGGAAGAGATTTTGGCCAAAGCCCCCTCCATCGGCAAATCATCCGCTCATGCGGTTTATGTTCATTTCCATGGCGACCGTGCGGAGAAGGACATCGCGGATCCTGAGGGCGATGTCGCAGATATTGAGGATGTCGCAGATATTGAGGATGTTGCAGATATTGAGGATGTTGCAGATATTGAGGATGTTGCAGATC
Organism: uncultured Fastidiosipila sp.; assembly: GCA_964479695.1. Lineage (GTDB taxonomy): Bacteria > Bacillota > Clostridia > Saccharofermentanales > Fastidiosipilaceae > JAAYZH01. The sequence continues at coordinate 122,381 of CAYZSO010000006.1, forward strand.
CTGAGGGCGATGCGTAATGGCCGTTTGGGTAATCGGTGACACACATTTATCAACCTTAGTGGAGAAGCCGATGGGAATCTTCGGACCTCGCTGGGAAAACCATCAAGAACGCCTGGCGGCAAACTGGTCTGCAATCGTTGGTTCGGCTGACTGTGTCATCATTGCCGGGGACATTTCCTGGGCACTGCAGGCGGAGGAAGCCATCGCGGATCTCCGTTTCCTCGATCATTTGCCCGGCCGGCGCAAGATTTTGCTTCGGGGAAACCACGACTATTGGTGGAATACCAGGGCCAAAGTCGAGCGCCTCTTCCGTGATGCGGATCTTCAGACTTTGCAGGTGTTCCAGAATGAGGCGATTCTCTTGACGGAAGCGCAGAGACCTCTCATCCTAGTGGGGACAAGGGGCTGGAAATTACCTACCGATGAAGATTTCCTCGCTGAAGACGAGAAAATTTATAAACGTGAATGCGAGCGACTTCGTTTGTCGCTGGAAGCCAGTCGTGCGTTCCAAGGGCAACAAGGGCAACAAGGGCAACAAGGGCATGAGAACCCTGAATCCGAATCGGATCATTCTACCGACCTACCGCTTCTGGCGGTGATGCATTACCCACCTGTGACCCGTGACGGCAGAGGCAGCGGTTTCTCTGAACTCCTTGAACAATATCATGTGAAGCACTGCTATTATGGCCACGTCCACGGGATGGCCGGCAGTCGATCATTTCGTGGAGAGCGAAACTTCATTACTTATCAGAATGTGGCGTGTGATCAGGTCGATTGCACACCGGTGCTGGTAGCCGAGTGACTCGGTCGATTGCACGTTGCTATTGGTAGTCAAGTGATTCCTTCTTCACGCATACCTATTCCTTTGCCCCATTCCTAGACATTATTCCCTCTACCCTTCACGGCGACCTCTTCCCGCTTATAAAGAGCTTTGGGCAAACGTTACGATCATAGACGAGCGTTCAAGCTAAACTAAGAGTCACCTTTTCGCTTCGCTGAGACGCCCGGCGGGGTAGTAGAAAAGGGTAGAAGAAGTTGAAAAAAGAGATT
>CAYZSO010000007.1:0-79907 GCA_964479695.1 uncultured Fastidiosipila sp.
GCACCAAAGACGGCACGTTCAATCATGACAAAACATTTCTCCTCAATTGGCCGCAAGCAGCCATAATATCCGACCCCAATTCACGGCGAACCGTTACCGGGATCCCTTCAGCGGCCAGAACAGCGGCAAAGGCTTCCACCGCCTGCGGCTCCGAGCGTTTCAAGTCCGTACCCGGTACCTCATTTGCCGGGATCAAATTCACGTGGCAGAGCGTTCCCTTAAGCAAAGAGGCCAGTTGTTTCGCGTGTTCCTCTTGATCATTGAGGTCACGAAACAATGCATATTCATAAGTAATCCGGCGGCCTGTGATCTGCTCATACTCCCTGCAAGCATCCAAGAGTGAGGCCAGAGGATATTTCCTGGCAATCGGCATCAGTTGCTGGCGAAGTTCGTCGTTCGGCGCATGGAGCGAAACAGCGAGAGTCACAGGCATGCTTTCTTCCGCAAATTTTAGCATTTGAGGTATAAGTCCGCAAGTTGATATGGTCATGCGACGCATGCTGATATTGAATCCCGTTGGGTCATTGCAGGTCTTCAAGAAACGCACGACATTCTCATAATTCTGCAGCGGCTCACCGATACCCATGATCACCACGTGATCTATTCTAGTGCCTTGGTCTTTGGCAATCAAGGCAACTTGGGCGATCAGTTCACCTGTCGTGAGGTTTCGGCCAAAGCCGCACTGAGACGAAGCGCAAAAGGCACAGCCCATTTGGCAGCCCGCTTGAGATGAAACACAGACCGAAGTTCCGCTGCGATAACGCATAAACACGCTCTCGATCACATTGCCGTCGGTAAGTTCCCAAACATATTTTACGGTGTCATCTTCTTTTGAAGTAAACTTTTCTTGCAGAACCAAGCCGTCGAAACGAAAGGCTTCGCTGAGCTTGTCCCTGGTTTTCTTCGATAGATCCGTCATTTCCTCAGGCGAAGTTACCCCTCGCATCAGCCATTGACGGATCTGACGCAATCGGTAAGGTGCCTCACCTTCTTCTTCCAACCAAGCGGATAGTTCCGCAGGTTGTAAGTCATAAATGTTCAATTTGTCCATTTGCTATCACTCCTTTTTCAGTAAAGCAAGAAAAAATCCTTCACTCCTCACCCGCTGTGGCCACAAGGTAATCATGCCTTGATCTAAGCCGGTGTGTAAGGTCTCATCAAGATCGGTTAAATTCCGCACAAGGGTTTCAGGGAGGCGCGGGGTCAGAGGAACCCGTTGAAATTCCTTGTGGCTGGCTAGGAATTCGTCAACTACCTCTTGGTTCTCTTCAGGATTCAACGTACAAGTTGAGTACACGAGGAAACCGCCGGCCCGTAGAAGGGAGGCACCCTTCGCCAGAATTTTCCTCTGGACCGGAATCAGCTCACGCCGAATCGCCTCCGGGTTCCACTTGAATTTCAATTCCGGTTTCGAGCCGATCAGCCCCAGACCGGAACAGGGCACATCCAGGAGAATCTTGTCAGGTGTCTCGGCAAAAGGCCAATCCAGTGGATCGGATGCGTCGGCAGTCGCTGTCCTGATGTTCTGAAGGCCCAGGCGCTTCACGGTTTTCTCCACCAAGCCAATTCGTTTCGCACTGACGTCAGAGGCCAGAACCAGACCGCTTTGGTTCAGCAAATCAGCCAGCTGCACACTCTTGCCGCCGGGTGCAGCACAGAGATCTGCAACAATATCGCCTTCTTCCGGAGCCAGCGCCAGAGCCGGAAGCATGGCTCCTTCGCCTTGAGCAAGAATCGCTTGTGTCTCCCACGTCCGGAGAGACATGAGCGATTTGCCGCGGGTCTTCAATCGCAAGGCCTGAGGCTGATAGGAAGCCGGCAGGACTTCCACATCATCATCAACTAGGTGTTTCGCAACCGTTGCTACGTCACCTTTGCGAATGCGACAAGATACCCCTGAGGTTTCACGAAAGGCTTGCCCTAAGGCCAATACCTCCTCTTTAGAACCCAGCCATTCAATAAAATCCCGAGCCAGCTCAGCCGGAAATCCGCTCTTCGCAGCAAGAGATTTCGGTACATAGTCTGCTTCTTCGCGGATGGCTCTTCGTAAAACCGCATTCACCAGACCTTTCGCCGAGGTGAAGCCGAAACGGCTACATAGAATAACCGCCGAATTCACAGCGGCAGAGTCCGGGGTGGCTGAATAGAAAATTTGCCACAAGCCCTGGCGAAGGATGCTTCGCACAGGGGGATCCAGTTTCGCCAGCGGCGTGGAGGAGTAGCGATCAATTAACTCGTCAAGTGCGGGGGTTTCCGTCAGTGTTCCGTAGAAAAGCGCGGTAGCAAAGCGCTTCTCTTCCGCGGGCAGGGGAAATTTCTGTAAGAGAATATCTAGGCCAAGATTCGAATACGCCTGATCTTCGTAGACTTGAAGAAGAGCCACAAGGGCTAATTCACGGGCATTGCCGGGCTCGATTTTACGTCTGGATTTCCGTTTAGGACCGGGCTCAGTTTCCGTCATAACGTGCCATCCTCAAAGACTTGTCCCACACGGAAATTGTGCGCGCACTCCCGGGTTGCCATCGCCCTCGAGCCGGAGAATTGGAGTTCGGTCAGACAGAGTACACCCTCGCCGCAGCGGATCCAGAGTTTCTTATCCGCGGTGGAGAGTAAGGTGCCTGCTTCGACATTAGGCATAGGGAGATCGGGGAGAAAATCAGGGAGTTTGGGCAGAGCCTTACCCTGTAATAATTTGACTTTGCGTCCCTCAAAGGTAGCCGACGCAGAGGGCCAAGGATAGAGACCTCGAATCTGTCCCTCGATACGGGAAGCTTCATTAGACCAGTGGACTAATCCATCTTCTTTTGACAATAAATGAACATAGGAAGCCTTCGCTTCATCTTGGGCAACAGGCTTCAGGCCCGAGGCAATATCAAGTAAGGTTTGGGGAAGAATCGATGCCCCGAGTTTTGCCAATGAGGCCATGAGCTCATCAGAGCGCATGCCATCCGGAATCGGAAAAAGCGCTTGCCGGTAAACCGGCCCTGCATCCATTGCCTCTGTCATCAGAGGAATGGAAACACCGGTGACCTGATCTCCGTTGAGGAGGGCCGCTTGGACAGGACTTGCGCCGCGATAGGCGGGGAGTAATGACCCATGGACATTAACCGGAACCCTAGTAGGCAAGGCCAGGACCTCATTTGTGAGTATTCTGCCATAGGCAGCCGTGACTATAAAATCAGGTTTGGCCTCGGCAATAGCGTCAAGAAAAGCGCGGTTTCTCACCTTCGTAGGCTGAATACAGGGAATATCTAATTCCTGGGAGGCTGCGTGTACCGGAGTCGGCATGATGATCCTCTTCCGCCCCAGCGGTTTATCCGGTTGAGATACGGTTAATACAGGCTTCAAACCATGAGCGGCTAGAGCGAGCAGAGAGGGTACAGCGAACTCCGGAGTACCCATAAAAACGATCCGAAAGAAGGGATTTGCCATGAAATTATTCTCTTACCAAGTCCCCGATGACCTTGTCCGTAAAGAGAACTCCGTCCAGGTGGTCATTCTCATGGCTGATGCAAACAGCCAGAAGATCATCCGCTTCAAGCGTAAAGGGGTCGCCATTTCGGTCGAGTGCTCTGACCTTGATCGTAGCAGGACGCTCAACCTCTCCCCAATACCCGGGCACGCTAAGGCAGCCTTCCTGGCCAACCTGTGTGCCATCACGATCGAAGATCTCGGGATTAATAAAGACCAAAGGGCCGGTCTCATCATGCATATCAACAATAAACAGACGCTTCAAAACACCGACCTGGGGGGCCGCGAGGCCGATGCCGTTGCCGGTTTCATGAAGGGTTTCGATCATGTCGTCAATCAGTTCCGTGAGTCTGTCGTCAAAATTTTTCACCTCACGGGACTTCTTGCGGAGCAGGGGATCCTTGTCTGTTACTATATTTCTGATTGCCATATTCACTCCTTTTGGGCGCAATTATAGCACAAAACCTTGACATTTCCTGACCACTAAAATCACAGGAAATCAACACTTCTGCCCAGACTTATGAACTTTTTGTAAGCACCTATTCAATTTGTGAATTTACGCGGGATCCAGCGTGAAACTTACACGAACACCCTTCGGTACTTTCGCAAGACCCACCTGCTGCCATAAGGTGGAGAGTCTCTTCGTTCCCCCTTCCGGAGACGTCCTAAGCAGCATTTGCCAACGCCAACGCCCTTGCAGACGTTGCAGTTGTGATCGGCCGGGCCTAAGCACCTCGACCTTCTGCCACTCGGGTCTTTTCGTAAGGTTTTGCAGCGCCTCATAAAATAAGGCAGCTGTGCGTTCGCAGTCTTGCTCAATTTCGCTATTGATCCCGATCGTAGCCAGGACACTGAACGGCGGATACTTGAGTGCTTGCCTGAAAGGGAGTTCCTCCTGGACAAAAGCCGGATAATCTTGTTTCGCAGCAGTCACTACAGCATAGTGATCCACATTAAATCCCTGGATAAACACCTTGCCGGGGAGGTCTCTTCGCCCCGCTCGCCCGGCTGTTTGCGTCATCAGTTGGAACGCATTTTCCGCCGCGCGAAAATCATTTCGACCCAGCATCTGATCCGCCTGCAAGACCGCGGCTACCGTGAGCCTCGGGAAATCATGACCCTTCGCAATCATCTGCGTACCGATTAAGATGGCGGCTTTGGCCTCCTGAAACTGCTGCAGAAGCTTTGCGTGAGCCCCCTGCCCCCTGGTCTCATCCTGATCCATGCGAATAATGGTCACCTCCGGAAACCGCTCACGGCAGAGCGTTTCGAGCTTCTGCGTTCCGGCACCTGCAAGAATGATGTCCTCCTCACCGCAAGACGGGCAGATCGTCGGAACCTTCGTGGTATAGCCACAATAATGGCAGACCAATTGTTTCCGATCACTGTGATACGTGAGACCTACCGCGCAATTGGGGCACTCGACATTCTCGCCGCAAGCCCGGCACAAGCAAGTGGAAGCGTAGCCTCTTCGGTTCAGAAACAGAAGGACCTGCTCCTCTCGTCCCAGAGCTTGCCTCATCGCTTCAATCAACTCTTGACTCAAAAGTCCGTCTGTATCAGAATTCCAACTTCGCCTCAAGTCCACAATTTCAGTCTGAGGGATCGTTGCGGAACCCGGCCTCTCGGGCAAGTTCAGCTGGATCGCCTTACCCTCTTGCGCCCTGACCCAGGTTTCAAGTGAAGGTGTGGCTGACCCCAAGACTAAGACGGCTCCTTCGTTTCGACTCCGCAATCTGGCGATCGTTGAAGCCTGATAGCGCGGGCTCATTTCCGATTGATAAGAAGATTCTTGCTCCTCATCAATGACAATCAGCCCCAAGTTCGTGAGCGGTGTGAAAACAGCGGATCTCGCACCAATGACAATGGCTGCTTGGCCCAAGCGGATTTTCTCCCAACAATCGAAGCGTTCGCGCGGTGTCAAACGGCTGTGCATGACAACCGTTTCACCGGGAAAGGCCCGCTCGAAGCGCGAGGTCATCTGCGGCGTGAGAGAAATTTCGGGTACGAGGACCAGCGCCGTTTTACCCAGTTCCAGAGCTCGGCTCACCGCCTTGAGATACACTTCCGTTTTGCCGCTGCCGGTAATGCCGAAGAGTAAGAATTCCTCGGGAACTTCGCCTGGTTGCCACGGTTGCTCAAGCGCTTCTTTGATTTTGGCCAAAGCCGCCTGCTGCTCCTTCGTTAGGTCAAGTTCAGTCAGCGGAGGTTCCTCTTCAGTCGAGAATACTGCCTCCGCTTCTTTTGCCTCCGTGGTAGCGGCCGGTCTCTTCCGCTCAAAGGTCACGAGATTTTTCTTCTGCAGTGTTTTCAGCGTGCCGCGTTTCACTTCACAGGCTTGACAAAGATCCGCCGTCGGCGTCTCCCCTTCCGCCAGGAGAAAGCGGACCACTTCCTCTTGCTGAATTGAACCCAACGCCTGGTCCTCGAGGAGTTGCGTCGATTCTTCTTCGTCAGTCAATTTCGTATATTCAACCGTCTTCGGCTGAATCTTCTGTTTTAAATCATGTTGTCTGACGAGATACCCCAAGTCTTCCCAAGACCTGATCTCGCCGCGGCTGTAACCTGCTCTCAGTAAATCGGCAAGGGGAACCAGGCCGGATTTCGCACCGGTTCCTTTTGCACGAGTTCCTTTTGCACCGGTCCAATGCACTTTAAATTCCTCGGGCAAATGGAGCTCACCGGAATCGGTTAGTTCAAGCTCTTCCGCCAGTTGGAGCTTCACACCACCGGGGAGCATGACAGAAATGGCTTGACCGTAGGTGCAGCCATAACGTTGTTTCATCTGGGAGACAAGTTTTAACTGACTCGGCAGGAGGAGCGGATAAGGATCCAAGCAGGCAGCCAATTCTTTGACCTTTTCTGAAGGCTCATCAGCATAAGCAAAAATATAGCCCTCTTCCAAACGGTCGCCGCGGCCGAAGGGAAAAAGCACGCGTCTTCCCGGAACCGCATCCGCTTCCAGAGGTTCCGGTACTTGATACGTGTACACACGATCAAAAGAAGGCAGCGCTTGGCGCAAGATGACTTTCACCCAAACCATGGTAAGCTCCTTTCTTACATCATTTTTTACATCATATCAAATAGCGAAAGCTGCGCTGTTTCCGGAATGTCTCCGAGGATGCCCGCATCAACCAGCGATTTTACGGCGGAGGCGCCCAGACCCGAACGACGCTGCAAGTCTTCATGACTTTTGAAGGGTCCATCCTTCCTGGCCTCGACAATTCCCTGCGCCATGGCGGCGGAAATCGAGGGAACCGTGTTCAGAGCCGGCATGATGCAGGTGTCACTCAGGACATCGAAGCGGCTGGCTCCCGCTGTCTCAATGGAAATCGGGGCAAACGTGAGCCCCCGTAAGTACATTTCCTCCACTAACTCAATAATGTAATAAATTTTGACTTCACGGTCCGTCAGCTCGTGAAATCTCCGGTTCAAGTCTTCCCTGTAGGCGGAGATTTTTGCCAAAGGCTGACACATCAAAACATAGTCAAATTCATCAGCGCGGACGCTGAAGTACGCCGCATAATAGGCGGCGGGCTTGTAGACCTTGAACCAAGCGACGCGCAGTGAAGAGATGACGTAGGCGGCTGCGTGAGCCTTCGGAAACATGTACTTGATCTTCTTACAGGATTCAATGTACCATTCAGGAACCTGATTCTCCAGCATCAGCGCTTCTTGCTCGGTTGTGAGGCCCTTCCCTTTGCGGACTTTCTCCATGATATCGAAGGCCGATTTCGGCGGAAGTCCCCAGTTAATCAGATTGGTCATGATGCCGTCTCGGCAACCGATTACGTCATTGATTGTGGCCGTGCCGCTCCGGATGAGATCCTGTGCATTGCCGTTCCACACATCCGTTCCGTGGGACAAACCCATTAACTGCACGAGGTCGAAAAATTTGGTCGGCTTCGTCTCTTTGATCATGTCACGCGCCATGCGGGTACCCATCTCGGGAAGCCCCAGCGTCCCGCAGTCCGCCGGGGTGCTCCCGGGCTTCAGCCCCAAAGGGGCTGTCGAAGTGAAAAGATCCATCACCTTCTGATCCGGAATCGGGATATCCTCAATTTTGACCCCCGTGTAATCGCTCATCACCTTCAGCATGGTCGGGTCATCGTGACCTAAGATATCCAGCTTCAAAATCGTGTCGTGCATGGAATTGAAATCGAAATGGGTCGTATTCATGACGGCGGTTTCTTTGTCCGCCGGATATTGGATCGGGGTGAAGTCGTAGATCTCCCGATCCTTCGGAATGACGACAATACCGCCGGGGTGTTGACCCGTGCTGCGTTTCACGCCATTTAAGCCTTGGGCTAGGCGGCTGATCTCGGCTTTGGTCAGGAAGAGGCCCGTTTCTTCCATGTATTTCAAGACGAGGCCCGCGGCATTTTTCTCCGCGAATCCCGTGATCGTGCCGGCGCGATACGTGTGCTCCGATCCGAACATGATTTCAATCGTCTGGTGCGCGGTGGATTGATATTCACCGGAGAAATTCAGGTCAATATCCGGCTGTTTATCGCCGTTGAAACCCAAGAACGTTTCAAAGGGAATATCTTGTCCGTCACGGATGTATTCTGTCCCGCAGACCGGGCAGGATTTCACCGGCAAATCGAATCCTGAACCATATTGTCCTTCCGCCACAAACTCAGTTTCGTGGCAGGATGGGCAGACATAATGGGGCGGCAAGGGATTGACTTCTGAGATCCCACAGAAAAAAGCCACAACCGATGAACCGACTGAGCCTCGGGATCCTACGATATAGCCGTCGTCATTCGTTTTTTTGACCAACTTATGAGAAATATAGTACATGATTCCGAAGCCATTATCGATAATAGAGCGGAGTTCTTTTTCAACTCGCAGACGAATATTCTCCGGGATTTGGCCGTCTTTTTCATATTTGCTGCGAACCGTTTCCCAAGTCACTCGGGTCACTTCCTCGGCGGCCTCGGCAATGACCGGCGGGAAGGTACCCTTAGGAAACGGCCGTAAATCAGGGCTCACTTGTGCCGCGATTTGATTGGGTGTGCCAATCACCACTTGCCTTGCCACTTCCGGCGGCAGCCAGCTAAATTCCGCAAGCATTTCATCCGTGCTGCGGAAATAGAGCTCGGTAGGATTTTCTTGGGCTTCGAAACCGGAAGCCACTTGCAGAATCTGGCGATAGAGGACATCTTCTTTGTTCAGCACATGGGCATCGCAGGTGGCGGCGACCGGCTTCTTGGTCTGCTCTCCCAGAGCAAGAACCAGGCGGTTGAGGTTTCGTAAATCTTCTTCCGACTCAATGTAATTGTCGGATTTTTCCAGCATGAAGCCATTATTCTGCGTTGGCTGAATTTCCAAATAGTCGTAGAAGCGAGCGGCCTTTTGAGCGGCTTTGTCCTCGCTGAGGGCGGCTTTGGCCACCTCATAATCCCCCTTCGCTTCCGTGTAAACTCGCGTAATGCTGCGAAAAACCTCGCCTGCCTCACACGCGGAGCCCAGAATCAAGCCATTGCGCAGGTACGTCAGGAGACTGCGGGGAATTCTGGGCTTACCCTTGAAATAGCGAATATGAGACTCGGAAACTAAGCGATAGAGGTTGTAGAGGCCCAGCAAATCCTTAACCAGAACCACCGCGTGATAGGGCTTGTTGCGAAATTCCTTCACATGGGCAAGGCTATGCTGACCCGCCTTCTGGTTCAGTTCGCGCAAGGGCGAGAAATCTTCCGCAGCCCAAAGTTTCGCGAAAATGAACCCGCAGGCAATTGCGTCATCAATGGCTCGATGGGCATGCTGCAGTGTGATGTTCAGCGTTTTCGCAACGTCTCCCAACCTGTGGTGCTTGAGATCCGGCAGAGCGTAGAGCGCAAACTGCAGCGTGTCGATCACCACTGGGTTGAATTTCAATTTCGGTTCAGCATATTCGGTGACTCGGTAGGCTTCATAGCGCAGAAACCCCAAGTCAAACATCGCATTATGGGCGACCATGGGGTCTTGGCGCATGAACTCATGGAGTTCGGCCAAAGCCGCCTTCGTCTCCTTTCCTCCCTTGACCATCTCATCGGTGATTGAGGTGAGTTTCGTCACCTCCGGGGGGATCGGAATCTCGGGGTTGACGAAGGTTTGATAGCGTTCTTCAGGGAAATAATGGCCGCTCTCATCCTTGCGGAAACGAACCGCGCCAATCTCAATGATTCGGTCCTTCGAAGAATCCAAACCGGTGGTTTCGAGATCCAGCGCAACGAACGTGTCACCGATCGGCAAATCGCCGAAACCATAGGCAATCGCGTTGCCATCTTCCATCAAGTAGATTTCGCAGCCGTAAATAAGCTTCATTTGACTGCCCTTCTTACGAAGCTCATCCAACGCGTTGCAGGCTTCCGGGAAGGACTGCACTACCCCATGGTCGGTAATGGCCACGGCGGGCATGCCGAATGAATCCGCAAGTTTCACCAGTTCCGTGGGCCTAATGAAGCCATCCTTGGCACTCATGTTGGTGTGAAGATGGAGCTCGACACGCTTCTCTATAGATCGGTCCTGGCGAGCGGGAGGCGGATCCGCTTGACACAAGCCTCTTACCGTACCCTGGAGATCCTTACTGAACTTGCCATCGTAGGTGATGTCCAAGTCGGCTCTCACCCACACCCCATTCTTAACGGTCTCGTGGAGCACTTCTTCTGCCTCGGGACTGGCTAAGAACATGACGCAGGAAATTGCACCATTCAAACCGTGGATCGCAAATTTCACCAGAGACCTGGTGTTATTACTCACAAGTCTCGCTTCGTAGAAGGCAATCTCTCCGTAGACACTCACTCTGCCGGACTCCGCATCCAAGAGTTTCAAATCGGTAAGTTCCAGCCGCTGATCCATCTTCCCCCAGAGCAGGGAATCCGGCTGTTTCACGCGATAGGTTTTCGGTGATTTCGCTTCTTGTGAAGAGGCTCTCGGAGAGATTTTTTTCTTGATACCCTTAACTTCCGGTTCGCCCTGTTCATTCATCACGCGGACAGGCTCAGAAAATTCTGCCGGAAGACCCTCCATCTCGGCATAGGGGGAAAGCACATCTTGAGACATTTCGGCAAACGCCTCTTCTCTGTTGTCGAGGAAGGCCGCCTGCTGATACGTCTCCGTGTGACCGTTTTGAATGCTGATTTGCAGATCCAGTCCTGTGCGCTTCTCGAAAAAGTCGTGCAGCTTGGTGACATTTTCTCTTGTGAAAATTTTGCGCTGACCGGCTGGAATTCGGATGGTCAACTGGCTTTCATCAGAAGTGCAACGTAGTTCAGGCAAAAGCACATTGAAAACGGCAAAATCATCTCTGATCATTGCCTCTCCAGCCCAGGGCAACAGGCGGCAGAGAAGATTGGTCTCCCGAAGCGTTTCAGGCTCGAAAGAGAGGGAAATTTTGCAGGACTGAAGATCAAGACTTGTGGTCAGCGTCTTTTCCAGGGCCATTAAAATTTCACCCGAAATGCCGCTTCCCGTTGTCACATATAAATTCAGTTCACCGAAACGAGTGAGCGAAACACGGCTTAGTTTGTGCGGCCAATGGTCCATCTCAGTCAGTAGCTGATCCGCCTGTGGAGAAGCCTCTGCCAAAACCTTATAAAAAACTTCTCTTGCCCCCGGAAGCAGCTCCTCAAAAAGCGAGGGGATAGTCTGATTCGCCGCCAAAATTATGCTCCTACTCTACTTGCCGAAAATACGTCCGAGGTCAAAAGTCAGCGCCAGCACAGCCAGCGCCAGTACAAAGAGCACACCGGCCATGGTCACAATATTCTGCGCCTTTTCACTTAATCTCTTTCCTCTGATGGTTTCCAACAAGAGTAAGAGCAACTGCCCGCCGTCCAAAGGGACGATCGGCAATAAGTTACCGATACCCAGAGCCAGAGAAATCATAGCAAAGAGCGAAGCCAGTTGGATGATGATCACTCGGAAATTATAACCGGATGTCACCACATCACTGAAGATGGTCACGATGCCGACAGGACCCGTCAACGAATCTTGCGCAGCCACTTTACCCGTAAAGACTTGTCCCAGAATTGCTCCGGTACCTTTTGTATAAGACCACATATAAGACAAGGTGTACGGAATGGCTTCTTGCCAAGTCTGGTTCGGCGCAAGGCTAATCCCCAGGGGCACCTGCGTGTTGACCGGTGCTAAACGGATCTCCAGATCCTGTTCACCGGTGCCGCGATAGACCCGAACCTTGATCGGATCGCTGCTTGATACTTGAGTCAAAGCCTGCGAAAGCGTTTCGGAATTGACTTCCTTGCCTTCAACTTGCAAGATACGGTCTCCCAGAACAAACTTGGCCGATTCCGGATTCCTCGCGGTATCCACGGCTTGAATGACCGGTACACCCGCATCATCAGAAACCGACACGCCCAGCACATATTGAATCTGCGTTGCCGGCGTGATTTCATACGTTTGACGGGCTCCTGTTTGATCCTCTACAGTCAGAGAATAAGGCTGAGTTTGATCTTGGAGCTGAAGCCCGATCGAGAAATCCAAATTCGTGTTGACATTATAGGAACCAATTTCCACAATGCGGCTTCCCTGAGGGATCCCGGCTCGGGCTGCCAACGTATCCGGAGCCACTTGACTGATTGTGGTTGTCGCGAAACCTAGCGAGATGTTCATAATCGCGAAGACGACAAAAGCCGTCAGGAGATTCATCATTGGCCCTGCTAAAAGGGTAATCGCCCTTGCCCACTTCGGCCTCTCGTAGAAATCGCCGGGACCAGGTTCATAAGGGACACCCTCTTCGCCTTCGGTCTCCGCATCATCTTCACCGGCAAACTGGACCGATGCGCCGATGGGAATGAGTTTCAGTGAATATTTGATTCCATTTCGTTCCCAACTGAGAAGTCTTGGTCCCATAAAGATGCTGAATTCAATAATTTTGAAACCGAGCAGTCTGCCCGCAATGTAATGGCCGAATTCATGCAAAGCCAGCATGATCCCTAAGATCAGCAAACCTGCTAAGATTCCGATTAATTGACCCATAATTCACATAATTCCTCGGCTACATGCCGAGCCTTCCTGTCGATGTCAAGTATAGCGGCTAAGTCAGCCGTCACGTCCGCAGAAGATCCGGAAAACTTGACCATTACTTGTTCTGTAATATCCGTAATGCCAAGGAAACTCAACTTGCCGTTAAGAAAATAGTGTACCGCTACTTCATTGGCCGCATTTAAAACAATAGGTAAACAACGGCCATCGCGCGAGGCTGCTCGGGCGAGCTCGATCGCGCGGAACGTTTCCTGGTCCGCCCGCTCGAAGTGAAGCGTGGAGGCTTCTTCGCTGAAAGGATCAAAGGCCCTCTCCAGCGACGGGAGCCTCTTGGGCCAGGTCAGTGCTAACTGGATTGGCAATCTCATATCCGGAAACCCTAGCTGGGCAATCACAGAATGATCACAAAACCCCACCATCGAATGGATGATGCTCTCCGGATGGACAACAATTTCCACCTGCTCTTCAGAGCAGGAAAACAAGTGACAAGCTTCAATTAATTCCAAACCCTTATTCATTAAAGTTGCAGAATCGATGCTGATTTTACCACCCATTTTCCAAGTGGGGTGTGCCAAAGCTTCCTTCTGACTCACGGATTTTAGTTCCTCACGGGTTTTGCCGCGGAAGGGTCCGCCGGAACAAGTCAGGAAAATTTTCTCAAGCTCATCTTCTTTTCCGGCACGAAGACACTGCCAAATGGCGGAGTGTTCACTATCGACCGGCAGGATCCGGCAAGCCTTGGCTCTTGCGAGATTCATCACCAGACTGCCACCCGCGACCAACGTTTCTTTGTTGGCCAAAGCCACGTCCTTCCCGGCTTCCAGCGCGGCAATGACCGGTTCCAAGCCGGCCATGCCTACCATCGCTGCAACCACGGTATCTGTGCCTGCCCAGCTTGCCGCAGCCTTGAGCCCTTCTTGGCCATGCTTCACCTGGCAGCGAAGCCCTTCCTGAGCGCAGAGATCCCGGAGCTTGTCCGCTTGGGACGGGTCTTCGAGCACCAGTAATTCAGGTTTGAATTTCTTCGCTTGTTCGAAGAGTAAGGTCAGCTGCTGACGTGCTGTCAAACAGGCAACTCTAATGCCTAAATGTTCGCAGACTTCCAGCGTCTGACGACCAATGGATCCGGTGGAACCCAAGATCGATATCGTTTGTGCCATGCCCTTTTACCTCTTGACCAAATAGTAGACGAGAGCCAGAACAAGGGTTGCAGGCAGGGAAAACAAAATGCTGTCAAAACGATCCAAGATGCCGCCGTGGCCCGGCAAGAGATTACTGAAATCCTTGATTTGGCACCAGCGTTTCAGGGAGGAAGCCACCCAATCACCGAATTGAGCGACAACCCCAATCACGAGTCCGGAGATCGCCCCGGCTATGACCGAGGGCAGGAGTTGCATCATGGGTGTCTCCCCTCGCAGGAAGATCATGAAGAATAAGATTCCGAAGAGCACGGAACCCAAGACCCCTCCGAAAAATCCGACCCAAGTCTTGTGAGGGCTGATCTGGGGAAGCATTTTCTTCTTGCCCAGAAGCGAGCCGCTGTAATACGCTGAAACGTCGACGATCATAGGCGAGATGAGGGCGAAGAGCAGCCAATAGTAGCCATTCGGCACCGCATAAAGAAATAAACTGACCATAGACAGAGGAACCGCTAAGTAGAACGCGGCGGAAACTTCAGCAACCCCATGCGGGAGGTGTTCGACGCCTTTGGCCAAAACCTTAATCGTAACATTCAAAAATGCGTAGACGATAAAGATCAGGAAAAACACCAAAACTCCGAAGGCCAGAAGCCAGATAAAGTCGGATGACCAGTTGTTATCCAGCGGCAAGTCCGCCTTGGGAATAATGTGCCATTGCCGCAAATCCCGGTACGTGAACCAAACAATCGTAGGCGCCAACATGGTGAGGCTGCCAATCAAAATGGAAACCAGCGAAAGGGGCCTGAACTTATTCAAGAGCGCGTGGTAAAGCTCAAGCGAACCGATCACGGCCACGATGGCAAAGTAGACCACCGGAAGCCAAGGCAGCCAGATACCACCGACTAAAAAAGCGGCCAGAATCAAGAAAAAAATGATCGCCGTGCGAACTCTAGTCTTACTCATCATTAGATCCCTCCGTATCTGCGGTTTCTCTTATTGTAATCCGAAATGGCTCTCTTAAGATCATCCCCGGTGAAATCCGGCCAAAGGACATCCGATACCCAGAACTCACTGTATGCGGACTCCCACATCAGAAAATTTGAAATTCTCATTTCGCCGCTTGAACGAATAATGAGATCCGGATCCGGAATGTCCGGAAGGTAAAGGTAGCTCCGGAAACTCTCCTCATCAAGCTCGGCCGGGCGGTTGGGATCCGCGACAATTTTCTCTACGGCGTCAAGAATTTCCTGACGCCCCCCATAGTTGAAGGCAATAATCAAACGAAGGCCCTGTCTGTCCTTGGACTCTGACTCCGCTTGTTCGATCGTCTGTAAGACGTTCTCCGGCAGGCGGTCTTTCTTGCCCATAAACAGGATTTTGCAATCCATCTCACGCAAATCATCCCGGTAACGGTCGAAGAAATCCAGGAACAACTCCATAATCGCATGAACTTCTGCCTCGGGTCTCTTCCAATTTTCCGTGGAGAAGGCGTAGACCGTGAAATATTTCACACCGAGTTCATTTGCGGCCAAAGCAATCTTCCGCAAGGCTTCCCCACCGGCTCTGTGTCCCACGCTGCGAGAGAGTCCTCTCTTCTTCGCCCAACGGCCATTGCCGTCCATAATTGCTGCAATATGAGCCGGGATTTTGAGGTCTTCTGCCGGGCTGTCATCTTTTCTGAACCGAGCCTTGATCTTGTCAAACATACTGCCCTCTTCTCAAAACAGCCGAGAGTCAAGCTCTCGGCTGCTATCTCATCTCCCAAATACAGCTTGGCTCTAGATGGCCATGAGTTCTGTGGATTTATCTCTTATCTTCTCATCCACCAATCCTGTGTATTTATCGGTTAGTTTCTGAATCTCTGTTTCCGCGTCATGGAAGATATCCTCGGAAACTTCCTTATTCTTCAGTTGTTTCTTCATCATGTCCAAGAAATCACGCCGAATATTGCGGATCGCTACCTTCGTTTCTTCGCCTAATTTCTCGACTTGTTTCGTCAAGTCACGGCGGCGTTCCTCCGTCAGAGCGGGGAATGTTAAGCGGATCGCCTTGCCGTCGTTGTTCGGTGTGATTCCGATATCAGAAGCAAAAATCGCCTTCTCAATATCCTTCAGCAGTTTCTGATCCCAAGGCTGGATTAGGAGCTGACGAGCTTCGGGCACCGTAATCGATGCCACTTGGTTCAGCGGCGTATCCATACCGTAATAGGACACAACGATCTGATCCAGTACTCTCGGGTTCGCGCGTCCGGCTCTGACCGTGTTGAGGTCAGTCTGCAGAACTTCAAGACTCTTCTGCATTCTCTCCTCATAAGGTTGATAGGTTTGATTGTTCAGTTCGAATGCCATAGGTCTTATCCTCCACCAAGTTATTGCTCAATTATAGATGATGTGGCGAAAACCTTCAATCAAAACAAGCCGGTAAGTTTACCCAGTAAGTTTACCCAGTAAGTTACCGGCTGGGTCAGTGCTGGGTCAGTGGCTGGGTCAGTGGACAATCGTTGCCTTCTCCAGTTCACCGCAAGCCATAGCAATAATATTACGCGGATCGTTCAAGTTGAAAACCGCTATGTCAATGTGATTGTCGCGACAGAGAGCGGCAGCCGTCGCATCCATCACACGCAGGTCGTTCTTCAGAACCTCATCATGCGTAAGGGTCTTATAGAGTTTGGCATCAGGGTATTTTCTGGGATCCTTATCGTAGATTCCGTCCACGTTAGTCGCTTTGAAAATGACATCCGCTCCGATCTCGGCTGCTCGAAGAGCGGCGGTCGTATCGGTTGAAAAATAAGGATTCCCTATGCCGGCGGCGAAGAAGACAATGCGCCCTTTGTCAAGATGACGGAGTGCGCGTTTACGGATGTATGTCTCAGCAATCTCGCGCATCTCAATCGCAGTCATCACTCGGGTCACATGGCCCAGCTGTTCGCAGGCATCCGACAAACATAAGGCATTCATGCATGTGGCAAGCATCCCCATATGATCGGCCGTTACGCGGTCCATGCCCTCGGAGGTTCTGCCTCGCCAGAAATTTCCGCCACCCACGACAATTGCCAGATCAACACCCAGATCATGGAGTTCCGTGATCGCGGAAGCAATTTTCGTCACAGTGTCTGTGTCAATGCCCGTTCCCTTGGGACCCGCCATGACTTCTCCCGATAACTTCAAGAGAATTCTCTTATACTTCGCTTCTCCCATACAATCCTCACTTTCTGTTGACTGGTCTTCGTAGTCTTTTAGTTATTGTATCAATGAATGTCTCGTAATAACCTTGCAGTCTGCTTTTCGCAGGACAAAAAAGTTTTTGAAAGAGTTTTTGCTCAAAAAAATGCCCCGCGTGAGCGAGGCACCTAATGCGTAAGCGTTATTCATTACTTCAGGGCTGCGGCCACTTCGGCGGCGAAATCCTGTGACTTCTTCTCAAGTCCTTCACCCATTTCATAACGGGTGAAACGGCGGACACTGATCTTCTCGCCGATTTCGAAGGTCTTCTCCTTGACGAGCTCGCCTACCGTCTTGTCTTCATCCTTGATGAAAGCCTGCTCCAGAAGGCAGTTATCCTGGTAGAATTTCTTTACACGACCTTCAACAATTTTATCAACAACCTTTTCCGGTTTCCCCTCGTTCAGAGCCTCAGCGCGGATGATCTCGCGTTCTTTGGCCAAAACCTCCTCCGGCACATCCTCGATAGAGACGTACTTCGGATTCATGGCAGCGACTTGCAAAGCCAGATCCCTGACAAATTCACGGAACTTCTCGTTGGCAGCAGCGAAGTCTGTTTCAATATTGACTTCAATCAAAACACCGACACGCCCACCCATATGGATGTAGCTGTCAACAATTCCTTCGGCTGCAATACGGGTCTGTTTCTGATCCGCCTTAGATATACCCTTCTCACGAAGCCAGTCAATAGCCTTCTCAATGTCACCATCAGTGGCGGCCAAGGCCTTCTTGCAATCCATCATGCCTGAGCCGGTCAGGTCGCGCAGTTGCTTGACCAAGCTAGCTGTAATTTCTGCCATATAATCCTCCCAATATCTGTTTCATCAATGTTCATCACTATCTTCCGGTGTAGCCATGCAGCGCCTACACCGAATAGCCTACTAGAGATTAGACTTCAAAGTCCATTTCTTCTTCCGCTTCTTCAGCCAAGATCTCGATAGCCTCATTTTCTGCAGTCTCATCTGCGGATGTGTCTTCCGCTTCATCAGCCGCTGCCTTGGCAGTGGAACCGGCCATATCTTGACGGCCTTGCTTACCTTCGAGTACTGCGTTGGAAATCGTACCGGCCAGAAGTTTGACCGCTCTGATCGCGTCATCGTTACCCGGGATCACATAGTCAACCAGGTCAGGATCACAGTTCGTGTCAACAATCGCGATGATCGGGATGCCCAGGCTTCTTGCCTCAGCAACAGCGATATGTTCCTTATGAGGATCGACAACAAAAAGAGCGTCAGGGAGTCTTCCCATGTCCTTGATGCCGCCTAAGTTCTTGTCCAGCTTCTCCTTCTCAAGACGGAGCTTCGCAACTTCCTTCTTGGTCAAGAGGTCGAAGTGACCATTGACTTCCATATCTTCCAGTTCTTTGAGCCTTGCGATTCTCTTCTTAATGGTCATGAAATTCGTCAGTGTACCGCCGAGCCAACGATTGCTGATGTAATATTCTCCGCAACGCTCTGCTTCTTCAACGATGGAGTCTTGTGCCTGTTTCTTGGTGCCGACGAAAAGGATTTTGCCATTCTGCATGACGACATCGCGGACGAAGTCATAAGCCTTCTCGACTAAACGAATCGTTTTCTGTAAATCAATGATGTAAATACCGTTACGTTCCGTGTAGATGTACTCCTTCATCTTGGGGTTCCATCTGCGGGTCTGATGTCCGAAATGGACACCTGCTTCCAAAAGCTGCTTCATAGATACTACGGCCATAATTACCTCCTGTTTGTTACCTCCACGAGAGTTTATATGAAACGGTTTACCGCAACAGGAATTTCTCTCGTGTGTGAATTTTAGCCTGTGGCATTATATCCCAACTTGTGGCGGGATTCAAGCGCCAATAATTAGGGGTGAATTAGACGGGGCATTAGATAATTTCTTCTATTTCTTCTCGTAAGCAAGACTTACCCTTGCATCCGGTAAATTAGCCTCTGCCAAAGAAATTCTCTCTTCATCAGACATGGGGTGTCCCAGATCATTCAAGAGCCGTACACGTCCTTTACTCTGGCCGGTTTTCCAGTCAATCGCATGCGGATACTTCTCCTGGTCGCGCCATAGATACGGCACAGGCAGGAATCCTGCAGCAAAAGCAAGATAGAAACCTTCCGCCGAGTAGAGTTCAGGAATCAGACGTTCCATTGCTTCAAGCAAGGATCTGGCCGAGCGAAGCATCTCTTCGTACATTCCGTCAATATCGGGGTTATTTGTCACATCCATCGTTCGACCGGCAGCTCTCTCCTTGCGCCAACTGCGAATTGCCTGCACCGTGATCCGGATGCTCTCGTTAATGACCGCCGGGTCAGCCAAGTGCGCGGCTTCAGAGAAACTCACGACGTGGATCATTTGAGGGCTTGAAGGGTTATCCGGTTCAACATCATCCATCAGGCAACTCACGGCCGCCAACTGCGCTCTGGCCTCCTCTAAATCCGGTTTGAAATAGTCAAGGCCTGCTCGAGGCTGCCAGACCACTTGGAAGTTCTCATCTTCCAGTTCGCGTACTAGTTTCAGTAACACTCTGGATTTGGCCAAATCCACCGTCGCCCAAGTCGAGCGCGGGGTATTCAGCATGTTCTGCAGGACGAAGCGTTTCACACCGGACTTCTTCGCCAGTTTCGCGCAGAGATATGCAACAACAATATAGGTAATATCATCACTTCCACGGAAGGCGAAGTGATGCGATACATTCGCTTCAAAAGGTGTCCCGCTCGTGCCGATATAGCGGATTGCCTCCGTCTGTTCTTGTAAACTCTCGAAGAGTCCCAGAGGACCTCTCTCATCCAGACGGTTGAACCACCATAAGGACATCGCATGCCAGGCAATATGAATTGTGTCCTCATACATCTTTGCAAGTTCAGTCAGGTCTTTGCATCCGGCATAGGTGCGTACCAGCATCGGTCTGGCAGCGGCCCAAACTTCGGCGAATTCAGATGCAGTGGCCAAAGGCACGCCTCCCCCATTCACCTCACCTTCCCAAGATTCTCCGAACCGGGACTGCGTGAGCTGTGACGAACCAACCGATAAAACGTCTAGGTAGCCGGCTTTGGCCAAATCACGCGCCCAATCCAAGAATGTATCCACATTCTCTCTGCGGCTCAGGTCTGCATTGTAAGGGCCAACGTGTGCGCGGACAATGGGATAGTAGTCCTTCGTCGCGGATGCTTGGTGTAAACGTTTCTCCAAACTATCATCCACGCTGCCGAAGCCCGGGTAACGCCTATTAGGCGGTTTCACTTGCTGATACGTCTGTTTCTTGATCAGATCGCGGCCAAAGGCCATGAGACTCTCATCGTACTTCCCTGCTTCCTTCAGCTCGAGAGGAATTTTCTCATCCGGAACACCCAAGAGCTTCAATGTTTCTTCAGATGTTTCGCCACCCGAAAAACAGCGGATTCTCTCACCGAATTCTGCTTCAACTAAGGCGACAGCATCGGGGAGTCCCGCATAATAAACTTGCCTGATCTTCCCGCCTTGACCCTCGAAGAGACGCCTCTCCTGGGCTTCATAGAGAAGTCTGCCCAACATTTGTACTGCATCACGGCCGTCCAGACGGTAACTCAAGGCAAAATGCTCCGCTCCACTCTCTTCAAGCCAATTACAGACCTGCTGCAACTGACTGTTCTCACGGTAGCGCACGATTGCTTCCTGAATCTCATGACTTGCAATCTCAACTTGATAACCACATTCGCCTAAGAGTTCGGCTGCGGAGATCAAGCCCAAGGTATGGGCATCGATGGCCGGTTTAAGAAAAGCATATTTACCGGTGTTAGGGGTGTTCATGATCCGTTATTCCTTTCATTTTCCTGAAACAACACACGAAGGCTGCTGTCGGGATCGGTCATCACATGGAGGAAGCCGGGCGAGCGACCTTCGCCGCGGAAGTCATGGTCAAGAAGGTGCGTTGCCAGGTCGATCACCATGGTAACCAATGGGGTTTCGACGTCCAGCACCTTCGCGGCAGCCTCCAGCGGCACTAAACCATAGGGTATATCTTCACTGATATACCGATAATCCATCGAAGTCGGAGCGATAATCGACTGATACGCCGGGTTATTCTGAATGCATTCATAGAGATTGTCGCCGGTGACCTTATACGTGCGTTTCAGCCAATCCTCACAGGATTCTAAATGATAGCCAAGTCTGAAAGCGACATTCGTTCTTTCAAAGTCAATTTTCTCCAGCAAACGAGCGATTGACGGGGTAATGCCCTCCGTATAGTAATGATAACTCGCATGGCTCTCCGTGCGACCGACATTCAGCAGCATGGGCGTACAATGCAGAATCATCCCGACATTTCCCAAGGATGTCTCCACCATCGAAATGGCCGGAATTAAGAGAGGCTGCAAAACCTCCGGTAGCTCCGCTAGAAAAGCCGGATTCTGTGAGGCATCAAAGGTCGAGAATAAAACATCAGATTTCAGTGCGAGGACATTCACCCGATCGACATCTAATTTTCGGCAAGTATAGATAATCGTTTGGGTCTCGGCAATCTTTATGCGAAGATCCGGCCTCAGTTCTTTCAGGATGTTATAGTACTCAATTGCACCAAAGGTTCGCCCCGGATTCAGAATGACCGCCGCATCAGGTTCAAGATACGGTGCCATTTCATGAGCCAGATAAGCATGAGCGGAGGCCGGTGTGGTGATAAAAATCATCTTGCAGCCGCGCAGTGCCTCAGAAATATCAGAAGTCACCATGGAGAGCTGCGCCTCGCCGGAAATGACTCCTTCTGTATAAACCTTTCGCGTATCGACCATCTTCCCCATGGTTTCCCGGGTACGGTTCCAGAGCCTGACTTCGTGACCGGCCAAAGCCAGATGGGAAGCCATAGCCAAACCGGAATTACCTGAACCAATAATTGTGATCAGCATAGTGAGACTCCTTATTTCGGCAGGTCTGACAAATCTCGAAACAAGATCTGCCACATACGGTGGAAAAGGTTACTCGGCGTAACACAAATATGATTCGCCTTATCCACATCGCGTGGACCCGGAAGCAACCCTCAAAAATTCAAATCACTATAGATTATACAATGATCGCTGAACAATTTCTCAAGTTTTTGCGGAATTCATCACTTGTTCACGGCCTTATTGGCGATTTTATCGGCAGTCTTCTTACGAAAGTAAACTTTGCTGACCCAAGCCACCATAAGCAAGGAATAGGCCAAACAAATCCAAGCGAAGAAATCCCCATACCGTGAATAGACCGTTTGCGTGTGATCGCCATTCACTTCTGTCAGCAGAACAACCATGCCGGACTTCTGACTTCTTTCTTCTTCCAAAATCCTACCTTGGCCGTCACTCACGGTCAAGAAGCCTCGTCTGGCACTTCGAACCACAGTAAAACCATTTTCTACCCCTCGTAGAACGGCCATACGTGAATGGAACCAGTCATCTTCGTAGAAATCCCAAGCGGGAACCAGCATGAGATCGACTTCACTTTCACCGTAAGTACGAATCGTTTGCGGGAAATCAAGATCTTTGCAAATCGCGATCCCAATTCTCTTCCCTCGATAGTCGATGACCAAAAGGCCTTTGCCTATTTCAAAATGGCTTTCGTAGCCCGGGATCATGTGGATCTTATAATAGGTTTGAATGCCCTCAGAACTAATAAAATAGGCTCTGTTATAATCCGCTTGGGCTGAAGATTCATCAACACCTACCACAATGGCCAGATCGAATTCCCTAGCTAAATTCTGCACCTCTTGTTTCAGGCTAAGCATGTCTTCTTCGCTGATCGGAAATAGCTTCTCAGGTAGGAGGACAATATCAAGATCTGCATTTTCTGAAGCCAAGATGGACTTCTTGTATTCCTCCCAGATGACTTGCCAGCTTCTCTCACCTCCTTCAAATTGATCCGTTGTCATAAGTCCTACACGAAGGGGTGTTTCCGCATGGCTGGACTCAGCAGGCCAGATAAAAAAAGTACGATACTTATGGCCAAAACAACAAGTAGCCCCACCTTGCGGTAGATCAAGACAAGTGCCAGCAAAGTAGCGAACAAACTCAAGACAAAAGTGATCATAATCACGCCGCCGAAACTGGCTGTTTGGACAAGCGGTAAAAAATCCATTTGACTATAAGCCAGCGACCCACCTGAACCATGGGGAGAAAGAAGAGTGATGATGAAATCCAAACCTGCTGACAATGCCGGGTATAAGAACACAAGGAAACCCGGGTGCAGATGCTTGAAGCCTAAGGAAACGAGCCAGGTAATCAGACCATATTGCCCTGCTCTTAACACAGAGAGCAAAATGGCGACCGGAACATTTGATAATTGAGCTAAGTAGAGGAAGAGAGAAAGTGAACTGATTAGGCCGGCTAGCATACCATAAAGCAAAGCTGACTTCGGGCTGCTGCTGGTCAAAAAAGCTAAGCACACCAACGGAACTCCTGCAAACCACGCGAGCCAATCGATCGGCCGAAGTGAATGCGCGTTCGCCAGCAGGAAACCGGCTACGACTGCAAGCAGCAAGTGAACCAACGGACTTCTGACAAATTTCCCTCGCAAAATGCACCCCCTCCTGGATCCTCAAAATTCCAAGCGATACTGTGTCCAGCCGTTCAGTGGTTCGGCTCCCAGACTCTCATAGAAATGAATTGCCGGTTCATTCCAATTCAAGACTTGCCACTCCAAGCGCCCCAAACCTTCAGCTCTACAGTACTCAATTAAATAATTTAACACAGCTCGCCCCAGCCCAAGCTGACGGAAGGCCGGCTTAACATAAATATCTTCAATATAAATCCCGGAACGCCCCAGAAACGTGGAAAAGTTGTAAAAGCAGATGCCATACCCGACCGGCTCTCCTTCAGATGTCTCAATAAGGAGTGATACGGCCAGTTGCTTGACGAATAGCCACTCTCGCAACGTCTCAGAATCAGCCGTGACCTTGTCTTCCATGCGTTCATAAGAAGCTAATTCTCTGATCAGGGTAAGCAGCGTTTCTTCATCTCCGGCTACAGCCTGCCGCAGCCGGAAACCATCAGCCAGTTCTTTTGGTGTATCGGTCAAATTCCTTGTCCTCTCTTCCCTCTATTCCTGTTCGGAATACCAGCCTGGAATACCTGTTTCGAATACCTGTTTCGAATACCTGTTTCGAATACCTATTCGGAATACCGGGTCAGCTCTCCATGAACCAGCGGTTATCTTCAAGATAAAGTTCCAGAACCTGCTCGCGGATGCGGCAGAGATAACGTGTGCCGAAACCGCCCAGTTTGCGGCTGGCACCGGGTCTGACATCCAGAATGCGGTCAATGGTGTAGTGTTCATCACCTATTTTAACCGCTAGAGGTTTGATCCTGCCATCAGAGCTGTAGTAAGCCCAGACCGGAATGTAAACCTTGCCATTATGTTCGTGATTCTGCGGAATTAATTCAAGCATATTTTCTCTCCTGCCTTAAGAAATGAGATCGGTGCGATCACGTGAGAACCCTTGGCATCCATGCGGCCGAGGTCATCTTGTAAAAGATAGGCGCGTCGTACAGACGTGTAGCCGAAGCGCTGGCGGAGCCGGTCAATGGTCCGGTCAATCTTGGCATACTGTTCGACTCTCTGGCTCTCCGGCAGAAAATTCACCTGGTGGGGATCGGCAGGTGATAGTTTCTCCGCGCGGAGACCCATGCTGCGAAGCGGCTGTTTCGCATGGTAATTCTTGTGGTAGAGCTCTAGGGCTGCGTTTACAATCTCCAGCGTCAGATCCGTGGGACGATTCAAGGTCATCTGCCAGCCGGCTCCGTAGAGCTCCGTATCACGGACACTGATCGAGACACAAGAAGCTTCCAGCCCCTGCTCGCGAAGTCTGGCCGCCACAGACTCGCCCAGGGCGTAGAAAATGAGTTTGACATCGCTGTCACCTACAATGTCGCGCGGTGTCGTCACACTGTTGCCGACGGACTTCACAATGGCCTGGTCATCTTGTTCTGAGACCTCGCTTCTATCCTCGCCGTTGGCGAATGACCATAGCATAAGGCCTACCTTACCCAAACGATCCTGAAGCCATTCCGGTGAACTTCTGGCCAGGTCGCCGATTGTCTCAATACCGGCGTGATGAAACTTCCGTGTCGTGGCCGGCCCGACATAGAGGAGTTCACCCACAGGCAGCGGCCAGACGCGCCTTCTGTAATTCTCCGGTGTGATAATGACCGTACCGTCAGGCTTATTCATGTCGCTGCCGAGCTTCGCAAAGACCTTATTCCATGAGACTCCCACAGAAACGGTCACACCCAGTTCTTCGGCGATGCGAACGTGAAGCTCTTCGGCAAGGGCACTCGCCTTATGGAAATCCATATCCCGACCACTCAGATCCAGCCAACATTCGTCCAGACCGAAGGCCTCGACCTTCGGCGTGTAGTCGGTGTAGATCTCTCTGGCCTTGCGGGAGTAACGCATGTAGAGCGGATAGTCCGGTGACACGATACGAAGAGACGGACATTTCTGTTTCGCCTGCCAGAGCGCCTCCCCGGTCTTCACACCATAGCGCTTGGCATACTCATTCTTAGCCAGAATAATACCGTGCCGTTTCTCCTGGTCTCCACCGACCGCCAGAGGAAGATGACGCTCTTCCGGACGGTACATGCACTCTACAGCCGCATAGAAACTATTCATATCCACATGAAAAATCACTCTGGCCATAGCCACTGCCTCCTCCTTAAATCGAACGTTTGTTCTCTTCCATAGTAAAACGGAGTGGCGAAAGAGTCAATAGCGGAAATAATTAACTTTTTATCTGGGTCATTAAACGGACTTTGGTCCAAAATACAGACCAAGTCTAGCTAGTACAGGGTATCAGGAGTCAGAGAAAATTTCTTTAGTCTTGGTCGGCAGATCTGCCACGGGATTTCAGCGTCCGCTCGATCGCGCGATCCGCATCTTTCTTCGCCTTCGCCTCGCGTTTGTCATAGAGTTTCTTGCCTCGGCAAAGTCCCAGCTCCATTTTCACACGGCTGGATTTGAAATAAATTTTCAGAGGCACTAGCGTCAGGCCTTCCTGCTGGACACGGCCGTGCAGGCGTTCAATCTCGCGTTTGTGCATCAAGAGCTTTCTTTTACGCAAAGGATCTTTATTGAAACGATTGCCTTCTTCATAAGGAGAAATGTGCCAACCGTGGACAAAAAGTTCCATATCATCAACCGTGACATAGCTATCGCTGAGCGTCGTATTCCCGCGTCTCAGAGACTTGACCTCTGTACCGAAGAGCTCCACGCCCGCTTCGAAAGTATCCAGTACGAAATAATCATGCCGGGCCTTCCGGTTCTCGCTGATGATCTTAATGCCTTCTTGCTTGGCCAAAATAACATCCTCCAATAGGAAAAACATTATACAAGAAACCGCGGCGAAGTGCGAATAAATCAAGCGTCACATCAAGCGCCCATCAACATATCAGCGTCACATCAGCCTGCCATCAGCCGGCAAAAGGGATCACCGCTGACGTTTTACTTGCCACCTGGGAAGTGCCGGAAGAAGCCTCATTGAAAATTCGCGAAAGAAATCCTGCAAAAGTCACGTTCTCCGGCGCCTTTTGCCACAAGGCATAAGCCGGAGAGTCCATCAACTTCTGTGCTAAGGCAGTATCCAACGTCCCGCCGAAATAAGCCGCATTCACCTCGCCCACGAAATTGGCCATTTGCGTAATCTCTTCCGGAGAAAAATACTGCGAGGCACCTTGATCCGCTAAACTCTTGCGGGCTTTGGCCGCCTGATTTGCCGCGAAGTAGTCATGAGACCAGGCCGAAAAATTCAGCAGCGAAGGATCAGAGCTGCCGGATGCTAAGGCCCAGGCATCCACATCAAGTACTTTCGACTGATAGGTGAAGCCGGACGCGGGGTTCAGAGTGATGACGCCATATTGCACAGGGTAGACAGAAAATGCGCCGTTACTGATATCGAACAAATGACCGTCCTGCCTGATGTCTTGCACATGGATGTGGCCGCTGAGATTCAGTGTCACCATGCCGTCTAGTGCAGCTCTGACTTCGGCCGCGTTGTCGAGCGCGTAGCCTTGGCTTCGGTGTGACTCATTGGAGATCAGGCTGTGATGAGTTGCACTGATGACACGAGCGTTGCTGCGGCGGGCTTTGACCAAACAATCCTTAATCCACTGCAAGGAAGATTCTTTCACTTCCCCGTTCGCGAAGGACTGCCCTAATAACCCGTTGAATTCGTAGATATTGGTGTCCAGCATCAGAAGCCAGAGGTCTTCCGCCGGGGCTGCCAAGTAACTCAGCGAATCCGGATCGCGGGAGATCGCCTCGCCATAGCCAAATGCGTCGTAGATCGTGGAAAACTCCGCCGCCGACACCGATTCGACCGGATAGGTACCCTGTTCTGCATAGCCTTGAGCCAGCGGATTCAGGATGTCGTGGTTTCCGGGGATGACGTAGACGCGCGTTTGGGTCTGATTTTCCAGTGCCGCAAGTTTAGCGGCCAAAGCCGCATGCCCCGCCTTTTCCCCGTTGAAGGTCAGATCTCCGGTGAGCAGCAGCACATCCGGCTTCGCCGCGGCGATTTCCGCTGCAAAGGCAGTCAGCAAGGGTTCCGAATAATGGATCATCTTCCCGTCGCCATCGGCTATAGCGGCTTCCAGAGTCGATTCGGAAGAACCTAAGGATTCCGGCAGAAAATGTAAATCCGTCGCGGAAAATAAGGTGAGCTCTTGCCCGGCCCTTAATGATGTGTCCGGCAAACGCACAGAGGAGCAAGAAGCCAGGAGGCAAGTAAGCAAGAGAACGCTCGCCACAAGCAAGCTTGAGGTCTGTTTACGGGATCTGCCGGTAGTCATGAAAGGATACCGGAGAAATCCTCCAGACGTAAGGACGGCTTGGCATCCAAGTCCAGAGGCGCGGCAGGGGTGCCGGCTTGGGCCAGAAAATAGCCCAAAGAAGCAATCATCGAAGCATTATCCGTGCAAAGGATCGCCGGCGGCACGTAAAACGACCAGCCTCTCTCGTCCAGCGTCTCCGTAAAAGCCGCACGCAGAGCCGAATTGGCTGCAACTCCACCTGCAATCGCAATCTTGGTCTGGCCTGTCCGTTCCGCGGCCAGAACCGTATGGTCGAGCAAGGTGCTGACGATTGCATGCTGGTAGGAAGCACAAAAATCTTTCCGTGAAAATAAGTCCCATGTATCAAGACCTCTTCTAGAAGCTTCCTGACTTAATTTCTGAATGAAATTGAGCGTCGCAGTCTTGAGACCGCTGAACGAAAAATCCAGATCATTGCCACTGAGTTTACTCTTCGGAAACTCGATCGCCAGGGGATTGCCGCCTTGTGCCTCGCGGTCAATTTTCGGGCCGCCGGGATACCCTAAGCCGATCGCTCGGGCAATCTTGTCAAAAGCCTCCCCCGCCGCGTCATCTCTGGTGCGTCCCAAGACCCGGTAGCGGGTGTAATCTTCCACCAGCAGAATGTGGCTGTGCCCACCGGAGGCAACCAGGCAGACGAACGGGGGCTCTAAGTCCTCATGAGCCAGAAAATTCGCCGTCACATGCCCCGCGATATGGTGGACAGCATAGAGCGGCTTACCGGAGGCGTAGGCTAGGGCTTTGGCCGCTGCAGTACCAACAAGAAGTGGACCGATCAGCCCCGGACCATAGGTCACCGCGACCGCATCCACATCCTCCAAACTAAGATCCGCCTGCGCCAGGGCCTCCGAGATGACCGGACTTATTGCCTTGATGTGCTCGCGTGAAGCAATTTCCGGAACGACACCGCCGAAATAGCTGTGAAGATCCGCCTGTGAAGCGATCACGGACGAGCGTTCAATCCGCCCATTTTCCACAACCGCGGCAGCCGTTTCATCGCAGGAACTTTCAATACCCAGAACAATCATGAGGACGCCTCGCTGCGCAAATGGGTTCCGCTGCTGCCGAATCCGCCACCCCTGTCCGATGTTCCGTTGCCGCTGAATTGGCTAACTTCTACCGGCAGTGCTTGACTCACCGGAGCCAGAACCATCTGTGCGATGCGATCTCCTTTGCGAATCAGGTAGGTGCCCGGACGATTCTCTCGTTCCGTAAGGACCAGCGTAGGGCCCTGGAAACCATCAGGAGTCGCGTTATGAACCAGAATGAGGAGTTCATCCTTGTATCCGCTGTCGATGGTGCCCGGGCTGTTGGGCAGCCTGAGACGTGTCTTCAAGGAGAGCCCGCTGCGGGGGCGAATCTGGACCTCATAGCCCTCAGGGATCTGCAGAATCAAACCGGTCGGCACAGCCTTGGTTTCACCGGGTTCCAACAATACCTCTTCCGCAGCCACCAGATCCATTCCGGCGTCCCCCGGATTAGCATAAAAAGGCAGTACTGCGGACTGTCTCACTTTCACAATTTCCAATCGAACTCCACTCGACATAACTTCATCCTTTACCATTGTTTTCAGCCACTTACACGTGTGGCAGGCGTGCTCCTAAGTTTGGCGTGCTCTTAAGTTTGGCGTGCTCCTAAGTTTGGCGTGCTCCTAAGTTTGGCGTGTCTAGGTTCAGCGTGCGCTGATGCCCGCTGTGACACAGTCGCTAACCTCTCTTAGAACATTCGCGATTTGTGAGGCCTCCTCGTCTGTAAAGACAAGTACGGGTGTGATTCCCTGTGAGGCTGCGTCGCGTGAGGCCTTCACGAAGGGCAAGGCTTCGGCTTGCCACACTTCGAAGGAGCAGTCCAGCTCCCGCTGAGGTCTTAGTGGAAACACTCGGCCTCGGTCATCCTCGAAGGCAAATTGCGCTTCGGTACACAGTTTACAAGAATCTTTGCCTTTGCTGAAGCCCACCGGGCAGAAGCGTGTGAACATGGCTTGGGTGCGTCCATAAGCCCAGAGGAGTGGTCGGAGCGGCAAGTTTCTCTGGATAGTTTCGGCCAAAGCCGCCCCCTTCCCGGGTTCCAGCTCAGGGGAAACGAGTGCATGCGTATACCCTTCGCCGGCCAATGCCGCCGCAGTCTCCTCATTCCAGAGCTGTCCGCCTTGCCAACTGATCACACAGAGGCCTTGTAAACCCAGCCTTTTTGTGAGTTCCGGCAAACCGGAAGGCCCGGTCGCCACAGCCTTGAGACCCAGATGATGAAGCCTTACCAACATGGTCTCAAGCGCCCGGGAAACCGCAGGAATTTTCTCCGGCGGCAATAGCGCCCCCAGTTCCGTCTCCTTACCTAAGCCACGTCTAAGATCGAGAAATTCCTGATCCGACAATAAGGCAAGTTCACCTGCCGGCAATAGAAGAAGGCCTTTTTGTTTGCGGAGCACTTCCTCCATTTCCCTACCTGCCTGCCAGAACGGCAAGGCAATCACCAGAGGAAATTCGGGGGCCGCCAATGCTTGCAGCTCCGGGAGACCGGGTGCCTTCCGCCCTTGGCGGTTCTCGTCTGCCACGAAGCGTGACAAGGCTTCCCTGCGGAAGCGATTGAGATCACTGATTCGCCAAGCAGGCGTGCTTTCTACCCTAACTTCGCCTGCAACATAGGGTGTATCCCCTAGTTTCCGCAACTGCTCAGCACAACGCTCAGCAGGGATTCTTTGCTCCAAGCGCTTAGGCGGAGGGTCAAGGATTTCGTCGGTATAGGATCTGGTCTTGTCACTGGCCTCAAGTGTAAGCGTAAATCTTCCTTCGTCTTCTTGAAGAGTCAGAGAAAGGGCCGGTTTTCGCTCTCGGAGCACCGAACTTCCTGTGACACGGGGTTGACCCATTTGCCAGGCTTCGATCGGCAGCTGAAGCTTCCGTAAGATCTGGGGATGAAATCCTTGGAATTCGATTACCCCCGGATCTTGAGCTTGCCTAATTCGCCCGCAAGGAGCCGTGGCAAGATCTTCTCCGGCTAGGGTGCGAAGCGTCATTTGACTCCCCTCCTGGGGGATGTACTCCCGCGGGATTTCCCGGTTTCGCCAGACTTGAACCAGACCTCTGTCCGGAACAAGGCTTGTCACTTCTCCCAGGAGGATCCCCCGATGTGATGTGTGCTCTCCGGAGAGGAAATCCTTACTTCGGTTCTTCAGCCAATACTGGGTCGTGAAATCCCCGCCGCGGTTAAAGGCCAAGAGCAAATCTCTTTTTCTCGCTTCATTCACAGCAGCGTCCGCTGGCGTAGACAAAGCCATTTCATCAATGGCCTTGCGATAGGTGGCCGTTACCTGCCCAACATAGTCTGGATTTCGCAGGCGCCCTTCAATTTTGCAAGAATCCACACCGGTTTCGAGGAGCTGAGCCAAGATTTCGAAGCCACCGAGATCCTTTGGTGAGAGCCAGGCACCTTCTTTGCGGAAAGGTGCGCCGTTGCGCAAAATCTTATAGGTTTTGCGACAGCTCTGGGCGCAGTCGCCACGATTAGCGCCCCGCCCGCCCATGAAATGGCTCATGTGACATTGGCCGGAAACACTCATGCAGAGAGCTCCGTGAAGGAAAATTTCGGTTTCAACTTCGATGCTATGCGCATAAGAAGTGAGATCCTTGATCTCTTCTAGGGACAATTCTCTGGGTAAGCAAACGCGGCTGCAACCCAAGGCCTTGTAGGCAGCAATCGCTTCTCTTGTTCCGGCTGTGCATTGTGTACTGGCGTGAATCGGTAAGGACGGAAGCTCCCGGGAGAGTCTTCGCATCAAACCGCGATCTTGCACGATGCAGGCATCAACATCGGCTTCCGCTGCACTTCGAGCCAGAGCGAGAGCTTCCGCCAATTCAGAGTCGAACAGAAGAATGTTCAGCGCCAAATAGACCTTCGCTCCGTTTCGGTGAGCCTCATGGATGAGGTCAGGCAGTTCTTCCACTTGAAACTGCGCCTTATCGCCTCTGGCATTAAGGCGGCCGGAGCCCAAGTAAATAGCATCCGCACCATTGGCCAGTGCGGCTTGGAAACTCTCTCGGCTTCCCGCCGGCGAAAGTAATTCAGGTAGAGAAATCATGATCAAACACTTTCAACATAAGGTTAGAGTGAAGAGCGAGATTGGCATAAGAATTCGTTCTTGCACAAAAAGTCTCAGAGAACATTGTCGCGCAGGAGCTCCAATTGATCCCAAAATTCCGCAGGTAAATTCTGAAAAGCCCTGAAGTAGGCTTCGATATCCAAACATTCTGTTTGCCAGGCCTGTTTATCAACCGAGAGCAAGTCATTCATCAGGTCCGCCTCAGTGAGGTTTAGGCCTTCCAGAGTCAAATCACCGGCTTGCGGAATGAGGCCGATCGCACTCTGGGTAGCAGGGAAATTATTTTCGGTGCGTCCTAAAATCCACTGAAGGACGCGGAAATTTTCCCTGTAACCAGGCCACAAGTACTTACCATCCTCCCCCTTGCGGAACCAGTTCACCCGGAAAATACTGGGCGGTTGGGTCAAACCGGCACCCACTTTGAGCCAGTTCCGGAGGTAATCACCGAGGTTCGTGCCGAGGTAGGGCAAGATGCCCATAGGATTACGCTCAAGATAATTCTCGCGTTCTGCCGATAGGGTTGCCCCGAGGAAAATACCATGTTCCCAGTTATAAGACTCAACAACCAAAGGCTCGGTTCCGGAAGATTTGCCTCCGAAAATGATCGCGGAAATCGGCACGCCGGCCGGATCTTCCCAGTGCGGCGAGATGGAACTCAAGCGATCGGCTTTGGCCGTGAAACGACTGTTGGAATGAGCTGCCTTATAGGGACTTCTAGGATTCCAGGGAATTCCCTGCCAGTTCCTCAGTGTGTCAGGCGGAGTCTCATTCTTACCTTCCCACCAGGGCTCACCTTCAGAAGATACGGCAACATTCGTGAGGATCGCATCCTGGCCGGTCATTTCCAGCGCGTGCGGATTCGAATGCTCATTGATGCCCGGAAGCACAGAGAAAAACCCTGCCTCCGGATTAATCGCCCAGAGCCTACCGTCAGGCCCCGGCCTAAGCCAAGCGATATCATCACCTACGGTGTAGCATTTGTACCCTTTCGCATAGTCCGGTGGGGTGAGGAAAGCTAAATTAGACTTCCCGCAATTCGACGGGAAGGCTCCGGCGATATAGCGAACTTCCCCTTCGGGGTTCTCAATGGCCAGAATCATCATGTGTTCCGCAAGCCACCCTTCGCGCACGGCGGCAGCGGAACCCAGCACCATTCCCATACTGGATTTTGCGTGGAAAGCATAACCGCCGTACTCGGTATTCAGTGTGAAGATCTTCCGCTCTTCCGGGAAATGGGCAACATAGCGGTTCTCCATCTCTCGGTTCAGCGCGAAATGAACGCCTCTGGTGAACTGGTCACCCTCGCCGATTTCCTGCCAAGCCCTGTCACCCATGCGGGTTAAGATCCGCATGTTCATCACAACGTAAATGGAGTCGGTAATTTCAACCGCGGTCTTGGCAAATGGTGAACCAATGGGCCCCATGACATACGGGACAACATACATAATCTTCCCGTTCAAGGCATTATTCATGATCTTATGGAGGCGTTCCATCATTTCATCCGGGTGCATCCAGAGACGTGTATCCGCACCGTCTTCCCGGTTGGCGGTACATACATACATGCATTCGGTATGGGGTTCACTATCATCCGCTGTGGTGTTGTACGCATAGCATCCGGGCCACGAGAATTGATTCAAGGCCCGAAGGCCGGTTCCGGAAGCCTCTGCAATCTGTGCCAGGTGGTCATACTCCTCTTGGGAGCCGTCACACCAGTAAATCGAGTCCGGTCTGCTGATCTGCGCGATTTCCTCTACCCATTTTCGAACATATTCATTAGTAATTGTCATTGAGTCGCCTCATGCTTTCCCTACTTCCGCATCAAGCGCAGAAAATTATCGCCCTAAGTATACTGCCCTAAGTATACCTGTTTTGCCAAAGACGCGAAATCCTCCGGCTGAAGTTCCTCGGCTCTGGTTGTGAGCGGCCGTTCCTTGCGGACTAGCCAGGCTTCCGTTTCTTTCTTTGCCTCTCCCATGCAGTTGATAAGTGTTTTGCGGCGCTGGCTGAAGGCTTGGTCGATAGTCTTTATGAGGATTGCAGGATGTTCTTCCAGCATGGCGTACGCCTCGGTGCCTTCTTTCTTCGCAAAATAGACGAGTTCGGAATCAACTCCGGGCACGGGATAGAAATTCCCCGCAGACAAGGTTCTCACAAGCTTGACGTCGCCATAACAAGCGATCAGTTTCGCCAGTGACCCTTGATTCTTACTCTGCGATTTGCCATCACCGGCTGTTCCTCGAAGCCTCGGGACGACATCCTTCTGCACCAGAAAAGTCATGCGGCTCGCTTGCGGCAGCTGACAGAGGCATTGGCGGATCAGTTCGGAAGTCAAATAATAAGGCAGATTGGCCATGATCTGAACTTCCCTTTTCTCTTCCTCCGTGAAGAGCTTTGAGAAATCGAGTTTCGTCGCATCACCGAAATGAAAGTGAATATTTGGCTTACGGAGCGCCAGGTCTTGCAAGAGCGGCTGCAATGTGGGGTCAATTTCAAGAGACACCACTTTTTCTGCCTTGCCAGCTAGAACTTCGGTCAGCGTGCCGGCGCCGCTGCCGATTTCCAGAACCTGTACAACAGGCTGAAGCAAGGCCTCATCCGTCATTTTCTCTAGTAGCGACTTGTCCCAGAGAAAATTCTGGCCGAGATTTCTTTCGGGTCTAATTCCGTAGTGATTCAGGAGTTCTTTGAAGGCTTGAATTCCGCCTTGCTCATTCGCCATTCCAGGGAATCTCCTCCCCATCCGTCGCAATCGGCCTGACCAGCACCGAGGCTTTCTTCTCCGGCAAAATCCAGAGATCTTGGCGAATGATCTGACAAGCATCCGCATTCTC
Organism: uncultured Fastidiosipila sp.; assembly: GCA_964479695.1. Taxonomy (GTDB): domain Bacteria; phylum Bacillota; class Clostridia; order Saccharofermentanales; family Fastidiosipilaceae; genus JAAYZH01. Next base: position 34,540 of record CAYZSO010000007.1, read on the forward strand.
TACGCCTTGCTGTTTCAGAGCCTGAAGCAAAAGATCCGGTTTCAAATTTTCGCGGCTTCCGGCCAAACAGCGCAGCCACACATGATCGCCTTCCGCTCTTGCCTCAAGAATCAGCGGCAAAATATTCAGAGGTTTCTGCTTACCCTTGCTGAATTTCATTACTTCCAGTTCCGGCAAATTCAACATAGCCAGAAATGGTTCGGCGAGATTCTCTCGAACGAAGAGATAATCACAAACTCTCACGCTCGCCATCAAGTGCGTGGCGCGGCTCACGGGGATTTCTTGGACGGCCAATAGGCTCTGCCCTTCCGGCAGGACTTGCGCAATTTGAGCAAAGGCTTCCGTCTCCGAGATTGTTTCGGCCAAACTGACATCGATATATTCCGCTTCAGAGGCGATACCCACGCCACTGGGTAAGGCAAAGACCAACTGTGGTCTGGGATTATACCCCTGCGAAAAGGCCAAGGGTAGTTTCGCACGAAGAAGGGCTCTCTCCATCGCCCGCATACGGTCCAGATGAGCCACCCAAACCAGCGGCCCTTGCCAGCGGATTTTGAGTCGGAGTACCATTTCGCGATTGTTACTGGGATCTCTAACTTCACTCATCTGGCTACCTCAGGCTGGCGTTTGGCCATTCGCAGATTCTTCTGACCGGTAAGGCAGATCGGTGCCTCATAGTCTTGCACACCACAATAGGAGCATGATTCCCCGCAAGGGGTGGTCAATTCTGCCCGCAACGCCTTCTCCCATTCCCGGCGCAGAAATTTCTTGGTCACGCCGATATCGATGACGTCCCAAGGCAAAATTTCCTCGAAACTCCGTTCGCGATAGACATAGAAGTCAAACGATAGCCCTGCTTGATCCATAAGTTCTTCCCAGACGGAGAGGTCAAAAAACTCTTCCCACGAGTCCAGATAGATGCCTCGTTTGCACCCTGCTTCCAAGACATCCGCGAGCCTTCTGTCGCCTCGGGCAAGCACCGCTTCCCAGAGTGATGTTTTCTGGTCGTGCCAGTTGTACTTCACGGCTCTGGACGTAAGCCGGTCACGCAGGTACGAGACTTTCTCATCCAATTCCGCCTGCGTGGCTTGCGGCACCCATTGGAAGGGCGTGAATGGTTTGGGAATAAAGAGTGCCGTACTCACCGTAAGCTCCGGTTTGCGGACAGGGACACCCTCTTCTTTCAGTTTACGGTTGACACTGATTATCTTATAGACCAGATCCGGAATGCCCTCGACATCCGCCATCGTTTCCGTAGGAAGACCCAGCATGAAGTACAGCTTCGCTCCGGAATAGCCGCCGCGGAACGCTTTGGCCATACCTTCAAGAATCTCTGCCTCATCGATCCCCTTGTTGATAACATCACGAAGTCGCTGGGTACCGGCCTCGGGGGCAAAGGTGAGACCGCTCTTGCGCGTGGCGGAGATTTTCTCCAGGAATTCCAGTGAAAATTGGTCGATGCGAAGCGACGGCACGGAGAGATTGACCTTGGCCTCACCAATGACGCCAAGGAGCTCGTCGAGCAAGGGGGACAAACGGCTGTAGTCTGACGTGGACAAGGAGAGCATACCGGCTTCGTCGTAACCTGAGGCTTCTAACATCTGCCCCAATTGCTCACCTAATTTCTGCGGACTGCGCTCGCGCACCGGGCGGTAAATCTGACCTGCTTGGCAGAAACGACAACCCCTGGGACAGCCGCGGAAGAGTTCCAGAGAAACTCGGTCATGAACAATACCGATATTCGGAACCAGGGGCTTAAGCGGGAATACGGCCTCGTCCATGTTCCGAATCAAGCGTTTCTTCACCTGCGCCGGTACGCCGGGAGCAAGGGGTGTAATCGCCTCAACCGTTCCGTCCGGATGATAAGAAACATCATAGAGAGAAGGCACATAAACGCCCTCGATTTTCGCGGCTTCTAAGAGGAACTCCTTGCGGCTGAGTGTACCCGCCAAGCGTTTCTCGCGAAGCTCCAGCAGGACTTCCGGCAGGGTCTCTTCGGCTTCGCCTATGAGAACCAGATCGAAAAAGGGGGCCATGGGTTCTATGTTATAAACCACAGGTCCTCCTGCGATCACGATGGGATCCTTCTCACCCCTCTGTGCTGTCCGGAGCGGAATTTTGCCCATTTCCAGCATCTTCAAGACCGCACTGTACGACAATTCGAACGAGAGGCTGAAACCCACGCAATCGAACTCGTTAAGCGGCCTTTTCTGTTCCAAGCTGAAGAGGGGAATATCCTCCTCTTTCATGATGGCGGCCAGGTCTGTCCAGGGAGCGAAAACCCGTTCGCAAGCCAGTTCAGGCCTGCGGTTCACCGCTTCATATAAAATTCTGACTGCGAGATTCGACATCCCGATCTCATAAATATCAGGAAAACACAAAGCAAAACGCAGCAGAGGGTATCCATCCGCTGCGTTTTCTTCTATTTTGACTATTTGATTATACTCGCCGCCGACATAACGTCCCGGGAGCTTGACGCTGCGCAATAGCTGCGTACTTAGGGTAACTTCTGACATAGAACTCCTGAAAGTTACGCTTAGAGACGAGCCTCCAGCTTAGCCTTCTCTTCTTCGTAACCCGGTTTGCCCAAGAGAGCAAACATATTCTTCTTATAAGCTTCGACACCCGGCTGGTCGAATGGATTGATCGCATTGAGATATCCGGAGATCGCACAAGCCCGCTCGAAGAAGTAAACCATCTCACCGAACGTAAAGGCGGTCAGTTCGTCTACGGTAACGGCGAGATTCGGAACACCGCCGTCCACATGAGCCAGGACGGTACCTTGCATGGCCTTGTAGTTCACTTCGTGCATGTCCTTGCCGGCCAAGTAGTTGAGGCCGTCCAGATTCTGCTCATCTTCAGGGATTATATAGGAAAAACGCGGTTTCTCAAACCACAAAACGGTTTCGAAGAGGTTTCTGCGCCCTTCCTGAATATATTGTCCCATGGAATGAAGATCCGTCGTGTTGTCCACACCGGCCGGGAAAATGCCCTTGTTATCCTTGCCGTCGCTCTCGCCGTTAAGCTGTTTCCACCACTCCGTCAGATAATGCATAGAGGGTTCGTAGTTTACCATGATCTCCGTTGAATAGCCTTTGCGCGAGAGCGCAGTTCTTGCCGCAGCGTACTGATAAGCGGGATTTCCTGCCAGGTCTTCCTTGCTGTAGGCTTCCATACCGGCCTTCGCGCCGCGCATCATTTCCTCGATATCAATTCCGGCAACGGCAATCGGCAGGAGGCCAACTGCTGTAAGCACAGAGTAGCGGCCACCGACGTCATCCGGAACGACGAAAGATTCATAGCCTTCGTTGTCAGCCAGCGTCTTCAGAGCCCCTCTGGCCTTATCCGTGGTCACATAGATCCGTTTCTTCGCCTCATCTTTGCCATACCGTTCTTCGACATAAGCCTTAAGTACACGGAAGGCAATCGCGGGTTCGGTTGTCGTGCCGGACTTGGAAATCACGTTCAGGCAAACACTCTTGCCCTCCAAGAGGTCCAGAAGTTCCGTCAGGTAAGCCGGCGAGATCTGATTCCCGGCAAAGAGCACCAGTGGGGCCGTCCTCTCAGCATGGCTCAGGGCTTGGGAGAAATGGTTCGACAGAGCGTCGATCGCGGCCTTCGCCCCTAAATAAGAACCTCCGATACCGATACAAATGAAGATTTCGCAATTCTCGCGGATATCTGCCGCCGCCTTCAGAATGCGGGCAAATTCTTCCTTGTCGTAATTGAGCGGCAGATCGACCCAGCCCAGATAGTCATGACCGGGGCCTGTTCTCTCCTCCAACATGGTATGGGCAAGGGTAACCTGCGGAGTCAGCATGGCAATCTCTGATTCATTCATGAATGGCAAAGCATTCTGGTAAGAAAACGTAATCATAGGAATCTCCTTTTCTCAGGTATTTCACAATATCATAAGTATTTTACCTTACCTATGCTGTTTTTGCGACATTTTCTCCCAAGAAAGTGAGCCCGGTTTGCGTGTGTCGTTGTAGTCCTCGATTAATAAGGCCATAGTTTCGGCCAAAGCCGCCCCCAACAACTCTTGGTTCAGAAAATCTTGGATGACCAGGTACTGTTCTTCGCGGGAGAGATAGCGTCCGCTCTCCCCTCGCCTTTTCTCATAGCAGGCACCGATCGCCGCCATCAGGTCATAAGGTTTGCGTTCCAACTTCTCGGGCAGGAGCGGCAGTAGTTTCGGCAGCATATTCTGGTTGAAGTAGCGGTCAGTCATGTCGGCGACGAGGTCAGCCTCCAGGAGATCTTCCACATCCATGGCATCAGAAGCCACGACTTCATAAGGCGGTACCGGGTTTGATCTGTAGCCTCTGCGCTCTGCCTCCTCACGCATGCCTGTGCCGCGCAGAAGTTTCAAGTGTCCCAACTGGAGCATATCGGGCCTAAGATCCCAACATACTTCGTAGGATTGGCGAAGCTCTTCTCTTGTCTCACCCGGAAGTCCTGCAATCAGATCTAAGTGAATGTGTTGCTTGCCCGCGAGAAGCAAGCGCTTCAGCAAACCCAGACCCTTCGCCGTCATTGGTTTCCGATGGACATTCCGTAAGATGTGCGGATGAATGCTCTGGAGCCCGATTTCAAACTGAAAGAGTCCCTGCGGCGCTTCTTCCAGAAGAGCAACGGAAGCCTCATCCAGGAGCGAAGCTTCCAGCTCAAAATGAAAGCATGGCCTCTCCGAAGCCGTAAGGTTCTCCGTTCGTTTGATCAAGTAGCTCCAGATCCGCCCGGCTCTCTCCGGCGGAAAATTAAAGCTTCTGTCCAGAAATTTCACGAGGGTAAAGCCATTTTCAATAAACCAGTCCAATTCTTCATACACCTTCGGCAGCGAACGAAAGGCAGGGCTGGGTTCAAGGCTCGAAACACAATAGGAACACTGATAAGGACAGCCCCTGGAACTCTCATAGTAAGCGATCCGATGCCGGAAATTCTCCTTGAACTTCGGGTAGATAAAAGGGAGCTTGTCAGGGTTCACCGCTCTTGTGGAGGGATGGGTTTTTGCCCACGCCAAAATCTCAGACGGAGTGCCCGTCTGCTGCAGAAGCGCGAGGAGGGCTTCTTCGCCGTCACCCATCGCTAGAAAATCCCACAAAGGTTGGCGCAGGTATTCCGCCTCACGGTCATAAGCCACTTCGGGACCACCCGCCATGAAACGCGCGGAAGGCGCCATTTCATGCAAAAGTCCTAAAAGTTCATCGATATAAACCGCATTCCAAATATAGACCGAGAATGCATAGACCTCTGCCTGTTCCCGGTAGAGTGCAGCCGCCACCTCACTTACCGGGCGGTTAATCTGGAACTCGCGAATGCTGAGCTCATGAGATGCGAAAAGAGCAGGGGTAAGCTGCTCTTTGCAATACTGAACCATCGAATAGAGACCGGGATGGCTCTGACTGTAGCTGGCATTGACGCCAATAAGAACGAGTTTCATTCCATCAACAAGCCCGGCATGATGATCTCGTCACTGTTCTTGCCGGCCGGCACCATCGGGAAGACATTTTCCTGTGTGCGAATGAGAATTCGCGCCAAGTAAGGCCCTTCAGACGCCTGCATCTCATCCAGCATTTCGTCCAACTCTTCAGGTGTACTGACCGTACGACCGGGGATGTTATACGCATCCGCGATTTTGACAAAATCAGGGTTATTATTGAGTTCGGATTGGCTGAAGTGATCGTCGAAGAAGAGGTTTTGCCACTGCCTCACCATTCCCAGCGTTGCGTTGTCAAAAACAAAGATCTTGATTGGCAAGTGATTCTGGTCAATCGTTCCCAGTTCCTGAATGACCATTTGGATTCCGCCGTCACCCACAATGGCGACAACCGGACGAGACGGAGCCGCAAATTGAGCACCGATCGCAGCCGGCAGGCCGAAACCCATCGTGCCGAGCCCGCCTGAAGTAAGGAAACTACGGGGGGATTCAACTGGAAAATATTGAGCGGCAAACATTTGATGTTGGCCTACGTCCGTGACCACAATCGGATCTTGCCCCTTGAAACGGGCGGCGATCTTCGTCATGACATACTCCGGCAATAGCGGTGTTTCCGCCTTGACATAGTCGCGCTCGATCACTTCGGTCATTTTCTGTTTGGTTTTTGCCAGCTGTTCTTTCCATGGCTCCAACTGATGAACCCAGGTCTTGTATTTCGGCTCAGAAGCCCCTTCCCGCAAGGCCTTTGTCAGGGTGCGGAAGAAGTGGGCGGCATCATCTTCGACCGCCAGATCAACTTGGACGTTCTTATTGATTTCCGAGGGATCAATATCACAGTGGACAATCTTGCGATGCTTATTTTTCTTGTATTTCAGAGGGTCTCCGATGACCCGGTCACTGAAACGACAGCCGACGGCTAACAGAAGGTCACATTTATCCAGGGCTTCGTTGGCTTGCAGTGAACCGTGCATGCCGGCGAAACCTAAATAGAGCGGATGCTCCTCACTTACGGCACTGATCCCCATGGTGGTCGCGGCCGTTGGAATCGGACAGACCTCCATGAATTCGGCAAGCTCTTCCGCGGCACCCGGAGAAGTGACGACCCCACCGCCCACTAAGAGCAAAGGCCGATGCGATGCGCGCAGGATTTCTCTCAGAGAGGAAATCTGTTGAATCGATTTGCGAGGCTCAGGCACGACTCGGTGAAACTGCCGCAATGGGGTTTGCTGCGGAATTTCAATGGCCAGGATATCCTTCGGAATATTGACCAGCACCGGGCCGGGACGCCCATCGGTTGTAAGATTCCAAGCTTCTTCCAAGATCGGAAGAAGCTTATGTTCATCCATGATTAGGTAAGATGCTTTGGTAATCGGCTCGGTGACACCGGTGATGTCCGCTTCCTGAAAGGCGTCACGGCCGGTGTCTTTGCGAGCGACAGCGCCTGTGATGGCAAAAACCGGCACCGAGTCCAGCATAGCATCCGCGAGGCCGGTAACAAGATTTGTGGCACCGGGACCGGACGTGGCAATACAGACACCGGGGCGACCTGTAACCTTGGCATAGCCTTCAGCCGCGTGGGCAGCACCCTGCTCATGCCTGACCAGAATATGGTTGAAGCGGCGTTTATAAATCGCTTCGTACAGAACGAGTACAGGGCCGCCGGGATACCCGAAGGCCACGTCGACGCCCTTGTCTTCTAAAAATTTGATAAGTGCTTCGGCTCCGTTCATAACTTAACTCATTCCTGCGCCTTCTGCCGCGGAGCGGACAGACCTGCGGTAACGGGCCAAAACGCCCGTGATTTCGCGCTCAGGCGGTGACATGGCTTCTCTTCCGGCCAGTTCTTCTTCACTGACAAGCAGTTCAATCGAACGGGCAGGGATGTCGATCTTGATCCGGTCACCCTCCACAATTTTGCCAATCAAACCACCGGCCAGAGCTTCGGGGCTGATATGGCCCACGGCAGCGCCTCGGCTTGCTCCTGAGAAACGGCCATCGGTGATCAGGGCCACACGGTTATCGAGTCCCATGCCGGCGAGGGCGGAGGTCGGGCTCAGCATTTCACGCATTCCCGGTCCGCCGGCCGGACCCTCGAAACGAATGACGACCACATCACCGGGGACAATTTTGCCGCCCAAGATCGCGTTGTTGGCATCTTCTTCACTCTCGAACACTCGTGCAGGTCCTTCATGCTGCAACATTTCCGGGAGAACTGCCCCCTTCTTGACAACACAGCCTTCAGGAGCCAGATTTCCATAGAGAACAGCCAAACCGCCATCCTTGGAAACCGGGTCAGCCACGGTGTGGAGGATCCTGGGGTTCCGGACTTTGCGAAGACCTTGGATCCGTTCCCTCATGGTACCGTCAACTGACTTGACGTCAGCGTTCACAAGCCCACCCTCGGCCAGCTCGGCGAAGACCGCGGTAATCCCGCCTTCCTTGCCCAGATCGATAATATAGTCACGGCTTGCCGGATTCAGTTTCACCAATTGCGGGGTCTTCTTCGAGATCTCGGCGATCTCTCCGATGGTCAATTCGTAGCCTGCTTCGCGCGAAATCGCCAGCATGTGCAGGACGGAATTCGTGGAACCGCCCAGAGCCATATCCATAGCCAAAGCATTCTTAATCGCCTCAGGCGTCATGATGTCTCTTGCCTTCACTTGCGCTTCGACTAAGTCCATGATTTTCATCCCGGCGTGTTTGGCCAAGCGCCGGCGGTCAGCCAGCACGGCCGGAATCGTGCCGTTACCGGGCAAGCCCAAACCCATTGCCTCGGTCAGGCAGTTCATGGTGTTCGCTGTGTACATCCCTGAACAACTGCCGCAGCTGGGGCAAGCAGAGCACTCGATCTGATAGAGATCATCATCGGTCAGTTTACCGACCGAGTGGGTGCCGACGGCTTCAAACACTTCATTCAAACCGACATCGCCGATGATGGTGTCACCCGGGAGCATCGGCCCGCCGGATACGAAAATGCTCGGAATATTCATGCGGGCAGCTGCCATCAGCATACCGGGAACCACTTTGTCACAGTTGGGAATGAATACGACACCGTCAAACATGTGTGCCGTCAACATGATTTCACAGGAATCAGCGATATAGTCTCGTGAGACCAGAGAATAGCGCATGCCGTTATGGTTCATAGAGATGCCGTCACAAACAGCGATCGCCGGGAATTCAAAAGGCACACCACCGGCCATACGAATGCCGGCCTTCACTTCTTCCGCAATTTCACGGAGGTGTTTGTGGCCCGGTACAATATCGTTATAAGAATTAACCACCGCGATAAAGGGGCGGTCCATTTCTTCTTCCGTCAAACCGAGTGCATAGAGCAAGGAGCGATGACCCGCGCGGGACGGTCCGTATTTGATTTTCGCTGAGCGTTGCTGGGAAGGCTCTGCGTCAGCGGGATTTTTCTTGATAAAATTGATCGCCATATTTTTCTTCTCCAAACGTATGGAAATTTTCCTAATTATACTCTAGCCAGCACTTTCTCGGTTATCTCAATGGTACCGAGAATTTGTTCGGCCGGAATTTCTGTGTCCGCATAAGCCAGATCGGCCGTACGCCAGCCCTCGTTCAGCACGTGATTCACGGCATTTTCGATGCGCGTAGCGGCTTTCTCTTCCTTGAGAGAGATTCGAAGCATCATGGCAGCGGAGAGAATGGTGGCCAAAGGATTCGCCTTATTCTGGCCTGCGATGTCCGGGGCAGAGCCGTGAATGGGTTCATACATGCCCGGTGTGCCGGGTTTGCCCAGCGATGCGGAAGGCAACAAGCCGACGGATCCGGTGATCTGGCCGGCTTCATCCGAGAGAATATCGCCGAACATATTGGATGTAAGGATTACATCGAAGTCATAAGGCCTTTTCACGAGCTGCATAGAAGCATTGTCAACATACATATAGTCGAGCGTGACTTCCGGATAAGAGACGGCAATTTCGCCTGCCACTTCGCGCCAGAGTCTGGAACTTGCCAAGACATTGGCCTTGTCAACCAAGGTCAGATGCCGCCGCCGGTTCATGGCCTGGTCGAAAGCGATTTCCGTAATTCGGGCAATTTCCTCATAGGAGTATGTCTCAATGTCACTGGCTTCGCGTGTTTCGTTCTCGCCCCAGCTCTTGTGCTCACCGAAATACATCCCCCCGGTCAGCTCTCGGACAATCAGCATGTCAATGCCTCGTTCGGTGATTTCCGGTTTCAGCGGGCTTGCCTTGGCCAAAGGCTGGTAGAGAACTGCCGGTCGCAAATTGGCGTAGAGTCCCAATTCTTTCCGCAAGCCAAGAAGTGCCTGTTCGGGGCGAAGTGCGGGATCCAGTTTATCCCATTGGGGACCACCCACGGCACCCAATAAGATCGCATCCGAATTTTTCGCTGTAGTTACCGTTTCTTCCGGCAGTGGGTGACCTGTCTTGTCATAAGCGGCACCACCTGCGTCAACGGTCGTATAAGCCAGCGTAAAACCTTCGAGAGAGGCGGCTTTGGCCAGAACTTGACAGGCTGAATCAACGATATCAGGTCCGATACCATCTCCCGGAATCACACAAATTTTGTATTGACGGGCTGAACTCATTTTCCGGCCTCCTTGGCCATGGTGTAATTCACGAGGCCACCTGCCTGAATGATTTTTTTGATGAATGGCGGGAAGGGTTCAGCCTGCCAGGTTTCACCGGTCTTGGTGTTCAGGATGACGCCGGAATCGAAGTCGACATTGACTTCATCGCCTTCCTGCAGAGCTTCCGCGGCTTCTTTGCATTCTAAAATGGGCAGACCCATATTGATCGCGTTGCGGTAGAAAATTCGGGCAAAGGTCGGTGCGATGACACAGCCTGCGCCGCTTGCCTTAATAGCGATCGGTGCGTGTTCGCGCGAGGAACCGCAACCGAAATTCTCACCGGCGACGATCACGTCGCCTGCCTTCACTCGCTCCACATAGGTCTTGTCCAGATCTTCCATGCAGTGCTGGGCAAGAGCTTCCGGATCCGCAGTCGTGAGATAACGCGCCGGGATGATGACATCGGTATCGACATTGCTGCCGTATTTAAATACTTTTCCATTTGTTTCCATGACGTAAACTTCCTTGTCTATTTGTCAGAACATCTCGATTTCTGGGTGTTCGCTAGGTGTTCTTTGGGTGTTCTCCGGGTGTCCTTTGGGTGTTCTCTGAGCTTCTCTGAGCGTTCTCTGAGGCGGTCTCTGAGGCGGTCTCAGAGATCTGCGGGACCTGCGATGGAGCCCTTCACAGCGCTGCTGGCCGCAGTCACCGGCGAGGCCAAATACACCTTGGCACCGGGGTGCCCCATACGGCCGACAAAGTTGCGGTTCGTCGTGCTGACGCAGACCTCTCCGTCAGCCAGAACACCCATATGTCCGCCTAAACAAGGCCCGCAAGTCGGGGGACTGACCACGCAACCGGCATAGATGAAGGTGTGGAGCAATCCTTCTTCCAAGGCTTGACGGAAAACTTTCTGCGATCCCGGAATAACGATACAGCGGAGCCCCTGAGCTACATGCTTGCCCTTGAAAATATCGGCAGCGACACGCAGGTCCTCGATGCGTCCGTTGGTGCAAGAGCCGATAACCACTTGGTCAATAGCGACCGGGTCAAAGGTGCCAAGCTCTCGACCATTGGAAGGCAAGCTTGGGAAGGCGACCATCAAGGGCACATCGGCGAGATTAATCTCGTACCGACTCACGTATTCCGCATCCTCGTCCGGCTCGTAGACGGAGTACTCTCCGGCAGCAAAACGCTCCGGGTTTCTCTCTTGCAAATAATCCAGTAAAACCTGATCCACCGGGAAAATTGCGTTCTTGCCGCCGGCTTCAATCGCCATGTTGGCGATCGTCAGACGATCGGACATTTGCAATGTGGAAACGCCGGGACCGGTAAATTCCATGGAGCGGTAGAGCGCACCGTCCACGCCGATCTCGCGAATGATGTACAGAATCAAATCTTTACCTGAAACCGGTTGCTGAAGTTCACCGGTCAGATGAAATTCCATGGCTTCCGGCACCTTAAACCACGTTTCACCGGTCGCCATCGCACAACCTAAGTCCGTGCTGCCGACACCGGTCGCGAACGCGCCCAGTGCACCATCCGTACAAGTGTGCGAATCTGCTCCGATCAGCACATCACCCGGGAAAATCATGCCGTTCTCCGGCAGGATCATGTGTTCAATCCCGAAATCCTCTTCGCCTTGTTCGAAGTAGTATTTGATCTCCTTCTCACGGGCGAATTCACGCATATAACGTGCGTTGTTTGCTGCCTTAATATCCTTGTTCGGCGCAAAATGCGATGGAACGAGGGCAATCTTATTTTTATCAAATGGCTCCAAGCCCATCGCTCGCAACGTTTGAATCGCCGGGGGGCCTGTCACGTCATTTGCCATGACCATATCTACCTTAGCCTCGATTAACTCGCCGGCATGTACGACCGATCTGCCGCAGTGTGCGGCCAAAATCTTTTGCGTCATTGTCATTCCCATAAATGAAATCCTCCATAGTCGTACTAGAATAACACCAGAAGCTCGTTTTGCCTGCATCGAAGTCTTCCCATTTACATCCAAATTCTTCACCTTTTCTCACTTCTGCGGGTAAAAAATGCCTATGATAGAATGACAGAAAAGATCATGAATGATTTCTGACAGGTGTCTTGCAAAATATGAGTGTTGTCACAATTAAGGATTTGAGCAAGAGTTATTTTTCCGAGCCCGTTTTGCGGCAGGTCAACCTCACGATTGAGGAGGGTGACCGCCTTGCCTTGATCGGCGAGAACGGCAGTGGGAAGACAACTCTGATGCGGCTGATTGCCGGTCTGGAAGTACCGGACACCGGCACATGCCAAATAGCGTCCGGAGTCGTTTTCTCCTACCTTTCCCAACAAATGGAAGAATTCACCGACCTCTCTGTTCCCGTTCTGTCCGCGGGTTCACTCGATGCGATTTCCGCGAGGATCGCCGAAGTCACGAAACTTCTGGCCGAAGCACCTGCCTCAGAGCAAGCAGATTTATTGCAAGAATATCAAGAATTGACCGAGCGATTCGAGAGGGCAGGCGGCTACACCTACCTGCCCCGCCTGGCGCAAGCGCTTGCCCGCTTGGGCATTTCCGGCGAGCTTTTGGATCGGCCGATTTCCTCTCTGTCCGGCGGTGAACGAATGCGAGTTCTCCTAGCCAGAAGACTCTTGGAGAGTCATGACTTCCTGATGCTAGATGAGCCCACAAACCACCTCGATTTGGACGGTCTGGAGTGGCTTGAAGAATATCTCCTGTCTTATAAGGGAACCTTGCTGTTTATTTCGCATGACCGTTATTTCATCGACAAAATCGCCACGAAAACCGCTGAGCTCTCCGCGGGTAAACTCGTTCTCTATAAGGGCGGCTACACGGCCTATTCCGAGCAGAAAGAACGGCAAACGGAGTTCACGAAACTTACTTTGGAACGTCTAAAGGAAGAAAAGGACCGTCAAGCCGAAGTCACCCAAACCATGCTCTCTCACCGCAAAATGGCCTCCTACCACGCAAGAGAGAAAGTCGTGGCGAAGCTTGAGGATCAAATTAATGAAGTCAGGCAGAAGCTTCCCCAAAACGAGAGGCGTATGAATTTCCGCTTCATTCCGAGGCAAGATAAACGCGACGTAAACCGTGTCCTCTTGTCCATCGAGGATGCCTCTTTGTCCTGGGACGGAGAGAAACCCTTATTTTCTGAGGTGAATCTTGAACTCAAAGCAACTCAAAAACTCGTTCTGGCGGGTCCCAACGGCTGTGGGAAATCCACTTTGCTGGCCATGATCATGGGCAAGATACAGAATTTTTCCGGCGAACTCTCTCTGGCAGCGGATGTCCGTTTCGGCCATCTGGGTCAGTATGCGGAATTTAGCGACGAGAGCAAAACCTTGCTGCAAGAGTTACAAGAGCGGACCGATCTTCTGGAAGGTGACGCCAGAAATCTCCTCGCCCGTTATGGCTTCCGCGAAAATGACGTCTACAAGACCATTGAGGTTCTGTCAGGCGGTGAGAGGTCCAGACTTTACCTCTGCTGCCTGCTGGAAGAAGAGCCGGATATTTTGTTCCTCGATGAGCCCACCAACCATTTGGATATCCACTCCCGCGAGGTCTTGGAGGACGCGATCACGAACTTCAACGGTGCGGTTTTGGCCGTGAGCCATGACCGCTACTTCATTGAGAAATGCGATTTCACGGTCTATGGTTTCAGCGGAGGTCATGTGCGGGCCTACCAGTCCTACGCATCGTACCGCCACTTCGCCAGGCTCGCCACACAGCAGGCTGAGCCGGAAGTTCAAGCTCGGAATCCGGAGGCCAAAGCCGCCCCCTCCGACGATGGGAGGCTGAATCTAGTGAAACTTCGCCGCGAGAGGCAGAGACTCGAACGCCGGAGCCAAGAACTGGAAGCCCGGATCGAGTTGACGGAGGCGGCTTTGGCCGCAAAAGAAGAGGAACTCCAAGGTACCGACCCGGGCGCCTACCAAGAATACGCGGACCTCGAGGCTTCGCTGGAGAAACAATATGAAGATTTTTTTGCGCTGGGCCAAGAGATCGAAAAAATGACCACCCTTCTTGCCGAAGAGTGATCCGTACTTGTCCATCGAAGGAACTCAGCTGTCGTTTCAGTCGTTCAGGCCGAAACTCAGCTGTAATTGACGAAGACGGCCTTCTCGATTGTGGGATAGGCTGTGAGCTTACCGGCGGAGTAATCACTCATAATTTTGTCTATCTGATCCATGCCTTGAACGACTTTGCCAAACGCCGCGTAATCATTGTCCAGATGCGGTGCTGCCGCCAAACAAATAAAGAACTGCGAACCCGCGGAATCATAGCTTTGCGAACGGGCCATGGAGACCACACCGCGCTCATGCTTGAGGTTGTTGCTAACCCCGTTATTTTGGAATTCCCCCTTGATTTCGTAGCCCGGCCCTCCCGTGCCGTCACCTGCCGGGTCACCGCCCTGGATGACGAAGCCCGGCTCTAAACGATGAAAGGTAAGGCCGTCATAGAAGCCTTTCCCTGCCAAATCTTGAAAGTTCTTGACGGTTATTGGAGCCACATCCGGGTAAAGTTCAATGATGATCTTCTCCCCTGTTTTCAGTTCCAGTTGGACGAAGTTCGTGACCTCCGCGCTGACAGGCGCTTCCTTCTGCCCGCAAGCGGCAAAGGTAAACACGAGGAACAACGAAACCAAGCCCAAGGCAATATTTTTGACGATTTTCTGCATGTACTCTCCTCTTTCAGATGTTTGATGTCAGACCTCAGACCTCGGGCCAGAAACCCTCTAAGGTCGCAAAATAATCTTCCGGTGTTTCAGCCCTTCTAATCAGGCGCCAAGAACCGTCTTCATTCAGCAAAACTTCCGCCGAACGCAATTTTCCATTGTAGTTATAGCCCATAGCGAAACCATGGGCTCCTGTATCGTGGATGTACAGAATATCACCCGGTTCTGACTGAGGTAAGTTTCGGTCAATCGCAAATTTATCATTATTCTCACAGAGCCCACCTGTCACATCGTAGACGGTGTCAGCCGGAGCCGTCTCTTTGCCGAGAACGGTCATGTGGTGGTAGGCGCCATACATCGCAGGCCTTAATAAATTGACTGCGCAGGCATCGACACCCAAGTAGTTCTTGTAAGTTTCTTTCAGGTGCAGGACCTTGGTTAGAAGGGCGCCGGCAGGAGCCAGGATGTAGCGGCCAAGTTCTGTGAAAATGGCAGCGTCTGCCAGCCCGGCAGGGACCATAATCTCCTGAAACGCTTCTCTCACCCCTTCGCCTACTGCATAAATATCAACCTCCTGCTGTTCCGGGCGGTAAGGAACGCCAATGCCGCCGGAGAGGTTGATGAAACGGATTGCCACACCGGTTTCTTGATGCAGTTCATTAGCCAGCGTAAAGAGTGTTCTGGCAAGGGTGGGATAATAGTCATTGCCGATCGCATTACTGACCAGAAAAGCATGGATACCGATTGCCTTCACACCGTGTGAAACGGCCAGACGGCAGGCTTCGCGGATCTGTTCGGCAGTCATACCGTATTTCGCGTCGCCGGGATTGTCCATGATGCCGTTCGCGACTTCATAAATGCCGCCGGGGTTATAGCGGAAGCACACCAGCTCAGGCAGAACATCGCTCACATTTTCCAGAAAAAACGGGATATGCTTAAGATCATCAAAATTAATAATCGCACCCAATTCCCACGCCTTACGGAAATCTTCGGCAGGTGTGTCATTCGAAGAAAACATAATCTCATGGTCACGGAATCCTGTACGTTCCGCCATCAGAAGCTCAGTCAGTGAGGAACAGTCGACACCGCAATTTTCTTGTTGCAAGATCTTGAGAATTGAGGGGTTAGGCGTGGCCTTGACCGCAAAATACTCGCGAAATCCGGGGTTCCAGGCAAAGGCTTCTTGAAGAGCCCTAACGCGACGGCGAATTTCCGCTTCGTTGTAAATATGAAAAGGTGTGGGAATCTCTTGGGAGATTTGTTCTGCTTGTTTCTGGGTTAGCCAAGGGCTTTTACTCATGATTTTCCTCCATGTAAGTCAGACTTGAGGCCAGTGCCGCATGAGAGATTGTACCACCGATCTGGCTTCGGGGATGGTCAGGTGAGGGCTAAAAGGCAGGAGAAGCATCCGGTCTTCAATTTCCGCAGCCAAGGGATTATGTTTGACTTGACTCTGGTCCTCCCCTTGCCAATGAGCATAAACCGCCGCCAGATTCACCCAGTCCGGGTAGCTGCAGTGGATTCCTTCCTCAGCGAGTGCAAGGCGTAAGGGTTCTCGTAAGCCGGATTTCGGCAGTAAGACACAATACGCTTGCCAGCCGGATTCGAAGCCTGCCGGAACGAAGGGAGGATCCAGGATTTCCTGTAGTTGTGCGTTATAAAAGGCCGCCAGCTCAGCCCTGCGCGAGGCTTCCGTATCGAGAAAGGACTGATATTTCTTCAGCAATTCTTCCGTTTCAAGCGGGTGGAGTCCGGAGTTTAGCCCCGGAACTTCCCAGGTTCCCTTCTTGGGATCGAAACCATTGCCAAGCCAGACCCGGACCTTCTCCGCCAGCTCTTCGTCATCGCAGAAGACTGCCGCTCCTTCATAGTAAGCCGGCACAGTCGTTCCGGGAGCAAATGACAAGATACCGGCCGTGCCGAAGCCCGGGATTTCCTGGCGTCTGAGACTTCCACCGGGTCCCGCCGGGGCGATTTCAACGAGGATCAAGCCATAAGTATCGCAAATTTTGGCCAAAGCCGGGTAATCGCAAGGGAGTCCGAACGAGTCCAGTGCGAGGACAATTCTCGCTCTCTTCTTCGCATCAAACATCACCTGTCGAATGGCCTTTTGCAGAGAAATGATATCAATTGTGAACGTCCTGGGGTGGACATCACAGAAAATCGGTTCCGCACCGCTCTGAAGGATCGGCCGCAAAATTTCGGCTGACCCTAAGCAAGGCAGGAAGATCGCGTCGCTTTCATCCACTCCCAGAGCCTTTAGGACCGAAGTCAGCGCTTCCGGCCATGTTCGGCAGAGTTTCACATAGGAGCTGTGGATCTGATCATGAAGCTTGGCTTCAAACTGTTCACTTCTGCGTTGGTTCAAGTCAGCCGGCTGATCCATAAGTTCCCCCCTTTGCGAGAAATTCTGTGATTTCGGAAGCCGCCTTTGCAGCCGAAGACCAGGCCCACTGCAAATTGTAGCCTCCGCAGTCTCCGTAAACGTCCAAGATCTCCCCTGCCACATAAACACCCGGGAATCGTTTTAGTCCGAGAGTCCCCTCAACCACTTCGTCGAAACCCAAGCCCCCGCCTGTAACTTGTGCCTGATCCCAAGCGTGGACTTCGGCAATAGGGCAGGTAAAGGCGCGAAGGCTCTGCGGCAAGCCTTCAGGAATACCGGAGAATTTCTTCTCTAAATAGTCGGCCAAAGCCCGAGGAAAAAGCGCTCGTAAGGCTGTCTTCCGGTCCCCGCCCACCTGCTTGACAAGTGTCTGCCAGAAGGACTCCGTATCTTCTTCCTTGAGCCAGGGCAGAAGGTCCAGACAAGCCGTCACGCGGTCTTGTCCATCAGTGGCTCTGCGGAACCGCTCCGTGGCTCTGAGGGATCGCTCGGCGGCACATTGTCGCCAAGCGGACGTGCGCTCTGCGCCCAAGGTCTCTGCAGCAGTCTCCGAAAGTTGTCCGCGAAACTGGAATCCTTGGAGCTGGCTTTGGCCAACACCTGAGAGATGCAAAGCCACCGCAGCACTAAGCTGCATCGTGGGGATTCCGGACAGTCCGGACTTATTGAACAGAATTTCCCCCGCCTCAACGCCCAAGACAAGTCGTTTGGCGGGATCGACTACCGTTAGGGTGGATCGAACCCTGACCCCGGCTAAACTTGCAGGGTAGTCTTGCAGAGCGAAGGTGGTAAGAGCGGGAAAAAGTTTCGTGATGTGAAGGCCTTTTGCTTCTAACAAGCTCAACATACTCCCGTCAGATCCCAGAGCCGGCTGCGTCTTGCCGCCTCCTGCCAGTAGGAGCGCTCTCGTCAGAAGGATTTCCTCCGCTTGGTAAGGGGATTTCACAAGAACGCGGGTCATTTGGCCTTCCTGACTGAAATCAAGGCATGCGGTATTGGTCATAAGCTCAACTCCGCCAAGCTCCAGGTGCTTCGTCAGAACATCCAAGACCGATTCCGCCCTCAGGCTCAGAGGATAAATTCCGTCCCCCAAGACGCGAAGAGGAATCCCGAGGTTTTGTAAAATGTGTTGACATTGCCTAGCCGGGTACGCTTCCAGCACCGCCCAGGCAGCGTCCGGAGACTGACTGTGGTAATTGGCCTGCGAGACTTCCACCGCGGACAAATTGCACCGCCCGTTGCCGGTCGCCTTGAGTTTACGGCCAATTTGCGGAAGGCGTTCAACAAGGCCTATTTTGCGTCCCGGATTTTGTTGGGAAAGTAGGACAGCCGCCAAGAGGCCACTCGCACCGCCTCCTACAATCAGACAATCGAAGATCTTGTGCTTCACGTCTTCCCTCTGCCTTGAGCCTCGCGCGAAAGCCTACTCAAATCCAGCATCCTGACTAGCTTATTACGGGTGTTGCCGAGAAGACCAAACTCTTCTTGGATCGTCAAAGCCGCTTCGGTAAACGCTTCTTCCTCACCACTCAGATATTCCACTTCCAGTTCGCGGCAAGGTTCACGAAGAGAACCTCCGTACAACATGCCTTCATCAATCGATACAACTGCAAAGGCACCGCCGAAGTTCATGCGGGCCTCCCAACGGGTCACATCGGTCCTCATGTCGGAAAGAAGCGGCTCGTCCCCCATTTCTTTGAGGAAAGAAATGACAGAAGAAGAATCAGGCTCATTGTGCAATAAGGCAATCACTTGAGAGAGCTCCGGTGTGCCTGGTTTCACAGGATAATTCCACTCCAGTCGTTCCGACAAAGTGCCTTCTTGGCCGGAAGGAGCCTTCACGGTCAGGATCGAAGTCTCATCTTCGCGGCGAATCCGAATGGAAATGCCCGCTGAGCTGAGCTTCGCCGCCTCATCATCATAATAATCGGCTTGCATCTTGATACTTCGCCAAGGCTCATAGGTATAGCGTTCCCAGAAGGGATCCCGGATCAGCTCCGGGACTCGCAGATGTTCGGGCAGATAAAATTTATACTCAATTTCCATAGGTCACACTCCACTTGCTCTCGTACTCGCACTCACACTTACACTTACACTTACACCCGAATGACTTGAACGCTGTTTTCTGTAATGACAAGCAAATGGCTCTCGGACAGAAAGAATTGTCTAACAATAAGGCCCTTGCAGGCATATTGATTGGCCTCGGCAAGGTTGGCTTGTTTAGCAATATACACATCTTCGCCTTGCGCCACGGAGATCATCCCGTAGCCTGAGGTCAGACCGTACATATTATTCCCGAAGGAAGTTCCGGTTCCCGCACTGCCCCGATCCGCATTGCCTTGTTCAGAGGCGGCAAAATAATACAAGGACGGCGACTGGCCTGCGACAGGTGACGCAAGGAGGGCCAAGCCATTTTGATCATACGAGGTTTCCTGAATGATATCGAAAGTCAGCCATGGTTCAGACGCAGCGCCTTGGTTCTTAAGTACCTGGGTGCTCCCGACAGTAAAAACCAGATCGTCACCGGCCGGATAGATCAAGGGATAGGCAGTACTTCCATAAAGACTCAATGACGAAACGATTGCCTGCTCTTGCAGATCCAGTCTGGTCAGGTAGGACTTCAGGGCAGCTCCATCCGTATTTAAGAGGCTGACATCGATTTTCTGGTTATCCTCTGTGAACGCCATAGAGATGATATAACCGGAACGCAGCCTGTCTCTCACTCGCCAATCGAGAATGTGTTTACCCTCTTCATCCAGTACACGCAAAACGCCTTTCGTATAAATCTCATCCATAATAAAGGCGGTTTTGCCACTGAGGGAGACGGCCGCCCCCTCAATCGGTGAAGAAGTCTTGCCCTGTAAGACCAAGCCGTTATTATCCAGCAGATAGAAATTGTAGGCACCTTGGTCGGCCACGAGAATATAATTCTTATTGATCGTGACCAGCGGGTTCATTGTGCTGATCGCAACCGTGTTCTCTACAGCTCCTTTGAAGGAAATGTAAGAAACCAGATCATTCGATATTTTTACCAAGTGATCCGAGTTGAATGGATAGAGTTGCTCCGCCTCGCCGTCACTCAACGTAAAGGCTTCTTCTGTCGTCAAAGACAAATACTCCGCAGCCTGATCATCGGCAGAGACAAAGAGCGTCCCCGGGGCTTTCGCTACGATAAAGAGCAAGGCCAAAATCAGGACAAAAACGAGCAAAATCAACCCACCTAAGCCTCTCGGCCTAGGCGGACTTACGTTTCTCATTTCTTTTCTGTTTTCTCTAACGGCCATTGTCCAATCTTATCCTGCGTTACTGACTGTCGTTCCTGTAGCTCCACTCTCACCGGAAGGTGTTCCCTGACTTTCACCAGTGATTGTTCCCTGACTCTCGCCGGATGCTGTCGCCTGACTCTCAGCCGTACCGCTGCTCGACGTTTGAAGGGCGATTGCCTCCTGCAAGTTTTGTAAGGCCAACTTGACACCCGGTTCATCGACATTGCTGCTGCGAGTAAAGTCCGCCTCAGCACAATAGAAACCGGTGTACCGGCCATCTTTGAACACATAGAGCGTCCTCTCATCCCTTCGGATGAAGTCAAGTTTGATGTCCGGATCTTGATTTCTCATCTCATAGACTACTTCATAAACCGGGTCTTCTGCAAGCGGCTTGGCGTCCGGATCGAAACCGGCCACGGAAATTCCGATCAACGTCTGATAATACTTGGTGAACAAGTTTTCACTGCGGTCGTTCAGAAGATTGGCATCTTCGCCATTTAGGGTGTAAGCAGGTTTAGGTTCCGGCTTACCATCTGCTTTCGCTTGCTCGATTTCCGCAGAGGTAGGATTGAAGATCCGGGAAACATAGGCTGTGTTGTCAATTGTGGCGGTCAAGGTTCCGACATTCGTAATATTCACAAGGGCTGCAAACTTATCATAGAAATCCAAGGCAGGCAGGCCGGTCTGGGTCAGGACAGAACGGTTAAAGGAGAAGACATAAGAGGATCCCTCGATCATGGCATACGCTTTATCTGTTGACCCTTGCTCCGAGATCAGTAAAACCTTCTGCTCCGAGCCCTTGCCCAGAGTTATTGTGTAGTAGGGCTTGTTGAGGCCGAAACGATTCACCTGATCTTGATCCGCCGTGAAAAATTCATCAGCGGTGATTTGAACCACTTCTGAGAGAAAATTTTGGATATTCGAAGTATTCCCTTTCCAGACGACAGGACTCTCCATTTGCCACTGATCCGCAGACCCTTCCTGGACTGCTTTTTGCAGTTGGCCTGTGATTGTAAAGTCTTCCGTTTGGCGTTTCAGACTAAAATAAGTCAAATCCTCGACAGCTAAGCCAATAACGTCTTTGTTCAAGAGATCCAGTTTGCCCATCATCAGATAGTCTGAAGCCCCGCTGATGACAGCCACACGCTGGTCGGCTTGGTTCAAGGCGTAATAGCGCTCTGTCGTTGTCGCAGGGACTTTGTTTCCCAAGACCACTTTGACCTCAGAACCATCTTTGAGTGTGTACACGGCCGTGGCGGTACCCTCGCCGTTCAAGCCATATTGAGCAAGTTCTTCCGCTGTCTTCACGCCCAAATCCTCGGTCACAGCTATAGTAAGTAGGCCATTACCAAGTGAATTAACCAAGTCTTGAGATAGATCCTCTTCGCCCCCGCCTTGCAGTTGCCAGGTGAGGATGGGCATAGGTGTAGGTGCAGGACTAGGCGTCACAGTCGTTCCGGTTTCGGCAGTTGTTGCAGACGGATCAGGTGTCGGCACGGGGGTAGGGGTCGGGT
Organism: uncultured Fastidiosipila sp.; assembly: GCA_964479695.1. Classification (GTDB taxonomy): domain Bacteria; phylum Bacillota; class Clostridia; order Saccharofermentanales; family Fastidiosipilaceae; genus JAAYZH01. The sequence goes on from CAYZSO010000007.1 coordinate 56,374, forward strand.
TGACCCAGGTTGGTTCAAGTACCAGCTGGCCTTTTTCGTTGGCCAAAGCCACCCGGTTCACATCGGTTGCGTTGAATTTCACAAGTTCTGTGGCGGGCGGAGGTGTGCTGGCGGTCGTTTCTCCACTTTGGGTAGGGAAGCCTCCAAGCAGCTGCCACAGCGCATAGCCTGCAATCAGCACGACCAGCAAAGCCACCATGACAATAAGGGAACGAGTTTTTTTCATATGTCCTTCCCCCTATCCTCTAGAGATTCTTCCGGCGGCGGTAAATGACCAGAGCCGTCACAAGCATCGCAATAGGAAGAATGACCATCAGAAAGAGACTCACAACTTGCACTTGCGTTTGACTGGACGGCAAGATGCTGTAGGTGATCACGGCCTTCGGCTGAATGATGTAGTCTTGCTTAGCATTTGCTTCCATATTGCTCATATGATAAAGAGTATAGAAAGCCAAGGGGTAGTTACCCGCAGTCTGATAGTTCAACATGATATAGTCACTGAAGGTCATCGCTGAACCGAAGACGGCGACTTTGGCCGGCTTAGTCACACTTGAACCGTCCACCCAACCGGAATTCTCCGAATACATGGCGACCGTTTGAACGGCTTGATCTTGCGTTTCATTCGCCTGGTCACCGCCGATTAAACGACTGCCTTGCGCTGAGGTTTGCAGAACAGGGTCGGTCTTAATCCAACTGCTGGCATTATCCGCAGTTGTCACAGCACGACTGTTGATGACCACAGCGGACTGATTCGCCGCCGTTTGGGTGTAAATGGTTGAAGCAGGCATATTAGCCATGAAAGAAACCGGATCGCTGAAGAGGACCTTGTCTGCCTGGTTCTCATGAACCAGATCGTTCGTCAGACGCAAGTTGAAATTCTGCAGAAGCGCATTGAGATTCGTCAGATCCGTCGCTTGGTATTCTGCCAGGACAACCAGACTTCCGCCTTTCTTGAGAAATTCCAAATAGGTATCGACTTCCGGAGCTGAAATATCCGCTGTAGGAGCGACCATAAGCAGCATTTCCGCATCATCGGGGATGGTCGTGGCTGTTATGGTGTTAAGATCCTTGACTAAGTAATTATTTTGCTCCAGAAGCATTTTCAGCACAGAATAGCCGTCATTTGAGGTTTGGCCCGCCTCGCCATGACCGGATGTCCAATAGACGACCGGGGTGAAATCAGCCGTGACGAAATTGATCGCTCCGGTAATCACTTCTTCCGCGACATATCCTGTAATGTAATAATCTTGAATCTGCAGAAGATTATTGTAAGTCAGTACTTTCAGTTTCGAGTAATCGGCGTTGCTGACAACGATGTTGTTCTGGTTGATATTGTGGAGTCCATCCGGATCCAGGGTGGTCAAGATCGCCGGGTTCTGGGTGGGATTCACGTAGTCCACACTGATTTTTCCGTTACCCTTGGCAACATATTCACTGAGCAGCTTAGGGACGAAAGAGATGTCCGCTCCGTTGTATGCGGTATTAAAGGCACTTTCATCAGAGAGCACCGTGATTTTGACATCCTTGGTGTTCTCATTCAAGACTTGTTCGCTGACGCTACCCAATGTAGCCATCTTGTTAGCTGTCCAGTCGAATTGCCAGCGGTCTCCGACGACCGAATTCAAAATCACATTAATGACGATGATGATGGCAACGAAGACGACCGCGGAAAGTATGGAAGTCCTCTTCAATTGACGGCTGCGCTTATCGCGCTGCCCCTTCTCTTCAGAGCCTTTGTTCTGAGTATTTTTCTCGGTTTGCTCTATTTGCGAATTCTTCTTATTCATACTGTCTCCTCACTTCACCCAGCGTCTCTTGTCCATAACTTGAACTGTGATGTAAAGGAAAATCACGATCATGCTGATGAAGTACACGATGGTCAAGAGATCAAATGTCCCTTGGGAAAATCCTTGCAGACGATTGGAGGGGTTAAGCCAATTCAAGGCATTGGTCAGGGCTCCTCCCCAAGCGGCCTCTGTCGCGGCAGGAATCTTATCCAGAAAATCGATCGTATTGACGAGTGAGGTTAAGAGATTGCCGATCATCTGACTTAAGGCACTCAAAACTTCAAAGGACACGAAGATGACAAACGAGATCACGGCTGCGATGATTTGGTTCTCGGTCAGAGCCGAGGCGAAGATCCCGATTGCCAGATAAGTAAAGGCTGTCAGTAAATAGGCGATCAAGGTGCCGAGGTAGCGGATGTCAATCGTTCCGCCAAACGCCAAGGTAATGATCACGTAGAGAACATTAGCTGAGGAAACGACAAGGAACGTCAAAACCGTTCCGAAATATTTCCCCAGAACGATCTGCGTTGTCGAAGCCGGCGAGGTGGCCAGTAGAACTTCGGTGCCGTTTTTCTTATCTTCTGAGATTGTTCTCATGGTCATCAGGGGAATCAAAACCATGAAGAGACTCCGCATAAATGACAGCACGGAGGATGGGTCCGCATAGTTACTCAGAAGCATGGAGGAGAAATAGAGTCCTGAAATGAACGTGTAAATGGCCAGCAGCACCCAGCCCATCGGTGACTTGAAATAACTGTTGAATTCTCGCTTAGCTATTGCATATATCTGTGTCATCAGTTTTCATCCGCTTTCTCTGGCAGTTGGTAAGAACTGCTCGTGACTTTGAGGAAAATATCCTCCAGTGTGGGATTCAAGGAGCGAAGGCCGATAATCGGCATATTCTCGCGGGCAAAAGCGCGGAAGACATCCGCTCTCACATCTTGATGCTCGGCGGTTTGATATTCATAGACCAAGGCACCCTTCTCCTTACGGAGGAAGGAAACACTCGAAACCCCGGAAACTTGTTTCAGAACAGACATCGCCCGCTCATTCTCCGTAGCGACAATCACTTCCACGCGAGAAACACCACCGATCGCCTGGCCTAAACTATCGGCGGAGCCGCTGGCGGCGATCTTACCGTTGTTGATGATGATCACGCGGTCACATGTCGCAGACACTTCCGACAAAATATGGGAGGAAAGCAAGATCGTATGTTTCTTACCCAATTGCCTGATCGTTTGCCTGATCTCCTTGATCTGTTTGGGGTCAAGACCCACCGTAGGTTCATCCAAGACAAGCACATCGGGGTCGCCGATCAGAGCTTGCGCAATTCCGACACGTTGCTTGTAGCCCTTGGACAAGTTGTTGATCAGACGTTTCCTCACGTCGGTAATCTTCACGAGAGCCATAATCTCGGCAAGTTTCACCGTTTGGTCTTGTTTCTTAACGCCCTTCAGATCCGCAACAAATCGCAGATACTCGAGAACGGTCATATCTTTATAAAGCGGCGGTTGCTCCGGTAAGTAGCCTATGCAGCTCCTCGCCTCTTGCGGCTGTTCTAAAATATCATAACCATTAATTTTCACTTGACCCGAGGTAGCTGAGATAAACCCGGTCAGAATGTTCATCGTCGTACTCTTCCCCGCCCCATTAGGTCCCAGGAAGCCCAAAACTTCACCATCTTGAACCGTAAATGAAATATCATCAACGGCCTTGTTCTCGCCATAATATTTGACGAGATTTGTAATTTCAACCATGCTGTCTCCTTCGAAAATCCGCTGTGACTAGTTCCCCAGCCTCGTGAGCTGGTAGTGTACCTTGGCTGGATTGTGCCGTTTCAAATCACTTAGAATCCGATCATTCGGCTCAAAGGTCACCAAGTAATTTGTGCCCTTGTAATGTCCGGTGAAAAACCAGACTTTCTGATCACCTGTATTGGTCTCCAAGTGAAGCGGTTTCAGACTCTGATTGCGACTTGCCACCTTGTATTCATCAGAAGAAAGTGGTGCCAGTATTTCCATTTCTTTCGCGGGAATACTCATCATCCTCTTACGCTTGCGCCGATGGATAATCTGGTCAATATCCAGGTGGCCATTTGTGCAAATATACTCATACTCTATATCCAGCTGTGTAATCAGGAAATAGAGACCGTACCCTGCCCCGAGCCATAAAATCCAGATAAAAAATAGGACATACTCAATAAAGACAAGTGACAAGAAAACCACGACCAGAAAAAGAACCACGAACAATGCAATCAGAAGATAGTCTCGTGTCGTCTTATGCCTCTTAACAATTAACTCAATATAAACGTCATTCTGTGTGCCCTGCATATGACCTCCATTACTAGACTTCAAAACACTTCCGTTATTTTACTCTATTTTACCTTCACTTTCCGAGAAGACCTAATTATTCCTAAATTCGTTACAAATATGTTTTCCAAAAATGAAAAAGGCAGCCGGTTCACCGAACCTGCTGCCTCAACGCTCAACTCTAGGATTAACTCTCAAGAATCAACTCTAGGATAAACTCCAGAGTCAACTAGTCATATTCAGGTGCTTAGTACATACCGCCGCCCTGTTGTGCCTGAGCCGGCTCCGGTTCAGGAATATCAACCACACAGGCCTCAGTCGTAAGCAAGGTAGCCGTGATGGAAGCGGCGTTCTGCAGAGCCGAACGAGTAACCTTCGCCGGGTCAACAATACCTTCCTTCACCATGTCCACATATTTTTCCTCTACAACGTCATAGCCAACGCCGGCTTCCTTATTCTTCACACCTTCACAGATGACCGAACCATCCAAACCTGCGTTAATCGCAATCTGACGAACCGGTTCTTCGAGTGCGCGAATCACAATCTTCACACCGGTGCGGACATCACCTTCGGTTGTATCCAGTAAGGCGGTAACCGCAGGAATCACGTTGATATAGGTCGTTCCGCCACCTGGGACCATACCTTCTTCAACACCTGCTCTAGTTGCGGCCAAAGCATCCTCAATGCGGAATTTACGTTCCTTCATTTCCACTTCCGTTGCAGCACCAACCTTGATTACAGCAACACCGCCGGCCAGTTTCGCCAGGCGCTCCTGCAGTTTCTCACGGTCGAAGTCCGACTCGGTATTCGCAATCTGCGAGCGGATCTGGGCAACACGGCTGTCAATCTCAGCCTTCTCGCCGTAACCATCCACAATGATGGTGTTCTCCTTCGCAACCTTGACCTGACGAGCCTTACCCAGCTGATCAAGCGTGGTTTCCTTGAGATCCAGACCCAGTTCTTCGGTGATCACCTGACCGCCGGTTAGAGTAGCGATGTCCTGGAGCATTTCCTTACGGCGATCGCCGAAGCCCGGAGCCTTCACGGCTACGCAAGTAAAGGTGCCACGGAGCTTATTCAGGATAACTGTAGAAAGCGCTTCGCCTTCCATATCCTCAGCAATAATCAGAAGCTTCTTACCGGTCTTCACCACCTGCTCCAGCAAAGGCAAGATTTCCTGCACGGAGCTGATCTTCTTGTCAGTGATCAGGATGTAAGGTTCATCGAGAACCGCTTCCATTTTCTCAGTATCGGTAGCCATATAAGCAGAGATATAGCCGCGGTCGAATTGCATACCTTCCACAACCTCGAGTTCCGTTGTCATGGTGTTGGATTCTTCCACAGTAATCACACCATCGGAAGAAACCTTCTCAATGGCTTCAGCAATCAGCTGGCCGACAATTTCATCATTGGCCGAAATCGACGCAACACGCGCAATATCTTTGCTCGTGGCAACCGGAACGGAAATTTCCGCAATTTTTGCAACCGCAGCGTCAACCGCTTGTTGAATACCCTTGCGAATGAAAATCGGGTTAGCACCGGCGGCGATATTCTTGAGTCCTTCACGGAAAATGGCCTGTGCCAGAACCGTTGCAGTCGTTGTGCCGTCACCAGCAACATCATTCGTCTTAGTAGCCACTTCCTTGACGAGCTGGGCACCCATATTCTCGGTGCGGTCTTCCAGTTCAATCTCACGTGCGATGGTCACACCATCATTCGTAACGGACGGTGCACCATAGCTCTTGTCCAAAATCACGTTTCTGCCCTTCGGGCCAAGCGTAATCTTCACTGTATCAGCAAGCTTGTTCACACCGGTTTCCAGTGCCTTACGTGCATCCTCGCCATAAACTAAATCTTTTGCCATGTATAGTATCTCCTTATTCTTCTATATCTGAGTTACGCCTCGACAATGGCCAAAACATCACTCTGTTTCAAAATTGTATACTCAACCTTGTCAATCGTGATCTGGGTTCCGGCATATTTGCTGATCAGAACCTTCTGACCTACCTCGAGCTCCATCTTAACTTCCTTACCCTCAACAACACCGCCGGGTCCAACTGCAACAACTTCTGCAACTTGCGGTTTCTCTTTCGCCGAGTCGGGTATGACGAGACCTCCAACGGTCTTCTCTTCATTCTCCACCATCTTGATCACAACGCGATCGCCTAAAGGTTTAATGGTCATTTCGTAACCTCCTGAATTTTGAAATTAGCACTCAACTCTCCCGAGTGCCAACACAAGTAATGGTAGTTTATTAGTCAAATAAAGTCAACAATTTACCAAAGTATTTTTGCTTAACAAAATTCAGACTCTTTGTGAATAAACTATGTCATAAAAATAGCCGCCAAACTTGCCTAAACAAGCCAGCGGCGTAGAGCGTAGGATCGAATCAATTTACCCTATACGTTAATTTACCGTAGTGACTTCAGCGGGCGAAGTCTCAGGGACAATTTCCGGAGTCGTCTCCGGAGTCGTCTCCGGGGTTCTGTCCGCCCAGCTGCCGATGATCTCCACGGATACACTGGCCAAAGGCGTCGTCTCCCCACTTTCCTCGCTACTTGTAGAATCCGTTTGTGAGGAAGTTTGCGGTGTACCGCCGCCACTTACGGAAGGCAGCGTCGGCCTACCTTGAATTTCGACACGAAGATCCAACTGGGTCTTAATTCCCCAGCTCAGGAGGCCAATGACAACGAGAAGCAATAGGGTGACCACTGTCTGGCTGATCACACGCTTGCGAGAGCTTCTGCGAAGAAATTCATTCGCATGAGCCTCCGTTGAGCCTCGGTCCGTTTTTGCTTGCGAAGCCTTGTGATATAAACGTTCGGAAGACCGCATTTCAGACTGTGACGGATCCATCTGTGAGCGGTATCTCCCACCTTCTGGCCTTCGCCAAGGCTGATCCTCATCATATCGTTCGCCGGTGGGAAGTTCTTCTTCCAGAGGATCGTCTTCCAGATTCCTGGGCGTTTGCTCCGGATCATTAATCTCTTCCCAATCAGCCGGCTCCCAATCGGATGGCGAATTCCGTTTCATAGGTCCCCCTTACTTACCGCTGTAGCCATCCGGATTTTGGCGTTGCCAATTCCAGCTGTCCGCGCACATCGTTTGGATATCATACTTGGCTGTCCAACCCAAGAGCTCCTTCGCCCTGCTTGCATCTGCATAAACTTCTGCTACGTCCCCCGGCCTTCTGTCCGTAATTTCGTAAGGGATCGTCACTCCGGAGGCACTTTCAAAAGCCTTCACAAGATCCAAGACACTGTAACCTATGCCGGTGCCGAGATTAATCGCAATGCAGCCTACATTGTTCTCACTATAGGTCAGCGCCTTGACATGTCCTTCCGCCAGATCCATCACGTGAATGTAATCTCTGACGCCGGTTCCATCCGGTGTCGGGTAGTCTCCGCCAAAAACGCTGAGTTTCGCTAGTTTACCAACCGCAACTTGGGTGATGTAAGGCATCAGGTTATTCGGGATCCCCCGCGGATTCTCGCCGATCCTTCCGGATTTATGAGCTCCGATCGGATTGAAGTAACGTAGAAGGACAACGGAAAAATCCGGAATAGCCGCGGCAACATCACGGAGAATTTGCTCATTCATCAACTTCGTCCACCCATAGGGGCTGTTACAAGACAAGGGTAAGTCCTCCTTGAGGGGAGACACATTATCCAAACCGTAAACAGTCGCAGATGAGCTGAAAATGAAGCGAGAGCAGGAATTGTCCTTCATCACTTTCAGCAAAGAAAGTGTGGTGTTGAGATTCACATCATAATAATCAAGGGGTATTGAAACCGACTCACCCACGGCCTTGAGACCTGCAAAATGGATGACCGCCTCAATTTCATGCTCATCAAAAATCTGCTGCAAAACGGTCTCGTTGCGGACATCCGCTTCATAAAAAGGAATCTCTTGACCAATAATCGCCTCAGTCCTGGTCAGTGCTTCTCTCTCCGAATTCTGCAGATTGTCAATAACGACAGCCTCGTACCCTGCTTCGTATAGAGCAATCAATGTATGCGTACCTATGTAACCTGCACCACCTGTGACTAAAATCATATGTACTTCTCCTTTATCCTCTAGCTTCTTACAAAAACTATTCTACCCTCTAGATAGGCCAAGCGGCAAATTACCTGAACCGGGCAAATGAACCGGACAAATGAACCGGCCAAACCAAACCTAGTTCTAAGCTGAAACCTAGTTTCGCGAGCATCAAGAAGGATATTTTCTAAGTAAAATCTCACACAAGGAATTACAGACTTCATCCGCAAGCTCTTGCGTTTCCGCTTCAACCATCACCCTAACCAAGGGTTCTGTACCTGAAGCACGGAGAACGATACGACCTCCATCCCCCAATTTCTCTTGCCACCAGGCTTCTTTGGCCCTAAGATCCGCATCTTCAGCCGCTTCCGCCTTCCTCTCGTTAGGAATCGTAACCCCTCTAAGCACCTGCGGGAAGTCATTAATGACCGTATTCACTTCAGACAGATCAAGATCTAATTCCTGTAGAGCTGTGATTAAGGCCAAAGCCGAAAGCAGGCCATCCCCCGTGGTCTGATGGAGTCTCAGGATAATATGCCCCGATTGCTCACCGCCAAGATTATATTGATTATTGACCATTTCCTCGAGGACATAGCGGTCACCGACCTGCGTAGTCAACAAACGAATCTTGTTCTCGGCGGCAAATTTATGAAGACCCAGATTACTCATCACGGTGGCGACAAGTGTATCCTCGTTTAGTTCGCCTTTTTTCTTCATGTAAAGAGCCAGAATGGCCATAATCCAGTCGCCATTCACAAGCTTGCCGTTACGGTCAACTGCGATTAAGCGGTCACCATCCCCGTCAAAGGCCAGACCGATGTCCGCTCTTGTGGCCTTAACAGCCTGCATCAATTTTTCAGGATGGGTGGAACCGCAGCCATCATTAATATTCACGCCATTCCCGTCACAGCCTAAACGAGCCGTAACCTCACAGCCGGCTGCTTGAAGGAGTCTGTCCGCTAATTTCTGAGTAGCGCCATTCGCACAATCGATCGCTACACGCATACCCTTACCTGAAGGGCGCAGTTCACCCAGTAGATAATCCAAATAGGCTTCCGTCGCTCTGGGCAGTTCATGGACCGTCCCCAATGCAGCACCACTAAGAGGCTCCTGATCATCCGGGCAAGCGCCGCTGATATAATCACTGATTTCATCTTCCAAACGATCCGCTAGTTTATATCCGGCATGATCGAAAAACTTGATGCCATTATATTGAAATGTGTTATGAGACGCCGAGACAACCACACCCAGCGCATAGTCACCTAGGCGGGTCAAGGTTGCGATTCCGGGTGTCGGCAATTCGCCGGCCAGATACACATCAAGTCCCTCCGAACAAAAGCCCGCGGCCAGTGCGGAAACCAGCAAGTCTGCGGAGATACGTCCGTCGTGGCCGATCAGAACCGAGTCTCCTGCCGCGTGTTCCTTGCGAAGAACTCTCGCACCATACTTGCCTAATTTGTAGGCCAGAAGACCATCGAGCTCTACATTCGCTACGCCACGGACACCATCCGTGCCAAAAAGTCTTGCCATGTTTATCTACCTCTTATCTGTTCATTTAATCTGTTCATTTAGTCTGTTCATTTGTCTCTGATGAATTCAAGTAGTCTGTTCATTTGACTCTGATGAATTCAAGTAGTCTGTTCATTTGTCTCTGATGAATTCAAGGTCACGTCGACAATCGATCCATCTGCTTTGAGCATATGGGCTTCAGGAACTGCGGACCTGGTCATCGTCAGAGGATAAACCCGGCTCATTCTGCCGAGCAGAGAACCCGGATTCAATACCGCTTGACAACCCACTTCGATCCCATCACCAGCGACCACACCCATTTTGCGAAGTCCTGTATCGAGGACGGAGCCATCTTCAAAGTGGATCTTGATCGGTCCCTTATCTTGGCGAAAGTTTGAGCAGATCACACCGGCGCCCAGATGGGCGTCATTCCCCAGAATGGAATCACCCACATAGCTGAAATGCGGTACCTGAACATGATCCAGAAGCACAGCATTCTTAAATTCACAGCTATTACCCAAAACACAGTCATTCCCCACTAAGACACTCCCCCGGATATAAGCACCCGGTCGAAGTTCCGTTCTCTCGCCGATTATGACAGGTCCTTCAATACTGGCGGAAGGATGAACAACTGCGGATTTCGCAATCCAGATCGTTTCGCCTCTTTGCTCATAAACGTTAGGGTCGAGCGTGGGACCCAATGTCAGGACATACGCCTTAATCTGCGGAAGCGCTTCCCATGGATACGTAAAATTCTTCAGCCACTGTCCGTAGACAGAGCGATCTAGATCAAAAAGTTTCTCTGTGTGCCAATTACTTAATAGCATCAACTTCTTACCTCCGTAAATCTTCACTCGCCAATTTTATACGGAGAAGAAACACGTTTCAAGAAGGAAGCTAATTCCTTTACATCCTCGTCAGGCCCTACCAAGCGTACTTGATCATCAAAAGCCAACAACCAACCATAGAATCGATCACTGACCCGAATGACCTGTGTCGTCTGATACCAGTCGGGTTCTTCCGCAGCTTCAATAAAAATATCCTCACCGAAACGATCCAGAATAACCTGCAGCATACTCTCGTGGAAACTCAGCCTGAGGTTTCGCTCCCGCCCATCATACATGTCAAACACGCTGTTGGAATAAGAAGCCGGGTCAAAACGCGCAGCAGCCTGTTTCCCTTCGTTATCCTCCACATCATCCAAGACACTGATGTTCTCCATGCGGTCGACCCGGAATGTGCGATGCCCCAATTCACCCGTCATTTTTGCCAAGAGGTAGTAGTTCTCATCGTCCCAGATTACTTCGATTGGGTAGGCAACATAAAGCTTATTATCATGACGGCGTCTGCGATAATACTTGACACGGCTCTGGCTCTTCTCAATCACCCATTCCGTGTAATAGAACGAAATCGGTCGCTGTTTATTTAAGCCCATCTGGATCCCGTCAATGTTGTAATAGATTTGTTCATTGGAGCTCTTAAGACGACGCATGACATGAACACGGCGCTTGAGCTCTTTGCGGCGGCTGAGCGTCGTGAGCGTTGATAATTTATCGGTCAGTTCTCTTGTTTTCTTCGTCGTCAGGAAACGTGAGGACAAGACCGCGTCAGACAAAACCTTTAACTCATGAAGTTCCAGCACTCTGGAAGCCAGATAGTAACCGGAGCTTGGGCCCCTGGTCAGAAGAATATCCATGCCGAATTCTTGCAGTGCACGAATGTCATCGTAAATACTCTTGCGTTCAGCCTTGATCCCCAAACTATCCAAGTGATCAATGATTCTGCGCATGGTCACCGGGTGGTCTTCTTCTGATTCGTTTACCAAAAGTTGCATAATATATAGCAATTTCAGTTTCTGATCCGACTTCTTCGCCACAATCCGCACCTCATTTAAAAAATGCCGCCGGTTGCCCGGCGGCTTACTGTCTGGTGGTCTATATTTTGCCGGAAGCTTTAGTTGTCCTGCTGGTTCCTCGGTGCCCTGGGCTTCGCTTCCCCCTGATGCCTGTCGCCTTGATGCCTGTCACCTTGATACCGGTCGCCCGAGTCCCTCCTGTCACCTGAGTCCCGTCTGTCTCTGGAACCTTGCCTGTCGCGAGATCCTCTGTCTCCACGGTCACGATCACCATAACCTCTGTTATTGCGATCTTGCCCTCTGCCGCCATTATCACGGAAATTTCTTCCGCCGGACGGACGCTCTTGGCGTTGGGGCTCTACATAACCTTCCGGTTTCTCCGTCGTGTCACGAATCGAGAGGTTGATTCGGCCTTGGTCATCTAACTCCAGTACTTTCACTGTGACGATATCGCCGACGGCAACAGCATCTTCAACATTCTCCACGCGATTCCAAGAGAGTTTCGAAATATGAACCAGACCTTCTTTGCCCGGGAGATACTCCACAAAAGCACCGAAATTCATCAGTCTGGTCACTCGGCCTTCATAAACCTGTCCGGGAATCGGATCAGTCACAATTCCCTCGACAATAGCAATCGCGCGTTTCGCCTGCTCAATATCCGTAGCCGAAACATAGACACGACCGTCATCTTCGATATCAATCTGTGCACCGGTGTCGTCGATGATCTGGTTAATCACCTTGCCGCTCTTCCCGATGACTTCGCCGATTCTGTCAACAGGAATCACCGTCTGCAGGATCTTCGGTGCAAATTCATTAAGTTCCGGTCTGGGCTCGGCAATCGTCGGAATCATCACCTCATTAATGATCTGCAATCTGCCCTTCTTCGTCATCGCAAAGGCATCGCGGATGATGTCCATGGAGAGTCCCCGGACCTTGATATCCACTTGAATACCGGTAATTCCCTCTGTTGTACCGGCAACCTTGAAGTCCATGTCGCCATAGAAGTCTTCAATTCCCTGAATATCCATGAAGACCAAGTAGTCAGACGAATCTTCAGGGTTCACCAGGAGCCCGCTCGAAATTCCGGCAACAGGTCTGGTGATCGGGACGCCTGCATCCATCAGAGCCAGGCAGGATGCGCAAACCGAGCCCTGGGAAGTCGAGCCGTTAGACATCAGGACTTCAGAGACAGAACGGATTGCGTAGGGGAAATCTTCTTCAGCAGGCAGTACAGCTAAGAGTGAGCGTTCGGCCAAAGCCCCATGTCCAATCTCGCGACGCCCGGGAGAGCGATTGGATTTCGCTTCACCGACCGAGTAGCCGGGGAAATTATAGTGGTGAATATAGCGTTTGTACTCAACATCATCCAAACCATCCAGCTTCTGCACCATGGACATGGGAGCCAGGGTGACCACGTTAAGTACTTGGGTTTGCCCTCTCTGGAAAAGTGCTGAGCCATGCATGCGTGGTACCACACCCACCTCCGCGGAGAGCGGGCGAATCTCATCGATTGCGCGGCCATCGACACGCTTATGTTCCTTGAACAGGGCGTTACGCACAATCTTCTTCTGCATTTGGTCGAAGGCATCGGAAATATAAGGCACGTATTCCGGGTACTCAGCCTCAATATATTCCGTCAGCGCGGCTCTCGTTGTATTGAGGTTATTATCCCGTGTTGCCTTGTCCGCTTCGAAGATTCCGTCAGCAATTTTTTCTTCCGCAAACTGGCTCATCACTTCCATGACTTCAGCAGGAACATCGGAAGAGACATAAGAGAATTTCTCTTTACCCACTTCTGCTCGGATCTGCTCAATGAATGCACAAAGGTCCTTAATCACCTCATGACCTTGTGCCAGGTAGTCCAGCATATCCTCATCGGGGATTTCGTTCGCACCGGCTTCAATCATGCAGATCAAGTCAGACGTGCCGGCCATCGTAACATCCATATCACTTATAGCCGCCTCTTCCTGTGTAGGATTAATGACCAGCTGGCCATCAACCAAACCAAGATTCAAACTGGCCGTCGGGCCATTCCAAGGGATGTCAGAAATGTGTGTTGCAATGGAAGAACCAAGCATGGCACAAAATTCCGGCGAGCATTCCGGATCGACGGACAAAATCAGATTGTTTAAGTTCACATCGTTGCGAAGATCCTTCGGAAACAAAGGTCTCATCGGACGGTCAATCGCTCGGGACGTCAAAATAGCGTGCTCAGTAGGTCTCCCCTCGCGTTTCAGGAAACCGCCGGGGAACTTACCCACAGCATACATTTTCTCTTCATAATCGACGCTCAAGGGGAAAAAGTCGATGCCCGGTCTGGGCGTGTTGGAAGCCGTGGCTGTGCTGAGCACAGTCGTCCCGCCATAGCGAACAAGCGCGGCACCGTTTGCCAGCTGTGCCATCTCGCCGATCTCAACAGTCAGAGTCCGGCCTGCTACCTCAGTCGTGTAAACGTGTTTCATTGATACCTCTCTCGTAGTCCCGGGCGGTAGGCTGTAGAACCAGACTGTCTTACCTTCCATAAGACAATTTCGTTCTACCTACTACTGCCCCAGGGGAATGATGATTATATGAAAACTGGCAGGGTGCCTCCCTGCCAGTTTAAATATCTAACTTACTTACGCAGGCCTAGACGCTCAATTAAGGATCTGTAGCGTTCGATGTCAATCTTCGCCAGGTAATCCAGCAGGCCTCGCCTGTCACCAACCATCTGCAGCAAACCGCGGCGAGAATGGTGATCGTGCTTATGCTCTTTCAAATGTTCGGTCAAGTGAACGATTCTCTCCGTGAGCAGGGCTACCTGCACTTCCGGTGAACCGGTGTCGCCTTCATGTGTGGCGTACTCTTGAATGATTGCTTGTTTACGTTCTTTATCCATTAGTTCCTCCTATGTATTCACCTCTGTCTGAGTAAAGGGCGGAACAGCCCCCAAACCAAGATCAGGGTATAACAGCGAAATTATAGCGAACCCATACCTATTTGTAAAGGAATTCGCCCAATTCACTCTTGATGATCACTTCATTGCCCGAGGGGCTTTCTTCCGTATACCCAACCTGTTTGGCAGCAATACCAAAAGATTCAGCCACCCGAATCACTCGTTTGGCAAGCTCAGGTACACAATAAATTTCCAGGCGATGGCCCATATTGAAGTCCTGGTACATCTCTCTTGCCTCAATATCCCCTTGCTCATAGATCGCCCGAAACAGCGGCGGGATCGGGAACAATGAATCTTTGACATAACGGATGTTTTGGCCAAAGCCGCGGCACTTCTGCTGTCCTCCACCGGTACAGTGAATCAAGCCTAAGATCCCCTCGCGATCGTTTCCCAGAAGTTCGCGAAGCACCGGCAGATAGGTTCTGGTGGGCGAGAGAATCGCCTTGCCAACTGTGAACGATGAACCCGGAAGAAGATCCTGAACGTGATACTTCCCGGTATAAGCCAGATCCGCCGACATCGAACTTGCATAGGTTTCCGGATACTTGGCACGATAATCCTCATGCAGCAGAAGATGTCTTGCGGCAGTCAGGCCATTGGAGCCCATACCGGCATTCTCTTCGGTTTCATAGGTGGCCTTTCCTGTGGAAGAAAGACCGATAATCGCCAACCCCGGACGGAGATTCCCGGCATCAATCACTTCTGCACGCGGGAGCCTTACGGAAACAGTCGAATCACAAATTAAGGTATTCACAAGATCCCCGACATCAGCGGTTTCCCCACCGGTCAAAGTTACCTTAATGCCATGTTCACCCAGCGTAGCCGCCGTTTCACGGTAGCCGGTGATCACTTCTTTGATCACAGCTCCGCTCACGCGGTGCGCATTGCGGCCGATCGTATTGGAAACGTAAAAATTGTCGACAGCACCGACACAAGCCAAGTCATCCGTGTTCATCACCAGGGAATCTTGCGCAATCCCACGGAAAACAGAAAGATCACCGGTTTCTTTGTAGTAAAGATACGCCAACGAAGACTTCGTTCCGGCGCCGTCTGCATGCATCAGCATGCACCACTTCTCATCCCCTGTCATATCGGGCAGGATCTGGCAGAAAGCCCCCGGAAACAAGCCCTTCTCTTGTCCTTCGATTGCTTCGTGGACTTCATCTTTCGTCGCCGAGACTCCGCGCATCTGATACTGGCTGTCCATGGACTTCCCCCTTCAACTGGCTCTATATATTTGGATCAATTAGCTATAAATATTGATCTGTAAAACACATAATAAAAAAGAAATCTGAGACAACCTGTAAGCCGGGTTCTGTCTTGAACAATCATTTATCTAGGTCCTGCCTCTCAACAGGACTCCAGCCACCTCCTCGGGACGCCTGAACCTCAGCATCATGTCCCTCCACGGTGTTGCTCCGGACGGGGTTTACATGGCCGGCATGTTACCATGCCGCCGGTAGGCTCTTACCCTGCCTTTCCACCCTTACCTGCCGTACTGCAGGCGGTATCTCTCTGTTGCACTTTCCTTAAAGTCACCTTCACCGGGAACTACCCGGCGCCCTTGGTTCTAAGGAGCCCGGACTTTCCTCACGCACAGCCTTTCGACTTATGCCCGCGACTGTTCAGTTGTCTCAGAAATCGAACCTATTATACCGTGAAACTCCCTTTGCGTCACGGAAACCACCTGACCGGGTCAGGGGCCGGGGTCCGTGGTCAGTGGTCAGTGGTCAGTGGTCAGCCGAAATTATAATTACTTACGATGGGTTTTCTCCCCGACACTTGGTCGTGGTAATACTCATAGAAGCAAATCCCCAGGAAACTTCCCGTGATGTTTATTGCTTGCGTGAATCCCAGATTGTTTAAGGCCATCACCGCGTTATAGCTTCTTTGGCCGCTTCGGCAATGCAGGTAAATTGGGCGATTAGTCGGGATTTCAGAGATCCGTCGACGAAGCTGACTGAGTGGAATATTGACAGCACCGATAATATGGCCTGCCGCATATTCATCCTCTTCCCTAACATCAATAATATAGGCGCCGTTTTCGACCAAATCGCGCACCTGATCAACATTGACCTGGCGGAAGGCTTTGGCCAGAAGGTTCCCTGCGACATAGCCCGCGTAGTTGACAATGTCTTTGGAAGTGGAGAATGGCGGGGCATAGGCGAATTCCAGCTCCTGCAAATCATAGACCGTACCATTCTGATGCATCACGGTGGCGATGACGTCGATTCTTTTCGTGACGTCGCCGCGGCCAATGGCTTGCGCACCGAGAACTTTGCCGGATGGCACTTCGAAGATAAGCTTAAAATGCATCGGGTTGGCGTCCGGCATGAGGCCAACCTTGTCATTGAGGATCAAGTGGACAATATCGTAGGCCAGCTCCGGGTTTTGGTTGGCAATGGTCCATTCATTAAGCCCGGTGGCCGCCGCATTGTAGTCGAACACTTTGATCGCGGAGGAGCCGAAGAAACCTTGGCCTGTCCGCACAGGTTTGTCGTTAATGGTATCTGCTACAATGCGTGCCTGTTTCGCAGCAGGGCCTGCCAATGCGAGTTTCATAGGCGTTCCGGTGAGTTCGTTTGTGACTTCAACCGCATCGCCAATCGCATAGATGGATTCATCATTCGTTCGATAAACCTTATTCACCGCGATTGCCCCCGTCTTGCCGAGAGTCAAACCGCAGGCTTTGGCCAAATCCGTCTCCGGCGACACCCCGATCGCTAAGACAATTCCTTCTGCATTCACGGTTCGTCCGGAACGAAGGGTGATTTGATTCTCACCGATGCTTTCAACCAAGTCATCCAAAATCAGGTTGACTCCCTGATCCAGGAGCTCTTTGTGGAGGATTTGCACCATGTCATCATCGTAGGGGCGCAGAATCTGCGACGTTCCTTCGATCAGAGTGATGTTCTTTCCCGCCATTCGGAGATTCTCAGCAATCTCAACACCGATGAAGCCACCGCCGATCACGGCAATTTCATTGTGCTGCGAAGTCATTTCAACCAGTTTCTCGATGTCCTCAACATTTCGCAACGTGTAAAGGGGCATGAGCTCTTTACCGGGGAAATTAGGGACGATCGGTTTGGCACCAGGGGACAAAATGAGCACATCGTATGGGTCGAAGAAAGTTTCGCCAGTCAGGAGATTTTCGACTTCTACCTGTTTCTTGGCACGGTCGATGGCGACCACCTCGTGTCTAGTCATCACCTTGATGTTATACGAGTCACGGAAGGTCTCGGGACTTACCATCAGTAAATCTTCCGTCTCAGGGACCACGCCACTCAAGCGATAAGGCAAAGAGCAATTGGAGAAAGAGACATCTCTGCCTCTCTCGTACATGGTAATCTGATCTTCTTCACTATTTCGTCTGAGTCTAGTTGCAGCCGAAGCGCCGCCGGCGACACCACCTACGATAATTATTTTTTTCGACATATTTTTTCCTACTCTATTATTCTATGTCTCTATCTATGTCTCTACATCTCACTTGCGATAGGCATTCATGCCACCGGAAACGTTGATGACCTGGTAGCCGGATTTCGCCAGCTGTTTCGTCGTGTTTGCGCTTCTCGCGCCACTCTGGCAAAGAAGGTAATACGTGTCGCTTTTGTTCAGGTATTGGTCCGGTTTCGCAAGCAGGGTAGACATGGGTACATTTTTCGCACCGGGGAAGGATCCGGACTGAAACTCATAGGCTTCTCTGACATCGATAACTTTTGGGCTCTTGATGAGTCTTAGCTCTTGCATAGTGATACTGGGCGCCTTTGGCCCCCCAAAATTGAACATACAGTTTCCTCACTTTTTCGTACTTCCATTTGCGGATGAATTCTCAGTTATGGTAAGAATTCAGCTAGTAGATTTCTGTGTCCAAATCACCAGTATCTTATACCTTCATATGTAAACACAGACAAGCGATCCCTGAACTGAACCTTTAGCGCCTCACGAAGGAATGACAAAACAGGTCTTTCACTGACATCGTGACCCGTGGCGAAAATAGCAATCCCCCGCTCGCGACAAGCAATTTGGTCGTGATACTTCATTTCACCCGTAACGATGGCATTTACACCTCGTTTAGACGCTTCGTCGAGCCAAGTTCCGTCCCAGGAACCGCCGCTGACCGCAATTCGGCTGACCGGAGCATCCTCCTGAAAATTGACGAAGCACGAGCGCCCGAGGTTCATAAGGCAGAGATCTTGAATCTTCCGTCTGGTCCATTCACCGCTCACGATTTTCACGAAACCGGGCTTTTGCCCTCGATAGAACTCGCTCCCGGGGAACAGATCCTGCAGATAGGTTTGATCCGTAAAACCCAGCCAACTCGCCTGATCCGTGAAGTTCTCTTGATCGGCAAGTGGAACCAAAGAATCCGGTAGCACCTCGCCACCTAATCCCAAGATCTTCACCAGGCTGTCATTGACACCCCAAGGGGCGGCATCCAAATTCGTATGCATAGCGTACACAGCGATATCCCGCTTCACCAAGTCGCGGACAATTCGCTCCTCAGGAATGATCGGCCTCACCCCCGCCAGCGGTTGAAAAAAGAGCGGATGATGGGTCAAAATCAGATCAGCATTGACCTTCCCGGCCTCTTCAAGCGTCAGGCCATCCATGTCCAGCGCCAGCAAGATATGATGAATCTCCTGCTCCGGGTCGCCAATCGCAAGCCCACTCTTATCCCAACTTTCTTGCCAAGCCAGCGGAGCCAGCCGCTCCAGATAATTCATGATCTCCAGAAGTTTCATCCCTACTCCCCTCCCGCCAAATTGCGGGCTAACTCCTCCACAAGAGCCTCTCGCCTCAGCTTCTTCTCACCGTTGAGGCCTGCAATTTCCCCTCTCGCAATGCGGATTTGGCGTCTGCAATAGTTGTCGGCCAAAGCCGCCCCCATCTCACCTTCACCGAAGATCGGCCCCAGCCCACCTTCACCGAAGATTGGCCCCAGCCAATCTTCGACCTCGCCGCCGGTACTGTCCTTGTTATCCGAGTTCTGCAACTTGACCAAGGCATCTTTCGTAAAAACAGCCGTGTCCGCACTGTAGACCCAGCCGCGATCTTCAACGAGTTTTTGTTCGCCGGCCTCAGCCCCGGCAAGGCGAAACATCTCACGAACCAAGGCAACATCCCGCATCGCCTGCCAAACAAGCCTCAGGGTATAATCCTCCGGCACAAGTACAAGATCAAGAGTCTGGCGGAGGATCGAAAGGATCTCACGCCCACCCATCCCCGCAATAACAACGGTATCCTGCGCTTCGGGATGCCAAACAGAGAGCCCGTCGGAGAGGCTCAACGTCGCTCTCCCTGACTTCTCGTACGGAGAGGTGGCTAAGGCGGCTTTGGCCAAAGGACCCTCACGCTTATCAATCAGCAAAGCCTTGCCCTCCGGGTGATTCTCCAAGAAGAAGGCGGACAAATAGCCGTGGTCGCAACCAACGTCGATCAGCCGCAGCGTATCCTCGGGAAGCAAATCATAGGCAGCCCGAAGCCTACCTCGGAGCACCACCTGGGGCATTAATCCAAATAATCCTTCAGTCTCTTGCTGCGGCTCGGGTGACGGAGTTTGCGCAGTGCCTTGGCCTCGATCTGGCGGATCCGTTCCCTAGTGACACCAAACTCCTTACCTACTTCTTCCAACGTGCGCGGACGCCCGTCGTCCAAACCAAAACGGAGCCTAAGCACCTTCTCTTCACGCTGAGTCAAGCTAGCCAAAATATCATTCAGCTGTTCTTTCAGCAAAGTAAAAGCCGCCTGCTGCTCCGGTGATGGGATGTCCTCATCCGGAATGAAGTCGCCCAAATGACTGTCTTCTTCCTCACCGATCGGCTTCTCGAGCGATACCGGCACCTGGGAAATTTTCATAATCTCCCTGACCTTATCTACAGTCATGTCCATTTCCGCCGCAAGCTCTTCAACCTCCGGCTCGCGGCCCAACTCCTGAATCAGCTGGCGCTGAACGCGAATCAATTTATTGATCGTCTCAACCATGTGGACCGGGATGCGGATGGTTCTCGCTTGATCGGCGATTGCGCGGGTGATCGCCTGTCGAATCCACCAAGTTGCGTACGTGGAGAACTTAAAGCCTTTCTTGTAGTCGAATTTTTCTACGGCCTTTAAGAGGCCCAGATTCCCTTCTTGAATGAGGTCAAGGAAGGACAAGCCTCTGCCGGTGTAACGCTTGGCGATTGAGACGACGAGACGAAGGTTTGCTTCTGCCAAATGGTCACGTGCTTCGGTATCACCGTCTTCCATCCGCCTGGCCAGTTCTTTTTCTTCCTGGGCGGTCAGCAGCGGCACTTTACCTATTTCCTTTAGATACATGCGTACTGGATCGTCGACCGTGATCTGATCGACCTTCACTTTGCTGTCGTCTTCAACACCAACTTCGTCGGAGACACCTGTATCAGCATTTATTTTTATTCCTTGTGATTCTAACTGGTCCAGTATCCCGTCCAGTTGTTCTAAGTCAACATCATACTTCTCCAGCAAATCCATAACTTCTCTGTATGAGAGCTGGTTGTTGTTGGCCGCGGCTTCCTTAAGCAGTCGATTTACTATTCCTGTAGCCATAATTCTCCTTTTCTTAGTGCAAAGGTCTTCTCACGATCTCTATATTATTGGTTTGTTATTCTAGTTTGTTGTTCTGGTTTGTTGTTCTGGTTTGTTGTTCTAATTTGTTATTCTGTGTATTTTTCAGTGTCCGACGGCTGAATTCCGGTTTGATTTATTTGCTGGTCCATTTGGTGTTCGAGTGCTCAGGGTTTGAGTGTTCTGGTGTTCGAGTGTTCAGGGTTTGAGTGTTCAGGGTTCGAGTGTTCAGGGTTCGAGTGTTCTGGTGTTCGACGCCTTGGCATTCGGCTTCAAGTGTTCGGGCTAAAAAGCTCCGGTGCAAACATTCAGAAAGTTTCGGTGTATACATTCAGAAAGTTTCGGTGTATACATTCAGAAATCTTCGTTCTCACTACTGAAGCGGTAAGCCTTGTCCATGTCCTTAAGCTCTGTTTGCAGTCTTTGTAACTCTTGCCTCACCCTGACAAATTTCCCGCGCCACTCAGCCGGATCATCCATGTTTCCGGAGTCGAGTCTCTTGGTAATGGCATCAGATAGAGCATTTGTGTAATCGATTCTGATCAACAAAATTTGCCTTCGCATAATCAGTGCAATCTGATCTTGGGTTTCCGGGAGCTCGTCTTGCATCATCAGATTGCCAAACTGGGAAGCTAGACTGTCCCTAACATCATCTTCTTGATCATTGATCAAGCTCATCAGCTTCTGGTCATTACTATCCCCCTCAGAGGTCAGGTTCAGCACGCCTTCGACAAAAGGACGTACTTTCTGTTGATGAAACCATTTCGGTTCAACCGTCAGGTTCAACTCACGGAAAACATCAGGGCGTCTACTAATGCGTAAGAGAAACGATGCTTCCAACTGGTTCAAGTAGAAAGCGGGTTTCGTCTCCCTGTTCTGCTCTCTAGGTTTCTGCTCTATTTGTGCCGGGGTGTCTTCCGCTACCGGCCTGTAAATACGTCTGGGTTTGCTTCCACCTGCTACCTCTTGCTGCCGCATGGAGAGAAGCATATGAATGCTCTCCGTTGGAACTTCCAGTTCTTTCGCAACGCGCGGCACATAAAGCTCTTGTATGACAGGGTTCTTGATTTCAAGCAACAAATCAGAGGCCAGCTCCTGATAATAAACTTTGTCCAACTGGTCGCCTCGGGTAGCCTGTTCCTTCGCGTAAATAAACTTATACTCTAATCCGGAAGGAACTTCCGTCAGCAACGCGTCAAAATCACTCCTGCCATGTTTGCGAATATAATCATCCGGGTCTTTGGCATCCGGAAGTGAGAGAACGTAGGGTTTCGCCCCTTTATCCGTTAATACATCGATATTGCGCAAAGTCGCAAGGCGCCCTGCCGTGTCCATGTCATATGCCAGAACAATTTCTTCTTTATATTTCCGAAGAAGACCCGCCTGTTGTGACGTCAAAGCAGTCCCCAGTGAGGCAACGGTCTGATCGAAACCGGCTTGGTGAAGTTGGATGCAATCCATGTACCCTTCGACAACGATCAACCTATCACTCTTCGTTTTCTTAGCAAGATTCAAGCCATAGAGGTGACGACCCTTCGTATAGATCTCGGTCTCCGGCGAATTCAGGTACTTCGGTATGGAGTCATCCAGAACTCGACCGCCAAAAGCAACGATCCGCCCCATCACATCAATGATCGGGAAAATTAGGCGCCCCCTAAATAGATCGTACCAAGCGCCTTTGCTGTTCTTCTTAAACAGACCGGAATCAGCAATTTCTTCTTCCGTATAGTGCTTATTCCGCAGATGATCCAATAGTCCCTGCCACTGATCCGGTGCATAGCCTAGGCCAAAGGCGGTTGCCGTTTGTCTGCTAATTCCACGCCTTGTGAGGTAGTCTCTCACCTCTCTCGCATTTTCTGTCAAAAATGATTTGTAGAAATAGCGGGCCGCTTCAACATTCAGATCGTAGAGTCTCTCTTTCTTCTGTTTCTGCTCACGGAATTGTTCGTTATCATCATCATTTTCCGGAACCTGTACTCCGACCCGCTCACCCAGAAACCTAATCGCTTCCGGATAGCTCATGTGCTCCACATCCATGATGAAATGAATTGCATCTCCGCCCTTATGGCAACCGAAACAGTAATAAATCTGTTTCTGCGGCGAAACACTGAACGAGGGCGTTTTCTCTTGATGAAACGGGCAGAGTCCGAAAAGATTTTGCGAAGATTTCTTCGTCAGATTGACATACGAAGAGACGACATCTACGATGTCGCTCTTCTGCTTGATCTCTTCGATTATGTTCTCCGGAATTCGTCTGGCCATATTTTCCCCCTCTTAAGGTAAATACGTAGAGCCATGGCAAAATCCCTTTATTTCGGGAGGTAAATTTACAAAATATTAACAGCTGACTCGAAGTTGCCGTAAGTTTAAGGCTGTCAACTCAAATATGGGTCTGAAGCCTGGCTACCTAATGCTGAAGCCAGGTTACCAACAGCTGAGGCCGGGATACCATCAGCTGAAGCCAGGATACCATCAGCTGAAGCCAGGATACCATCAGCTGAAGCCAGGATACCATCAGC
>CAYZSO010000007.1:80007-120066 GCA_964479695.1 uncultured Fastidiosipila sp.
TGAAGCCAGGATACCCACACAGGAAATTATTCTGTTACCTTCTCCCTATATTTAACCCAGAGCGCAGCTTCCAGTCTCTTCTTCTGCAATTGACAACCATGTTCATAGGTTCCGTCGAGTGAACCGGTCGCATGATAATGGTTAGCCAAACAACCACCTGAGCAGAAATACTTAGCCCAACATGTATCGCAAGGTTTGCGGTTAGGGATAAGACGCTTGTCAAACATTTTCCGTAAAGCAGGAGACAGTTCGGAAGGCTTCTGCGACACATTCCCCATCAGGAACTCCTCTTCCCCAACAAATTGGTGGCAAGGATAAATGTCACCTTGTGGAGTAACGGCAATATATTCAGAGCCGACGCCACAACCTTTCAGTCGTTTATACGTACAAGGACCTTCATCTAAATCAAGGTTGAAATGGAAGAAGCGATAGGGATGCGCTCCGTCTTTTTCTTCAACATAATGAAGTGCCAGTTTCTCGTATTCCGCTTGGACGTCCAAAATATCCTCATCCGTGAGTGCATAAGGATCCGTAGGATCAGCCACAACCGGTTCCATAGAAATTTGTTTCAAATCCTTTTCGGCGAGATAAGCGACATCATTGGAGAAATCAGTATTGAAGTGCGTGAACGTACCTCTAACGTAAAATTCCTTATCGTCGCCTCGCTCTTCAACCATGGCCTTGATGTTGCGAATGATCGGGTCATAAGAAGCTTTGCCATTCGGTGCGGGT
Source organism: uncultured Fastidiosipila sp. (assembly GCA_964479695.1). Taxonomy (GTDB): domain Bacteria; phylum Bacillota; class Clostridia; order Saccharofermentanales; family Fastidiosipilaceae; genus JAAYZH01. The sequence goes on from CAYZSO010000007.1 coordinate 80,740, forward strand.
CTCATATAATTATGGACCTCCGGCCTACCATCAATACTTAAGACCACATTTTTGAAGTGCTCATTAATATAGGTGCGCTTCTCCTCATCAAGAAGCAAACCATTCGTCGTCATGGTAAGTCGTAAATCCTTGCCAGTTTCCGCGGCTCGTGTCTCACAGTAATCAACTAATTCAGTCACAACCTGCCAATTCAGCAAAGGCTCGCCGCCGAAAAAGTCGATATCAAGATTATGTCTGGGTCCTGAAGCCTCGATCAGAAAATCAATGGCCTTTTCCCCCACTTCGGTCGTCAGCATTTCCCGTTTCCCGGAGTGATAATCCCCTTGCCCTGCGAAACAATAGCGACAGCGCAGATTACAGTCATGACAAATATGAAGACACATAGACTTGATCACGGGTTCGTCCGGATAGAGTTGATCCAACCGCACTTGAGTTGGCGCCTGAAATAAACCGCCATTCTCGCGAAGTTCCGCAATTTCTTCCATTATGGTATCCGCATCATCCGCGAGTTCCGGGTAAGTAGCCTGAAGATCTCTTATGACATCCGCGTCCGGTTCCTGGCCACTAAGCGGATCGTAAGCACTAAGTAGATGCCATGTGGGTCTATCCAGAGCGAGAAGTGCCTGGTTCTCCGAATCAAAGGCTAAATAGTCCCCGTTAATTTCAAAAGTATGCAGCAAAATAAACTCCAATTTCCAGTTAAGAATCAATACAGTTTGGGATCAATACAGTTTGGATAAACAACAAAAAGCACGGCTCCCACACTCGCGGAAGACATGCTCAATTTGTCAAGACGCTGTGCAAAGAAAATTACTTCTTAATCTTCTCACATTTCTGATTTGCAACGGTGCAGCTGGTCTTGCAAGCGGACTGGCAAGATGTCTGGCACTCACCACAAGCCTTACCAGAGACACTATACGCTTTGCGAGGTTCATAAATCATGTTCAAGTGTTTCATAAATACCTTCTCTCTAATCGGCTGCCCGACTCTGACTGTTAAGATGATTATAATCGTTTATAATCGTTCTCTCAATCCTTGACTATTGTTAAAAGTCTTGCAGGCAACTCAATCGTCGTCCGAAACTTGTTTGATAACCTGGTCAATGGCTTCTTTACGGAAAGTCATCATGGTTTTTGCAACGGATGTAGAAACCGTAATTTCATTATCCTTAATATTCACCACACGACCGACAACTCCGCCGATTGTCACGATGTTGTCGCCGACTTGCAAAGAATTGCGCTCTTCTTGACGTTTCTTCTGTTCTTTCTTCTGAGGGCGGATCATCAGGAAGTAAAGACCTACCAGCATCAATACAGGCAGGCCAAAAGTCATCAGACCATTCAGGATCTGCTGGCCGGTCGTGAGCTCAGCAGTTGTTGTCGCAGCGGCTTCCGCAACAACCGTTGCAGCCAATGCAATATTCTTAATAAGCATCAGGTGTTCCTCCGAATTGCGGATTCCCGCAAAAAATTTCTCGTTGATAATATCATGAATTGGGCAGGTCAACAAGAGTCTCTTCGTTTCTTGGAGCGATTTTCGGGGGCTTACTTCTGCAAACAGGGGATTCGCTCTGCAATTGAGCTCTTGGAGCGATTGGAGCGATTCCCCCTGGAACATTGGATCCACTTGAGAACCGCAAGTTAAGGTAAAAAGCCTTTACAACCGCAGCACGCGATCTGTTCTGCTCCTGACGCAGTCTACTGATAACTATTTCCATTAGCAGCCTCTACATATCAAGTTCGCTTGCACATATCTTCAAATTTGCTTAAGTGTGCAAGCAAACGACAAGCAAGCACCAAAATAATTAGATAACATTTCATCTAGCTTGCACATATCTTCAAATTTGAAGATATGTGCAAATAACATGCTTTGCAAACCGACCGAGCTCTTCCTTGAAGCTCCTGCCACCCTCGAGCCCGCGCCCTCGACCGCAACCTTAAGTCCGCGCCCTTAACCCCGCACCCTTAAGCCCGCGCCCTCGAACCCAACCTCTCAACAACCCCCCAGCAAACCCCCAGCAAACCCTCAGTTCTTGGCGCGGCCGGTTCCCCAGTCCTCCATGAATTCGCGGACGAAATCTTCATACCGGTCTTCCATGATGGCAACTCTCGCTGACTTCATCAGTTGGATCAAGAAATAGAGATTGTGATACGACGTAAGGCGCAAACCGAACATTTCGTCGGCTTTTAAGAGATGTCTGATGTACGCCCTGGTGAAGTTCTGGCAGGTGTAACAGCCGCAGTCAGGGTCGATTGGTCGGTAATCACGGCTGCTTGCCAGATCACGCACGATCAGCCTGCCATGACGGGTTAGAACACTCCCGTTTCGGCCGATGCGGGTCGGAAGTACACAATCAAACATGTCCACGCCGGCCATAACAGCTTCCAACATATAATCCGGCGTGCCAACGCCCATAAGATAGCGGGGCTTCGAAGCAGGCAGATAAGGAACCGTCTCACGGAGCATCTCGTAGAAAAGTTCGGCAGGCTCGCCCACACTGAGGCCGCCGATGCCATAGCCCGGCAAGTCGAAGGCCGTGATTTCGCTGATACTGAGGCGGCGGAGCTTCGGATACATGCCCCCTTGCACAATGCCAAACAAGGCCTGTTTGTCAGTCGTCGTGTGGGATTCCAGACAGCGTTCCAGCCACCTGGTCGTGCGCGCGGAAGACCTCGCCGCATATGCTTCATCGGCCGGATAAGGAATACACTCGTCAAAAGCCATAATAATATCCGCACCCAAATCCTCTTGAATTTGCATGGATTTTTCCGGAGTCAGAAACTGTTTTGACCCATCAATATGCGAACGGAAATGAACACCCTCTTCGACGATGTCTTTGGGTTTGGCTAAACTGAAGACTTGGAACCCCCCACTGTCAGTGAGGACTCCCCGCTTCCAATTTATAAATTGATGGAGGCCCCCCGCATCACGGACAATGTCAGACCCGGGCCTCATCCACAAATGATAGGTATTCGACAAGATCACACCCGCATCCATTTCTTCAAGCTCGCGAGGAGACATGCCTTTGACAGTGGCCTGTGTACCGACCGGCATGAACATCGGGGTCGGGAAACTGCCATGCGGCGTATGCAAGATCCCCGCTCTGGCACCGGTCTTCTGATCGATATGGCTGATTTCATGCCACACCGGCACATCGCGCTTCACTTCGCCCTTCACATCGCGCTTCACTTCACCTTCCACATCGCGCTTCACATTGTCCGACACTTCACCCGGCACATTTCGCTTCACTTCACTCATGAGTACTCTCTTCCTTCTGTTCGGGCTTCTGGTCGGGCTTCTGTTCAGGCTTCTGTTCGAGCCTCTGTTCGAGCTCCTCTTCCTTCTGTTCAGGCCTCTGTTCGAGCTCCTCTTCCTTCTGTTCGGGCTTCTGGTCGAGGCTCTGTTCGAGCTCCTCTTCCTTCTGTTCGGGCTTCTGTTCAGGCCTCTGTTCGAGCTCCTCTTCCTTCTGTTCGAGCTCCTCTGCCTCTTCCTGCTGTTCGGGCTTCTGTTCGAGCCAGGGGCGTGTCCCCTCGAGCCAGGGGCGTGTCCCCGCGAAATTTCGCGGGTCGCCCTCAATAAACATCGCATCTCCGAAACTGAAGAAGCGGTACTTCTGTTCCACCGCGTACGCATAGGCTTGCAGGATATGTTCTTTCCCGGCCAAAGCCGCCACCAACATCACCAGCGTTGATTCAGGCAAGTGAAAATTCGTGATCAGGCAGTCGACCAATTTAAACTGATAACCAGGGTAAATAAAAATACGCGTTTCACCGCTTCCGGGAACCATTTCGCCATGAACCAATTCCGCACTCTCTAAGACGCGGCAACTAGTCGTTCCGACCGAAATGATCCGTCCGCCGTTACGCCTGGTTTCATTGATAACAAGGCAAGCTTCCTCCGGAATTTCGTAATATTCACTATGCATCTCGTGGTCAAGGATATCCTCTTCTTTGACCGGACGAAACGTGCCAAGTCCTACATGCAACGTGACGTAAGCCAAGCGGATCCCCGAATCCTGAAGCTCTTGCAGAAGTTCCTTAGTGAAATGAAGACCCGCAGTCGGAGCAGCCGCAGAGCCCTCGTGGACCGCATAAACGGTTTGGTAGCGTTCTTTGTCCAAAAGCTTCTCATGAATATAAGGAGGGAGTGGCATCTGCCCTAAACTGTCAAGAACTTCCTCCCAAATCCCTTGGAAGTAAAAGCGCACTTTACGATTACCACCAGGCAAAACCTCCAGGATGTCTGCCTCCAGAACATCCTTTTGGAACACGACGTGAGCTCCCGGCCTGAGCCTGCGACCCGGCCGCACAATCACTTCCCACTCCGAGGTACTGAGGCGCTTCAAGAGCAGGAACTCAACCGGGTGTTCCAAACCTTCTTTTTCACCAATTAAACGGGCGGGAATTACCCTTGTGTCATTCAGGACCAGACAGTCGCCGGAGTGCAAAAGCTTACCCAATTCAAAAAAAGAATACTCCTCCGTATGACCGTCCGCGCCGTTCAAATAGAGAAGGCGGGAGTGGTCTCGTTGCGGAGAAGGATGCTGAGCAATCAGAGTTTCAGGTAAATCATAGTAAAAATCAGACTTTTTCATAACCAAAACATTATAGTCAATTGACGCTCCAACGCAAGAAACGTACACTTTAGGAAATAAAAGCAAACGCTTTATCCTAATTCGGAGGTCTCGGAGGTCGTCATGGAGAGGTCAATTTTGTTTAGAGGCAGTGCAACTGCCCTGGTAACCCCATTCAAGGAAGACGGTGCTGTCGATTTCGGCCGTCTGGAAGAACTAGTCAACTGGCAAATTGAAGCAGGCGTGGACGCTTTGGTCATCTGCGGAACGACCGGTGAAGCGTCGACCATGCCGGATGCGGAACATGTTTCTGTCGTCAGAACCGCGGTAGCCGCTGCCTCCGGAAGAGTACCGATTATCGCAGGTATGGGTTCTAACGACACCGTGCACGGGATTAATTTGGCGAAGGGCGTCACAGCGGCCGGTGCGGACGCACTGCTCAATGTCACCCCCTACTACAACAAGACCACACAGGCCGGTCTGGTCAAGCATTTCGAAGCAACCGCAGCAGCATCCGATCTGCCAATGATTCTCTATAACGTTCCTTCCCGCACGAATCTCAATATCGATCCGGAAACGTATTATGAGTTGGCGCGAGTTGAAACGATCATCGGCATCAAGGAGTGCAATTTGAATCAGGTTGGCAGAACCAGGCAGCTCTGTGGTGATGCTTATCTTCACTACAGTGGCGAAGACGCCTTGGTGGTTCCGATGATGTCCCTTGGTGGCCAGGGAGTGATCACCGTCGCCGGCAATATCATTCCGGAAGTCATGCGCGAGATGACCCACAGTTGGTTCGACGGGGATACAGCCCGCGCTGCGAAATTGCAAATCGAGATGTCCGATCTCCTAGGGGCGCTCTTCTGCGAAGTGAATCCGATCCCGGTCAAGGAGGCAATGACTCTTCTGGGCAACAGCGCAGGTCCCTGCCGTTTACCGCTCGTCCACCTGTCAGAGAAGAATTTACCCAGGCTTCGCAAGAGCCTTCAGGCCTATGGCTTAACCGTGAAGGAGTGAGTCTGTGACACGATTATTTCTGGTTGGCGCAAGTGGCCGCATGGGTCAAGCGATTCGTCGGGTAGTATCTGAGATGGCCAATTGTGAGATTGTGGGAGGCTTCGACAGCCAAGCCCCCGGCGAGTCTCCGTTTCCAATTTTCACGGATTTCTCAGAAATAGCGCTCGACTACGATGTTCTCATTGATTTCAGCAGTAAAGAGCTGACGGATCAGCTGTTGGCGTATTTGGCCAAAGCCGCCAAGCCCGCCGTTCTTGCCACAACGGGACTTTCCTCTGAGCAGGAAGAGAGAATAGAATCTCTCAGTCGAGAAATGGCTATCTTTCGTTCGGCGAATATGTCTGTCGGAATCTACGTTCTATCCCGCTTAGCCGCCGAGGCGAACAGACTCTTGGGCCCGGGTTTTGATTGCGAAATCGTCGAAGCTCACCACCGGGGGAAAAAAGACGCCCCCTCCGGCACCGCGTATTTATTGGCGAGAGCTGTACAAGAGAGCAGTACTTATGAGAGGCCGCTCGTCACTGACCGCAGCGGCCGTAATGAGGCCCGGCACGAAGGCGAGATCGGTTTACAGGCGCTTCGCGGAGGGGCGATTGCCGGAGACCATGAAATCATGTTTGCCGGTAACGCGGAAGTAATTCGCCTCTCCCACCATGCCGAGAGCCGGGAAGTTTTTGCGGAAGGGGCACTTCGGGCGGCGAATTTTATCCAAGATAAACCCGCCGGCCTCTATTCCATGGAAGACATGTTGGGTTAAACGCACGAGTCTGGTCAAGCGCCCAAGGCCATTGCGCCATTAGACCATTGCGCCATTAGACCATTGCGCCATTAGACCATTGCGCCATTAGGTCATTGCGCCATGAGGCCATCAGGCCGGCGCACCGGAAGGCAGCTCTCCTTGGGGCTGCTTTTCTTGTGTCTCGCCTGAAGTCTCCTCTTCCTCGCTCTCCTCTTCCTCTGATTCAAAGTCTTCTGCGGGGGTGGACTCTGCGGCTTTGGCCTTCGCTTCAATCGGATCAATCATGTACTTCTTAATCCCGCGATTGGCCTGATAATTCATCAGGAGCAAAGTGAAGCTCAAGAGAATGGTCGAGTACAGAAGCAGAATAATCAAGGTGGAACCGGCATTTGGCATCAACCAAACCAGAAGGACGGGCAGCACGAGCAGCAAAAGAACGCAGAGCACCAGAACACCGAAATTACTTGGCAAGCGAAGGAAGGTGAAGAGCAGCGCATTCTTGTAGATATCCTTGAGTTTAAGGTCAAAGGTGATCATCATCTGATAGATATAAAACTGCATGATCGTCACAATCATGAGAACAAGCCCGAGAATGATCTGCAAGACCATAGGCAGGATCGTTCCTTCCATGACTGAGCCATAGAAATAATAGGCAACAGCCAGGAGAATGAAGAAAATACCTGTGATCGTCGAATGAGCTAAGCTCTGCTTCCAATTGGCCAGCGCCGTATCCCTGAAGTCCATCCAGACGAAAACCGGTTCGTGGCGGGAATAATTTCTCATCAGATACGTGAAACCGGCCTGGCAGGGACCGATAACAAAAAACTGCAGCCCCACATAGGTAAACATAAAGCAGATGACAAGGCTGGTATATAAGTGCGTTGCGTAGTCCTGTGCGGTGATTCCCTCAGCAAACTCCAGACCAAGCCCCTGGACCATGTCGAGAAAATTTTGAGGTGTGAAACCCGGGAAAAATAGTTGCGTAATCCAGCCGGTCACGAAAAAAGAGAGCACGATGGCCAAGAGGTTAAAAACCAGCATCATCAAGTTGATGACCACAAGTTTCCAGAACTTCGAACCGACAATTGAGAAAAAATCTGCAACAGGACCTTTCTGTGGTTCATCGGGCTCAACACCCGGGCCTTCCTTCGTGTAATTAAACAGACCGAAAAATCCTGCCATTTCATTTCTCCCATTTTCTCTTAATCAAAAAATTGTGTCTCGTAAAGAATTGTTTCTCATTATGATAACTCATTGTGCCGCAGAAGACAGATAAACTTTCAGTGAATCGAGGGATCTTTCCGCCAGCTTCTGTCCGCGTTCTTGTTTATTCTTGATTCTTTCCTCAAGTGGCGGCAGCAAACCAAGATTCGCATTCATCGGTTGGAACTCACGATCGCCGCCTTGATTTACATAACGCTGCAGCGCGCCGGAAATGGTTTCAGCCGGAAGTACGAAATCTGCCTGACGACCCTTGGACCACAGCCAGGCATTCACAGCGGCCAAATGGCCGGACGTCAGAGCGCAGAGATAGCCTTCGAGGCCGGTAATCTGCCCGGCGAAGAAGTACCTTTGGTCCTTCAGCAATTGAAAACCGGCCGAGAGCTCACGGGCGGAGGAAATAAACGAATTTCGATGCATCACCCCATAGCGCAGGAACTCGGCATTCTGAAGCCCGGGGATCATGCGGAAGACCCGCCTTTGTTCTGGGAATTTCAAACGGGTTTGGAAGCCAACCAAATTATACATCGACTGATAATTGTCTTCTTGGCGCAGCTGGACAACTGCGTAGGGTTTCTTGCCATTATGCGGCGAAGTTAAACCGACCGGTTTCAGCGGACCAAAACGCATGGTGTCCGCACCGCGCTTCGCCATGCTCTCAATGGGCATGCACCCTTCGAACAGAATTTCCTTGTCAAACCCTTCAACATCCGCAAGTTCAGCCTGGATCAAGGCTTCATAAAATGCTTCATATTCTTCTTTCGTAAACGGGCAGTTAATGTAATCCGCTGTCCCTTTATCGTAACGGGATTGGCGAAATGCGATTGTCATATCAATGCTGTCGGCGGAAATGATTGGTGCGGCAGCATCGAAAAAATGCAGGGTCGGCCGGGTCAAGCGATTTTGGATATCAGCGAAGAGTTCTCCGCCGGTCAGAGGCCCGGTGGCAACAATCGTGATCACTCCGTCCTCAGGCAGGCGCTTCACTTCTTCCCGGATCACGCGGATTTTGGGGTTTTCCTCAATAAGTTTCGTCACCTCTGCCCCAAACTTCTCTCGATCCACGGCCAAAGCCGCCCCCGCCGGCACCTCGTTCCTTTTCGCCACTCGCAGAAGCGGCGAGTCCAGTAATTCCAGTTCGGCTTTTTGGAGACCCGGAGCAGTATGAACCTGTTTGCTCTTAAATGAATTTGAACAGACCAACTCAGCGAAAGATTCACTGCTGTGTGCCGGTGTATACACTTGAGGCTTCATTTCGTAGAGCAATACCTCTTGACCCAAGCCTGCCAAGGTCAGAGCCGCCTCGGAGCCGGCCAAACCGGCGCCGATTACGCGAATGGGTTTCGTCATCAGCTCTCCTCCGCACCGGCGTTCTCGCTGGTGCTGTCCGGAGCCGCCTCGCCGGCGTTGTCCGGAGTCGCCCCGCCGGCATTGTCCTGATTCGCCCCGCCGGCGTTGTCCTGATTCGCCGCAGCTCCGGCGGTGCCACCGGAGCCGGCAGAACCTGAAGAAGCCTTACCGCCGCGCTTCCCGGCACCGGCTTTTTTCGCAGAGGTTTTGCGCTTATTGGTTTCACAATCCGGGTTTCCGCAGGTTTTATAGGTTTGTCCTCTGGCTTTGCGCAGAACCATGTAGGTTCCGCAGACCGGACAAAACTCGTTGTCAACCGGCTGATACCAACTGATGAAATCGCAATCGGGATCTTTGCCCTTCTTATCGCAGGTATAGAACAAACGGCCTTTCTTGGATTTACGCTCCACGACATTGGAACCACATTTAGGACAATGAGACCCCGTCTCAACCGTAATCGTCTCTGTGTATCGGCATTCCGGGAAACGGGAACAAGCGATGAACTTCCCGTAACGTCCCTCACGCAAAACGAGTTCCCCTTGCCCACACTCCGGGCAAACTCTGCCCAGTTTCTCGGGCTCAATCGTAATCTTCTCAATCTTTGTGTCGGCTTGTTCAATGGCCTTGTGAAAATCAGGGTAAAAGTCTTTTAAGACATCAACCCAGTCCTCTTTACCGGCTTCGACTTCGTCGAGTTTGGATTCCATATTCGCTGTAAATTTCGAATCGACGATGTTGGCAAAATTGTCTTCCAAAAGCTCCGTGACCAGCGTTCCCAGATCCGTCGGCACCAGAGATTTCTGGTCTTTCTCCGCATAGTGCCGCTCAAGAACGGTGGAAATGGTCGGTGCATAGGTCGAAGGACGGCCAATGCCTTCTTCTTCCAGCGCTTTGATTAAGGAAGCTTCGGTATACCGAGCAGGCGGCAAAGTGAATTTCTGCTCCGGCAGGAAACGTCTGAACCGCAAGGCTTCGCCTTCGCTTAGTTCAGGCAAACGCTCTTTGTCATCATTCTTGTTGCCGGACGTGTCGTCATAGAGTTTAAGATAACCCGGGAAGACAATGGTTTCACCGTTGGCTCGGAAGATATGGCTGCCGTTCTGGACATCAAGCGAAACCGTATCGATCAGAGCCGGAGCCATCTGTGAGGCTAAGAAGCGTTTCCAAATCAAGTCATAGAGACGAAATTGTTCATTCGTCAGTGAATGACGCACTTGCTCCGGAGCAAGATCGAAGTGGGCCGGACGGATGGCCTCATGCGCATCTTGGGCAGCACTCTTGTTCTTGAAGTAGCGGGCTTTGGCCGGAAGATAAGCCTCGCCGAACTCCGAACTGATCCTGGAACGCGCTTCTGTCAGGGCATCTTCGGAAATACGTACCGAGTCGGTTCGAATATAGGTGACGAGCGAAATCTGCCCTTGCCCCGCGATCGTAACCCCCTCATAGAGCTGCTGAGCAATCTGCATGGTTCTGCGCGAAGTATAGCCCATACGCCGCGACGCATCCTGCTGAAGGGTACTCGTTGTGTAAGGCGGATAGGGTTGCTTCCTCCGCTGACCCTTCTTCAACTTGTAGACTTGGTACGCATCATTATTCAGGTCTTGTTGAATGGCGTCGGCCTCAGCCTGAGACCTGACATCCACCTTCTTGACCTTGTCATTTTGAAGTTCACCATGGTACTTCACACGGAACTCAAGGGTCTCTTCCAACTTGCTCAGAAAAGCATAGAGATTCCAATATTCTTCCGGAATAAACGCGTCAATTTCGCGTTCGCGGTCGACAAGCATTTTTGTAGCTACGGATTGGACTCTGCCGGCGGAAAGACCTTTGCGGATCTTCTTCCAGAGCAGAGGGCTCAATTCGTAACCCACCAAGCGATCCAAAACTCTTCTGGCTTGCTGAGCATCGACCAGATCCATGTCAATCGGCCTGGGATGTTTGACCGCTTCCTTAACTGCCTTGTCCGTAATTTCATTAAAAGTAATTCGGCAAGGGGTCGAGGGATCGATTTTTAAAATCGTCGACAAATGCCAGGCAATAGCCTCCCCTTCGCGGTCCGGGTCCGTTGCGAGCAAGACCTCATCGGCTTCAGCCGCTTGCTTCTTGAGGTCGCGGATGACCTGGTCTTTACCCTTCATATTAATGTAACGAGGTTTGAAGTCGTTATTCACATCCACGCCAAGGGTTGAGGACGGGAGGTCACGGATATGACCCACGGATGCTGCGATTCGATATTCTTTACCCAAATAACGGCCAATGGTCTTGGCCTTAGATGGGGATTCTACGATTACTAATTTTGTCATGTACTTTCAAAACCTAATTCTTCTGTATGGCGTGTATGGCGGTTGTTAGCGGATGTGAGGCGGACGAATTCGCCGGTCTGCCTCGGTATTATATACACAGTTTTTAGAGACTTGTCAAAAAATACCGGCCTTTCGTTTTGAAAACCATACCTTCTGCCTCATGGCGAGTCAAGCGGATTCGCAGATCCGTCATCTCTAAGCCGAGCATTTGGGCGAGTTCCAGTTCGCTCTTTTCTCCTTCGGCCAAAGCCTGCAGCAGCGGGTCCTTCTTCACTTGCGACGCGATCATCTGCGGCAGACTGTCGATTCCGAAGTTCACCAGAATGTCTCCATAATCTAACACAGGCGTCGCTCCATCTCTGAGCAGCCGATTACAGCCTGCCGAAGACGGTTGAAAAACGGATCCGGGCAGAACCAACACATCTCGGCCTTGGTTCGCGGCAAACTCTGCCGTAATCAAGGCGCCGCTCTTCTGGCCGGCTTCAACGATAAATAGTGCTTCCGCCAAACCACTGATCAGGCGATTTCTTGCCGAGAAATAACTCTTCAGCGGAGGCACACCCGGAGCATGTTCCGAGATCAGTAAGCCTCTCTCGGCAATCTCTTCTTGGAGACGCCTATGCTCCGGCGGGTAACAAGTATCCAGTCCGTAGGCTAAACACGCAACAGTGAACCCATCATTTTCCAGGGTGAGTTCATGTGCCTTCGAGTCGCACCCTCTGGCCATTCCGCTGATGATCGCCGTATTCTGGCGAATCACAGGAGGAAGCGCTTGCTCTAAGAAACGCATGCCATAAGCGGTCATTTTACGGCTGCCGACTACAGCCAAGTAATGATCTGCTTGTGCGTACGCTTCCCAATTGCCGCGGCAGAACAAGACAATCGGTGCATCCCTGCAGGCGGCCAGTAATTCGGGATACTCCTCTTCTGTCATGAGAAAAACATCGATTCCCAGACTATCACAGGCGTCAAGATTCTTTTGTGCCCTAGCTAAGCGTTCTTCCCAACTGGCCTGAACCCTGAAGCTAATCTCCCCGATTTTCGGTTCCGCGCTCCCGTAAACCTGAAGGAAGTCTTCGTAAATTGCCGGTTCCAGCGGCAGCAAGGCGAGCCCTCTTTCCAGCAAACGGATGAGCAGCCCTCGGGGCAAGACGCCGGACCTTCGCAGCTCATAGAGAAATAGCTTGGTCAATGGTTCAATGGAGTAATTTAGTTCTTCTGTCATTTTTCCTCTCTCCGGCAGCAAGGCGGTTCTTATAGGAAAACGCCTCGATCACGTGATCTGTGGTCACTTCCGTGACATCGGCTAAATCGGCCAAGGTTCGGCTCACCCTCAGCAGCTTCTGGTAACTTCGAATGGACAGTTTGAGTTGATCCGCGAGTGTTTCAGCCTTCTGCAAGACCTTGCGGCTGATGCCAAAAGACTCATTGATTTCGGACGTAGGAAGCCAGCCATTAAGGCGCAGCAGGTCCCTACTCCCCTTACCTTGTCGCTCATATTGCCTCTCTCTGGCCAAACGTACTTGTTCCCGATACTTCTGCGGATTAACTTCCAATGGATCTAAGGTTCGGTTTAATTCTTCGCTGGGAAGCCTCAGCATTTCAACATATAAGTCAATCCGGTCATAGAAGGGGTTTCTGAATTTGTCCCGATACTGCTTAATCTGTCCATCCGAACAAGTGCAGACCTGCTCCTTCTCAAAAAACTGGCCACATTTACACCCATTCGCGGCGGCAATCAGGATAAACCGAGCCGGGAGCGTCACAACTTGCCCGGACTGGTGCAGCTTCACCTGATGGTCTTCTATGGGTTGTCTCAGTTGATTAATCTTCGCCGCGGTAAACTCACTCATCTCGTCGAGGAAGAGGATCCCCTGATCGGCAAGGCTTACTTCCCCTAAACTGTATTTCGTCCCACCGCCCAGAAGTGCCTGCGCGGATACCGAAAAATGCGGTGCCCGAAACCCCGCTCTTGCGTCCGGCTGTTCCGGTACCGCAACTTTCGCCGCCGAGTACTGCAAGGCCAGTTGGTATTGCTCTTCGCGTGAGAGATCCGGCAGTAAATAATGAGAGGCTCTGGCCAAAGTCGTCTTCCCGCAACCGGGAGCTCCCAGCATCAGAAGGTGGTGTGCTCCGGCTACGGCTAAGAGGCAAGCGCGCCAGGCGGATTGCTGCAGGTAGATCGGTAAGAGCATTTCTTCCGGTATGGTTTCGACGTGTGGGATCAGTCGCAAATCTTCATGAAGACAAGAATTTTCCGTAAATCCATTCTTCAAGAGAGAAACCAGAGAACGTAGATCTTCAGCATAGAGTCCGCCCTCCCAATGCCGCTTGATCTCAGGCTCACTCTCTGCCGGATGAATCATGATCTGGGAAGGATCCTCATTTCTGAGTCCATCCGCAAGACATAACGCTCCCGGCGCACTCTTCAGCTTCCCGGTAAGCGAGAGTTCTCCCCAGGCAGCCAACTGCAAATGCTCCGGCAATTGGCCTGTTGCCTGAAGAATACCCAGAGCGATGGGCAAATCAAACGTGGACCCCTTCTTACTGAGCCAGGCCGGGCTCAAATTGATTGTGATCCGCTGATCCGGCCAACGGAAACCCGAATTCTTACAAGCTGCCTTCACACGTTGCGCCGATTCACGCACAGCCGAATCGCCCAAGCCGACCACACTATAATAAGGTAGACCATTGCTGATGTTTACTTCCACACCGATCGGTAACGCCGCCGCGCCGTGCAAACTACTGCTCCTGACCATGCTACTTCTCATTTCCTTCACCTCCGAGAAGAAGCTTACAGGATTGAACGACCCGGCGGGAGTCAAAAATTCTGACAAATTCCGACAAAACGTAAGAAATGTGATACGATTTCCCGGTAAGAAATGGCCGCCACCGGATCAAACCGGCAAGGCTCGGAGGAAGACATGAAATTAGGTATCGTCGGCTTGCCCAATGTAGGCAAGAGTACGCTGTTTAACGCTATTACTCAGGCAGGAGCCTTGAGCGCGAATTATCCTTTCGCAACCATCGAACCCAATGTCGGCATTGTCGCCGTACCGGACGAGCGTCTAGAACGCCTGGCTGATCTCTATCATCCCAAGAAGAAAACGCCGGCGATGGTTGAGTTCGTCGACATCGCAGGTCTTGTCAAAGGCGCAAGTCAAGGTGAAGGATTAGGCAACCAGTTTCTGGCGAACATCCGTGAGACAGATGCAATTATTGAAGTCGTTCGTTGTTTCGAAGGAACCGAAATTATCCATGTTGACGGATCAACCGATGCCGCCCGTGATATGGAAGTGATAGACACGGAACTGATCTTGGCGGATCTCGAGTGGATCGCGAAGCGGATTGACAAGACGCGCAAGGCTGCCAAGAGCGGAGACAAAGACAAGAAAGCAGAACTCGCGTTTCTGGAGAAAGTAGAAGCCCATATGGCGGAAGGTTGGCCCGCGCGCACGTTCACAGTTGAGGAAGACGAAAAGGAATTCACACATGATTTGAGTTTACTCTCCGCCAAGCCCATCCTTTATGTGGCCAATGTCGCCGAAGACGATGTTTCCAAGCCCGAGCAGAATCCACATGTCCAAAAAGTCGCAGCCAAAGCCGCCGCGGAAGGCGCTGTTTATGTACCCATCAGTGCCAGAATCGAAGAAGAGATTACCGGTTTAGAACCCGAAGAGCGGGACATGTTCCTAGAGGAACTGGGACTTACAGAATCCGGCCTCGACCGTATTGTGAAGGCCTCCTACGAACTCTTAGGCCAAATCTCTTTCCTCACGGCAGGCGAAGACGAATGTCGGGCATGGACGATCACCCGAGGAATGAAAGCCCCTCAGGCTGCCGGCAAAATCCACAGCGATTTCGAGCGAGGCTTCATCCGCGCGGAAGTTGTTCCCGTGAACACACTCCTGGAATTGGGCTCCATAGCCGCCTGCAAAGAGAAGGGGTTGGTGCGTTCTGAAGGGAAAGAGTATGTGGTAAAAGACGGGGATGTAATCTTATTCCGCTTTAATGTTTAGATCCGGCTCATCAGCGTCAACCGGCGCATCAGCGTCAGCGTCAACCGGCGCATCAGCGTCAGCGTCAACCGGCGCGTCAGCGTCAGCCTCAACCGGCGCATCAGCAGCTTCCTGAACAGCATAGAGCTGTCCCGTTTTCAGCGGAATACCGCGGCCGATTAACTCTCTGCGGATGAGCTCATCCAGTTGTGCCTCCAATTCCGCGATACTGCCGTTATTCATAATCAGTTCCGTGCCGAGCGCCTGATATTCCGCCATGGTCATCTGTATGCTCATGCGCTGCCTGGCCTCCGCTTCAGACATGCCGCGGGCTTCCAAGCGTTCAACACGAACATCCTCGTCCGCCCAAATAATCCAGATCTGATCACAAGCATCCAAGAAGCCCTCTTTCACAGGGACAGGCACATCAAGTACGAGGGCTTTGGTCTTGGCTTTGGCCAACTTCAGTCGGCGCCTAGTCATTTCCGCCATCACATGTTTATGCACAATCAGACTCAATTGATCCAATTTCGTACGGTCGTGAAACACCAGATTCGCCATTGCTTGGCGATCGAGTGAGCCATCTTCACGGACATAAACCGCTCCAAATTGTTCAATAATCTCCGGAATGGCCACACCGCCTCTGGCTGTCACCTCATGCGAAATCACATCCGCATCCAAAAGCTCCATACCATGCGCCTGCAATATAGCCGCGGCTGTACTCTTCCCACAGCCGATCCCGCCACTAATCCCCAGAACAAACATCTCCTACCTCACTTGCACTCGAACCAGTTTGGCCCTTGACCTACCTCAACTTTGAGCGGTATAGGCAAGTCAGCAGCTTTTTCCATCGCCTCTTGCAGGATCTTCGCTGCCTCTTCCGCATGGTCCTCACGCACTTCGAGGAGGAGTTCATCGTGTACTTGGAGGAGAATGTTTGCATCAAGTTCTGCTTCGGCCAAAGCCGCCTCCGTTCTGAGCATCGCAATCTTCATCACATCCGCGGCCGTTCCTTGCACAGGTGCGTTCATGGCAGCCCGTTCACCGAATTTCCGCACATTGGCGTTCTTGGACTTCAATTCCTCAATATAGCGTCTGCGTCCGAAGTAGGTCTCCACATAGCCATGCTGATGACCGAACTCAACCAAGCTGTCCATATAAGGCTTCACAGCCGGATATTGCCGGTGGTAGCCATCAATGTACTCAGAAGCCTCCTTACGGCTGATCTTGAGATCTTGAGCCAAACCGAAATCTGAAATGCCGTAGATAATACTGAAATTGACGGTTTTGGCCGCCGCACGCTGCTCCTTCGTCACCTCCTTCTCATCAACACCGAAGATACTGGCCGCTGTTCTGACATGAATATCCTCACCATTGGCAAACGCCTCCAGAAGATTCTTATCCTTCGAGAGCACAGCTAACAAACGCAGTTCGATCTGAGAATAGTCGGCATCCAGGAAGACGTAGCCGCTGTCCGCGACGAAGGCTTGGCGAATCTTCCGCCCTTCCTCCTCACGCATCGGAATATTCTGCAAGTTTGGGTCGGAAGAACTGAGTCTGCCGGTCGTGGTCAATGTCTGATGGTAAGTTGTATGGATGCGGCCATCCTCTTGAATTTCTTTCAGCAAACCTTGAATGAAGGTCGAATCCAGTTTCGAAATGCGACGGTAATCCAGAACTTTTTCAACAATAGGATAGAATGGTGCTAACTTTTCCAATTCCGAAGCGGCTGTTGAATAAGCACCGGTCGAAGTTTTCTTGCCGGAGGCAATACCCATCTCTTGATAGAGCACATCACCTAGTTGTTTGGGAGAATTAATATTGAAACTGTGACCGGCAAGTTCATAGATCTCTTGTTCCAATTCCTGCCCACGAGCGTTGAAATCCCGGCCCATTTTGCGGAGGAGTTCGCCGTCGACTTTCACGCCGCGTTTCTCCATCCCCGCCAGAACCGAAATTAAAGGGATTTCCATGTCCCGCATCAGGTCTGTCAACTCGCGTGCGGCTACTCTCTCCTGTAAAATCTCGACCATCACAAGCTGAGCCGACGCCTCATGGACCCCTCTTGTAAGGTCGTCTTCACCTGGCTCCACGCCGGCAAGAGGCTTCTCAGTCAATACTTGGTAAATCTCAGCAAGCGTCTTGCCCTCGACCGTAATATCAACAAGATAGGCCGCGACCGACAAGTCAAAGATCTCGGTTTTAGGGTAGAAATTAAGCTGTTTATAAATCGGTTTCCAGTTATACGTAGCCAGTGTGATCCCCTGATCCTGAAGATTCTTTAGATAGTCTCTGATGACCTCTGTCCCTGCCTCCGGAAAGGCATAGACAAGCTCACTACCAGCGTCCGTTGCCAGAAGTAAGCGCAAGCGATTGCCGTCAGACGCAGACGTAGAAACAGTCGCAGTCGCAGACATAGACGCAGGCTCAAGAAGCACCACGGAAACAAGTTTTGTCTCGGCAGGCAGAACTGTGTCTCCAAACGAAGCTTCTTTTATTTCCGCTAACTTCTGTTTCGGCTGTTCAGCTTCCTTGCTATCCTCGTCTGTCAAACCGAAGGAAGAAATCATCGTGCGGAAACCAAGACTGGTGAATTGTTCCAGTAGCCTAGGCTTATCCCATTCCTGCAAAACCAGATCATCCAGCGTCACATCAATCGGTACAGCGCAGTCAATCGTTGCAAGTACTTGACTCAAGTAGGCACTGTCCTTGCCGTCAGCCAGTTTCTTCTGCAAAGAGCCTTTAATTTCATCGAGGTTAGCATAGATATTATCAAGAGTATCATATTCTTGCAGGAGTTTGGTCGCCGTTTTCTCCCCAACACCTTTTACACCCGGAATGTTGTCGGAACTATCCCCCATGAGTGCCTTCAAATCAACCACTTGATCCGGTCTGATCCCATATTTTTCGACAATCAATTCCGGTGTAAACAGAGTCGTCTGCCCGCGATTTTGCGGATAGATCTGACTCACGTTCGCGTCAAGGAGCTGGAAATCATCACGGTCTCCGCTCAAAATGAAGACAGGCAAATCCTCTGAACTATAGCGGCTGGAGAAAGTTCCGATCAGGTCATCCGCCTCGTAACCTGAAAGTTCAACCTGATACACACGGAGCGCCTCCAGGCAGGATTTCAGGATCGGCATCTGGACAGCCAGCTCTTCCGGCATGCCTTTCCGAGTGGCCTTATAAGAATCCGATATCTCATGTCTGAATGTCTTATCCGGTGTATCGAAGGCAATGCAGATGTGACTGGGTTTATACTCATTAAAATAGCGCAGAAACATCGAGAGAAAAGTATAAACGGCACCAATCGGGGTGCCGTCGGGAGTCGTGAGACTAGCCGAAGAACCCAGGCCGAAAAAGGCTCTGTTGATGATTGAATTACCATCGATAATCATGAGAGAAGCCATAGAAATAGTCCTTTCAGAGAAAAAATTCGCCCCACTTGAAAAGTCGGATTTCATCTCGTAAATTATAGCATACGGGTCTTTCTGCCCAGAGTGCCGAGGGCACAGAATGGAAGCCTGAGGCACAGAATAGAAGCAGGTGTAACGTGTCAATGAAACGAGGGAGAGCCCTTGCAAGGCTCAAGCAATTCTTCAATTTTGAAGAAGAAAATTATGCTTTCGGGACGGCAATGTCCGGGAAGTTGAAGAAGGATCTATACCTCTTCATCGTCTCCGTAGCCATTGGCTTTTTCTTTGCGGTCGTGACAGGTTTCCCCGGTGCCTCGCCGGTTTATACCGCATTTCTCAAGGATTATCTGGGGGTCAATAACACCCTCTATGCGGTCTTCATCGCACTTCCCTACTTGCTGGCCTTTTTGCAGATTCCCTTTGCCGGTTTCCTGCGGAAACACATGCATGTGAAGAAGTATTTCATCATTTTTTCCTACCTCGCCCGCTTGAATTTTGCCCTGATCGGCATCCTCTCCTATTTTTACAGAGGCGAACAGAGCCTGCTCATCGCCCTTCTTCTCGTCATTCAAGCATTCACGTCGGTCTTCTGGTGGACCTCTGACTTGTGTTTTTCTGTGTGGATCGGAGCCGCCTGCCCACCAAATGTCAGTGGTCGTTTCTTCAGCACCAGGCAAATGGTTTTCACCATCGCCCAGCTGGTCTATTCCTCCATTTTGGCGGTCATTCTGCAGGCACTTCAAGGAAACCGGGCACAGTACCTCATTCTCTTCGTCGCCGCGGCAATCTTCGGCTGTCTTGACATCAGTCTCTTTCTCTTCATTCGTGAACCTCGGGCCAAAGCCCAAGACCGCGCCGATCTCATCGCTGGTGAGACAGAGCAGGTGGCGAGTGAGTTGCAGCAGGCAAGCGGTGAGGCGGAGCAGAATACTGCCTCAACCGCCGCGTCAACCGACGCGTCACCCGCCAAGTCCATCAGCCTGCCGCTTCGTGACCCCAGTTACCGCAACTTCCTGATTTTCTCTACGCTTTGGAACTTCGGTCTGTTCTTGGTTTCGCCCTACACAAACGTGTATATGTTGGAAACCCTTCATATTCCCACAAGCCGTCAGACCCTTTACGCGACCTTTCTACCCAGTATTGCGACCATCCTCTTCGTCCGCTTAAATGGCCATATGAGTGACCGCTACGGGCACCGGAACACGCTCCTCTTGATGTCCCTTTTGTCCGCAGTACATCCTTTTATCTGGCTCTTGGTTGCACCGCAAACCGAAGCGCTGATCGGCGTCCTGAACTTCTTTTGGGGCATAAGCGGGATTGCCGTCGACCTCTCCATCTACAGCATGGGGATTTACCTCGCACCGGAAGAACATCGCACTTCTTATGTATCGGTAAAAACAGTGGCCATCAACCTATTAGGAATCGCTCCCGCCATCTTGATTAGTGGCCTCTTAATGGATCGCCTGACGCCGGTCATGACACAAGCAGCGATCCCCTACCTCTTCGATGGGACACTCCAGCCTTTTCACATTGTGCTCATCTTCAGCGGAGTCTTGCGCTTCGCTTCCATCTTCCTTTTCGCCAGAAAAATTACCAGAGATAATGAAACCTCTTTCGGTGAGTTCATCCGCGAACTCTGGTCAGGGATCACCGTGCGTTTCAAAATCCGCACCGGCCTCTTCAATAAGCGCCGCAAATAAAGTCCAGGGATAAACATCAGGCGGAAGGCTTGTGAAGCACAGCCGTTCTTGTTTCACGGGATGAGTCAAGCAGAGCTTCCAAGCCCAGAGGCCCAGGAAATAGGCCGGAACCCCCGATAGCTTCGGTGCGCCATACTTGCGATCACCCACAAGTGGTTCGCCACGAGAGGCCAATTGCACCCGAATCTGATGGCTCCTGCCGCTCTCCAGTCTGACTTCACGTAAACGGATCTTCCCTGTTTCCGCCAGTAGGCGTTGTTCCAGGCGGGCCGTTTTGCCTGCACCAACTACAGAACGGTTCTCTACCGGATCTTTCAGGAGGAGGTCTTCCCAAGGAGTCCAGCCATCCGAAGGCTCAGCCGGAGGCTCAGTATCAGCAGAGGCCACACTCAAGGCCAAGTAGGTTTTCTCCCATTCATGTCGGCGAATTTGGGCAGATAAGCGCGAAGCAGCCTTCGACGTTTTGGCCAAGCAGAGCACACCACCGGTGTTTCGATCGAGGCGATGCACCAGCCCCAGATAGACGGCCCCGGGTTTTCCGTCTCTTTCTTTCAGGTAGGCTTTGGCCAAAGTCAAAATATCCGCCTCACCCGTTTGGTCCGCTTGCGCTAACAATCCGGGTTCTTTCGTCACAACCAGCAAATGATTATCTTCATAAATGATCCATTCAGGCAGAAATTTCACTGTTCGTCATCATCCGTAAGCGGTTCAGCTTTCGAGTCCTTGGCGTTTGCCAGATTCTCACTGCGAATCAGCAAGTCCTCCAGTTGTTTCATTTCTTTAACCGTCAGATAACGCCAGCTCCCCGGAGTAAGATTGCCCAGGGAAATGTTCAGGATTCGTAATCGTTGCAAGTAAACCACGTTATAGCCCAGCGTTTCGCACATGCGGCGGATCTGTCGGTTAAGCCCTTGGGTAAGGGTGATGCGAAAAACTCGCTTGTCAACTTGACGGACTTTCGTCGGCAAAGTTTTCTGCCCCAGGATGAAGACGCCATGTTCCATGTTATACAAGAAACCCTCGCTTATGTCCTTATCCACTTCAACCAAATATTCTTTTTCATGGCCATAGCGGGCGCGTAGAATCCGATTCACGATATCGCCGTCATTGGTCAGCAGAAGCAAGCCCTCGGAGTCCTTGTCCAGGCGCCCTACAGGGTAGATTCTTTCTTTATAGTTCATGAAACGAACGACACTCTGTTTTTCTTTTGGATCCGTGGTAGAGACGATCCCGCGCGGTTTATTCAAAGCAATGTAGACGTTTTTCGTCGCCAATTTCTTCAAGAGAACGCCATCCAGCATCACCTTATCCCCGGTTTTCACACGGGAACCCGGCACGGCTACGGTGCCGTTAATCAGGACACGGCCTTCTTCCACAGCTCGGTCTGCCTCGCGCCTGGAACTCACGCCCAAGCCGGCAATATATTTATTGATTCTGACTCCGTTGACCTCCGGGTCAACATACGGTTGGTCAGGATTCCTGCTCACTCTATTCATTCTTATTACCCTCCCGGTAAATACGTACTGTAAAGAAGAAAGTCGACCCCTCACCCGGCTTGCTCCTAACCCAAATCGTCTCCCCGGTTTGCTCACAAAGCTCCCGGGCAATCGACAGGCCCAGACCGGTACCCTCACCTCTGCCGCGCGATTTATCGACTTTATAGAATCGGTCGAAAATAAAATCCTGGTCCTCCGGCGCGATGCCGACACCTGTGTCTCGGACACTGAACTGCCAACGATCGGCAGCCGAAGCATGGGGTGTAAGATCGAGACTTATTGTACCGTTCTCAGGCGTATATTTCATAGCATTATCGAGCAGAATCACGAGAATTTGTTCGAGGCGGTCTTCGTTCATATAAAGGTCAGGCAAGGATTTTCCGGCGGTCAGATTCACGAAGGTAATCCCGTGGCTCTCCATTGACTTTTTATATTTATAAGAAAGTCCGTCCAGCAAATCCGCTGCGTCAATAATTTGCGGTTCCACACTGACCGTCCCCGCTTGCAGCCTCGACAAGGTCATCATGTCATCAATCAGGCGCGACAAGCGCATCGTCTCCTGTAATATGATGTTGTAATAACGAACCCTGTCCTCTTCCCGTTTGACGATGCCGTCCGCCAGGGGCTCAACCAGGCCTCTTACGGCTGTAAGTGGGGTGCGCAGCTCGTGCGAAACGTTCGAAACATAGTCCCTCCTCGTCTGCTCCAGTTGGTCCGCTTCCGTCGTGTCGCGGAATAAGGCAACGGCACCATACACGTTGCCCTTATTATCGTTCAAACGATCGATCTTGATCGTAATGCTCCGCGAGCGAAATTTCAGGTTTTTCGTCTCGCCCTCCCGCAGGATCATGACCCTTTGAATCGGTTCTTTCAGGTCGCAGACTTCCACAATTTCGGCAAAAGCCGCCTCATTACTCTTGTCTTCTACAGAGAAGAGTGCCAGCAGGGCTGGGTTGATGTGCATGAGGGTAAACTCCGTGTTGACTGCCAGAATTCCTTCAGAGAGACCATTCAGGATTTGCTCCAGACGATTTCTCTCCAACATTAAGTTATTAAGCGTGCGGTCCAGGTCGTCAGCTAAGTCGTTGACGGCTTTGGCCAAATCACCAATCTCATCTTGCGACTTCGCTTGCGCCCTTTGCGAGAAATCCCCGCGGCTCATCGCCTGGGCCACATTTTTCGTTTCAATCAGCGGAGCCAAAAGTTTCTGAACCGCCAGAAGCAGCGGCGTGAGAACCAGGAGAAATGCCAGGCTGCTTGCCAAAATCAGCGCAAACGTCAAATTCGTATTGTTGCCCCGAATATCCGCCATGGAGCTCAAAATATAGACTGAACCAATGGTCGAGCGGTTTTGGCTGAAGGGATCCACAGCAATTATCGGGTAGCCGACGAAGAGATAAGCTTCCTTGTCTTCGCCCAGTTTCTCTTGAAAAGAGGTGACCTTCCGGTTCATGACATTGTAATTATACTTTGTGATAATCTCCTGAATTTCAAGGAGATCTTCCGGAGATTTCGGATCTTGGGTGCTCTGGTAACTGGCAGAAAAGTCATTTTCGCGATACATGTTGACGATCACTGTCGCCTCAACCAGATCGGGCGTCTTCGCCATGATATTGTCGTAAATAACCGGGGACATATTGCCTAAATAGCGTTGCGCGGTGATTTCCGCGATCGTGGACGCGCGGTTAGTATACTCCTTTTCCTTGATATTCGCAAAGATGATATTCGACGCGATATTGTAGATGATGCCGGTTAAGAGTGCGGATAGGAGTAAGGCGCCTATGAGAAGAACGACGATTCGCCTGAAGAAGACACTGTTAGAGCTAAGTTGCCGGAGGGACATCAGCTCTTCACCTCGAAGCGGTAGCCCACACCGTAAACGGTGATGAGTGACCAGCGACTGTCCTCCCCAATCTTCTGGCGGATGCGTTTGATATGGGTGTCAATGGTTCTGGAATCCCCGTAATAGTCGAAGCCCCACACTTGTGAGAGAATTTGTTCGCGATCCATCACCTGGCCCGGATGAGAGGCCAGAAGATAGAGAATCTCCACTTCTTTTGGCGTGAATGGGACATTTTCTCCGTTGACCATCACTTGATAATTGTCCAAATTAATTTGTAAGCCATCAAAAGTCAGCACATGGGTCTGATTGTCGCCGGTGTTATGCAGGCGCCTCAGCACGGCCTTCACCCTGGCAATCACTTCGCGCGGGCTGAATGGCTTCACGATGTAGTCGTCTGCTCCCAGCTCCAGTCCCAGCACGCGGTCGATCTCTTCGCCTTTGGCCGTAAGCATGATAATCGGTACATTGGAAGTCTTCCTGATCTCGCGGCAGACATCCATGCCCGACATCCCCGGCATCATGAGGTCGAGAATGACGAGATCCGGTTTCTGGTCCAGGGCGTACCTGAGCCCCTGCTCCCCGTCGTAGGCGGATAGATAGTGATAATTCTCCTCAGTCATGTAAAGTCCCAGTGACTCGTGAACCACAGGGTCGTCGTCGCAAATCAGAATGGTTGTGGTGTTGTGTGGTGCCGGCATCAGTTGGCCTCCTCTTGTCTTGGTAACCCGGCTCGCATCTTCCGGTTAAGCTCCGGAAATTTCTTCATGTTATCTAGTGCGATACGGGCAATTCTGCGGTAATTGATGGAGTTTTTCCCACCTTGTCTCGGTCTGAATGTGATCGGTACGTAACGGGATTTCGCCCCGCTATAAGCCGTGTAAACGCTGGTCAAAGCATTCGTCAGTGCAAAGTCCTCCGGCAAGAACGGGAGAAAAGTTGCCAGTGTCTCCCGATCAAACAAGCGAAACGGTGTATTGGGATCCACGGTGTCTACTTGGAAATAATATTTCAGGACCAAGCGCAGCACGTTAGACACCAATTTACGACCTGAGCCATCTTGTCTCTTGAGGCGCGAACCAATCTGTACCTGATAGTTCTCACGCTGCTCCCAGAGATCAAAGAATTCTTCAGGCAAGGTCTGTCCATCGGAATCCGTCTGGAAAATATAGTCCGCTCCCCGCTCCAGGGCCTCCTTGTAGGCCATGCGGACCGTGGGCCCATGGCCGCTGTTTGGCTTCGTCAAGATCTCCAGTTTCGGGTATTTCGCTTGAAGACTTTGCATGATCGAGAAGCTGTCATCCGTGGAACCGTCGTCAAGCAAGAGTAAGCGTGAAGTCTCACTCACATCCAGGACCTTGTACCAGTCCGCGACAGTTTGCGTGAGATTTCCGGATTCGTTATAGACCGGCATGACGACATAAAGTGTGTTCAAGGCTCTTGCCAACTTTCTCTCTAAAGTGCGTCACAGATTGAAGTCCCCTTAAGGTCTCAGTGAGTACCCATCATTTTAGCATAGTGTGAGGCGGCTTTGGCCAAAACTTAAAGCATCTTGATGTAACGCAAGATGATGATCAGAACGACCATGATGAGCACCGTGGCACCGATAATGATCGCGAAGGCATGGGGTGTGTTCTGCAAAGGAAGATCCACATTCATCCCCCAAAAAGCGGCTATGATCGTCGGAACGGTCGAGACGAGTGTGACGGAGGTCAGCACTTTCATCACATTATTCTGGTTGTTCTCGATGACATGGGCGTAACTCTCCATGGTACTAGTCAAAATGGTGACGTACACATTACACATTTCGATGGCCTGCTTGTTCTCGATAATGACATCGTCAAGCAAGTCGGCGTCGTCGGGATAATTCTTAATCTGATCCTGACGAAGCATGCGCTCCAGGACCATTTCATTCGACCTCAGCGAGGTGGAAATATAGACCAAGCTCTTCTCGATCTGCAGCATCTGCAATAGTTCCTTGTTACGGAACGATTTATTCAGTGTTTTCTCCAGACGATTGGTCAGCTTCTCCAGGACTTTCAACGTGTTGAGGTAATGCGAAGCGTTGCGGAAGAGAATCTGCAGAAGAAAGCGAGTCTTGAACTGTGTGTAAAAGTCCTTCACAGAGCCATGTTTGAAACTCTCAATAATCGTGTCACCGCTTAAACTAACGGTAACAATATGTTGTTTCAAAATAATGATCCCGA
Organism: uncultured Fastidiosipila sp.; assembly: GCA_964479695.1. GTDB lineage: Bacteria > Bacillota > Clostridia > Saccharofermentanales > Fastidiosipilaceae > JAAYZH01. Next base: position 106,600 of record CAYZSO010000007.1, read on the forward strand.
TTGGAATCGTGACATAGAGCTGATTCTCCACATCGCTGCGAATCGCGGCGTCTACAATAATGGAAGTCTGACCTTCCTCCGTTTCAATACGGGGCGACTCCTCCGGGTCGAGGGCAGCTCTGAGGAAATCAGGTAAGACGCCAATCTCGTCTTCGACCCTCTTCAACTCGGCTTCGGTGGGATCTGTCAAGGCGATCCAAGAACCATTGGTAAACTCTTCAATCTCAAGCAGGCTCTGGTTCTGTGACAAAAAAACCTGAAGCATAAGGTCCCTCCCAACATCGGCTAATTTCTTGCTAAATTATAGCCTACGAAGCGCAATGGTGCATGGCGCTTATGTTTAAGATCACGTAAAAAAAAGACCCCATTACGTAAATGAGAGTCTTCTTCGTGGAGCCACAGGTGGGAATCGAACCCACGACCTATTCATTACGAGTGAATTGCTCTACCCCTGAGCCACTGTGGCAAAATACTTCATGAAGTTTATCCATCAGTGCTCGTCTTGTCAAGCGCTTGTTAAGCCTTGTTAAGCCATGTTAGGCCTTTGTAGAGCCCTGTCAGGCTCTCTACCCCTTGTAATACATCAGTCTCATGCCGTTAAGGATGACGACTAAGACGGAGAGCTCATGAACCAACATACCAATCGTCATGTCAACCAAGCAGAACAAGACACCCATGAGCAAGAGTAAGACAACGGCCAACGCAATCACAATATTCTGGCGCATATTCCTGACGGTCGCTCGGCTCAAGCCGACTGCATAGCTTAGGCGGCTGATATCCTCACCTAAGAGCACGACGTCGGCAGTTTCCATGGCCACATCCTTGCCCTGACCGCCGATGGCGATTCCCAGATCCGCGCTAGCCAGTGCAGGCGCGTCGTTGACGCCGTCGCCGACCATGGCAACTTTGGTTCCATCAGCAGACAGTTCCTCCAGGATTCGCACCTTATCTTCGGGGAGCAATTCACTGTACACTTCATCTACGCCGATCTGCTTAGCCACGGCCTCAGCCGAGCGTTTGTTGTCACCGGTCAGCATAACAACTTTCTTAATTCCTTTTTTCTTCAAGTCAGTAACCAAGGTAGAAGCTTCCGGGCGAATCTGGTCTGCAATCGAGAGAATTCCCGCCAAACCCTCCTGGCTGCCCAGCATGACCGCCGTTTGCCCCCTATCTTCTTCTTCGCCTAAATAATTCTCATAGGCACTGTAGTCAATGCCATTTTCGGTCATCAAACGCCGATTACCGATGAAATACCGTCGGTTTTGCCAAGTAAAGGCAAGCCCTCTTCCGGTGAACATTTCCGGATCTTCCGGTGTTCCAATCACTGTGTCGAATCGAGAATCCGCTTCTTGAACGATGGCTCTGGCCAAAGGATGCTCCGAGTAAGACTCTCCGATCGCAGCGAGTGTAACGACTTCATCTTCAGAGAGGGCAACAGCCTTTACGCGGGTGACACCGGGCTTGCCGACGGTCAAAGTACCGGTCTTGTCAAAAGCAATCACTTGCACCTTACCTAGTTTCTCCATGATGTCGCCGCCTTTGGCCAAAACACCATGCTTCGCCCCATTGCCGATTCCCGCGACCATCGATACCGGAGCTCCGATCACGAGCGCACCCGGGCAGGATATGACTAAGAGCGTCAGAACCAGATGAATATCTCTGGTAATGAAATAAACAATAATCGCGAGGATGATGATCGCCGGCGTGTATTTCGCAGCGAACTTTTCAATGAATTTTTGGGTCTTGGTCTTCTTATCCTGCGCCTCTTCAACCATCTCAAGGATGCGCGCAAAGGTGGTGTCATCGCCGACCTTATCTGCCTGAACCAGAAGCCAACCGGACTCAATAATCGTACCGGAATAGACTTCGCCTTCGACTTCACGGTAAACCGGGGTCGATTCACCTGTTGTCGTTGCTTGATTCACCCAAGCACTGCCTTCCACGACCGTGCCGTCAACAGCAATTTTCTCGCCGGGTTTAATCAGTACCCGTTCGCCCTTTTGCACCTCGTCGGGCGAGACTTCGATATCCCCTTCCGCTCTTCGGACTCTGGCTGTATCCGGAGCTAAGGCCATTAATTCACGGATGGACGAACGCGTTTTTTCGAGGGTTCTGGCCTCCAGGTAATCTCCCAGCATGAAGAGGAAGGATACGGCGGCACCTTCCCAATATTCACCGATCAGGGTTGCCCCGATGATCGCGATGCTGACGAGCAACTCGATCCCAATCACGCGGTAGCGCAGGGCGCCGATTGCCTTGAACACAATCGGCAAGCCGGCGATCACTGTGGCTGCCACAAGCAGAACAATGGTCACCGGCTCATAACCGATTGTGAGTTTCAGGATATAGCCTGCCAGGGCAAGAACGCCTGAAAGGATTAATTGAATGATTTTCTGGTGCTTGGTAAAATTCATGTTTTTGTCCGTCACTTTCCGTTACTTCACTAGGGTCCTGTTTGACTTTGTGTTTGCAGTATAGTGGCTTCTGACCGGACAAGAATTGAGGGAGATCAACAATGGCTACGGATATTGCTAGGGATTTGAAGATCTACTTCACCTGAAGAACTCGGTAGCCTAAACGCTCAATGACACGGGCGATATCGTCAGTCGTCGTTTCGGCTTCGTCAAAAGAAACTTTCACCTTCGAACTGTTAAATAACACTTCTGATTCAGAGACACCTTTCGTTTTCTTCAGGGCATTTTCAATTTTCATACCGCATGACGGACATGACAGGGTTTCCAGTTGGTACGTTGATTTTTTCATAAGTAGTACTCCATTTCTCGGGTTTCAATCTATTGTAGCGACTCCGACGATTGATTCATTTGATCTTGATCAAGTTTGGTAGAAATAACGTGTTCCTCCCGTTCATGTCTCAGTGTGACCAAGTGTGTGATGAATTGTGTCGCTTCCATTTGGAACTCTTCACCGTGTTTCTTCATGGCCTCTTCAAGGATCTCTTCATTCACATACGTGTCGCAGATTATGCCCAAATCATCTTGCAAGTCTTTTAGATCCTTGAGATCCAGCGTAGCCACAGTCTCCAGCTGCGGGAAGGCCCTTTGCACGTAGCGAATCTTTTTGTAGGCAATCCTTATCGGGTGGATCTCGGCCCATTCGTGGAAATCTGCGGAATCGAGCCGTTTGTCAACACGCTTATTCCACTTAGCAAATCTCTCAGCCGCAAATTTCGTGAAATCATCGCTGCTTGCTGGCCAGCTCTGAATCCAAGCTGATAGGTCTTCAATGTCATTAGGGATGGAAATTGAGTTCGCGTAGCGGGTAAGTTCTTCTTGCTTCTCCGTTCTGTCGCTGAGGAAGGCTTTGGCCAAAGCACTCTCTCCCACCTCTATCCCCGAGTAGGAGAGCCACTGTTCCACGAGTACGTCCAGTTCACGCAAGAGCCCGAATCTACCGGCGATCGCCCGCAATTTATCCTGATAGAACCGATACTCATCGTAAAGTAAAAGAGGGTTCACAAAGGAAAGAAGAGATCTAGCAGTTCTGACTGCGACTCTCAACTGGTGCGTTGTTTCCGGTTCCTGCGGATCTTCGCGAAATGCCGACAGGCGTTCAAGGATTTCCCCCATTTGCGAGAGCAGGGTTGACTGATAGTGGGGAAAAGTAATCTCTTCTTCTTGAGCGGTTTCGGAAGGTTTCGGCCCGTTGATCTGCCATTCTATGCGACCTTTGACCGGTGTTCGGCTCCAAATTTGAATAGCGAGTAAGGAACCTTTCTTCATTTTCACATCGCTACCGGTTATACGGAACGCCCATTCTGAAAGATCCGGTTCATGCCCAACGACAAATAGCAAACGATCCTCTTCCACATATTTAAGCTCGAAGCAGAATGCATCATAGTCACTGTAGTAGAGGAAATCATAAAATTCAATTTTCGGATCCCCGATACCCTCTGCCAAGAGTTCCGCCGTCTGTCTGGCTCTGGCTGCCGGGCTGGACCAAATAAGTATTTTTTTCTTGGGATCTAGCTTATCGCGGAGTTCAGGAAGGCGATCTTCAAATTCCTTCCTCCCTTCATCGGTAAGTTTACGGTCGAAGTCCGTACTGAAACTGTGTTGGTCTTCGGCTCTGGCATGTCTGACTAAAATGATTCTCATAGACGTAAGTCCTTTCTGCCGCCGAGGCAATGTCATTACCTGTAGAGTAACAGAATTCTCTCATGAAGGATCACTCAGGAGTCAAAAAGGTCAAAAGAACAGCAGGCACGGTCTGTGGAATTGACCTGGCATCGTCCGGTAGCTTAGCTCAAGCCATAGTTCTTGGGCCAGAATTGATGGCAGTAAATCAAGTGAAATTCTTACACAAGCGTAATCTGCCGTTAGCATTGCCATGATAAATTGCTTGAGAACAATAATTGTTCAAATCGTGAACAAGGAGTTAAACATGAAGTTCAAAAAGCAACACAGCAAGGTAGGCGCCCTGCTCATGACCGCCGCACTGGGTATCACCATTAGCGCTCCGGTATCGGCCTCAGATCTCGTGCAAATAGCCACGTATGAGAAAGATTACACAATTGTCAGCCCTTATGAGAATGTAGACTGGAATGCGTATGGCCAATACAAGGCTGATTTCCATGCCCACTCCACAAACTCAGATGGCGGTAATATGACTTCTGAAATGGTTGAGGATCATTATGCCAAAGGCTTCGACATCCTCTCCATGACCGACCACAGCTACACTACCCCGAGCTGGGATCAGACTGCTCTAGGGGCTGTGGACCAGGCACGATATGCGGAAATCCTTGCCGGTGTTGGTCGTGACGGCAGGGGCATGCTTGACATCAATTACGCCAATGAACAATCCGTAGTTGATCATATCAATTCCTTCTGGGCGGACTTTAACAATGCCGCTGGTGCCACAATGGCCGGCACGATTGGTAATGTTCAAAATTTGGGTGGCATTACCCACATTAACCACCCCGGCAGATATACCGGTGGTAAAGCCGGTGGTGCAACTGGAATTGCTGCTTCGAATGATCCTTCAACCGTGCAAAAGTATGTTGACCTCTTCATGAATTACTCTTCTGTTGTTGGTATGGAAATTGTCAACAAAATCGACAACGAATCCAAAACAGACCGTATTCTCTGGGATAACATTCTTCAGCAGACGATGCCTGAGGGTCGCTTCGTCTGGGGTTTCTCTAATGATGACACACACAGTGTGAACGCTACAGGCTATGCTTGGAACATGATGCTGATGCCTTCTCTTTCTCAAGCTGAGACAAGAAACGCTATGGAAACCGGCTCTTTCTATTCTGTGAGCCGTGTCTCTCGCATCGATGGCATCAACGCCACACTAACGAATGGTTCAACGATGCCCGGAAGCGGTAATGCAAACACTTTATACTTGCTTGATCAAAGCACCCCCAGCATCTCCAACATCGAAGTCAATCAGGAAGAAAATACCCTCACCGTAAGCGGAGCTGATTATTCTCTAGTCGAGTGGATTGCTGATGGTACGGTTATCGCCACCGGTTCCACTATTGATCTGAACGACTACGAAAGCGAAATCGGCAGTTACGTTCGTGCCCAACTGAAGAGCAATACAGGTATTGCTTTTACCCAACCTTTCGGAATCACGGACAATACCGAAGAGATTCAGGTCAACAGTGTTAAAAATGGTAACGGTCAAGCGAATGTGAATTTTGCTATCTCCTCTGCAAACGGTAAGGGCTATGTCGTCTTGCTCTCCGAAACCGGCGAGGAAGGGACATTCGCGCCTTACAGTAACGTGAACTACAATGCCCAGGGCGCACACATCAAGGGCTTGGAAAATGGCAAAGAGTATTTCGTCAGAGTCATGTCCACGGATGGCAACGAGGTTCTGGGTCTAAGTGAAACCACTCCTGTGAATCCTGCCAAATAAACAGAACACCAAGTCACTTACTAAAAACCGTCTTTCTGAGAACCCTCTTTCTGAAAACCGTCTTGGAGCTCCGTGCTCTAAGGTGGTTTTTTAAGTCCTATTCTTCGTCGTTCAAGTTTCCTGTGGAGTGGGATTTGTCTCGTCCATCATACGGATGAAGACCATCAATTCTTTGCGAGAAGCAACATTTAGTTTCATATAGATGCGGCGATTATGCGTCTTAATTGTATTAATCGAGAGGCAAAGGATTTCGGCGATCTCGCGGGCACTATTACCTTCGGCGTATAAATCAAATACCGCTTTCTCAGCGCCTGACAGAGCCTTGATATTCTCGACGAATTCTCGGTAAATCAATGAATCATTTTGTATAAGATTACGTTCTGTATTTTCCAGTTTGGTCGTGTTTTCCGTAATCACAAGATACTCAATCAAATGGTCAATTTCCGGAATGTTGGTCCTGCTTGCCTCATTCGGTTTCTTCACTTGCTCCAGAGCGGCAATGACCGGTCTTACATATCTCCGGCTGATAAATAGAGCCAAAACAATATTGAGCGCAAATAAGAAGAGCAGACTCAGGGAGATTGTTCGATTCCCTGACGAAAGCAAGTGGGAAAGCCCTTCATCAGGCATCATAAGTGACACAACCCAAATCTCATCTTCATGTACGGAACCTTCCGGATAGAGTGTAATCGTTTCGTGAAGACCGGAATAGTGCTCTTCATCCGCTTGACGGTACATCTCGAAATCATCTCTCCCTTCCAAAACCGCCATGGCTGTAGGCTCTGGTCCAGCAGGTTCTTCTGCAAAATCGCCGGCAATCAGGGCGCCAGACAAGTCAAGTGAGTCTATTGAGTAGGGTGACAGCATAGCAAGCAGATCTTCATATCCGTCTGCTGCAGGGCTGAAAGACTCCTGAAATAAGATCTCATTTACTTCCAGGCCTAACAAACCATAAACCGTTCCGTCCGCTGCAGTGATCGGAACAGTACAGAGCATACCTCTCCCGCTGGCGGAAGGCATCTCGCTAGCCTTGCTCCAATAGTAAGTATCCGGAGAGACAGCTTGCCCTCCTCTTAAATCCGCCAATCTTTGAACTAGGTCAGGATGATCATGCATAGCTAATTCTCTACGCCACTGCGGCAGTAATTGCAGGCCATGTCGATCGGCAATCTCTTCCGGTCCTACGCCCATATTGACAACAGTCTTCGTGTTATAGCCTAGTTTAGGCTCAATCGGTTGAAGCCTTTCAATCGGTCCAATGGATCCAATCAGATCAATCGGCCTTAGCGGCCCAATCGGTATAAGCGGTCCGACCGGCACAAGGGGTCCCATAGGTCCAATCAGCTCTATTGGTTTTATCAACTCCATTGGTTCAAAGGAACGTAAATATAAGCCTGCCCTAGAACGCTCATCTTCTGCCAGAAGCGGATTTGAAGTCCCGTTAAGTAAGAGAAGTGCACCGCTAGCGCCGGAACTTGTCAAGGCGCTATTTAGTTTCTCATAGGAAGCCTCCAGTATAACTTCCAAAAGTTCAGGCTCCTCCAAGATCAGATCCGGTGAACGATTATATTCTTGCAGTTGTTGCTCAAGTTCCTGAGAAAGTTCATGGGCAAAAAACACGGCGTTTGCGGAGATCTGCTTGAAGGTTTGGGAAATATTATTCTTGAGATGAATTAACTCACTTTGCAGAACTGGCTTATGCTCTCTCACACCTGCATCGAAAACGCCACCTGCAAAGAGGATCAGGATAACGCCCAGGACCATTGTGTTGAGGAATACCATAAGAAAGAGAAAAAGACGGAGACGCATCGGAAGAATCAGACGTCCTCTGTCATAAAACGCGTGAAGCCTTAGCTTCCAGGCGGCGAATGGCTTAAGTACAGGCACTCCAAGTCTCCCTTCTTCCCCATCAGAACTGAAACTCGACTCTTTTCTCTTGCGCTACGCTACTGCGCGAGTACAAGCGACCATTACTTGCATTGTAGTAAGGATCTGGCTATTGCATACTCTCTTTTGGTCGCTGAAATGATAATAAATACTTACAAAACGATAAATCCAGTTTACCTCCTTTACTGTGAAGGAAATTTCCCTGCTGTCAACCTACGACCACGCAAATTCTCCCCACAATCACCCCTCGATCACCCCTCGATCACCCCTCGAACACATGAAATCACCCCTTTGATACGTGGAAATCACCTCTCGTTCTCCGCCTGAAATCACCCCTTGGATGATTACATGTTGAATCCCAGGCACTACGATTACGGTAACACACAAACGTTCATTACCTACTCGGTAAATGGAAGAAAAGGAGACAGAAATGAAACTGATAAATAAGGCACTAAGCCTAATCATTGCACTGGTCTTGGGCTTTGGCCTAACTGGAAACACGCTTAGCGCTGAAGCAATCAACACACGAACACTCGCTATGGTGAATAAACCGGGAGTCGTTCTCGTTCAGACAGTCTGGACAGCGAATATTACCTGGTATGAAATCGCTTTTTACGAAGAATTTCATCAGGATGTTGCAAACAAAATCGATGAGTTAGTCCAAAGCGGCGCCATTGAAAACACGGAACAGGCGCAGTATCGCGCCATGGTTCAGCTCATGACTGAAAACATGCAGTATTACGCTTTTAAAACGGGCAATGCCCAACAAGAACGGGCAAGTGCAGCCGGCGTTGGCACTGGATTCATCGTTACACCTGACGGTTATATGGTCACGAACGCGCATGTTGTCGAGACAGATGAGCAGCAGCTCTATTTGCGTTTTGCCAGATCTGCACTAGAGGACTACGCAGTCCAGAGCACAGATGCATTCGAGGCAGAGATGCGCCGCTTCGGTTATCAGATGTCTCAGGAAGAATGGGATAATCTGGCGAATGCGTACTACAGTCTGTTAGCCAAGACGATGGACATAAGCAATCTCCAGACTACATATTATGGTTACATTGGCAATGTAACCCCAGGCAGTGATGTTTCGGCCAAAGGCATCCTCTTGGATGTTCGCAAGGTTGGCGAATCTGCCCCCGGTAAAGATATCGCAATTCTAAAAATGGATAAAACCAATCTGCCTACGGTGACTTTGGGCGATGACACGGCACTTCGTACGGGAGACCAAGTCTATGCTATGGGTTATCCCGCTCTTGCAACCCTAACGGATGCACTTAATGTCAACCAGGCCATTCAAGAACCTACCATGACACAAGGCATTATCAGTGCTAAGAAAGAAATGCCGGGTGGTTGGGACATTCTCCAAACGGACGCGGATATTCATGGTGGCAATTCCGGGGGGCCTCTCTTCAATGATGCAGGAGAAGTGGTCGGTGTTAATACTTTCAGCTTAAATGATCCCAGCACCGGCGCAAGTGCGTCTGGTATGAACTTCGCCATTCCGATCAGTGTTGCGAAGCAATTCTTAAATGAACTGAATGTCACACCAAGTGAAAGTGATTTCACTAAGAAATTCAAAGAAGCGAAAGCACACTTTGACAACGAAAACTATACAGAAGCCCTGACACTCTTGCGAAACATCAATGAAACGAACCCAGGTTATCCGGTTGTTGCTGACCTTTTAGCACAGAGTGCATCACTGGAGGCAGCTAAGCCACCGGCTACGGATCCAGAACCTGCAATAACGTCTGAAGAAGGAAACCTCCTTGCCAGTAATCCTCCGGTAGGAGAGCCGGCGGTAAACAATCCGGTGGTAAACGAACCTACACCGGTCGCGGGATTCTTCTCTTCAAGTAACGCCGTGTTGTTAATCGTGGCAGGCATAGGTGTCTTGTTGCTCGTTGCAGTCGTAATTCTGTTGCTTACTCGCCGCAAAAAACCACTGCAAGCAAATGCAGGCGAAGATGTGAGCCAAACAGTAAATAGGCATCTCTATACTTCCTCAACCGTACCTAGAGAATCAACGGGATCTGATACACACGCGTCAGGTGCACATACCTCAGGTGAACATGCATCGGGTGTGCATGCTTCAGGTGAACATGCGTCGGGTGCGTATACAACGGGTACGCAGGCATCGCCTGGACAATCAAGCTTCTGCTCAGAGTGCGGGACGCCCCTAGCACCCGGAACAAAATACTGCTCAAATTGCGGTGCCGAGCAAAAAGTTTGAGTCCCAAGTCCAAAGCTCTAAGCCTGTGACTCGAGGCCAGATCGCCGAACTTTGATGGCTGGAGGCTGGAGGCTGAAGCAGAATTAGGAATAGAAACAGAAACAGAAACAGAAACAGAAACAGAAACAGAAACAGAAACAGAAACAGAGGGCATCAAGAAAGAAGTCACCTCGAATTTCGGGTTGATGCAAAACGATTCTTGAAAAATCTTACTTCCTTGCCTACGTTTCTATGAAGGAAGCCCCGAAAACTGGGCTTCCTTTTCAATGAGTGGGATTAAGAGCCTCCTCCGGGTCAAGCAACGCTGACGATTCCCTACGATTTGATCTCCTAATGACCTTTCTTCGTGCAGCTTAAATTACTTAACATCATCAAGCTCACTCATATTCTCAAGATCGCTCGCAATCGTTCTGACAGAAACCCCCAAATAACTCGCAAGCTCTTCTCTTGTGATCTCAGTATTTCTTTGGATCATCTTCAGAATCGTTGCTTGTCTCTGGGTAGGCGTCATTATTTCCTTCATTCTTAGCGAGGCATTTTGAATGGCATTTCCTCTGCCAGCAGCATACAACGTTAGCCTTACTTATATGCTCGGATCGCCGACCACTTGGCAAAGATTCTTTTTGAATCACTGAAAACTTGATGCCCCACGTCTTGTGGCCCTAAGTTGGCTCCAATGGAAAGTGCTGCGCAGGGTGCAGTAAGTTGGTTGGGACGCATAACTACAGCGAGGTTAGCAACACTGGTAACGATGTATTCCGCAGGCACAAGTACTGGCGGTGCACGGTGGAACTGGATCTCGGGGGCGGCAAGCGGCAAAACGTTCACACGAAAGCAAAGAGACAAGTAGATCCGGACGAAGATGCTAAGATAGATGCGAGGAAGACATTTGGGTTAACTGACGAACGATTGACTGGAGAACAACGAGAGCAAGCTTTGCGGGTAGCACAAGAAAATCCAGGTGCGACTATACCTAAAAGCATGGAAGGCAACTTCGATGATTTCGAGGGACTTTCTCTAAGCGACACGGAGCGCATGTCATTTGCTGAGTTGCATGGCAAAGGTCAAAAAACAGGATTTGAACATGGGCAGATTATTACACCGAGTGGGAAAGTATTTGAATTTACAAGTAATGATAAAAACGGCGTACACATGCCATTGACAGGCATTGAAGAAAATGGGTTGAAGCTTTATCATAACCATACGAACGATACACCGCCTTCCGCAGAAGATTTTAAAAAACTCATAAATCATCAAGTTGATGAGGTTGGAGTAGTTACTAGGAATGGCGACGTATTTAAGATTTCAGTCGGGGGTGGATGGGTACCTTCTACTTCAGAGTTTGATGATATTGTAGTTCGCATATCAAATGAGGCTAACTATCAGATTATTGATCAACCTGAATTTAGTTCATGGACATTGGAAGAACGAAACTATATGGCTATTAGAGAACAAGCTTATAGAATCTCAAGGGAGTTTGAGTGGAAAATCGAAGGAGGTAAGCTAGATGAGTGAAAATAAATTCGATAAATTATTTAACGAAGAAATGACCTCTTTGGAAGCTCGAACGGTGCTATTTTCATTGGCCGATCATTGTACTAAAGAAGAGTTAGTTTTATTAAAAGTGGCGTATGAAAAAGTTTCTAGCAAAATACTCAAAAGGGAATTAGCCTTCTCTGAACAAACCGGGTATATGCAGTAACAAGGTAAAAAGCACTTATTAAACAGTAGGAGCTTTTGTATTGCTTAAACCATCAAGGAGCGAGAGCTCCTTTTTTATTGCGAATGGAGGTGATGGCTTAGGTATGGCATAGAAGAAGAAACTTGGCAATCAGAAACCTACTCAATCCGTTGTGTTGCCCTATCGCAAGAGCCGCTCCGGTGAGGTCGCAAAGCTTTATGCGAAGACTAAACGGTTAATTCAGGAGTGGCAAAAGTAACTGCTTGATCACATTCTGGCACTTAATGATGATGGACTATGGGTGCACACGAAATTCGGCTACTATGTCTCACGCATAAACGGTAAGAACGAAGTCGTCACTATGCGTGAGATGTGGGGCGGCCAGGAAGGCGAGAAGATCTTGCACACAGCCCATAAGACAACGACATCACACACCACAATCGAAGATCAGAGGCAATGACATATGAGATCATACCTCCTTTTATATAGCCGTAGGTAGAAAATTGTCTTGTGAAGTTAAGCTGTCTGAACGACCGTAGCCCCAAAGGGTGTTAAGGCAAGCCCCGCCAGTTTGAAGCATTGTTTGCCAAATGGAATGCCGATAATGGTCAGGCATAACAACAAGCCATTTAGGAAGATCCCAAGAGCCAAAGGGATGCCACCAAAAATCAGCCAAAGAATATTCCCCAGGACAGAACCTGAGCCGTAACCGCGTACAACATCTTTGCCAAAAGGAAAAAAGTAAAGGTTGGCAAGTTTAAAACATTGAATCCCAATCGGAATCCCTAAGATGGTGATGCACCAGAGAGCACCCACTATGAGCCAGCTTACACCCTGCCAGAATCCGCAGAGCAGAAACCATATGATATTGTCAAATGTGTTCATTTCACCTCTTCTACTCACTACCCGAAAAAGAGTAGGAATCGTTGACTTAAGTATACCACGGCTCGCTAACGCGAAAATAAGCCCCAAACTTGGCGAAGAATTCAACAAGCGGTTTCGTGGATAGTACCTTTTCAGTACCCGTAACACGTTAAAAGCCCGATTTCTCGGGCTTTCTTCTATAATTGGTGGAGACGAGGAGAATCGAACTCCTGTCCAAAACCATATTCCCAAATTCTTCTCCGGGTGCATTCAGTCTATAGAGTATTCCCCTCTTGTCTTAGCCGACTAACAGGCGGACAGTCCGGTAGCTTCATAAATACTGCCTGGATCTGCAAAGCTTAGGATCCGGAGTCTTCCTATTTAACCTCTAACAGGTAAGGTCTGCATCTGACACAGCTGATCCGGTTGCAGATCGCCGGAGCTGTGTAGCTGCCTTAAGCAGCAGCTAAAACGTAATTATCTTCTGCAATTACTTAAATGTGCCCGATGATTTAAGTGGCCAACGGACGTCCACTACCCGCTAAATTCAGTTCAACAACCCTGTCGAAACCAGTGCGTCCCCAAATTTATTCAGTGTCTCACACTAAGCCTGATTATACCACGGTAGAGAGATTCTTACAAACACGTGGGTTACCCAATCCCACGCTCCCACGCAGTCCCTGGCATCCGAACCTCATCCGAAATATAGTGAGTATTGGCTCGGAATTACGTGTCATCGGCTCCGAATTACGTGTCATTAGCTCGGAATTACGTGCCGGCACCCTTACCCCAAGTCAGCGACCGCTTCACGCGCTTCGAATATGACCCTTTCTTCGTCAAGGGTCACACTCTCGTAATTTTTCACCCGAGTTTTACAGTAGCAAAAAAATCATAAGCCTCTAGAAGCCCAGAATCTGGG
>CAYZSO010000008.1:0-105667 GCA_964479695.1 uncultured Fastidiosipila sp.
TACGAGGCACTCTACGGGTTTTTTCTTTGGTTTTACTGTAAAAGTCAGGATTATACCACGGTAGAGAGATTCTTACAAACACGTGGGTTACCCAATCCCACGCTCCCACGCAGTCCCTGGCATCCGAACCTCATCCGAAATATAGTGAGTATTGGCTCGGAATTACGTGTCATCGGCTCCGAATTACGTGTCATTAGCTCGGAATTACGTGCCGGCACCCTTACCCCAAGTCAGCGACCGCTTCACGCGCTTCGAATATGACCCTTTCTTCGTCAAGGGTCACACTCTCGTAATTTTTCACAAGATGTTTTCCACCGACAAGCAGTGTCTCGACGCCCGCAGGTGAACCTGAATAAGACAAGAGAGCAATGGGGTCTACATGCTCACCATAAGGTTCATTCCCCAAGTGATGAGGATTGTAGATCATGAAGTCAGCGGCTTCTCCGGCTGCCATATGACCTGCATCAGGGAAACCCATCGCATCATAGCCGCCCGCAGTCGCCCAGTAGAGCCAGATGTCTGCCCTCCCCGCCATGGGGTCGGTGTGGGTGGCTTTGGCCAAAAAACCCGCCAAACGTAGCTCTCTGAACATATCGAGTGTGTCGTTGCTTCCCGCTCCATCGGTGCCAAGGACAACGCGAAGACCCTTACTGCGCAGCTTCTCGGTATCGGCAATACCGGAGCCAAGCTTGCAGTTACTGGCAGGATTGGTGACCAGTGAGACGTCGTAATTCTGCAAGATCCGGATATCCTCATCCGTCAAGTAAACATTGTGAGCAAGAATACTTCCCGGAAGGAGTAAATTCCAGCGCTGCAATAGTTCAACCGGACTGGCATGGTACTTGGCGGCGAGTTCTGAAACTTCCGTCTTCGTTTCCGCGACATGCACTTGAACCGGCAAGTGATTATCTCTGGCCACTTGACTCAGAACAGGATAAAGATCCTCTTGATACAAATAAGGCGAATGCACTTGGAGCGAAGGTCTGATATGCGAATGATTCCGCCAACGTTTGGCGAAATCCTCAACAGCTTCCATGTCTTGGGTGAACCGACCTTGCGAATCGGATGTTTTGCCATCAATCGTGAGGACGAGCCTGGTACCGGCAGCAAGTGCTGCAGCTGAGGTACCTTCATCCAGGTAATACATGTCGGCCATGGCCGCTGTACCGCCTTTCATGAGCTCAAGAATTGATAAGGCAGCACCCCGCCTGACAGTCTCGGCTGTCATGTGCGCTTCTTTGGGGAAGACCCATTTGTAGAGCCAGTCCTGCAAATTGAGGTTCACCGGACTGCCACGGAAGAGGCTCATAGCAAGGTGCGTGTGACAATCGGCGAAGGGCGGCAAGATAATCCGCCCCTCTCCATTCGTCGTCACCCATTCATAATTTGTTTGGGTAAAATCCCTCGTCTGAGAGAGTTCTTGCTGTAATTTGACGCGTGCGTCTGAGGCTTCTGCTTCATCATAAACGCCTCTGATGATTCCGTTTTCCAGCAATAGCGTGGCATGTTTATGCGTAACCATGAGGCCTTGCTGCCTGTCAGGTACAAGAATGGTAAAATCACGGTACTCTCGGACTTCTGTCTTAGTTCTTTCCATGGCAGTTTTTATACTTCTTTCCACTGCCGCATGGGCAAGGGTCATTGCGGCCGACTTTATTCTTATCGCGAGCTACCGGTTCTAGCTTCTGTTGCTGATTCTGTGCCGGCTGTTGGGGTGGCATGGCAGAAGTCTGAGATTTACGTCTTACATTGGAGGCAAGTGGAGCCCCTGATCCTAATGGTTTTACTTCTTCCTTTTTCTCTTCAGTAGCGAGCGGAGCCGCAGCACGAGGCAGCGGTGCTTCACGAAGCTGTACCCGGAAAATATACTTCGCACAATCCTCTGCGATTGACCTGGTCATTTCCTGGAACATTTCGAAACCTTCTTTGCGGTATTCAATGACCGGGTCATGCTGGGCAATTGAACGCATGCCAATCGCGTTCTTGAGGTTGTCCATGGCATCAATGTGATCCATCCACTTGCTGTCGACCACACGAAGCATCACTTCACGCTCCGCACGGCGCATGATCTCAGGTCCACCCAATTCGGGTTCCCTTGCATGGTATTTCGCAACTGCTTCGTCCTGCAGATCAACAATCAGCTCAGCCGCATCTTCACCCTTCTCAACTCTTTCATCCAAATGTTCAAGTGAAGGCAAGGGTCCGGTCACATCAGTCAAGCGAGCCTTAAGGCCTGCTGTATCCCAGTCCTGCGAGTTATCCCAGCCATGGCTAAAGTCGCGCACAATATCTTCGATCGTACTGCGTATGTAGTTCTCAAATGTTTCCTGCAGGTCCATGCCATCCAGAACTTCGCGACGCTGTGCATAGATCACTTCACGCTGCTGGTTCATCACATCGTCGTACTCTAAGACGTTTTTACGGATGCCAAAGTTTCTGCCCTCGACTTTCTTCTGAGCGGATTCAATGGCGTTGGACAGCATCTTATGCTGAATTTCCATATCCTCGTCGACACCCAGGGAGGCAAAGAGAGAGTTCATCCGTTCGCCGCCAAACTGCCTCATCAAGTCATCATCCAGCGAAAGGTAAAACTTACTTCGCCCGATATCTCCCTGACGACCGGAACGTCCGCGTAACTGGTTGTCAATACGGCGCGATTCATGGCGTTCTGTACCGATGATATAGAGGCCTCCCGCGTCGACTACCTTCTTCTTCTCTTGGGCAGTCTCAACACTAAACGCTTTCTCCAGTTCCTGGAATTTTGCTCTCGCGTCCAGAATCACCTGATCATCGGTTTCGTTAAAGGCTGTTGATGCTTCAACAAGTTCTTCATCATAGCCTTGCTCACGCATGGCCTGCCTGGCCATATACTCCACGTTTCCGCCGAGAATAATATCCGTACCACGACCAGCCATATTCGTCGCAATGGTCACGGCCCCATAACGTCCGGCCTGGGCAACAATTTCCGCTTCTCGCTGATGTTGCTTTGCGTTCAGCACATTATGTTTGATACCGTTCTTACGGAATAGCTCACTGATTTTCTCCGATTTGTCTACCGATACGGTACCAATCAAAACAGGTTGGCCTTTCTCCTGGGCTGCCTTGACTTCATTCACGACAGCACGGAATTTACCGGGCTCACTCTTGTAAACGGCATCCGGTTCATCCACACGAATCATCGGCTTGTTGGTAGGAATTTCAATGACGTCCAGTTTATAAATCGAACGGAATTCTTCTTCTTCGGTCAGTGCCGTACCCGTCATACCGGAGAGCTTCTTATACATGCGGAAGTAGTTCTGGAAAGTGATCGTCGCCAGCGTCTTACTCTCGTGCTCGACTTTGACCCCTTCTTTGGCCTCGATTGCCTGATGTAAACCATCAGAGTAGCGGCGGCCCAGCATCAAACGGCCGGTAAAGTCATCAACGATGATGACCTCGCCATCACGCACAATGTATGCCTCATCGCGATGCATCGTGCCGTGAGCCTTCAGCGCATTATTGATATAGTGCTGGAGTTCGAAGTTGCTTTCATCCGAAAGATTTTCTACTCGGAAGTATTTCTCAGCCCTGGCAATACCCTTCTGGGTTAAGACAGCCGTTTTCGCCTTCTCATCAACGATGTAATCGGCATCTTCGGAGAGGGTGTCGGTTTCTGTTTTGTCATCCATTTCAGCAATGACAAATGGCTTCAGTATCGTGACAAAAGCATCGGCTCTGGCGTACATTTCGCTTGAGTCTTCGCCTTTGCCGGAGATAATCAGAGGTGTTCTGGCTTCGTCGATCAAAATCGAGTCAACCTCGTCGACGATGGCGTAGTTTAATGGTCTTTGAACCATCATTTCCTTGTAGATAACCATGTTGTCACGAAGGTAATCGAAGCCAAATTCATTATTTGTTCCGTATGTGATATCCGCTTCGTAGGCTGCCCTTCGCTCGTCTTTTTCCACATCGTGAATGATTAAGCCTACTGTGAGGCCCAGATAGCGGTATACCTTACCCATCCATTCACTATCACGTTTCGCGAGATAATCGTTGACCGTAACGACATGGACACCCTGTCCACTCAAGGCATTCAGGTAGACAGGCAGAGTAGCCATAAGGGTTTTACCTTCACCTGTCTTCATCTCAGCGATACGCCCTTGATGGAGAACGATACCACCGATAACCTGAACCGGATAATGTTTCATCTCGAGGACACGCCAAGCCGCCTCACGCACGGTTGCAAACGCCTCCGGCAAGAGGTCATCCAGCGTTTCACCCTCTTGATAACGACGCTTGAACTCCGCGGTCTTGCCGCGTAATTCACTATCGCTTAATTCTGTATATTCTGACTCCAGTGCCAAAACTTTATTTAATATCGGTTCAATGCGTTTAATTTCCCGATCACTGTAAGTACCGAATATCTTGTCAAAAAGCCCCATGCTTCTAAGCTCCTAATAATTGTGTAGTTTATTGATCATCTTCTGTGGATTGATCATCTTCTGCGGATTGGTCATCTTCTGTGGATTGATCATCTTCTGTGGATTGATCGCCCTCAGTGGGTTGATCATCCCCAGTGGGTTGATCATCTTCCAAGGAAGTTTGGTTCTGCTCAAGTCTCTCGAGAATTAGCGAATACCCTTCTTCACCGTACTCGAGGGCCCTGCTAACGCGGCTGATTGTCGCGGCGGACACTCCCGTAGTGTCGGTAATTTCCGTGTAAGTCCAATTCTCTTGCAGAAGCTTAGCCACGGTAAGCCGCTGTGACATAGACTTCATTTCAGACCTAGTGCATAGATCTGTCAGAAATGCCCGGCATTCCTCTTCTGTATCCAGTAATAGAAATGCTTGAAACAATTTATGCATGCTATCATCAGGGAATTTATCTCTGGTCATATCCTACCCGCATTGTGACTTCGCCCAAACCTTTTGTGAATCCGTTCCATATTATAGCACCACTAGGACTCCCGCAAGCGTTCAGTTCTCGTTAAGGTACTTTGAACTTTTTCCGCGCATAACCCACTCCATCTGGATATTTTCTGATGCGAGCAAGATCTTTTCCCTCTCCAAGATTGACAGGAGTTCAAGCGGACTATTTTCCGGAATCACATAGCGAAGCACTTTCCTTCCTATGTCTTCTTGTTTGATCGTAATCGCCTGACTTCCCCAAGCCTCTGTACCCTGATAAGCACTGAGCTTAGCAGCATGCTCATTGATTTGTTTACTGAGATTCTCATCGCTCTGGTAAGAAGGTGCTGTTAAATCAATGCTCTTAATACTGTATGCGGTCCCACCCTCAAATTTGGCAATAACCGGATAATTCGAGGGCAGATTGCCACCTTCCGCTTCACGGAAATATTGTCCTCTCTTCAGCTGTTGTTCCGACCAGATGGAACTATCCTGACGTTCCTCCTCTTCCCGGATTTGCTGGTCGAAGAGAGGCCTTGACTGGTAGCCACCCCAATAGGGTAAGGGCAAACGGAAGCTTCTTTCTCTACTCTCAGGTGACAGCGGTACTTGGTAAGAATAAACATAAAATAAAGCATCTTTTCCAGGAAGGCGTTTGACAGAACCCGACGGGTTGCGAATGAGACTCTTCATTAGTTCTGACCCTCCGGTATTTTGTTGAAACCAGTAGCGTTGTCTGGCTTCCAGACTCTCACTACTTACCAGATCCGTGAGATGCGAGATTCCCAATTCTTTTAAATCAAGGATGCTTGTATTCTCTTGATATTCATCGTTCTGGTTCAGGGCTAGGGCCAGAGAGACTTCTTGTATAGAAGACCAGGCAGCTTCTTGCCAGATCATGTCCGCTCGGATACTAAGGGAAAGAAGAAATAACAGAACAATGTAAATCAGTAACGGAGGCAAGACGACTGCGGCTTCCAACGACAGTGACCCCTCTTCGCTGATCCACTGGCGAGAAGGCATCTTCCTACTTGCAAGAGACTTCCACTGTTCGAACTCAGGCTTGTGTTCGACCTCAGCCTTGTGTTCGACCTCAGCCTTGTGTTCGAACTCAGCCAGGTGTAAGGACAGCATAATGCATCTCCTTTCGGACTGATCTTGCTCCGCTTCCGCGAGAAAACAGGATATTTAGACGGATACCACAAGAGAGTTCAGTTTCTGCCACGTTCTCGATAATTTCGGCTGCCACTGTGGCTTGCTTCTCCAAGGGAACGAATAGACCCATAAGTCTCAGGTAGTCGATATAGAACATATCGATTCTTTCGAGGCTGTTTCCTTTCAGAGGAAAAAGGGCAACACCTTTCCCCTGTTTCAACTGCTTCACGTCAGAAAACATCTGAATCGCTGCCTCAATCAGAGCAAAGACACGTGCCACAACAAGCGGATCAATCACAACCGTACCCAGAGACAAGAGAGCTAGTGCGGAGGCTAAGGTAGTCCCCACCCCCTGATAGGTCGCCATTTTCTGGCCGTCGTTGAGAATCGCGGCAAACTGCAAGGCCAATCTTGTTGAGGCCAAAACCCCCGTAATGATCCCTGCGGTCACCCACTCATTTCTCTGTGCAAGCAGAATGCTCTCCGCTTCATAGTGACTCGTAAAGTCCAAGTCTGACATCTTCTGTCCGGATAGAGTCAAGAACGATTTACCATTTTGAGATGCTGCGGCAGGTCCTCGGACCTCAGACGAGAACTGATTAATAACATATTCTTGGAAGAGCATTTTATCAACGATTCTAGGATAATCGAAGTTTAAGTAATCGATCCCTTCGCTCACCAATACGAGGAGCAGAGAAATGATCCCCTGCTCATTGTCTGCAGCCATTCCGGTGAGGAGAGGGACTTCGGATTCGTGATCCAGGGCAAGAATTTCTGATAACTTCCCACGAAATAGGTCATTAACCCCTCTGGCGTCATCTTCTGCCTGTTCCACGGCCTCATCGCGAATCTCTTGATCGTCGGTTCGTTTGGTCAGTCCAAGGGGAACATAGTTGATTCCGGTATTCTTCTTATCGGCAAGAGCCCTGTCCTTGAGAATCCCACTGCTGGTATTGACGACAACCCCACTGCTGGTATTGACGACAACCCCACTGCCAGTCGGCTCAAGTGGACCGGGCAGCTCGGCCGGAATCTCCGGAAGTGAAAAATCCATTTCGCTAAATTCCGAAAGTAAGGGAACATTCGCGACAGCCGTTCCTGTTTCGCGAAACAACTCAATTCTGTCCCAAATCTCATCCAGTACCGCTACCGGCACACGGGTGGAGGCAAAGGTCGAAATTTGTTGGAGTAAAAGATCCGGTTGCCGTAGTGGAGACAAGGGTTCCGCCTCATAGCTGCTCACAGCGGCTGTGGCTAGGAGTTCGCCCTGCCAAAACGCAGAATCAATAGTCGCCGGATCATAGCCCCAGAGTCCGTAGCGCTCCAAAATTTCGCGATCATAGCCCGAGAGGATCTGGCTACTCTGCAGGTCCAAATGTCGATCAAGAGATATCTCTTGATTGCGCCAGCTGATTCCCAACCAAGTAATCAACCCCGTTGACGTAATCGCCAGAATCAGACAAGCAGCCAGCAAACCGATGGAGGCCCTGAGCCCGTGCCGGCTTCGAGTGTGCCTACTACCGGTGTGCCTGCTTTTAGTAAGCCTACTACCGGCACATTGGCTTCTAGCGTGCCAACCGCCGACGCGCTTACTTCCGGTATTGCGGTTTCCCGTGCGGATGTATGCGGAATCAAGAAGTTTCATGGTGAAAACCTCTCTTCCGCCAGATCTTTCAGCTGACCTGCAGCATCGGCAGCTTGTAAGATGAATTGAACCAGCCTGTCAGGAGAAGTCCTGACACCGGAGAGAAATTCCCCTTTTACCGGTTCATAGAGTGAGTTGTGTTCCCGGTGCACATAGGCCGCTTCCACAGCTGTTTGACTTCCCTTCTGGTATTCAAGCGGGAATTGCAGAACAGCGAAACAGAGCAAAGATAAGGTTACCGGGACAAGAATTGCAGCTTCCAGGGTATGAGACATAATCGCCACCTCCTAAGACCTATTCTACGGAGGCGGAGAAATTTGGGGAGCCCAAAAAAACTAAGAAATTCCTAGAAAAACATCAAAAATAAGGGGCTCTGCACTCTCCCACTTAGGAGAGTGAGGTAGACTCGACAACCTTTTTATCCGTGCAGATTTTGTTGGCCAAAGCCGCAAACTTCAAGTAGTTCGGATTGTTCTGGTATTGAATCAGATTCGACCGATCCTGATGCTTGCTGACAATCATGACATCGTAGTTCCCCGGAGTCTGCTGGTCATCAAGATAAAGATCCATGCCCAGGACACCCGGAACGGTCGTCGACAATTTCTTGAACTCGTCACGCAAAAGCGTGAGATTTTCTAATTTACCACGGCCATCGGCCTTCTCCGGTACTTTCGCAACTATCGTTTGAATAATCATATCTATAAATCCTCATAAGCGCGTGCGCGCAAGTAAATCGTGTTGTATACCTTAGTAGAAACGATTCCATTTTAGGCAATAATCAAGGTATCATTTCCGCCAATCAAGCCCCACTATAGCAGACACCCAAATAAAATGCGTTACTTCTGAACAAAGGTCATGAAAAATTTACACGGATCGGGACAGAATGTGAAACCGATCCTGTAAAAGAACCTTAAACAAAACCTGAGACAAAATGCGAAACCGAAATCCCGCCTTACTCCTGACCTCTTCGTGAAGCCAAGCGGTCAGCAGAATCCAGCATGATCGTCACAGGACCATCATTAACAAGACTGACCTGCATATCTGCGCCGAATACGCCAGTCTCCACGGAAATCGCTGATTCGGCAAGTTTCATTGCCACATAATTGTACAATCTCTCCGCTAAGAGAGGTTCAGCCGACCTCGAAAAGCCCGGTCTGTTCCCGCGCCTCGTATCAGCATAGAGCGTAAACTGCGAAATCAAAAGGATTTCTCCTCCGACTTGGTGGATATCCAAGTTCATTTTTCCTTCCGAGTCCTCGAAAATACGCAGTTTACCGATCTTGCCGACCAACCAATCCCCATCCGCCTCTGTGTCATCTTGGGAAACGCCAAGCAAAATGAGAAAGCCCTCATTCACTGAGGACTTACATACCTGATCAATAGATACGGAAGCTCGGCTGACGCGTTGAATTAGGGCCCGCATAGTTAGTGGATCAGTTCACGCCAGTCAAGATCCCCACGGTCAATCGCGAGTATCAGAAGCTCAGCACTCGCAAGATTGCTGGCGAAAGGAATATTATTCTGGTCGCAAGCCCGCATCAGCAGGTTCGCATCATCGTAACTGCCCAACTGGGGATCACGAATGTAGATCACCGCATCAACTTCGTTGAATTCCGCTCTGGCGGCCAATTGGTTTAAGCCACCCTGAACGTCAGTGGCAATACCTGTAATCCGCAAACCGGCTGCCTGCTCAATAATGCGCACATTATTGCTGACAGACAAGAGATCATGTCTGCCCAGAATCTGTTTATACGCAATGCAGAAATTCACGAGCAACTCATTCTTGCGATTATCTGCCAATATAATTATCTTCATAAATCCTCCAATGATATGAGCCAAATCTACTTCGTGCAGATTGACTCATGAATCAAAAATATTTTACTAATTATCTGTGCGACATACAAGTGGGCAGTCTAGCCAAATCCTCGACTTCGCTTCTAACAATCTGGCAAAGAACTGTGAAGAATCTGCGAAGAATTTACAGCAAAGTCACAAAGTAAAAATCGAACGGAAGTTTTTATCAGAATATAGACTAATATACGTATTTCGTCCGATTATAATGTGGTCGTGTACCTTGATCCCTAACAGTTCACCGGCTTCGACAAACCTTCTCGTACTGTGGAGATCGTCCCCTGACGGTGTGACATCCCCACTGGGGTGGTTATGTAATAAAATCAGCGCAGCGGAGTTCGCCTTGATCGCTTCACGGAAAACATCCCGTGGATCAATCACCGTTGCACTCAAACCACCGCGAGAAACTAGTAAGTCGCGAATCAAACGGTTTTTGCGGTCCAGGAACAAGGCTCTCAGTTCTTCGTGTGGCAGATCCTGCATCAAGGGGCTGAAGCGATCCGCAATGGCTTTGGGACTGGAGCAATTCAGGTTCTCGGTTCGTTCGAGCGTTGTTCTCTTCCCGAGTTCCAAGGCAGCTAAGATTCTAATCGACTTACTCACACCAACGCCTTTCACTGTCATTAACTCTTCCGCGGAAACATGGGAAAGTTCCGGGATTCCGTCTTGGCTCCCAAACTTAGCCAAAATTTCTGATGCTGTTGCCAAAGCATTCTTCTCTCTACTCCCGCTTCCCAGGAGTATCGCGATCAATTCCTGATCACTAAGGCTTGCTCCACCTTGGTAATACATGCGTTCATAGGGTCTCTGGCTCTTCGGCAGCATGTGCATACTGAGATTATTCTCATCGTCCATATCATCCTCCCACAAAAAAACCACCTTTCACAACCGTGAGAGATGGTTTAAAGTCTCTGAAATATTTTTCTTACAATTTTCTTAGAACGCCGCCTGGCCGGTAGTTCTCGGGAAAGGCAAGACGTCCCTGATATTGGACACACCGGTCAAATACATAATGAGCCTCTCGAACCCCAAACCGTAACCGGCGTGTTGCGTTGTGCCATAGCGGCGTAGGTCCAAATACCATTCGTAATCTTTAGGATCTATGTCTTTCTCCTCCATCATACGGAGAATATAGTCCAAGCGCTCTTCACGCTGGCTGCCGCCGATAATTTCACCAATTCCGGGCACCAGGCAATCCACCGCCGCAACCGTTTTGCCATCATCGTTCAGACGCATGTAAAAAGCCTTGACGTCCTTAGGATAATCCGTCACGAAAATGGGGCCTTTAACCACTTCCTCCGTCAAGTACTTCTCATGTTCTGTCTGGAGTTCTACACCCCAGCTAATCGGAAAGGCAAAGTCTCTCCCCGATTTCTCTAAAATTTCGACCGCTTCTGTATAGGTCATATGGCGGAACTCAGAATTGACGACATTGTTCAAGCGTTCTTGCAAGTTCTTATCAACAAACTTAGTTAAGAACTCTAGTTCAGCCGGGCACTTCTCCATAATATAGTTTAGAACATACTTCAGCATCGCTTCAGAGAGTTCCATAATGTCGGCCAAATCCGCAAAGGCGATTTCAGGTTCAATCATCCAGAACTCCGCGGCGTGGCGGGCTGTATTAGAGTGCTCCGAACGGAAGGTAGGCCCAAAGGTATAGACCTTGCTGTACGCTTGGACAAAAGCCTCGACATTCAATTGGCCACTGACACTTAAGTAAGTCGATTTCCCGAAAAAATCCTGGGAGTAATCAACCGAACCATCTTCTGTCCTGGGCGGGTTATTCATATCGAGTGTCGTAACCTGAAACATCTCACCGGCCCCTTCTGCGTCAGAAGCCGTGATAATCGGGGTGTGAACATACATAAACCCACGTTCATGAAAGAAGTTATGAATGGCGAAGGCCGCTTCCGACCTGACGCGGAAAACGGCCGTAAAGAGGTTACTCCTCGGCCTTAAATGGGCAATGCTCCGCAAAAACTCCGGCGAGTGGTGCTTCGGCTGCAAGGGATAATCCGGTGGGCAGTCCCCTTCAATTGAAATCTCCACGGCACGAATCTCAAACGCTTGCTTCATCTCGGGTGTAAGAACAAATTCTCCTCTAACCCGCAGCGAAGAGCCTATGCCCGCGCTACTTATTTCCGCATAATTACTCAGCTCATCAGCAGTAGCGATCACTTGGACCGGCGTAAAACAGGTACCGTCGGTCAACTGAATAAAACAGAATTTCTTCTGGTCACGAAGTTGTTTCACCCAGCCGTTAACAGAAATAATTTTCTTCTCATACCGTTCCGGCTCGGCAAATAAATCTTTGACTTCGACTTTCAATTCTGACATATCAGGCTCCTTACTCAGGCATTCTTACCATGACATTTTTTATACTTCAAACCGCTGCCGCAGGGGCAGGGGTCATTACGTCCGATCTTGTCGCTGACAGCGATGTGGTCCTTACGGAAGCGCTTACCAATTTCGTCACGCTCCTCCTTTGTGAAAACGTTGCCCCACGAATCCAATTTGTAAAGCCACTCCGCCTTGGCATCATGCATATTATATAAGAGCGTCTCATAATTGATCTCCAGGTCTAACGGAGTCGAATCTTCAACCGTATCCAAGTCAACCGTTTCCGTCAAACTCTGATTGATTCCATCAAGGAAACCCAAGAACAAGACCATATCGCCGGCATAATCCAGCTTCTCGGCCAGTTCTGCTGCCGTACCTTCGAGCGCAAAATTAGGATAACCCTGTAAAATCAGATCATACGCATGTTGCTCCGTCTCGTAATAGCGCGCGACGAAATCTTGGTACGCTTGTTGATTTTTTGTATCTTCAATTTTTTCATTCCATTCGGAAAAGTAACTCATCCACTTCTCTCCTGCTTCATGCAAATTTTATTCAGCAGTATACCCTTGTCTGCCCATTTCTGCCGCAATTTCATGCAGAAAAGTTTCCGTATCCACAGCTCTAACCGTTTTCCCTTCCACCAGCGAGACCAGATCGTTCGTCATGATTCCGTTTTCGAGGACAGCCAGCGAAGCATTTTCCAGATCTTGGCCAAAGCGGCTGAGCTCAGGCAATCCATCTAATTCTCCTCGTTTCTGCAAGGCTCCGGTCCAGGCAAAAATTGTGGCGATCGGGTTTGTCGAGGTCTTCTCCCCCTTGAGATAACGATAGTAATGGCGAGTCACCGTGCCGTGTGCCGCTTCATATTCATACTGGCCATTCGGTGAAACCAGCACAGAAGTCATCATCGCAAGGCTCCCGGATGCAGCCGCAACGAAGTCTGACATGACATCTCCGTCATAATTTTTCAGAGCCCAGATGAAACCACCCTTGGATCTAACCACTCTGGCTACCGCATCGTCGATCAATGTGTAGAAATAGGTGATCCCGGTGTTTTCAAATGATTCTTTATATTCATCGTCATAGAGTTCCGCAAAAATATCTTTGAAATGATGATCATATTTCTTCGAAATCGTATCTTTCGTTGAGAACCACAGATCCTGTTTCGTACTCAGTGCATATTGGAAACAAGAATGGGCAAAGGCATAAATGGATTCATCAGTATTATATTGCCCCTGCAAAATCCCCGGGCCGGTGAAGTCGAAAATCTCTTCGCGTTCTTCGCCATCGGCTGTACTTAGGACAAGTTCGGCCTTACCCGCTTTCGTCACTTGAAGCTCAGCGGCTTTGTAAATATCACCATAGGCGTGTCGGGCTATGGTGATGGGCTTCTGCCAGCTCCTCACAAAGGGTTTCACAGACGAGAGCAAGATCGGAGTACGGAAAACCGTTCCGTCAAGGATAGCTCTAATGGTTGCATTCGGACTCGGCAGCAAACGTTTAAGTTTATATTCCTCTACTCGCTGTGCATTAGGCGTAATGGTCGCACACTTCACAGCAACGCCCAACTCGAGAGTCCGTTTCGCCGAATCAATCGTCACTTGATCCGAAGTTCGGTCTCTCTCCTCCAGACTCAAATCATAGTACTCCGTCCGAAGATCCACATAGGGAAGAATCAAAATATCTTTGATCATTTTCCAGCAAACACGGGTCATCTCATCCCCGTCCATCTCGACAAGCGGGGTCGTCATCGCAAGTTTCGTCATGATAATTATCCTTTCGGTTTGAATCTACTCTGGTCTCAATCTACTCTGGTCTCTTATGAAGCTAATATGCAGAAGAATTGTTTCATATTATAGTCAGCGAAAATCTGTACCGTCAACGCCGGGAGGCTGCAAAGCCTGCAGAATTAAGAGCTCCAGTGCCTGATCTTCCGCGATCTTGCCACTTTTAATTCCATAATCGGTATTAGCACACAGAAGATAGATATATTGCAATTGTTTGGCAGAAAATTTACGCTTCTGATTCCAAAGTTTCTCTGCCACAAATTTCCCCGTTTGCAACTGCTTCATCAGAGATTGGACAGATGAAGCGGCTGAGGCGGCCAGAAGTTGGCGGAAATGGCGGGCGATCATAAACAGAATATACTGAGGCGCGGTTTTTTGGCTGGACATCGTCCGGTAGATCCGAAGCGCCTCCTCACTGTTGTGCTGTGCGATATGATCCGTTAATTGAAAGATCGTTCCACGAAGATCAGGGATGCATATTTCGTCGACTAGGGCCTCATCCACGAGTTCGCGTTTCTCTCTCCGACAGGCAAGGCTGAGTTTCTGGAGTTCACTGCGAATTTGCAACATGCTGCGGCCAGACCGTTCAACTAAGCTCTCAGCCGCCTGGGGCGTCATGCGAATTCCGTAGCGTTGCAAATATGCTTTTGCCCAGTTCTGAAGCTCATAAGAGTCTTTTGCAGCCAGCTCTACCCGAAGGCCGCGGCTATCCACCACATTCAACAACTTCTTCGAGCGTTTATCAATTTTCTCTTCCACAAAAAGCAAGACAGAATAATCATTCACTGCCGAAATCAAACTCAGCGCCTGATCCGCATATGGGTTACCTGAAGGCGTAAACAGCGCTGTATTTTTCAAAATCAGCACTCTTCTGGGCGAGAGAAAGGCCGGGGTCTGAAGCTCTTGAGAGAGTGTGGAAAACGCCAACTTCTGCGGTTTACCCCCGCAATCAAGCACACGAGAATCAAGTTCTTCTGCCCCCGGTACTAACGCTTGTTCCTCAATCGTCCGGAGCACGTGTTCCAGAAGAAATTCCTCTTCGCCATAGAGCAAATAGAGCGGCCTAAGCCTTCCGGACTTGAGCTCTCGCATAATTTCTGTATATCCGTAAACCGTCGTTTCACCGGTCTCGCTCTTCTTCCTGCTCACCGCCATGACTAACCCTCCGTTCCCATGATTCTAGCATAGTGTTCCGGCAGATAGTTTTCTTTCATGGTTCCGGCCAAAGCCGCCTTCCGCCCCAATCGCAAGTGTAATGTCGCATCATAATCCGTTCTCTTGACCTGAGATACGGCCTGAAGTTCTTGCAGAACTTCAGGTGCCGGGTGGCCATAGCGGTTCTGGAAGCCACAACTGATGATGGAGATGGTGGGGGCGGCTTTGGCCAAAAAAGCAGCGGAACTAGCGGTTTTCGAACCATGGTGAGAAACATGCAGAATTTCGGCTTCAAACGAGATTTCAGCTGCCATAAGCTGATCTTCTATAGCAAAACCTGCATCCCCCATCCAGAGAACACGAAAATCCCGGTCGTTCGATAAGAGCACAAGACTCGAATCATTGCTCTCCTTGCCGCCGCCCCCCGGCGAAAGAATTTCGAAATGGATCCCGGCCAGCGTCAATTGATCCCCCTGCTCAAGGTAGGTGAATGTGGCCCCTGCGCCGGCGGCAGAATCTTGAAGGGCAAGAAGTTTCTCTTCCTCCAAACCGTATCGACTGAGGAAAATCGTGCCAACCGGAAACCCTCCTTCCATCAATTCCGTCACACCCGCAACATGATCCTGATCAAGATGGCTAAGGAAGACATAGTCAAGCCGCGGAATCTCCAGGTAACTCAGGACCGACTTGAGATCCCGGCCGAAACCCGGAGGGCCTCCGTCGATCAAGATACTCTTCTCGCCGTTCCAGATTAGTGAAGCATCCCCCTGCCCCGCATCGAGAAAATAGACTCCGTTAGATGTGAAACGGAAGACGAGGTAGCCAGCGACTAGACACGAAGCCAGAACTGCTCTTACGAGAATTTGTGGCCTTTCTCGCAAATAAACCTTCTTCACATGCGTACTTGTCTGCAAAGCCGGAAACAAACGCGCGTAGGGCACGACCAAGAGGAAGAGTAAATGAAGGCGGCTGGAAGTGAAGCCGATTTCGGTCAAACCTGCGCCTGAAGTCAAGAGATTTTGGAAGAGATGATAAAGCGTACTTATAGCGAGTCCAAGCCAGTGTGAAACCGCTGCGAAAGGCAAGAACAAAATGAAGGCAAAGGCCCACACCAGCAAGAGTTCCGTAAGAGGAAGCAAAAATAAGTTTGCCACAATTTCAGCTAAACTGAAATAGCGACCGGGCTCCCAAAGAAACGGCAACAAGAACAGTTGAATACCGAGATAAAGACGCATTTTTGCAGATAGCCTCGTCAGCAGAGTCCTACCGGCTGATGTTGCATGCGGTATGAGATCATCCGGTTTTCTTTGTAAATAGACGGCCTGCGTTGCTGCGGAAGACATCAGAAAACCGGTGTTGAGCAGAAGCCAGGGACGGACGATCGCAACGATCAAGATCGATAGGTAGAGATAGTTGTCCTGCAGCGTTCGAACCTTGCGCCGCCTATGGATGAGCTCAATCATTTTCATAATGGATGCACGAAGCATGGCTGCCTGTCCCAGACTGAGCCAGGCCAGAAACAACAGACCAATCATCTCAGCAGGAAGGCGGTGTTCGTTCTTTCTAAACAATTTTTTCGTCAATGGCCGTAAACTTTCAAGACACAGACTCACGTTCGTTCCGGATGCGACTAGGACATGCGTCAAACCAAAATTCTGAAATTGCTCCTCGCTGTCTTGGGCTAGATAGCTCTCATCCCCATAGAGCATCGCGGCGATCACAGCGCCGGTTTCTCTGTCCGTCTGACTTAGTAGTTGTTCCGTCAATTGGGCTCTCGCCCCCATCGCCAGACGCGTCAATAGATAGCTGTAAAGCCTGTCGCTGACAAGAACCACCTGACTTGCCTTACTCCAGGTGAGCTGACAGAATACCCCCTGTTTCACCAGCCAAGCTGCGCTGTCGAAGCCCCCGGGTACTCGGCTGCCCGTAAGCCGCCTCGGCTTCGCGTGGACACGAAATACTTGACCCGGCAAGATCTCTGTTTCCGCTGCCAAGGGGCCTCTGAAGTAGAGTTTTAGGCCTTTGGCCTCACCAGTAGCGAGACTCCCTACCCCCTTCACTTCATTCTTCAGGAAATCACGACTTACGGAATGGATATTGATGAAGTAGCTGCCCTGTTCAACCGGAGCGCCTAGATAAAACAAGTGTGTCTGATACGCGCGATACACTTGGAAATAGAGCAGAAGCAAAATAAATCCCAGAGAGAAAGTCAGACGAATGCCGGACTTGAACTTCCTTGTGCAAAACCAGAAGAGGAGACACAGCGCTAGTAGAGCGAGATAGATCAAAAGACTTGGCCGCAAAATCGCAAGCCTGACCGCGGTGAGCAGGATGAGCACCGGAAGCAGAGCCGGTCTGGCTTCCAGAAATTCTTGCAGAAAATTGAGAATATGTCGCACAAGGCACCTCTTTCTATGTGCCTTATCGTACCCTCAATTGGAAGCGCCTTGTTGACAGAAATTCTAAGTATTTCTACCAAAAAGTCAGAAAAATCTCGGATAGTCTCGGAAATTCTCAGATAATCTCAGATATAGCGAGTAATTTCTTGCTGCAGCGCCGCTAAGCCTTGTTTGCCGCTGGCGGAGACAACGAAATAGGGTTTATTTTCGGGTAAGAGCCCCTTCGCGCGAAAGGAAGCAACTTGCCGATCCGCTTGAGCCTTGCTGAATTTATCGGCTTTGTTGAGCACGAGTACATACGGAATTTCATGATGTTCCAAGTAATCAATGATCATTTGATCCTCTTCTGTCGGATCATGGCGAATATCCAGCAGAACCAGAACCAGGGCAATCGGTCTGTCGGAAGTGAGGTAGTCATCAGCCAGACGGCTGAATTCAGTAATTTTCTCCTTCGAAGCTTTCGCATAGCCGTAGCCAGGAAGATCCGTCAAGAAAAACTGTTGATCCACCATAAAATAGAGAACCAATCTGGTCTTCCCCGGGGTCTGGCTTACGCGGGCCAAATTGCGCTTATTAGCCAATGCGTTGATCAAGCTGGACTTCCCCACATTGGATCGTCCGGCCAGAACAACTTCCGGAATTCCTTCTTGAGGACATTGATCCAGGCTTCCGGCCGTTGCATAATGTAGCGTATTTTGAAAGTTAATCAGAGCCATGATTGTTCTTGATTCTCCATGATTTCCCTAGGTCTCCTCCCCACCCATCTCCCCGCCTGCACAAGCAGGTATATCCTGTGGCGACTTTCGTTTATAATACCATTGCACGGAGCGTTCTCACAATTCACGGAGGCATTAATGACTAAGCACGTCCATCCCGCAGATCAAAATTACTATGCATATGACCAGTACGGCGACAATCCGATGATCCCGGTGGGACCGATCGGCCTGGTATCGCTGGCTGGTATTGAAACTTTTACAACCGGAGTCAATGAACATTTGATCACCCGCAGAGAAGCCTATTCATCAGAATCCGACAGAGAACTGCCGGGTTTTCTTCGGCGCGATTATCGCTTGGGTGCCGTAATTGACCGTTTTCAGACCGGTGAAGGCAGGGCCCTTTTAATGGATTCGGTGCGAGGCCATGACCTGTTCATTCTCTGTGATGTGATGAATTACTCGGTCACCTATTCTTTTTACGGCGAACAGAAACCGATGACGCCGGATGAGCATTTCGCTGATCTGAAGAGGATTATTCTGGCTGCCAGCGGCAAGGCGAGGCGCATCAATGTGATTATGCCTTTCCTTTATGAGAGCAGGCAGCACCGAAGAAGTTCTCGTGAATCGCTCGATTGTGCTTTTATGCTGGAAGAACTGGATAATTTGGGCGTTGAAAATGTCATCACATTCGATGCGCACGATCCCAGAGTTGCAAACTCCACACCGACATCCGGTTTCGAGAGCATCCCCTTAACCTACCAGATGCTCAAGGCTATGACTAACCGCATCCCCGATCTTGATCTGAACGGTGACAATCTCATGTTTATCAGCCCTGATGAAGGGGCAATTAACCGAGCAATGTATTATTCTTCGATGCTTAATGCTCCGCTCGGGACCTTCTATAAGAGACGCGATTATACGCAAATTGTCGATGGCAGAAATCCCATCACCGCACACGAATTTCTGGGTGATGACGTGGAAGGTAAGGATGTCATTGTCGTCGACGACATGATCTCCAGTGGGGACTCGATGTTGGATATCGCAAGAGAAATGAAGGAGCGCCACGCACGTCGAGTCTTCTGCGTCGTCTCCTTCGCACTCTTCACATCCGGACTGGATCATTTTAACCAAGCCTATAAGGACGGCCTGATCGACGGCGTCCTCGGCTCAAACCTCACGTACCGCTCGCCGGAATTACTGGCCGCACCCTGGTTCATTGATGTAGACTGCTCCAAGTTCGTCGCTCTGATTATCGATGCGATTAACCATGATTCGTCTTTGTCCACGCTCGTTAACCAGACAGCGAAGATCACGAAACTACTCGAGAAAACGAAGCAGGCAGAAGAGGTGCGTAAATGAAACCCATGACCTACGAATTCACCGATGAATCCTATTACATGTATAAGTATGACGGGGCAAACTTCATGGACACCAATGGTCCCGTTGCCCTGATTGCTCTGCCCGGCACGGAGAGCTTCGTGGACAAGGTCA
This sequence comes from uncultured Fastidiosipila sp., assembly GCA_964479695.1. GTDB lineage: Bacteria > Bacillota > Clostridia > Saccharofermentanales > Fastidiosipilaceae > JAAYZH01. The sequence continues at coordinate 19,427 of CAYZSO010000008.1, forward strand.
ATGAGGAGCTCTACAACATCCGTGTAAAGACGGTTCAACGCTATCCCCAGTTCCTGAGTTCAGAGCCCGGGTTCTTGCGCAGCAGCTATCTGGCCAAGAATGAAATCGCCCGCTTCTCTTCCGGAGAAGGCAAGGCTACGCTGAAATCAACCGTTCGCGGTCATGACGTCTATATCTTCTGTGATGTCACCAATCACTTCGAGACCTACAACATGTTCGGCATGAAGGTGCCCTACTCCCCGGATGATCACTTTCAGAATTTGAAGCGCACCATTCTCGCTACTTCGGCCAAAGCCCGCCATCTCAGCGTCGTCATGCCCTATCTCTATGAAGGGCGTCAGGATCAGAGGTCGTCTCGGGAGTCACTTGATGCAGCGAATGTTCTGAAAGAACTGCAATATATGGGTGTCCATAACATCATCACCTTCGACCCCCATGACTCCCGTGTCGAAAACGCCATCCCGCTTCTGGGAATTGAGAACATCCCAACGAGCTTCCGTTTACTTTCGGCTCTAATTGAAGATAACCCGCAAATCAATTTCAGTAACCCCGACTCCCTGATGATCATCAGCCCGGACGAGAACGGGATGCAAAGAGCCACGTATTTCACGTCAATTTTGGGTCTTCCTCTGGGCGCTTTTTATCGCGAGAGAGATTGTCAAACGACCGTTGACGGCGTGAATCCTATTATTAATTATAAATTCTTGGGTGATGATTTGAATGGCAGAACTGCAATCATCATCGATGATATGATCAATTCCGCCGAGACCGTGACGAAGACTGCGAAGAGGCTGAAACAAGAGCTCGGCGCCAAGCATGTCATTATTATTGCCACCTATCCTCTTCTCACCCACGGCACGGAGCCCTTGGATCAGGCGTATGCGGAAGGCCTTGTGGACAAAGTCTACGGCACAAATCTCTGCGCACACTCCGATGAGCTACTCCAAGCACCATGGTACAGAGATGTTGACATGTCTTCAATGACTGCTGAATTAATCGACGCCTTGAATCATCAAGCGTCTATTTCCGGGATCCTCGATCAGACTAGCCAGATTATGGAAATGCTGGAAAAGAATCGTGAAATGCAAAAATTCATGGAACTCGGGAATCAGTAGATTCCTAAGCTCCATGAACTTCGCCTATCGATGTTTGCGTTCTAAGTCAGCTCTTCTCTAGCCTGGCTTTCCGCTAGATCTGCAATCCGCCGGTCCCGCAACTAGAACGGCAAGAAGCTCGCTCCGTTGACGATTAACCAGACAAGCCCATAACCTAGGGCGACAAACAGCAACAAGAAGACTAACCAACTGAGGAAGCGGCGCAAGCCGCCTCTTTTTTTGCGAGCTCTGACAGGCTCGTTAGAACCCGCTTGCAGGGGTCTCCCGGAACGATCCATCTGAGTAATCACCGGTTCTGTCGTGCCGTCACTGTAGCGTTTGTCATAAATTTGCTGTTTCTGTTCGCGCGTAATCGGCTGAGCGGCCGGCTTACTGTAGTTTCCTGAAACCGGGGTTTGTTCAGAAGGAATCTCATTTCTTTTCATAGCTTGTTCTTCTTTTCTCACTTGCTGACGTTCAAAGGCTGCCAGACGCATCTTTTCGTAATTCGCCATCTGCTCAGGGCTCACCTCAGCTTCCCCTTGGCGAGGTTTGGTTTTTGTTTTCGCTTTTGGTTTCGGTTGAGGTTCATTCACTGCCTCCTGATTGGAGTCTATAGGGTATAAGGCCAAAGGCGCCTCCTTCTCAGTCCTCACGCGTTTTACCGGTGGTGGCGTTTGCTCCTGCCTCAAGCGTGACGTTTGTTCCTGTCTCAAACTTGACGTTGGGACCACCCGGGTTTCGTCGTTTACCAGGCGCGAAAGGTCTTCTTCAGACTGGTAACGGTCCAAGTCTTCGCCTTCGATTAGGGTATTTGCTACAAAGGAAAGTCCTGGTTGCTGTATAACCTCCAGCAAAATCAAAGTAATATTGTCCGAACTCCCCGCTGCTTCCGCAAGATTGACGAGTTCTTCGGCTTTGGCCTCCACAGTGGCCTCTTCTGCTAACACATTACGAATGGCTTCCCGTCCAAGAAAACCGGATATGCCATCGCTGCACAAGAGGAACAGATCATGGTTCTCAATCTGGATATCCGGCACAAGGAAGTAGCCCAAGTTCTCGCCATTGGTCTCTCTGCCGAGATAATTGGTCAAACTGTTGCGCATGGGGTGGGTCTTGGCCTCGTCAGAAGTTAAGTACCCCAGAGAGCGAAGTCTGGCAGCGTGGCTGTCGTCGCGGGATATCTGCTTCAGTTGGCCGTGACGACAGTGGAAAACGGCGGAATCGCCCATGTTCGCCAGGACTGCCTTACCCTCTGCGAAGATCAAGATGCTGATTGTTGCGCCCATTCCCTCATTCTCGGAACCAGCCATGCGGTTGCGGGCGACAATTTGTTCGTTGCGTTCGTTTAAGTACGATGCCACGGCTTCTGTTGCCGGAATTTCTTTATGATTACTTAACTCGCGTTCAAAGGCTCCCAGCTCAGAAACGGCGATGCGTGAGGCGATTTCGCCTTTGGCCATACCACCCATACCGTCTGAGACCGCATACACCTGAACATCCCCACTGGAGCGGAAACTCTTACTATAGGTGGAGGCTAACTGATAACCCCTGCGAAAATACCCTTGGCAATAAAAATTATCTTCATTCTTCTGCCTGACCAAACCGATATCGGAATAGGCAGCGCCTTGAATTTCAAGCATTTTATACTCCTATTCAACTTCCTATTCTACTTTACCCCAGATGAAATCGTGCAATGCCGGAATCTGGACATCCGGGTAATAAATCATATTCCAATTGGACGTATTGGTTTCGTACATGCCGTCTTGCGGAACATAATATTGTTTGACGGACTTGAGAGAGCCCAAAGCCCCGACCCCGGTGCCCAGCACATCGGTTCGATCCATATTGGTGACCAATTCATCGAGCACAGTCACTGCAAAATTCGCTTGTCGGAACACATTTCTCGTGGCAAATTCATCAATGACAGCTTCTATTAATTGTCTCTGCCTCGATGTGCGGCCGAAGTCCGAGTCGATGCTCCGCACTCTGGCCCAAGAGATCGCCTGATTTCCGTCCAGTACCTGGACGCCGGGAGCGGTCAGGTAATTGGGTTCTTTACCTGTTAAATAGGCCATTTCCCCCATGACCTGGTTTGTGGCATCTACTTCGTTCTCTTGGATATCAAGTGTCACTCCGCCCAATGCATCGACGAAGCCGCTTGCGCTCCAGAAGTCAAACATGACAAATTTCTGAATATCAAGATCCAGATTATAGTTGAGCGTATTGATTAACATGCCCACGCCGCCGTACGCATAGGAGGCATTCACTTTGTGACGGGTGCCATCGGCATCATTCATATTCATTTCAGTATCGCGCAGGACGGAAGTCAGTTTGATCTGGCTGTTCCTCCGATCGACGGTAACAATAATAATACTGTCCGCGCGTGCTGTTTCCTCGCCGCGCGAGTCGATTCCGAAAACCAAGATATTACTGACCAATGGATCTTTTTGCGCGACTTTCAAGATCGGGTAATCCGGATCAACAGACAAATTGACTTTGCCCAACTTCCCGCCGTCACTGACCGGTATATAGTTCTCAAGTCCGCTGGTGCTGTTGGTCTCCACGCCTTTTATCCCAATATAGTCCATTGTGCCAAGTGTATTCCACAGGAACAAGAAGGCACCCAATGCGAGGCCGAGCACCGCAGTTAGGATGCGCCCCAGGACGAAACCAAAGCCTCTCCCGGGATTATTGTTATCTCTCGCCATGATTATGTCTCTTTCTCATCAATTTTCTCTTCCCAAACACACGTTCTGTTGGCTCTGCGTTTGGAGCAAGACTAGTATACCATCCTGACGGCGCTACGATCTCACAATAGGGGTTTTGCGCCGCATCCGATCATGCTAGAATAGCACGCGTGAGGTGAATTATGAGCGTAGTTAAACATCAGGCTTTGGCCGATTTGAAACAAGGAAGTAAAATTTATTTTATCGGAATCGCCGGAATCAGCATGTGCGGTCTGGCAGAGATTTCTCTTCATATGAATTATACCGTTGGCGGTTCAGATCCCCGCAGTTCTTTTCAGACACTGAATCTGCGCGATTTGGGTGCGGTGATCAACCACGAGCAGACGGCTGAAAATATTGATTCTTTCGACCCGGAACTGGTCGTTTATTCGGCGGCCATCCCTGAGACGAACCCGGAACGCGCCAGAGCGGTCCAGCTGGGTATCCAAACGATTAGCCGGGCGGAATTTCTGGGTTGGATTACGAGATCATACCGCACGGTTATTAACATCGCCGGTACGCATGGTAAGACAACCACGACCGCTATGACTTCAATGATCCTGATCCAATCGGGAGCTAATCCTACGGTGCATTTGGGTGCTGATCTGGATGATTTCAATCAGAGTACGGTTCACCTGGGAGACAGCAGCAGTCTGTTTGTTTCGGAAGCTTGTGAGTACAAGAATAGTTTATTGAACTTCTACTCTACGACTGCCGCCATCCTCAACATTGATGCGGATCACCTGGATTTCTTCAGCGATATTGACGATATTATCAATACCTTCGTACGTTTCGGCGCGGATCTGCCCGAAGAAGGAAACCTGGTTATTCCCTTCCACAGCAAGCACTTCGGTGTTTTCATGGAACGTTTAAGGGAAACCCGACTGCGTGAGGGGCACAGTTTGCCGAATATCATTACCTTTGGCGCATATCAAGATGATTCACCGATTCAGCCGACCTTTTATTTCAAAGATCTTCGCTATGAGGACGGACTGCCTTCATTCACGGTCTATTACAATCATGAATTATACAGGCATATTAAGCTTGCGATCCCGGGCATCCACAATGTCCATAACGCACTTGCCGCCATCGCTTGTGCCCATTTGAATGGCGGCACTCCGGAAGCTGCCAGAGCGGTTCTCTTACGATTCAAGGGCGCGGGCGGACGCTTCACGAAAATCGGCACGTATAAAGGTGCTACGGTTATTGCAGACTACGCGCATCACCCTACGGAGATTGCCGCAACGCTCCAAGCAGCAGATCAGATACCGCACAGGAAGATATGGCCAATCTGTCAGATTCTGAATTACACCAGAGCGAACGATCATTATGAGTCGTTTATCGATGTCTTCGAAGATCGTGAGGAAGTCATTTTCTACAAGATCTATTCCAGTCGCGAGACGGACACGCTGGGTATGTCCGCGGAACGTTTTGCGGAAGATATTACTTCGCGCGGGCGTATTGCCTACGCGGCGAACAGCCCGGATGAGCTACGGGAGTTGCTGGACGAGAAAATATCTCCCGAGGATATCCTCTTATTTCTGGGGCCGGAGGGCATACACGAAGCTGCGGTTGAGCTGTGCAAATCGGAAGATGGTGTTTACATCCATCACTAAGAGAGAGTTCGCCTGATTGTTGCTTCATTCATCTCAGCCCAGCTGAATCCCAAGTTCGGAAGGCAATGCCCGGTTTTCGGCACAGTGAACGAGTGTCTCCTCCAGATTTTTGACAAAGTAAAAGTCGTCAGAGGGCGTGTGAACCTGCTCCACCAAATCGGAACGTACCGGTGTAATGTGGTTCTGTTGCACCATACGTACCGCTCGGATATGCGGTAGATTCGCTTCCACGCCACATAACGGCTGCTCGCCGGTATTCACTGCCTGGATTGCATCAATCAGCTTCTGCATATCACCGCCAGGTTCTACATCACTGTAATCAAATGAGCTGCCATCCTTCATCGCTACGCGAAATAACGGTTTCTCTTGTGAATAGGTAATCGTGGCATAGTCAAATTCCAACACGCCTTTTGGGCCCCAAAACTCTGTGCGGATTGGGTGAGCCGTATAGTATTGAATCGGCAGTCCTCCGGTCGATTGGAACCTCAGTGCTGCGATGTCATAGTTTTCAATCGTGGGGTTTGCGCGGTAAAGCTCAGCCTGCACGCTCTCGATGTCACATGCTGTATACATGGATGACCCTAACAAAAAGGTTAACATTTGAAATTGATGTGCACAAGCGTTTGTGAAGGGGCTGTCAAATACTTCCCGACCCTGGCTTTTGATTCGTCCGGCCCAATTATTGCGCCGATAGTAAGCGGCGCCTCTGCGATAGCCATGGTAGGCAGTGATGCGCTTCGCTTCACCGAAGCGCCCGGACAATATGTCGCGCTTGAGGGCTTGTACATCCCTGCGATAGTTAAGCTGGTAACCAACGCAAAGGAACTTGCCTGCCTTCTTACTGGCTGTCTGCATGGCAATGGCTTCTTCTTCGGTCAGGCAGAGCGGTTTCTCACACAATACATTCACACCATGTTCCAGACAGGCAAGTACCATTTCCGTGTGGAAATGTACAGGTGATACGAGTACCGCTAAATCAGCGCTGTCTCTAATAAAGAAGCTTTCCAAGTTGGGATAAATCGGTATCCGCCTTTCCCGTATCTGTGGTACATTCTCTGCAAGATTTGGATCAATATCACAAATCGCGATTAGATCTGCCCCTAGATCTTTTGACGTCAGTGCGTCTACATATAGTCTGCCGTAGCCGCCCGCCCCTACAAGTACAATGCGCGGTCTTGATTTTGACATAAGATTCTTCTCCTTCTTCTCCTTCTTCTCCTTCTTACCAATTTGCCATTCCCATAGCACGAAACAGCAAGTCGGTACCTCGATAAATCTTCGAACTGGTCAATTCCGGCTTTCAGCAGGAAGTATTGACCATTCGGGTTTTCCTTCAAAAAATGTTTGATACAGGGAGGCTTCCAAATAGCGGAACAACAGAAAGAAGATTTCTGTTATGATACAACAAAATTATCGAGCCAAATAAAACCTCTCTGTGCATAGCATATAGGATACCCATTTGGATATACAATTCACAAATTCGAAGATTATTGGCAAAATTTCGACTTTGTTTTTTGAATCAGCCTTTCCTTACAGCAAGCTGTGGAAGGGTCGTAAAAGATGGGCAAAACTTATAGAATTCAAATTGAAACCCACGTGTTGAAGCCCACGTCCCGTTCATTATTCTTAATAAAGGTGCTAAACAAAATGAAGAAGTTCATGCAGAAATTGATCCGATCTTGGCAGAACCTGCGCTTACGCCCTAAATTTTTGCTGATTCTTCTAATAGCAATTTTGCCAGTCGGATTCGTGGCTATCCTGACTCTTAACATCCCACTTCGAGCTTATGACAAACAGCTTTATAAAAGTAGCTCTCAGATGATTTCCCTATTTGCTGAACAGATCCAAAGCGAACTTAAGAACTATGAGGATATCAGTTACCACATTTTGACAGACAAGGCACTTCAGGAAAACCTATCCATCATGAAAGATGCCGCTCCGGGTACACTTCCCTGGATTACCGCTCAGACGAAAGTAGCCAATCGGGTAGCTTATTACAGTCTATGGTTTTCTAACTCGGTCAGTTTTCAATTAAAAACCAGTAAAGGCAGCTCATTTAATCACTTTTTTGAAGTATCGTCGGGTAGCGACGAATTGACGGAGGAGCGGATCGCCGCAGCTCTCAACCACAAGGGGCGTTTTGTTTGGCTAACCGAAGAAGATGATCCCTCCCGACTGTTTCTTGTACGCGAGATTCGAGAAATGGAGGACATGGAGCTGGATACCCTCGGCTTCTTGCTAATAGAAGTAGATTTTCCTGCTCTAGTGGAGCAATACAGCAACAGCATGGGTAAGATGGGAATGATGCCGCGAAGTGCCGTCTATAGCAATGGCCATACTTTATATGCCAGCGATGAGGGCGTTCAGACTCTTGGTGCGAATGAAGACGGCTATACCTATATGATGGTAGAGGGTCAACCGATGCTCTGTGTCAGGTATACCTCCGGCAATGGGATGAAATATGTAACATTAGTAGATTATTCCGGTATCCGAGCAACGACTCTAGTAGCCATTAGTGTGACCATTCTTTGCATCTTGGCTGCAATACTTTTAATGCTGGCCGTCAGCAGAGGCTTGATTGATAATATTCTTCGTGATTTGCAGAACCTTTTGCAAAAATTCGACGACTTTGCCATTAGTGGAGAACCAGTCCCCGTCCAGAACAGTCACTACAAAATGCGTCAAGACGAAATTGGTGACATGCACCGCGGATTTGATTGGATGACTCACGTATGGACTCAAGTCAACCATGAAAAAGAGGAGCAGAGCAACCTTCTGCAGGAAAAGCAGATTCAGCAGCTTCGTGCCCAGATACGGCCGCATTTTTTGTACAACACATTGGAATCTATCTATATGTTAGCCCTAAATTTGGAAGACCAGCGTATCGCTATCATGACGAATGCTTTGGGCAAGTTGTTACGCTCCTCTTTGAATGAAAAACGAGATGTCATTACTGTGGCTGAGGACTTACAAGTCACGCGCGATTACCTGAGCATTCAGCAAATCCGCTATGGTGAACGGTTGCAGGTAGAGTATGAGATCCCACAAGACCTTCACTCCTGTCGAATTCCTGCTATGACTATACAGCCGCTGGTAGAAAATGCAATTCACCATGCCGCCGAAAAAATGCTGGGCATCTGCACGATCCGCATTTTTGCGACTACGTCAGAGAATTGTGTGGACATTACTGTGCAAGACAATGGCCCTGGTACAGACGAAGACATTCTTGATAAACTGGAAAGCGGAGAAGTTCAGCCTGAAGGCTTGGGCATTGGCATGCGCAACATTCATAAGCGCATACAACACGCCTTTTCCAACCAGTATGGGTTACGGGTTTGCAGCGAAGAGGGGAAAACTCAAATTATCGTTCATATACCCTATACCAGGTTCGAATCATCCAGCGAATCATGAATAATGAAATGAAAAGAGGATACCGTGTACAAACTGCTAATAGTAGATGACGAGCCAATCATCCGTGAAGGGCTGGAAAGAATGATTGATTGGGCAAGATTGGATCTTCAATTGACCGCCTCCTGTCCCAATGCCATTGTAGCCTTGGACAGTATGACCGACGACATGCCGGATATTCTTCTGACGGACATCTGCCTGCCGGGAATGACGGGGTTGGAATTGGTTCAGCGAGCGATGACGTTACACCCTATGCTCCAAACACTGATCATCTCCGGACATGATACCTTCCAATATGCTCAACAAGCTCTGAAATATGGTGTGAACGAATACTTGCTCAAACCATGCTCTCAAGAAGAGATTGAAGAAGCATTACTACGTGCTTGCCATGCCATAGACCGGCAGAGAAAAAAGGTGCTTTATCTATATGAAGAGCGTCGTCTGCGAATAAAGTCTCTGGTTGATCACTTCAATGCCCTGCTGGAGAGCGAGGCAGATGCTGAGCAGCTCAAAAAGGAGGTTGGGGAACTTATTAAAACGGTGGAGGATCCCAGTCTGCTGCAGGAAACACTGGTTGCTGTAGTAATGGGCAGCTCGGGTTCAACTCAGGCTGAATGGAGCATGAACATTATTAACGATGCCTTACATAACCCCAAATCTTTGGCTGAGCTATTCAGCAGTAGTTTGTTGCAATTGCGCGCAGAAGGGCGTGCTGTCCGAAGCAATGATTTCGTGCATCAAATGATCACTTACACGAATGTCCATTTTGCTGATGAATCACTCTCCCTGCAATACCTGGCTGACAAAGTGGTATACATGAATGCTGACTATATCGGACGGGAATTCACCCGCACAGTTGGGCAGAAGTTCAGCAGTTATTTGCTAAGCTTACGTATGGAGCACGCCAAGTCACTCATGTTCGCAGATCCTTCACTGCATAGCTATGAGATTGCTGAAAAGGTTGGTTTGGGCGGTAACCCCCATTATTTTAGCCAATTGTTCCGTAAATACACGGGTACGTCACCAAAAAACTACCGTCGTGTTCTGGATGAACAGCCGGATCAGTCAGGTCATAGTTGATACAGAATTTTTAAGAGCTTTCTTATTGCCTGCCTATGACTTGTTTCCGATCCCACCCCAATAAATCTTCATGTTAGCAGCTACATTTTCAGATAAAACAAGAGGTTTGATCAATAGCTCTTTAGTATTTCTGACGGCATTTTGAAAAAATGAGGTTAAATCTCAAGACCAAACTCGAATAATTGTACAAAGAAATCAGAAATCTGAATTAAGATTTAGTCAAATACTCGCTATAGTATGGTCAATATAAATCTCATGGAGGTGCTCCCAAATGAAGAAAAAAATAATCAGTACTCTGTGCGCTTGTGTGATACTCGTCGGCGCAATTTCCAGTTGCGGAAATTCTGCCACCAGTAACACACAAGACCCTGCCAATTCCGGGACCGGTACAACCACCACGGAAACCGCATCCGGCGCTGATGGCAAGACAACCCTGAACATCCTTTGGTGGGGTTCTCAAACGCGCCATGACTTGACAACCAAGATGTTGGAAAAGTTTGAAGAACTTAACCAAGACATTGATGTAGTCATGGATTACTCCGACTGGGGCGGCTACTGGACCAAGCTTCCTGCCCAAGTTGCCGGGGGACAGACGCCCGATGTATTTCAAATGGATTATGCCAAACTAGCTGAATATGTAGAGAACGGTGTCACTGCTGATTTGAGTAGCTACATTGAAAACGGCAGTCTCGATATGAGTAACGTGGACCAAAATATCTTGGATTCCGGCACAGTGGATGGAAAAGTTTATGCAATCTCTACCGGCACAAATGCGCCTGTAATGTTATATCGCAAAGACATTTTGGACGAGATGGGCTTAAGCCTGCCAATGAATCCGACGATGTCTCAGTACATTGAAATCTCCAAAAAAGTATTTGAGGAAACTGGCTTGCGTGACACGTTTGTAACCAGTTGCTCTGCCGACAACCTACGCTTTATCGTACGGAACTACGGCTTAAACCTTTACAACGAAGACGCTTCAGCGTTAGGCTTTGAAGATCCAAAATACATTGTGGATATGTGGGATTTGGCCGTACAATCTCAAAATGAAGGCTGGGGCATGATGATTGGCGAAGAGACTGCCACCACCGCCTTTGATTCCATGGTGGCAGATGCTTGGAGCCGCTATCAAAACTCTAATGAACTTCAAGCGTACCGTGAAGCAACGGGCAAGGATATCAGTATGGTCATGATCCCTAACCGTGATGACGCTACTGCTTCTTCTACCTATCTAAAACCCGCAATGTTCTGGTCTGTGAGTGCAGACAGTGACGTCAAAGATGCTGCAATCCGCTATATTGACTTCTTTGTCAACAATGAAGCTTGCTATGACATAGTAGGCATAGAGCGCGCCGTTCCTATTTCCTCAAAGATGCGCGAGTATGTCGCTCCGACTCTCAATGACGTCGGCAAGGAAGTAGTAGAATTCATCGATTATGTTAGCCAGCCGGATATGGCTTCACCACTCATGAATCCGGATCCTGCTGCTCATAGTAAAATTTCCGATCTTTTAGCTCAGTACTCCGATCAAGTTCGCTACGGTGAGATTACTGATCTGGATTCGGCTGCTCGTCAGTTTATGGATGAAGCAAATGCAATTTTAGCATCGGAGTAACGTTTCTAAAGATGGGCGCCTAAACTTCATCAACCTGAATTGCAATGTTCGTAAAACTGCTGACAGGTGTCCAAAACACTTTACCCTGACGCGCCGGAGGGAGCTTCTTCGGCGCGCTTCTTAAAGTCTCCATGTATTCTGAGATAGGAGCTAATGTCATGAAAAATTCCACCAGTCTCATACGTAAATTCAACACTTTTTTGAATTGGGATAATGTGGCTGGATACTTGTTTATCCTTCCCTTTATTATCGGTTTTATTGTATTCACCGCCATTCCGTTCTTCACCTCACTTTATCTTGCATTTACGGAATATAACGTCTTGTCTGACCCTAAATGGGTTGGACTAGCAAACTTCAAAGAAATGTTCTTTGAAGACAAGCTGTTCTGGGTATCTTTCAAAGTAACCTTCAAGTTTGCTCTCATCCAAGTCCCCATCAAACTGGCCGTTGCCTTGTTGGTAGCCATGATTCTTTCTCGAGCGACTCGCGTGACCAGTTTCTACCGCGCCGCGTTTTACATCCCATCGTTAATGGGTGGGAGCGTTGCCATAGCCCTTCTCTGGAAGCAACTGTTTTCTCCAAGAGGAGTCATTAATCAAATCTTGGGTTTTATTGGTCTTCCGGATAACACGGCATGGCTTGGCAATCCCGACACAGCTCTGGGGACGCTTATTGCGTTGGGAGTCTGGCAGTTCGGTTCCTCAATGCTGATTTTTCTGGCGGCCATCAAAAATATCCCTTCAAGCTATTATGAAGCAGCCATCGTGGACGGAGCTGGCCCTGTGCGTCGTTTCTTTTCGATTACGCTTCCCCTATTGACTCCAATCATCTTGTTTAACCTCATAAACCAAGTGATCGGCGCTTTTCAAGCGTTCAACTCCAGTTACCTGATCACAAATGGTAAACCCTTGAACACCACACTATACTACGGCGTTCATCTGTACAACAAAGCTTTTAATCAATTCGAGATGGGGTACGGAAGTGCTATGGCGTGGTTCATGCTGCTAATAATCGGCTTCTTCACAGCTCTGATTTTCCGCTCTTCTAACGCATGGGTCTATTACGAATCGGAAGGAAGGTAATGTAAGATGATTAAAGCGAACACACTTAGTACTTCAGCACAGCGCAGAATGGGAACCTTTATCTACCATGCTCTGATGATTGTCGCCAGCTTCATTATGCTATACCCGGTTCTGTGGCTAGTCGCTTCCTCTTTTAAACCTAACGGTGATATTTTCTCTACAGCTACTTCGTTATTTCCCGAAAACTTTACACTAGAGAATTACATTAATGGCTGGAAAGGGTTTGGCGGTTATACATTCAAAACATTTTTTTCGAATTCTCTTTTGGTGGCCCTTTCTTCTTCAGTGGGCATGGTGATCTCCTCTACACTTGTCGCATTTGGTCTTGCACGCATTCAATTTAAAGGTCGGAACTTCTGGTTCGTGCTGATGATCATCACGATGATGCTGCCTGGCCAGGTCATGATGATCCCTCGCTTCGTACTTTTCAACAAGATGGGTTGGGTAGGTACTTATCTTCCCATGATTATTCCTTCTTTTTTTGCCAGTGGGTTTAATGTCTTCCTCATAATGCAGTTTATTCGTGGCATTCCTCGTGATATGGACGAAGCGGCCAAAATCGACGGTTGTAGCTGGTATGGGGTGTTCTTCCGTATTGTGGCCCCCATGATTGTTCCTTCAATGGTAGCCGTTGGTGTGCTGACATTCATGTCTAGCTGGGAAGATTTCATGGGTGCTTTGCTTTACCTTAACAAACCGCATACCTACACCGTAGCCTACGCATTGAAGTTGTTCAACGATAGTTCTATGGCGGACTTCGGCGCTACTTTTGCCATGTCAGCTGCCTCACTCGTGCCGATCCTGATTATCTTCTTCTTCTTCCAGAAAAGTCTGGTAGAGGGGATCTCCATCCAGGGCTTGAAGGCTTAATTCTCATCAACAAAGTACAAGGAGAAATATTTTATGTTTCATATTGATCGACTCCCTGCAGTCCCATTGCTGACATCCGACCCGTACCTTTCCATTTGGATGCCCGCTGATACAATGACTCAAACGGATGCCTGCCACTGGAGCGGACCTGCTAAACCGATCAGCGGTTTACTCACTGTGGATGGTGAAACGACCCGGTTTATAGGTACAGGACCTGAGCCCGAAGCAAGAATGACCGAGCTTAGGGTAACTGCTACCAGGACTTACTTTACCAGTGAGTTTGCTGGTGTGCGACTGGAGACTTGTTTCGTTGCGCCATTTCTGCCGCAGGATTTAGATTTGGTAAGCATGCCCGTTACCCTGATAACCTTAGCCGCAGTTTCTCTAGATGGCGCCGATCATGAGGTTCAGGTAAAGTTTCATCTCTCTGACCGCCTGTGCTACGACGGAAATATCCGTCCAGCTATGTCAGGGGGATCTTTTGTGCTAAATGGTAAAAACACCGCTTGGTGTGGACAGGCTACCCAGAAGCCGCTGAGTCACTCTGCTGACCATTCGACAATCGACTGGGGCTATCTGTACCTTAGTTCTGATGCCGAGACCGCACTTGTGGGCAATGGCCTACAGACCTGCTCGCCTCTCACGTTGGGTGGCCCCCCGGCACGTATCGTTGTTTCGTATGATGACATCGCTTCAATCAACTACTTCGGTGATCTATGCAAACCTTGGTACCGCCGTGATGGCAGGAAGATCACTGATGCGATTGACTTCGCACATGTGCATTTTGACGCAATACTTAGTCAATGTGCCGAGTTAGACGACCACATAGCAACGGATGCCCGCGAGGCTGCCGGCGAAGATTACGTAAGACTTGTGAACGCAGCCTGGCGTCAAACTTTTGCCGCCCACAAGCTTATCGCTACTCCTGCCGGCGAAATGGCCTTCCTTTCAAAAGAAAACGACTCTAATGGCTGTATCGGGACCGTTGATGTAAGTTATCCATCGATTCCACTCTTCTTAAAATATTGCCCTGAGCTTGTGAATGCAATGTGTCGGCCGGTTTTGGAATTCGCTTCAATGCCGGTATGGACGGAGAATTTTGCCCCACACGATGTGGGACGCTATCCTCTGGCAACAGGTCAGGTCTATGCCTCGATGACTCACGTCAGTCCCGGCCAGAGCTATCCCCCCTATTACTTATATCCGGCCGGAACCAAAGTATGGGACACTCGTTACCAAATGCCATTAGAAGAATGTGGAAATATGCTGATCATGCTGGAAGCCGCCCGTACTTATGGTGCAAACCCCTCTTTGGCTAATCAGTACCGCCCGTTGCTGGATACCTGGGTACAGTACCTTGTAGAATATGGTGAAGACCCCGCAGAGCAGCTTTGTACTGACGATTTTGCAGGGCATTTAGCCCACAATGTCAACCTAGCCGCCAAAGCCATGGTCGGAGTCGCCTGCTATGCACGCCTGACAGCCGATGACACATATGCTGAGAAGGCAAAGGCGATGGCGTCCCTTCTTCTCAGCAAGATTGGAGATAAAGGAAATACTCCCCTGACTCTCGACGGTATAGGTTGGAGCATGAAATACAATTTACTGTGGGATCTTGTGTTGAACCTGGATCTGATGCCTCAGGACTTTTACAAGGCAGAAATTTCAAGCTATTTATCACGAATCAACACATATGGTCTACCCCTGGATTCTCGAGCCGACTATACAAAATCGGACTGGATCTGCTGGATCGCTCGCATGTCGAATGATGCTTCTATTCGCACAGCTTTGATCTCACCAATTGCTAAAGTACTGCAGGAAACGACATCCCGCGTCCCATTCTCCGATTGGTATGACTCTAAGACCGGACGTTATGAGGCCTTTATTGCTCGCAGTGTACAGGGCGGAATCTTCGCGCTGATGTTATGAAATCTTGTCCACACCTCGCCATAAGTTCTGTTCACACCTCGCCAAAAGTAAAGGAGAGACTACAAGATGAAACCGGATCAAAATACGCAGCCTGAACCTGTAGTACTACCGGGAGAATTAAAGTTTGCTGTCGCAGGTTTAGCTCACGGACATATTTACGGTATGGTGAAAGGCTTACTGGACGCCGGAGCGGAGTTAGTGGGCGTGTGGGATGATGACTCTCAAAAAATATCAGACTTCCGGAATGTTTTTCCACAGGCACAAGCCGCATCCAATCTAAATGCACTATTGGACGATCCTGACATCAGAGTAATAGCCGGCGCCTCGATTCCAAATGATCGCTGTTCACTGGGTCTACAGGTCATGCGAGCAGGCAAGGACTATTTTGTCGATAAGCCTCCGATGACCACTCTAGATCAGCTTGCTGCAGTCCGTAGTGCGGTGAAGGAAACTGGCCGAAAATATATGGTCTATTATTCTGAACGATTGCATAGCGAGGCTGCAACGTATGCTGATCAGTTAATTCGTCGGGGCGAAATCGGGCAAGTTCTGCATATAGAGGGCTTTGGCCCCCATAGACTGGGAAACGACCGCCCGGACTGGTTCTACGAAAAATCTAGGTATGGTGGTATACTTTGCGACATAGGAAGCCACCAGCTGGAACAGTTTCTACATTTTACCGGTGCAGAAGACGCCAACATAACCTTTGCTCATAAATGCAACTATGACCATCCCAAGCACCCGGAGTTCGAAGATTTTGGTGAATGCACAGTTACCGCATCAAATGGGGCTACCGGATATTTTCGAGTGGATTGGTTCACTCCGGACGGCCTGCGCAACTGGGGCGATGGACGCACATTTATTTTGGGCACAAACGGCTACATTGAACTACGAAAATACGTTGATCTGGCAGCTGATCAAAAACGTGAAAATATGGTGTATTGGGCCAACCAAAAGGGTGAATTCAAAATTGATGCCACCGGACAAGTTGGTTTCCCTTTCTTTACCCGGTTTATTCGTGATTGTATTGATCGCACCGAAACGGCAATGACGCAGGAGCACGCACTACTAGCCGCCGAACTATCCCTAAAAGCACAGCTTCTGGCTGACAACGTCTCGGTTGACAACGTCTCGTAGAAACTTCTTGACTAGACCATAAAGAGAAAAAGAGCAGCCCGGGGAACTTGGCTGCTCTCTTTGTTAGACTTATAAATTTTCTGCCTAGCTGGGTCTCTCTAGCTAGGCCTCTACCCTTACGGGACTACCCTACACTCAGCGGTCAATGCGTTCTTCTGAATCTTCGGCAGAGTCGCCATTTGAGCTGGGTTTGGAGGCATCTTCCGCTGAAGAATCCTCCTCGTCCACTTGGCCTGCCAGAGGACGGAATTGCTCCGGCAATTCGGGTTCCGTTTCTTTTGCCGGTTTGTCCGATGATTCGCCTCTTCCCTCACCTGCATCTCCAGGCTTTCCTTGGGAAAAGGCGGGTTTCACAGTACTGGAGACCAGAGAATCACTGTCGGCAGCCATGGGCTGGTTGAATTCCTTCTCCGCTTTGCGGAAACCGAAGACTTCATTTCTGCCACGGTTCTCGGCATCGCCTGCTCTTTGCTCCGGTGTTGTATGAGCCAAGTAGATCTTCTCGAAGACATCGCCTTCGATTTTCTCATTCAGCAAGAGCTCATCCGCAATCGCTTCCAGAGCGTCGTTCTTCTCACGAAGGATGGACAGAACATGCTCGTAGGCGTCATCAACAATGCGGGCAACTTCTTCATCGATCTTCTCAGCAACTTCGTCAGAATAGTTCTTCACATGGCCATAGTCACGACCCAAGAAGACCTCGTCGCCACCGCTGTTCCCGAACACCAGATTCGGCATGGATTTACTCATACCGTATTTAACAATCATGTCACGGGCTGTCGAGTTGAGGCTCTCCAAGTCAGAAGAAGCACCCGTACTGACTTCACCAAACTTGATTTCTTCTGCTGCACGACCACCCAGGGCAATCTCA
This sequence comes from uncultured Fastidiosipila sp., assembly GCA_964479695.1. Lineage (GTDB taxonomy): Bacteria > Bacillota > Clostridia > Saccharofermentanales > Fastidiosipilaceae > JAAYZH01. The sequence goes on from CAYZSO010000008.1 coordinate 36,858, forward strand.
ATTTCAGAAACCAACTGGGAGTAAGTCATGAAATAGACATCCTCATGCGGTTTATGCGCCGTATATCCGCCGGCGCCACCTGCAGGAATGATGGATACACGCTCGACGCGGTCGGTCTGCGAAACCGTACGCAGCACGAGGGCATGACCCGCTTCGTGATAAGCCGTAAGCATACGTTCCTTGTCGCTGATAACACGGCTCTTCTTCTCAGGGCCTAACATCACCTTAAACACGGATTCTGAAATGTTCTCATAGGTAATGGTCTTCTGACCGTTTCTGGCTGCTAATAAGGCGGCCTCATTCAAGAGGTTGGCCAGATCCGCACCGGTGAAGCCAGGGGTAACGCGGGCAATCTCGCGCAAATCAACATCTTTATCTAGCGGCTTATTTCTGGCGTGGACACGAAGAATTTCCGCTCGACCCTTTATATCCGGGCGCTGTACCATAATGCGGCGGTCGAAACGGCCGGGTCTTAACAGGGCAGGGTCGAGGATATCGGCGCGGTTGGTGGCAGCGATGATGATCGCTTCTTCATTAGGGCCAAAGCCGTCCATTTCTACTAATAGCTGGTTCAAGGTCTGTTCGCGCTCGTCGTGGGAACCGCCGAGTCCTGTACCGCGTTGGCGACCCACTGCGTCGATCTCGTCAATAAAAATGATTGACGGCGCGTTCTTCTTCGCGGTGGCAAAGAGGTCACGGACACGTGAAGCGCCGACACCTACGTACATCTCCACGAAATCCGAGCCGCTGATCGAGTAAAAAGGAACGCCGGCCTCGCCTGCTACGGCTTTGGCCAACAAAGTCTTACCGGTTCCGGGAGGGCCGACTAAAAGGATACCGCGGGGAATCTTTGCACCGAGCTTCTCGTATTTCTGAGGGTTCTTGAGGAACTCGACAACTTCCTGCAGCTCCTCCTTCTCTTCATCGGCGCCGGCTACATCCTTAAAGGTTATGGTATTTTTCGACGGATCCGCGATCTTCGCTCGGCTGCGGCCGAAATTCATCGCACCCTTGCCTTCGCCGCCCTGACGCGAGAACATCGTCCAAATGAAGAAAGCCATCGCGCCGAACATCAGGATCAGCATGATCAGATTCAACCACATACTGAAATCGACCGGTTCTTGATAATCGAACTTCAGATCTGTCGATTGCTCCGCGGTCTTGAGTTCATTCAGTAAATCGGTCATCCAATAGGGGGAAATCTGCTTGGATGCTGTTGTGCTCTGTTGAACCGGATTCTTGAAGGTAACCTCAAGCGTGTTGCCAATCACACTGGCTTCAGAAACATTGCCAACATGAATTTGCTGCAAGAGTTCTGAATAGCTGAGATTAGGCCCTGTTTGGTTCTGGTTGAAGAAGAGCGCGATAAATACTACCGCAATTAATAGAAAAAGGTAAAATGACAGGCCACCCGGTCGTCTCTGTTGTTTGCTCATTTCATCTCCTTATGAGTAGGATCAAGGGTTAGGTTATTGTGGAAAAATTACTCCATTCCGTCATCTGCCATGTAGCATATATCCGGAAGGTTACGGTATAAACCGGCGTAATCCAGACCGTAGCCGACAATAAATTCATCAGGAATTTGTTTACCAATATACTTCACTTCTATGTCTGCCTTGCGTCTGTCCGGTTTATCAAATGCCGCACAGATCGTCAGACTGTTGGGATTACGTGTTTCTAGAACTTGTTTCAATTTATAAAGCGTCTGTCCGGAGTCAATAATATCTTCGACGATAATCACGTCACGGCCGGAAATGTTCTCGTCAAGATCTTGAACAATCTTCACTTCGCCGGTGCTCTGTGTACCGTCCTGATAACTGGATACCTTCATAAAATCAACACGACACGGCAAATCGATATGCCGTATCAAGTCAGCCATAAAAACAAATGCTCCTCTGAGCACGGCTACCAGCAATAATTCCTTACCCTGGTAATCTCTCGTGATCTCAGCGCCAAGTCTCTTGCACATGGCATCGATCTCCTCCCTGGAGATCATAATATCGCTTACATAAAGCCCCATAACTGCTCCTTGTACTAACGCTTATTTCCGGGAATTATACCACATAAGACGGGCTCCATCTGTTGCGGTTCCTGCCTTTAGCGCCATGTTTACAGATTCATCATGAATTAAGGGGCTGGAGAGGATTTCTTGTTCTTTGGCCAAAACCCAGGCATGTTTTCGGATATGATGAGGGACGGCGTGCGCGGTGAACCAATCTTTCAAACTCACTCGCCGGCCATTTCGATTATAGAAATAGTCACCTGTCCGGGCGGTGCGAAATGTCGCCCCTTGTAAGGCAGCGGGGAGCCCTGTGTCCTCGGAAGATGTGAGAACCAGAACTTTCCAAGTAGAGTCAGGTAGGTTCGCTACACCCTGTGAGTCTAACGTCAAAGGGATTTCAAGATCGTTCGCCCACGCAAGGTTCGCAAGCGGAATTTGCGCAGAAGCAGTTGAAGCGGCAGCAGCAGAAGCAACAACAGAAGCAGAAGCAGAAGCAGAAGCATAATCTGTACGTTCTTCTTCAAACCAGAAATAGTCCCGATTGCGGAAGAACCTGTAATCGTGCGGCAGGTGAAGCTGCTTCTCACCGGTACCTTCAGGAACCAGATGGACCATATCCAAGGTGTGCACTTCTTCCAGATCAGTCATCAGTCCCGCATTCGCCGCGAGTTGGCGCATGACGAGTGGTTGCAGGGCAGGGTCTAGCTTCGCAAATTGCCGGCACGAATAATAATGCAAGGATGCAGGATAAAAAATCTCACCAGGGTACACGCGTAAAGTTTCAACACATTCGTCCACCAAACGGCCCACCAGTTCTTCCACTTCACGAATTTTACGGCTGCCTGAAGCGATCCTAGCCGTGAGCCCCGGATCCGCTTGGGACTGCCAGAGTGGCAAAACCTGATTTCGCAGGAAATTTCGGCGATAATCCGTGATCTGATTCGTACTGTCTTCCCGCCAGAGCCACCCTTCTTCCGCAGCACAAGCCAAGAGCTCCTCGCGGGTGAAACCCAGCAGTGGGCGAATATAACGGCCGTCCGCCTCCTTCATCCCCCCCAGACCCTTGAGGCCCGTTCCCCGCTCAAGATGCAGCAAGAGCGTCTCCGCTTGATCATCCGCATGATGGGCGGTCGCAATTTTGACATCGGTGAACTGAAGAGAGAGTTGATCCGCCAAGAGAAGCCAATTCGCATGACGAACCTTCCGGGCAGTATCTTCGAGGTTTTGGGCTTTGGCCAAAGCCGGAACATCATCCTCTGACACGTACAGCCGCACTCCATTTTCCCGGCAAAGTTCCTCAACAAAGCGCTGATCAGCGAGGGATTCTTCACCCCGAATCAGGTGCTGTTGGTGGTGAGCAATGAGCGTCAACTCATGAGTCAGCTCATGTGTCAGCTCCTGTGTCTGATCATGCTGCCACTCGTGCGTCCTGACAAATTGCAGCAAAAAATGGAACAAACAAACCGAATCAAGTCCACCGGACAAGCCAATAATGATCGCCCCACCGGGAGCCGGAGCAAGTCTAGCCATCGTAGAGGCGAACTTTTGATAGAGAGGATTCTTAGCCAGACTCACCTTAATCCTCCGCTCAGAAGGGCAGATAGTCCGCGCCGACCTGATCCTCGGGATTATATGATGTTTCAGGAGGTGCTTCCCTACTGCCGTAATATTCTTGCTCGCGGAAGGTCGTGATATTCGGGAACCAGTTCAAGGTGATCGTCCCCGTCTCGCCGGCGCGGTTCTTCGCAACAATTAATTCCGCTTGTTCCGGCGAAGATTGCGGGCCCTCATTATTGTAATAAGATTCACGATAAAGAAACATAACCGCGTCCGCATCTTGCTCTATTGAGCCTGACTCACGAAGATCCGAGAGCATCGGCCTCTTATTTTCACGCGACTCAACATTTCGGCTGAGCTGGGATAGGGCGATGACCGGGACGTTTAGGTCTTTGGCCAAAATCTTCAAAGCTCGCGAAATCTCCGAAATCTCCTGCTGACGATTCTGTGGCTTGCCGTCGGCAGTCATGAGCTGCAAGTAGTCAATAACAACAAGGTCCAGTCGACCTTTCTCTGCGTAGAGCCGGCGGCATTTGGCGCGGATATCGGCCGGTGACGTAGCAGCCGAATCATCAATATAGAGCTGACTTTCCACCAAAGCCTGAATCGCAGCCGTCAACTGTTTCATGTCACGTTTTTGCAAATTCTCCTTAATCTCCTGCGTTTTCACAGTCGAGGCGGAGCTTAAGAATCGGAGGCCTACTTCACTTTGGGACATTTCCAAGCTAAACACGGCAACAACATTTTTGCGAAGTGCCACATTAAGCGCAATATTAAGGGCGAAGGCTGACTTCCCCATCGCCGGGCGAGCCGCAATAATATTGAGCGTTTGGCGGCGCAATTTGCCCAGAAGACGATTCAGCGAAGGGAAACCTGAATCGATCGCCAGTTTATCGCTGTCCGTCTTCGACAATTCCTGAATCGTAACATTGAGAATCTGATGCATCGGCACCAGCGCCTGGCGATCCAAGCTCCCACGCAAATTCATCAGGCGCTCCGCCATCAGACCCAAGAGGTCATCCGACGTCTGCTGCCCCGCATAACAAGCATCTGTGAGCGTTTGCGAGAATTCCAGAATCTTACGCAAAAGACTCTTCTCGCGAATCATTTCCACATATTCCGGGATATTATTCAGGTAAAGATTCTTATCAGCCAGGGAAGTCAAATACGCCAATCCACCGACCACATGAAGCTGCCCCCGATGTTCCAGATGGTCGGCCGTGCTCAGAATATCAACCGGCTTCCCCTGCGCCATCAGCTGCCGAATGGCATCATAAATCAAGCCGTTCGCTTGATCATAAAAATCAGACTTCTCCAGCCCACCCATCTCGGTTCTGGCCTTCTCCGACAGGAGAGCACCGCCAAGAAGGGACTGCTCCGCATCAATATTTTGCGGCGGAACTTTCATAAACAAGTTTTTATTCTGCGCGTTTTCGGCCATCACTTTATCCTTAGTTGCTAATTTTCGTTCTTGTCTTCGACTCAGTTCTTCAACGACTCGAGTTCTCTGATTCCTTGGTCTTTGGCCAAAGCCGCCCATCCCACTCCCACGGTTGCTTGCAAGGTCATCTTGCCTTCGCAAGTCGCATCGTTGCCGGTAATCACATCATTTCCGGAGTTCGTGGTCCCGACAAAACTACAGAGACTCCACCGTGACGGTAATTTCGCAGCTGACCTCATTATGCAATTTCAGGTGAACATCCGTACTGCCGACATTCTTCAAATTAGTCTTCAATGTAATATTTCTTTTATCAACAGTATATCCAGCTTCAGCCAAAGCATCCGCCACATCCATTGCCGTTAATGTACCGTACAGTCTGCCACCTTCACCGGTTTTCTTACGAATCACGAAAGTCTTCTTGTCAATGGTCTTCGCCAAATCCTTCGCTTCCTGAAGCTCGCGCTCTTCTCTAGCCTTGCGAGCACCCTGCTTCTGCTTGATTTCGTTTAAATTTCCACCAGTTGCCTCAACGGCCAAATTCTGTTTAAACAAGAAGTTTCTCGCATAGCCATCGCTAACCTCAACCACATCATTCTTCTTACCAAGTTTCTTCACATCTTCCAGTAATACAACTTTCATATCGATACCTCTCTTCTCAGGGGATTGGAACAAGCTCAATCATTTACGTCATTATAATAACTACAATCATTTACGTCATTATAACCAATAATGTAGTTGACGGTCTTATAACGTCTTATAAAACCAATTAGAACAAGCCAATTTAAAAAACCTGCCGGCGAAGGCAGGTTTGGTTTCGCACAAAAGATTTAGCCAACTAAATCTTCCGGAAAACTTAATCTTCCGAAAACGGAAGAATTGCTACGTGTCTGGCTCTCTTAATTGCTGTTGTCAGCATACGCTGATGACGGGCACAAGTACCGGTCATGCGCTTAGGAAGGATCTTGCCATTCTCTGCGATAAATTTACGCAAGCGAACAGGATCCTTGTAATCAATTGCCTCAATATGATCTGCACAGAAAGCACACACCTTACGGCGGGGTCTTCTGCGGTTACCACCCTGGAAACGGGAGGCGCTTCTTGGTTCTGCCATAGTCTGGGACTCCTTTCAAAATTATAGGTCGAAAGGCAGCGAAGTATCATCGTCCGGTGCTTCGAAAAAGCCATCAGAAGGCTGATTGAAATTGTTCTCATTCCGGGCCGGTTGTTTCGGGCTATACGTGTTTCCGCTCTGATTCCTGGAGTAATCCTGTGACTGGCTGCTGGAGCCGGATTGCGTCCCGGAGGACTTACTGTCAGCAAAGTAGACCTCATCAGCCACAACTTCAGTTGAATAGCGACGGGCACCTTCTTTATCTTGCCAGGAACGAACTTGAATTGAACCGACTAAAGCAATCCTTGAACCTTTATGGAAATATTTCGAAACAAACTCTGCAGTCTGTCTCCAGGTCACGATCGGAATAAAATCTGCTTCTCTCTCGCCCGCCTGGTTCTTGAATCGTCTGTCGACTGCGATGGTAAAGGTACAGACACTAACGCCATTATTCGTGCTCTTAAGCTCGGGTTCTGCCGTGAGTCTGCCCATAAGAATTGCCTTATTCATGCTGTCTGCCTTTCTGTAAACTACTGTTTACAATGTATTTCGTACTTTTGTTTACTCTTCCACCGAAATAATCATGTAGCGCATGACGCCTTCGGTAATCTTAAGTATACGTTGAATTTCTTCCGGAGCATCCGGTTCTGCACTAAACAGAACAACAGAATAATCCCCCTCAGTCTGGTCTTCAATCGGGTAAGCTAAACGCTTCATGCCCCAATGGTCAACTGACTCAATCGTGCCATCCGTTTCGACGATCGACTTAATCTTCTCATGAAGCTCAGTCAAACCTTCTGCACCAACGACCGGTGAGAGTACATACATTAATTCATACTTTCTTGCCATGGTAATTTCACCTCCTTCTGGACTCGCGACTCTGCCTTCTGGTTCTCCATCTATAAAGAACCGCAGAGTAAGGATAGCTGCAGTAAAGATCTTTGCAGCCCGCACAGTCTAACAAAAATCTTAGCGAAACGTCAAATGCTTTGAGACGAAAATCTCACGAAATTAAGTGAAATTAAGCTCTTGTAGCAAATTCTCATTGAATATTATTCCCTCTGTGAATATTCTCTGAATTTAACCATTGAGGCCCCTCTCCCACACCATCAAAGCAAAAAGGTCTTTTCAAACTGGCAAGGATCCGGAAACTTGCGACATCAGAAATTTTTCAGAGACGACCTTAAAGCTTGTTTAATCGTCAGGTGAATGATTACTGACCCGAAGGTGGAAATTATTGAATGAATACTGACCTCAACGCTAATGCTGTTTAGTTTGAGCATACCAACAATAGGAAAACCTCTCAAAATCCTGAGTTTACCGAATTAAGTGTCGCAAGTTTCTCGATCCGGACCAACTTGGAAATAAGACCTCAAACATTCAAGCTCCCAAGAACAAATTCAGGAACCATTCGCCGCCAATACCGCTCCGATAGCAACGAACTCACTACATATGTTTAAATTTAAACTTATGTAGTCAAATCTTATGTAGTCAACTCTTGGGTGCCGCTGGCTTTTGCTAAACGATTCATGTATGCGGCACCGTAAGAACCTAATGGTTGTTCTTCCGCCCAAATGTCTGTGACATGAAGTCGATCAAACGCACGAAACGCAGCAAACAGACCCCGCGCTGCATCTTTGTGACTCTGATCCTGCGCAAAGGTGATTATTTCGTAAACAAGGCCCGAATCAGCCAAGATATTTTCCGCTTCCTGACGAAAAGATTCGGAAATGTAGAATGCCGGATAAGTGCCGAGGATGTGTTGGGAGGCGGCTTTGGCCAAAAATTTAGTCTTCGACTCTGCATCGCTCCCGGACAAAATGTGAACTCGGGCACGTGGAGCATAGTGGCGATATTTCATACCCGGCGCACGCGGCGCCTCATGATCAGAAGGCGAAGGAATCTGAAGGTCAACCGCCAGATGATTTGCCTCGAGGGTTTTGCGGATCGCCTCCGCACTAATTCCGCCCGGACGAAGGAGCTCAAGTTTCCCGTCAACCCAAGACACAATGGTTGATTCGACGCCAACAGAACAAGGACCCGCATCAATCAGATAAGGCACGAGTCCGTCCAAATCTTCCAGCGCATCCTCTCCTGTTGTTGGCGAAGGTCTCCCGCTGATGTTTGCTGAAGGTGCGGCGATTCCGGTGCCGGCCATTTCGATCAGGCGCTGGGCTGTGGCATTTCCCGGAATCCTGACTCCGATTGTCGGCAAGCCGGCAGTGACTGCTGTGACAGCCGAGGTAATCTCCGGTCGATGTTCCATAATTAACGTGAATGGACCGGGACAAAATGCAGCTGTCAAAACCGACGCCACCTCATCCCAGTTAGCGAAATAGGTTTTCATACGCTCAATGGATGACTCATGAACGATCAACGGATTATCTTGGGGGCGTCCCTTGACGGCATAAATTCGAGCCACCGCCGCCTCATCATCCCAAACCGCGCCTAGACCATAAACGGTTTCCGTTGGAAAGCACACCACGCCACCTCGCAGCAGCGAGTCTGCCGCGGGCTTCATGAGTGCAGAATCCGGATTCTGTGGATCAACCTTGATGACAACGGTTTTCATTCAGCAACATCCTCATTCATCCTCATTCATCCTCATGCATCATCATCCGCAATTCACCATTCCCAGTCATCAATCATCATCCCCAATTCATCATTCGTCGTCCCCAATGCAACATCCCCAATCATCATCCCTAATCATTCATCATCATCCCCAGTCACGCCCGACGCCAGCTGCGACGTCCTCTCTGCCGCAGTGAGCGCGTCAACCAGAGGATCCAAGTCGCCGCCCAGAATTTCCTCCAGTTTGTAAAGCGTCAGACCAATTCGGTGATCCGTCACGCGGCCTTGTGGGAAGTTGTAGGTGCGGATTCTTTCGCTTCGTTCGCCGGTGCCGACTTGGGCTTTGCGCTCCCCGGCAATCGCGGAAGAACGTTTCTCCTCCTCCATTTCCAAAAGTCTCGCACGCAAAACGCTCATCGCTTTATCCTTATTTTTATGCTGTGAACGCTGGTCCTGACACGTAACCACAACCCCGGTCGGCAGGTGGGTAATGCGGATCGCCGATGACGTTTTGTTAACATGCTGCCCACCGGCACCCGACGCACGATAGGTATCAATTTGCAGATCCGCTGGATTAATCTCCAGATCCACCTCATCCACTTCCGGCATCACCGCAACCGTCACCGTCGACGTATGGATGCGTCCCCCAGATTCAGTTACCGGAACACGCTGCACTCGATGCACCCCGCGCTCATATTTCATGTGGCTAAAGGCGCCTTTGCCCGACAGAATAAACGTTACACCCTTGTAGCCGCCAATCTCGGTTTCATTGGCATCAACCAGATCAAATGAGAAGCCCTTACGTTCCGCATAAGCCTGGTACATTTCAAACAGATCTGCCGCGAATAGCGCCGCTTCTTCCCCGCCGGCACCACCTCTGATTTCCATGATCACATCACGTTCATCACGCGGATCCTTAGGCTGCAGGAGAGAAAGGAGGTTCTGTTCCAATTTCTCCCCCTCCTCGGTGTGAGATGCGATTTCTTCTTTGATCAGCTGCACAAGTTCATTCTCAGAGGAGGGTGTTTCCTCGAGAAGTGCTTTATTTTCGGCCAAAGCCGCCTGACACTCCTCATATTGCGCAAATGTTTCTACGAGGTCAGTCAGATCGGCTGCCTCTTTCACAATCTTGAGATACTTCTCCTGGTCACGCAAAACCTCAGGGCTTGCCATCTCCGTTTGAAGTTCGTCATAACGAGCTTTGATTTGTTTCAATTTTGCCAGCGTCTGCTCTTGCATACTTGCCTTCCTTTATGCCTTTGGGTCAACGTCTGTCGCAGCCTCAGGCTTCACTTCTTTTGTTGCTTTCTCCAGATCCCGGCGCTTCATGCGAAGCAGATGCCCGCAGCCCAAGCAGGTGAGTGTCACTTCCGCACCTGCACGCACAACCTTCCATTCTCGTGAGCCACAAGGGTGTGCCTTACGCATGATCACTGTTTCGCCTGCTTGATATGGATAAAGAGTAAAATCTTTCATCATTTTTCACTCACTTTATAGCCTACGCCCGCTTCATAGTCTACACTCACACATAGTCTACACATGCTCCACCGCCTGCACACGCTTCAAACAAGTCACTCTGGGCCGATCAGCCATATCTACCTTAGTCCAGACATATGTCCAGCCAGGAATCTCCTCCGACAGTTTCCTGATGGCATTGGCTTGGGTGGCGCCATGCTCAAGGATCAGGAATGTACCTTGATCGAGTAGGTCAGATCCCTCGGTCAAAATTCGCTTATACATCCTTAAGCCATCTGTTCCCGCTTCCAGTGCCAGTTCCGGCTCCCAGGAAACAATATTTCCCGAAACCAACTCCTCTTCGGTCAGGTAAGGCGGATTAGAGATGACAAGAGTCGGTTTCCAACTTCCACGAAGAAGTTTCGTAGGCCAAAGATCGGCCTCTTCCACTTCAATCTGTTCATCGCGGCCATTCAAGTGAACATTTTCTCTCGCCGCCTTGCAAGCAGCAGGCGAAATATCCGTAGCCAGAATCTCTAACTTACTCACGTCATCCAGATTGCCGTAGTAGCCCAAATCACCCTGATCACCAGTTTTACCAAACTCAGACACGGCTTCGGCAAGCCCGAGACTAAGGCAACCGCTTCCCGTGCACAGGTCAAGAACTCGATAAGGTGCTTTCTCTTGAGCCAAACAAGCCGCTGCTTCATAGACTAAAACCTCTGAATCAGGCCTGGGAATTAACACATCCGGAAAACATCTGATCTTTACGCCGGCAAACCAAGTAAAACCGGTGATAAGCGGCAGAGGTTTCCCTCGCGCCAGATCATGAACATCTGAAGTTAAGGTCTGGTATTCTGCAGAGGTGAGCATACGTTGGTTGAGAAGTCGAGAAGCCTTTGTCTTACTTTCGTCAGGCAGAAGCACAGCGGCCGCAAGCTCAGTTAGCTCCGTTCCAATCCAGAACATGGACTCGTCAGAATAGGACGCGCTGTGCTGTAAAATATCAATCGCTTCTCTCTTCCAATCGCTGTAATGTATTTTCGCACCTGTGCTATCCATACCTGCCATACCTGAGTCATCCATACCTGAGCTATCTATACCTGTCTTGAGTCATCCACATCTCGGGAATCCACATCTGAGATTTTCCTTCTGAGTTAAAAAAAGGACTGCCAAAAGCTGGCAATCCTCATTCATTCGTATAATGATTTGACTTAATTCCCGTTATGAGTAGCCATACGTCTCTTAAACTTATCAACACGGCCGCCGGCATCTACCAGCTTCTGCTTACCTGTAAAGAACGGATGGCATTTGCTGCAAATATCTACGTTAATCTGTGAAACAGTCGAACGAGTCTCAAACGTTTCACCACAAGCACATTTCACGACACAAGTGTCGTATTTCGGATGGATTCCTTCTCTCATTTTGAACACCTCTTACAGAATTCCGACGCGTAAATCTCAGGATTCACGTATGCCGGATCGGTTTAACTAGGCTATTCTATCAGCTTACAACGAAAAGTCAAGCCCCATTTTTCAAGCCAACTTTCACGCCCCAATGACAACCCAATTACGCCAATTACTTAAATTCTAGAGCGTGGCATATTCGCTCGAACCGGATTTGCCTTCCGCCAGGGCCTTCACTTCCGCCCAAACCTTCTCATCAACCGGTACGCCCAGCTCCAGATTCTCCTGCCGTCTCAGCAGCGTGTGTTCGCCCGGAAGGGAAACCTGATCTCCTTCGCGAATCGGCTTCGTCTCGTGAGCCGCTTGAACCCGCTCATCCCATTTCGCTTGAATTTCCGTTTCAGTCCCGAATAGATAAGGGTCGGCAGCAATGAAGATTTGGCTCGCACCAGTGCAGCTTCCCTGTTTCTCCTCATCCATGTCAGAGCCAGTTTTTCCGTTGGCCAAAGCCGCCGCCGCCAAGTCCAGCACAATAGCCAGACCTGAACCTTTCCAGTACCCCACCGGCAGAATTCTGCGGCTCTCCTGGATCGCAGCCGGATCAGTCGTCAAATTCCCCTCGCTATCAAAACCACCCGGATAAGGCAATTCCTTACCGGCCAGTTGATAAGTAGAGATTTTTCCCCAGGAATATAAGCTCATCGCCATATCAAACACAATCGGCCCATTTTGGCGGGGGATCGCAATGCACATCGGATTATTACCAACGCCTTCTTCCACTGAGCCCCACAAAGGCATCGAACTCTCCGTGTTCGTCCAATTGATGCCGATAAAACCAGCCTCCGCCGTTTGCCAAGCGTACGTGCCGCCTCGCATCCAGTGGGTAGTATTCTTGAGGGAGACTAAGCCGATACCGTGGTCTTTGGCCAAAGCCACCGCCCTCTCAGCGCAGAACTCAGCATTCAAGACGCCGATCCCCAACTGACCGTCATAATTCTCTACTGCGCCCTTAGCTCCAACAAGTTGCGGAGTACCTCCGAGGTTCACCCGACCGCGATTCACATAGTCAATGAAACGAGAAACCCGGTTCAAGCCGTGACTCTGGACTCCATCGAGACTGGACTCGGCATGAATCTCAGCAACTCTCTGGGCCTGCTCAGGTGAGAGGCCAGCCTGAAGCAGCGCCAATCGAATAACTTCTTTTAATTCAGCAAAAGGAACACGCATACGACTCTCCTATCTGATATACCCTATTTCTTATACCCGACCTCTTATACCCGACCTGATATACCCGATCTGATATACCCTATCTATTATACCCCTGCCCTTTTCCGTTACTTGATGACTCCTGCGGCAGGCGCATTGCGTCAATCACGGTCTGATCCTTGAGGGAAATATTCAAGGAATCGATCATGTGGTCATTATCTTTCGTTTTCAGCAAGAGGTTGATAATCAATTCTGTAACATTGGCCGTATCAAGCTGACCAAAAGCCTTACGTACACCCCAAACCGCTTCCAACTGTTTCGGTGTGAGCAGTAGCTCCTCACGCCTCGTGCCTGATTTATTAATATCGATCGCCGGGAAGATTCGCTTCTCTGACAATTTGCGGTCGAGAACAACTTCCATGTTACCCGTACCCTTAAATTCCTCAAAAATCACTTCATCCATGCGCGACCCAGTCTCTATGAGCGACGTAGCCACAATCGTCAGGCTGCCACCGTTCTCGATATTTCGAGCGGCACCGAAGAAGCGCTTCGGATGATGAAGGGCACCCGGATCCAAACCACCCGACAAAGTTCTTCCGGTCGGTGTAATTGTCAAGTTATACGCCCTCGCCATACGAGTCATGGAGTCCAGCAAAATGACAACATCTTGACCCAACTCAACCAACCTCTTCGCGCGCTCCAAAACCAGCTCCGTAATTTTGACGTGGTTTTCCGGCGTCTTATCAAAGGTTGAATACACCACTTCGCCGTTGATCCGGCGCTGCATGTCCGTCACTTCTTCCGGTCGTTCGTCGATCAGCAAGACAATCAGTTTCGCTTCAGGATTATTGATAGAAATCGCATTCGCAATCTTCTGCAGCAGGATCGTTTTACCAGCCTTAGGCGGGGAAACAATCATACCGCGCTGCCCTTTACCAATCGGCGAAAAGAGGTCGATAATTCTCGTCGCAAGCTCCTTGCGGTCTGTTTCAAGCACATATCTCTCCGTCGGATAAATCGGCGTCAAACGATCGAAATGAGGTCTGTTGTGCATCTTCGAGGGCGCCATCCCATTCACTTCTTCGATATAATTCAGAGCCTGATAGCGATCCTGATCCCGCTTGTTACGGCAAGTTCCAGTCACGAGGTCACCCGCCCGCAAACTGAAGCGACGAATGATCTGCGCCGACACATACACATCCGCCGGCCCCTGAATATAATTTTCACTTCGCAAGAAACCATAGCCATCCGGCATCATCTCAAGCACGCCGGTGTGCCTCGGCTGTTCCGCCTTCGTCTCTTCAGCCGTTCTATTGTCCGTGGTCTCCGTCTCTGCGACTTCACTCGGCACTAGGTTCACCGGTGCCGTTTCAGTTTTGTTCTCGAATGGGTCAGCTTGTTCAGAGAGATTTTTCTCGGCCAAAGCCGCCCCCTCCGACCATTTCCCCTGACGCTGTCTCGGCCTAGCAGAAAACTCCGCAGCTTCGAGCCGCTCATCATCCTCGGTAAAGGGAGCGGTATTGTTATTCCTAGCAATATTTCTGTCCGACCTGTTCTGTCTGCTCTGAAAAGAAACATTTTTCTTCTGCTGACCTGGACGCTGTTTGGCATTCCTGCGATTAATCTTCGACGGAAGAGCCCGCTCCATATACGAAGCCTCTTGTGCGTCCGCGTCTTCATCTGCATTGGCACTGGCATTGGCACTGGCATTTACATTGGCATTGGCATTTGCATTTGTGGTTGTTCCTGCTCCTGCATTGGCGTTTGCGTTTGCATTAGCATTTGCGTTTGCATTAGCATTTGCGGTTGCGACTACTCCTGCGTTTGTTTCTTTCTTTGAATCGTCGTTTGCGTCTGCCGCCACATTCGCTCGGGGCATCCGCTCTTGGCCCGCTTGTGCTTGAGGAGCTCTCTCGCGAGCTGTATCGCGAGCTGTATGAGATGCTCCCTCGCTAGTCGCTTGCTGCGCTTTCTCATGCGCTCTGTCTACCCCAAGATCAGCTACATCCTTATGCTGTTCTTGTTCTGCGGGTACTACACTCATGTGTTTACTCTCAGAAACAGTACCGGCACGGCGAGTTTCTGTTTGATCTCCCTCACGAGACACCGTATGATCTTCGGATTGGTCCTCCGTTTGGGCTGAACCTGATGACATTGGCTCTGTAACAGCCATCACTGAACGATGATGAACGGCGTTCGCTTCACCGGCGCCAGTATTTTTGCTAGTCGGTTTCGCTGGACGCTTATTGTCATCCTCGGTTTGTGGTAAATCACTAACTTCAGGCGGAGCACTCTTCATACGAGAACGCCTGCCTCTTGCAGAGCCAGATGTAGAAGACTGCTCTGTTTTCTGCAATGTCTTATCTTCTCGGCTCTGCAAGTCAGGCTTCTCTTCCTGACTTGTGTTCATCTGCTCAGCTAAGTAATTTGCTAAATCTTGCTTCTTCATTCGTTGTGCCTTGCTGACCGGCATAATGCCGGAAACACGCACAATCTGTACGAGATCCGCCTTGGATTTCGATTGGAAAATATTGTCGGACATCCGATACCCCTCAATAATGAGAATAACAAAGTATAAAACAGGTCCAAAACTTCATAAAGAAGTCGACATCAAGGAAATGTCTATATGAAAAAAGTGCTTGTGGGAAATACTTCGTTCTTGTACGAGCATTATATAGCCTGTCACGTTGGAAGTGCAAGTACATTTGCAAGGATTTGTCGGATTTGTGGGATTTGTCAAGTTGTCGGCATAATTTTCTGATTCGCTTGATTTGCGCGTCTGAAAAACCCCTTCCGCTTGTGCTACTCTTAGATGAAACTACCCGACGGAGGTTTTATGTTCAAGTATTTGGCTGCACTCTTTATGCTGATCGACCATTTCGCTCATATTTTCAGCCCGATGCTTTCGCAAGAAACATACTTGCTCTGCAGAGCGATTGGCAGACTTGCCTTTCCAATGTTTGCCTATGCACTTGCCAGGGGATATAACCGCACTTCAAATGTTTTTGCCTATTTCATGCGCCTGGCTATTTTTGCTGTACTGACGCAATTCCTGTTTATCTTTGCCACACAGCAGCTTTCTTTACCTCAATACCTGTTCACAAATGTGCTGATCACATTTGCCTTAGCTATTGCCATGCTGGCAGCGATTGATTTAATCGAGAAATCTAGCTTAGACATGATGATCATGATGAAGCCGGCTTTGTCCGAAGGTGAAGGTGAAGAACAAAAAGTTTTTAATCCGGGTGGTATTCGCCTGCCTGCTGTAGTAGGTACGATTCTGGGCTCAATCCTGCTCATTTTGGTCATCTTCATTACTGTCACCTACAATCCGGATTACAGCCTCTATGGCTTGATTACGGTCTTGATTTTTCAGCGAATTGATCGAAACGAACCGGCATATGAGCGTACCATGAGAACAGATCTTAAGCGCAGACGTTATCTCAAACTCTTCGGATCCTTTCTGCTGTTGAATGTCATCTATACGTTTGGCAATATACAGTCTTTTGGGAATTCTCCCGATGTCTGGCTGCAGGCTTTATCCATATTCGCGGTTTTCTTCTTCCCGCTCTATGATCGCCAGGTAACAAGACCCGGCACTTTTTCAAAGTACTTCTTCTATCTCTTCTATCCCTTGCACTATACCTTGCTACTCGTGATTTACGCTATTGTCAGATAGTTTTTCAGGTCTGAGTTACTAGCGGTTCTCTCAATTGAAAGAGGATGTCGTTGTTAGAGTATTTCGTTGTGAGAGAATTTTCGTTGACCGGTTTTGCTCGCGAAACGCTCTATGTAGAGAGTGTTTCGTTGTTTGGGGTCCGGATATACGGCTGAAAATTGAAAATAAAAAGTCACCGATACATAAGACGATCGATGACTAAAATGGAGCTGGTGGACGGATTTGAACCCCCGACCTGCTGATTACAAATCAGCTGCTCTGCCAGCTGAGCTACACCAGCGCTTTTCAGAACGTAAGCAATTTTATCACAGTAGGGATACCTGTCAAGTTTCCAAATTTACCACTTCCTTTACCTCATTTACAACTTCATTTTCATTTCCACTACATAAGTTTAAAATTAAACTTATGTAGTGGGCCTTCGGTGGGTATGTAGCAGGCTATTTCCAAGGTCATTCGCTGAGAATAAAGGATCGCTAATTTCGTTATCGTCTCAGGTATGAGATAGCAATTGATATAGTTGAGCAGTTGAGGGTGCGCATGCTTCAACTTATTGTTGCTGGTTCGTAGTCGCAGTAGTTTTAGTTCAGAAGTTGGAGCTGCGCATTTCACAGATGATTTTTTCAAAGTGAGCCAGAATAGATTTATCCAACTATTAACCTTTTCGCGTAACAAATAACGCGATGAGAATTACTTGTCTCTACCGGTGATTTTCGCGTTTCGCACCCATAAATATTTTCCATGTTGGTCAGGATCGGGTAAGTTGCGACATTGGCTTGGCAGACTCAGTGCTTTGAAAGGTCTTTTCTTGTTTGTACTGTGCTTCTACTAGATCGTATTATCGTCGGGGTCAGTATTCATTCAGCAATTCCCACTCCCAGGTCAGTAATCATTCATCTGACTGCAAAACAAGTGTCAAAATCATCTAGGAAATATTTGTTGTCGCAACTTACTCGATCCTAACCAGTTTGGAAATTTATTTTGGCCAACCTCAAGCTATTGCGTCCATTATTGAACCGGTATCCATTAGTGAGCTGATGAATTCCTCGAAAATGCATGGAAATCTTAGATAGAGATAGAATGTGTTGAAAACCTTAGTTAACAAGAATGCATTAGAAGTCTTAGAAAAGGATGAGCTTAGAGTCCGTAATAGGGTGTAATAAAAAACCGAGGATGTTTTGTGTGCGCAATGATATTTTGGGCGATGCCCTTATTGATATTTTATAGTGATGCTTTAGCGATACTTTAGCGATACTTTAAGTGATGCTTTGGCGATATTCTCACAATATATCACGGAAGTAATGGGAACTTGGTGCCTGGTTCGACTGGTTCGAAATCTAATGGCTCGATGTCGTCAAAGGCCACGAGCTCCCACTTGGGTAAATAGCGCTCTGACCATACATCATAGGGACGGCGGAAATAGTTTTCACCATCGGTTCGGTAAATGTGCTTCCGATGCATATAGTACATACCCGGCTTCATTTCCCAACAGCGCATTAAATCCTCCTACCGATTTTCGTGAAAATATTGATATTTCTTACCTACAGGTCAGCACAGTTCTACAGGACAACACAGCTGAGCAATCAACACAGCTGAGCAATCAGCACAGCTTATCCAGATCGCTCAGGTCGGCCAGTTCTTCCGGGGTCAGGAGTTCGTTCTCGAGAATGAGTGAGCGCATGGAGCGGCCGGTTCGGAGGGATTCTTTGGCTAAGTCGGAACTCACCTGATAACCCAGGACTGGTGAAACGACCGTTGCAAGGTAGGTACTACTCTCCAGCTGCTCGGTGATGTGTTGAACGTTAAGTTCGATGCCGGCAATACATTGGTCGGCAAAAATGCTGAGAATGTTTGTCATGGTGTCTAAGGATTCGTAGAGTTTATAGAATAAAACGGGCTCGAAAGCGTTGAGCTCCAGCTGGCCGTTGGCGGCAGCCATTGTGATGGTTAGGTCATTGCCGATAACTGTGAAGGCTACTTGGTTGACGGCTTCAGGGATGACAGGGTTTATTTTGCCCGGCATGATGGAAGATCCGTTCTGCACAGCCGGCAAGTTCATTTCGTTGAATCCGGTGGCAGGCCCGCTGGATAGGAGCCGCAAGTCGGAGGCCCACTTATTGAGTGTGACGGCGCAGCCCTTGATGGCGGCTGAGACATCGATGAAATCATCGAGATTCTGGGTTGCGTCGATCAGATCAGGCGCTTGCTGGAGTTCTACTCCACAGACTCTGGATAATTCCGGGACGACCGCTTCGCGGTAGGCTTGGGAGGCATTGATGCCGGTTCCGATCGCTGTCCCTCCGAGATTTACGTAATATAACGAGTGTTCTGCCTCACGAATTTTGTTGATGTCACGTCGCAGAGCGGAAGCGACAGCGGAGAACGCCTGACCTACTCGCATCGGCACCGCATCTTGCATTTCCGTGCGGCCAATCTTGTAGATGTTGTGGAATTCGGCGGCTTTGGCCTCCTGAACATGAATCAGATGCTGCAAACTATCGATCAGAGGATTCAGTAGCTCGATTGTACCCAAGCGGCCTGCGGTCGGGAAAACGTCATTTGTGGACTGGCTGCGATTCACATGATCATTGGGGTGAACGAGCGAATAGTCGCCTTTCTCCCCGCCCAGAAGCTCGATCGCGCGGTTGGCGATCACTTCGTTGGCGTTCATGTTGGCTGAAGTGCCGGCGCCACCTTGAATTGCGTCGACAATGAACTCATTCAGGAGCTGTCCATTTAAGATCTCATCACAGGCGGCTACGATGGCACGCCCAATATCCGAACGGAGCTCACCGGTGGCCATATTGGCTCTTGCGCAGGCCTTCTTGACACGGGCGAGATTCATGATCAGCACTTCGTGCATCGGGTGTTTGGAAATTGGGAAGTTCAGGGAAGCGCGAAGGCTCTGCACCCCGTAGTAAACGTGAGAAGGCACGGGCATTTCGCCGATGGAATCATGCTCAATGCGGAAAGCACCATCTTTGCTCATAACTACGGACATTTCCGTCACCTCATACTAAAAAAGGCAGACCTCACCAGCCTGCCATCTGTGAATCGTTTGTCTTACCTCAACAGATTGTAGGCAGTTGCTAAACGAACTTACGCTTCGACAGCGACTTCTTCGGCACCGAAATATTCATTGAGGCGCGCAAGCAGATGATCCGGATCCATGCCATGTACGTAGCATGCTTGCTCAATGGACTCGCCGGTGGACATGACGCAGCCTAAGCAATGCAAGCCTTCTTCCATGAAGATTCCGGCAGAATTGATATCCATGCGTAAAACGTCGACAATGATCGTATCTTTTGTAATCATTATAATTACCTCCTAGGGTAAGATTCATTGTAAATCTCTTTTGTTAGGATGATTGTAACACGGCTTACCGTTTTGCGTTATGACTTCGGTCAAATATTTCAGTTATATGACAAAAAGGCCGTAATATCAGGCTCTCTATTGACAGAGAAAAAAAGTGAATCCATAATTTACGCATATCATCTCTAGGAGGGAACTATATGACCAAAAATGAACTGATCGAGGCTGTCGCAAAGGCTTCCGGTCTTACTAAGAAAGATTCTGATGCCGCTGTGAATGCAGTCCTTGATACGATTGCAGAAACTCTTGAGAAGGACGAGAAGGTTGTCCTCGTGGGTTTCGGCACTTTTGAAGTGAGAGAGCGCAAAGCTCGTACCGGACGTAATCCTGCTACGAAAGAGGAGATCCAGATTCCGGCTTCTAAGGCACCTGTGTTCAAGGCTGGTAAGAGTCTGAAGGCTCGCGTCAACTAATCCCCGCCTGTTGACTAATAAACTAAGCTGCTTCTTGGAAGCAGCTTTTTTATTTTTCTTTTTTCGCCAAAGCCGAAGCCTTCCTCATTCGCGATTGGCAGCGTCTTCATTCCTCTCCACGTCTTCTTCATCCCTCTCCACGTCTTCTCTCTCTTCATCCTCTTCCAGCCTTGTGAACCTCTCTCTCGCATCGATCTGCAACTTGGCAATGTTCTCTGCGTTTGTACCTTTAAATCCTGACTTCTGCAAAGCATAGTGAATCGCTCTGTCTATCAGTGTCCGGTTTGTCCTATACTCCGAACATATTTCACTGTACATAGTTTTATCCGGGATGAGCACCTTGCTATCGCCCATAAGCATGTACTGCATAATCTTCATAAGGTAGAGGTAGCCCTTTAGCGACATTTTCATCGGGAGACTGTCAAGTGTCTCCCGGGCTGCCTGCTCTGCTCTTGCTCTTCTCTTCTCAGTTAACAAGTTCTCATAGGGTGTCGGCACTTCTACCTCAAGATTATGCAAAATCTGTTTAATTTCCGTTGCTGTCTCGTATAGATTTTTGCTGCCATCAAATATGTAATGTGTCTTACCAGTGCCGTCAGCGAGACCAATATAGCCTTGCTTACGCATAATGTCAGATAATCGGCGCATGACATCCCTGCTATTTGAGGAAATATAGAATTCGGGGGGCGAATCTGCTTCGTTATGTCCTCCGGTCGGTTCCAAGCCATAGTCTCCCATACCAACACCTCCGTGGAGTCTATATTCGCAAGCTTTGGTCTCAAGAGCAAACGGACACATTCCATATTTCGCGGAATTTATTCGCCGCCCGCCGACCATTTATTCCCCGCCGGTCATTTACTCCCCACCGACCATTTACTCCCCACCGGCCATTTACTCCCCGCCGGCCATTTACTCCCCACCGACCGAGCCACTAAGGATGGTCCATTCCGTGCCATCCGGGCGGAAGGCAAAGATCTGCCTTGTGTTTGCCCCTTCCGCTTCGAAACCGATGGAAAACACCCAGTCGCCCAAGTAAGCCAATTCTTCAGACAAATTCGAGGTCAGTGCAGTCGCATCCGCCCCGTTGACTTTCATAGAGTGTGGTGTAAAAGAAACATAAAAGAGCTTATTACCACCATAATTCAAGTAGAGCGCAGGAACTTCGCTCAGGATCTCCACATCTGTCCCGTCATTTGCAGAACGCAAGAGTTGTTCACCATTATTGGCCAGAAAATACAGACGCGAATATTCATCGACAACAAGGTCACTGAATGTGCCTGCCAGAAGTTTCTCCGACTCGCCGCCAGCCAGAGGCACTCGGTAGAGACCCCGATCCGCCGTACCGGTAAAATAGATCCATTCACCGTCAGGCGCGTAATGTTTGACAGGTAGATCGGTCACAGCTTCCGGGGTGCCACCCGCCCGATCGAGCTGCATCAAGCGGCCTTGTCCTCCGCGTTCCAGGAAATAGATCGTGTCACCCCAGACAAGGGGGTTGGCTGCTGCTATGGTAGACAAGGTCTCAAATCCTGTGCCATCCGTCTTCATTCGGCTAAGGGTATTCCCATCGCTTGCCGAAATAAAATACAGTTCGTCACCCACAATGTTCAGTCCTTCCGCTCGGCCCGGGAAGACCAAGCGAGGCGACATCAAGGTTTGCGAGGATACTTGGTAAATGGCCTGCGAAACACTATCCGTGTAGTAAATCCGGCCATTTTGTTCAGCCGCAATTCCGCGGTAGCGCACGTTGGCAGGCTCATTGCCAAACAAATTCACTTGTGGCGACGGGAGCTCCAGTCCCCGCATGAGAAGCGTTTTGCGGAAATCCCAATAAGCTCTGACATCGCCATCTTGCACGTAAAAATCACTGACTTTGGTGATGAGGTCTTTTTGGTTCGGCAAAAGTTCCAGCGATTTCACTCGCAGCTTCGTGGCTTCAGCCGGTTCATTTTGTCTGTCGTAGACTTTGGACAAAGCATTCAGTCTGTCCACAGTCTCCAGTTCCAAGCCGTCTTCATAGAGTCCCTTCGCCAAGTCAACGTCATTATTTGCCATATAGGCGTCAAAGGCCGGCAGGAGCAGAGCCGATTCCTCCGGGTAAAATTCGAGGGCTCTTTGGGCAGCAAGGCTGGCTTTCGCATAATATTCATCGTCCAGAAGGCCTTGGATCATCGTCCGATATTCCGAAACATCCGGCACATAGTCCGTCCCGCTCGCCAGCAGGCTCTCCGCCAGAGCGTAGTCCTCGGACTGATAAGCGTAGTGGTAGAGCAGGGATCTGTACTCCGGGGTGTCAACCTTAGCCTCTTCCAAGCGGTTCAAGTAGTCGCCGGCTCTGACATAATCGCCGGTTTCAAGAGATACCCTGGCCTTCCCCAGCAGAGCGGTCACATTCAGTTCTTCGATCTCGAGAATTTTGTCATAGGACTGGTCCGCACTGGCGTAGGATCCTTGGGCCAAAGCCGCCTCCGCCTCCTCTGCGAGCTGGTTCACCCTTGCTCGATCCGAGACAAATCGCGCAGTAAACCAGAGTCCCGCCAGAACCAGCAGGACAAGAAGGACACGATATAGGTGGCTGTTTTTCTTCTCTTTTGTCATTTCATCTTTCTAAAGGTTCAGCAGATACGATATATTTTGTTCTGGGTGTGACCCTGATCAGATAGCTCTTTCCTGCCTCCAAATTTTCTTCTAAAGGCGAAAACACATACTCTTGGCCATTGGCAAAGACCGCAGTCATGGGGAAGCGTACTTGGTTCAGCTCAGCGGTAATAATTTCCGTATGCCCTCCCGCTAGGTCGATGCTGTCGAAGAGTCTGGGCCCGATTGAGACAACAGACAAAACCAGGATCGCTATCGCAAGGATGGTCGGGATAAAATACTGCCAAGCCTTCTTCCATTTCTTCTCCAAGTAAAAACGATAAGACTTGCAAAACAAAGAAAACAGAAGCAAGGCGAGAATGACCACTAGAGCGGTTGTCACAATGAAGAAAATCATAGGGTTCACCCAAGCGTGCCGGGATCAGCCAGCACGTCAAGGAATTGTTCTTCGCTTAAAATAGGCACGCCTAAATTCCTTGCCTTGTCCGCTTTGCTTCCGGCCTTCTCCCCGACAATGACATACGAGGTCTTCGCAGAGACAGAACCTTGTGCAGCAGCGCCATTCGCTCTGATTTTCGCTTCTGCCTCTTCGCGGCTCATGGAGGTCAACGTTCCCGTAACAACCATACGAAGGCCAGTCCAAGGCAAATCCGCGCCTTCGGAGGCTGCGTAAGTATCCGATTTCATATTCACGCCCAGATCTTCCAGCTCATGAAGCAAATTTCGATTGGATTCACCGGCAAAAAACGCGTGGATGGACTGAGCGGTCGCAGGTCCGATATCCGGCAGAGCCTGAAGTTCTTCCGTCGTCGCCGCAGCCAATGCCCAAATATCCGGAAAGGCCTGGGCAAGTCCTCTGGCCGCGGCTGTGCCGATCTGAGGAATTCCCAGCGCGTTCAGCAAACGACTCAAAGGATTACTCTTCGAACGCTCAATGTTTTCCAGGAGTTTGGTCACGGATTTTTCTCCCCAACCGGGTAGTTCCATGAGCTTCTCCCGATGTGTTTCCAAACGATAGAGATCGCTGAAACGAGTAATGAAGCCGCCCTCCAAGAGCATTTGTAAGTTGGCCGGTCCCAGCCCTTCAATATTCATGCAATCGCGTGACGTGAAGTGGATCAAACGCCTGAGCCTCTGAGCCGGGCAGTCGACGCCGGTACAGTAGCTCGCAGCTTCTCCTTCACGTCGGACAATTTCCGAGCCGCAGGCCGGGCAATGGGTCGGCATGATATAGGGCGTGCTGTCGGGTGGTCTCTGTGAGAAATCGACTTGGACAACTTCCGGGATCACGTCGCCGGCTTTTTGAATCAGTACCTTGTCGCCGACACGGATGTCCTTGTCGCGAATGAAATCTTCGTTATGCAAAGTGACCCGAGAAATCGTGGAACCGGCAACCGTAACCGGCTGCAAGAGGGCAAGCGGAGTGATTTTGCCGCTGCGACCTACCTGTACGATGATGTCGTCCACCGTAGTAAACACCTGTTCCGGCGGGTACTTGTAGGCGCAAGCCCAACGTGGGTACTTGCTTGTCGATCCAAGTTCCGTGCGCAAGGCAAGATCGTTGATTTTTACGACCGCACCGTCGATACCGTAGGGCAATGAACCTCTGATCGAACCGATCTCGGCGACTTTGGCCAGAACATCTTCAGGGTCTGTAACGGGTTCGGAGTAGCGGATCACGGGGAAACCTTGAGTTTCCAGATAACGGAGACTCTCATAATGGGTTGCGAAAGTAAGTCCTTCAACAAGTTGTACATTGAAACAGAAGAGCGACAAGTCGCGTGACGCGGTGATCTTGCTGTCCAATTGGCGCAAGGACCCCGCCGCCGCGTTGCGGGGATTCGCAAAGAGTTTCTGACCCAAGTCTTCCTGGCTCCGGTTCAGGTTCGCGAATGCCTCTTCGGTCATGTACACTTCCCCGCGAACGATGAGGCGGGAAGGAACTTGACCTTCTAGCTTCTTCGGTACGGAGGCCAAAGTCGCCAAGTTCATGGTCACATCTTCGCCGGTCGTTCCGTCGCCGCGGGTAGCTCCTCGATAATATATTCCGTTCCGGTATTCGAGCGCGACCGATAAGCCATCGATCTTCTGCTCGACGATCCATTCCGGCGTACCTTGCACTTGACTCTTGGTTCGCTGGAGGAAGTCCTCCAATTCAGTCAGGGAGAAAACATCCTGAAGGCTTTCCATTTTGACTTCATGGGTTACTTTTGTAAAAACAGCCGAGGCTTGCCCTCCGATTGTGACAGTCGGAGAATCGGCTGTCGCCCACTCGGGATGTTCACGCTCTATTGTCTCCAGCTCAGTCAGTAAGCGGTCATATTCCTGGTCCTCGACTAGAGGCTGGTCCAGGTCATAGTACGCTTCATTTAATTCTCTGAGTTTTGCGCGGAGATCCTTGACATAGGTTTCGTCAATTCGATCCGCCATTTTCTCAGACCTCGCCGGTGAGCTGATAGGGGTCTTCTTCTTCCAAAATTTCTTTGAGAATAGAAACCTCTTCTGCTGTCATGGAGCAGCCTTTGCCCATCTTACTGTGATCCGGAGCCCAGTCACGAATGTCGATTTTCGGGTTACCATTGTTCCAACGGACAACGTTGACTTCCCGGTTCCAACCGGACTTATTGGTGGAAAGGATACCGACGTTGCGGACGATTTCGTAGCTAAATTCTTTTGTGGCCATATTTTTCTCCTATGTGTTTCACTCTGAGGAAAATTATAGCATGAATTTTCAGGATCTAGCGGAGGATCACTTCCGGATCACTTCCGGATCACTTCTCCCGGGGGTTCTGCCCCGAGGGTTCTGTGCAGATTTGCTGATTTGCTGAACGGGTGCTGCGAGCCTCCATACCATCCATACCTTCCTGTGTCTTCCGCTCCTGCAGATAATGTCAAGTTCGGTATAATTATAGAAGCAATTTTTCCTTCTAAACAAGAGAGGTGAAACGTATGATTATTACAAATGCCCGAGTGGTCTCTTCCGACTTTGTCCTCGAAATGCTGGATCTTCGAGTGCAAGATGGCACCATTACTGCAATTGGCCCACAAGGCTCTTTAGCTCCCGAGCAAGGAGAAGATATTCTTGATCTCTCCGGCAAGATCCTGGCTCCCGGCATGGTGGATGTGCACGTCCATGGTGCAATGGGAAAAGATACGATGGATGCCTCTGTGGAGTCACTGGATGTGATTAGCCGCTATCTGGCAGCCCACGGGGTGACTTCCTTCTTGGCGACAACCATGACCATGGCTTTTGAACAAATTGCCCAGGTTTTTGAACTGTCGCCAAAAGTCAGCGGGGCGGATCTTCTGGGCTTCCATATGGAAGGCCCTTTCATTAATGCGACGAGACGCGGTGCGCAGAATGAAAAGTTTGTCAGAACGGCTACTCTCGAAGAGATGAATCGTTATGTCACGCACCTGCCGATCAAGATTATTACACTGGCCCCTGAAACGGAAGGTGCTTTGGAATTTATCGAAGCTCTTCATGACAAGGTAACCATTTCATTGGGACACACGGATGCGACCTATGACGAGGCAGCTGCGGCAATTGCTGCCGGCGCTCGCTCGGTCACGCATTGTTTCAATGCCATGCCGCAACTGGTTTCCCGCCAGCCTGCGGTCATTGGCGCGGCTGTGGAAGCGGGGATTTATGGCGAAGCGATTTGTGACGGACTCCACCTCCATCCGGCAACTGTCTATGCGACGTACAAGATGTTTGGTCCTAAACGGATGGTCCTGATCAGCGATGCATTACGAGCGGCCGGTCTGGGTGACGGAACCTACGAATTCGGCGGGCAGCCCATGCATGTAGTCGATGGCGTAGCTCGCGTGGACAGCGGATCCATTGCCGGCTCAACCTCAAATGTCTGGCAAAATATGCGCAATTGCGTTTCGTGGAATATTCCTATGGGCGATGCAATCCGCATGGGTTCACTGACACCCGCGGAACTCATTGGTGTAGCCGATCGCAAAGGCAGTATTGCTCTTGGCAAAGATGCGGATTTTGTTGTGACCAATGATGATTTAGAGGTGCTGGAAGTTTATCTGGCGGGACGTAAATTTGCCTGATGGAAACGGTAGCAATTATTATTCTAGGCCTGGTTCTATTGGTGGCGTATGTGATCGGAGCCAGGTCTTTTATTGAGCCACAACAACCGGAATTTACGGAATATGATCTTCCTGAGATGCCGGCGAAAGCGGTGAAAGCGGCGAATGTGGCGAAGTCGGCGAAGGCGGCCGAGGCGGAGGGTTCTGAATTTGTTGGGAATCAAGATGGCTCCATACTTCGGGGTATCTTTTTCAGCGATTATCACCATCCTTTGAACCATCTGCCTGTAGAAGTCATTTATACTTTTATTGAAGAGCAAAAACCGGATGTTGTCATCTTCGGGGGCGACATGGGAAATGGCGTCCAAGACATTCAGGGTTCGTACTTCATCACCGGCCGCATAGCCGCTTATTGTCAGGACAAAGGGATTCCTTTTGTGGCGATCCGCGGAAACCATGATGATGGGCTGGATCCTGCGGAGGCAGCACAATATGGCTACTCTCTGTTGGTCAACGAACACTACAATGTGAAGGCTCAAGATGGCTCTTGGTGGCAGCTCTTAGGTCTGGAAGATATTCGACTTGGTAAAGGTGATCCGGGGGCGGCTTTGGCCGCAAGATCCGCCAGATCTCCTGAACTTCCCGAAGGTCAGAGCGAGATACCCTCGGCCAGACGAATTCTCCTGGCGCATAATCCTGATCAGATCCTCTCGCTCGAGCGAACTTCCGGCGCATTTTGTCTCAGTGGACATTTTCATGGCGGGCAGATCCGACTCCCCTTTCATGCCGAATTTTCGATGTTGAGAAGTGAGATCCTCTGTCGTTTAGGGTTTACAGCCGGTGTTTACCAGATCCATGGGATCACTCATTTTATTTCCAGAGGCTACGGCAATGTGCTCTTCCCTAACCGCTTGGGGGTGAGACCTGAAATTTCCTGCCTTACGTTTCATGAAACAGATCCGGTTGATTCCGGTGAGAACGATCGGCGAATTGCTGCCTATATTCAAGAGAATCAGCTGACGCCATTGACTTAACGTTAAGGAACTTGATGTGAAGGAACTTGACGTGAACCGGCCAGCCGGTCGGCTCGAAACAACGACTCGTGTCTTATAAAAAAACGGAGTGCGAACACTCCGTTTTTTCAGCAATTCAATGGGTTGATAGTACGGTTTTACACCTTGCCGTTACAGCCCAGAACGTTCACGATCTTGTGAGCGACCATGTCCTTGACAGCCTGACGAGCCGGCTTCAGATATTGACGAGGGTCGAAGTCAGAAGGATGCTCGGCGAAGTATTTGCGAATCGTTCCGGTCATGGCCAGACGAATATCGGAATCGATATTGATCTTGCAGACGGCAGAGCGCGCAGCCTGGCGGAGCATATCCTCCGGAATACCGATCGCATCCGGCATGTTGCCGCCGTATTTGTTAATCATCTCAACATATTCAGGAACAACAGAAGAAGCACCGTGGAGAACAATCGGGAAGCCCGGAAGTCTCTCCGTAACTTCATCCAAGATATCGAAGCGCAGCTGCGGTTTCGTACCCGGTTTGAACTTATAGGCACCATGGGAAGTGCCGATCGCAATCGCCAGAGAATCAACCCCGGTGCGGGTTACGAAATCCTGAACTTGCGCGGGCTTGGTGTAAGAAGCATCCTCAGCATCCACTTGCACTTCATCTTCAACTCCGGCCAAAGTCCCCAGTTCGCCTTCAACCGTGACATTGTACTTATGCGCGTATTCAACGACCCGGGAAGTGAGGGCAATATTCTCTTCATAAGGAAGGCTCGAACCATCGATCATCACGGAAGTGAAACCGCCGTCGATACAGCTCTTGCACAGTTCGAAACTGTCACCGTGGTCCAAGTGAAGGGCGATGGGTAGGTCGGTCTCAATCAGCGCAGCTTCAACCAATTTGATCAAATAGGTATGGTTGGCGTAGGCTCTGGCGCCTTTCGAAACTTGAAGGATTAAGGGTGCTTGAAGTTCCTTAGCTGCCTCGGTAATCCCCTGAATGATTTCCATGTTGTTGACGTTGAAAGCACCTATGGCATACCCGCCATCATAGGCCTTTGCGAACATGTCCTTTGTGTTGACTAATGGCATACAATTCTCTCCTTTTTATATGCAAATGCAAATTCCATTTCCAGAACTAATCTTACTAAAGTAAGGCCAAATTTTCCAGACGTTCACGGGTCGCGCGGAGGCGGTTTTCGGTATCTTTGAGCTTTTCTTGCTCTTTTGCCACCACTTGAGCCGGGGCGCGCTGGACGAAGCCCGGATTGTCCAGAATTTTACGACTGTGTTCCAGGTCGCTGACGAGCTCCGCTTCTTCTTCCAGGAGTCTTTCCCGTTCTTTTGCCTTATCGATCATATCTCCCATCGGGATGTAGATCGTCCCTTTGCTGAAAACGATCGCTACCGCATTGTCCTCTGTACCGGCAGAAGAAGTCTCGAGGCTGCCAATTCCGGCCAGACGTTCGAGGTAGGCCCGGGCCGTTTGGAAATGCTCCAGTACCGCAGGATCTTCGGACACGACCAGGGCTTGGACACGTTTCTTAGGCGCGACATGCATCTCATTTCTGACCTGGCGAATCTGTCTGATCGCATCAAACATGATGGCCATATTTTTTTCGGCCGGTTCATCAATTCTGGCGCTGTCCGACACCGGCCAGTCGCTGATCATGATGCTCTCACCATGTCCCGGCAAATAGAGGTAAATCTCTTCCGTTAGGAAAGGCATGAACGGATGGAGAAGCTTCATCGCTTGGGTCAACACGTGCAGCAGAACCGCTTGGGCTGTTTCACGCGAGGGGCTGGTTTTGTCAAAGAGTCTGGGCTTCACCATTTCAATATACCAGTCACAAAACTCTTCCCAAATGAACGTGTAGATACGGCTTAGGGCGACACCCAGCTCGTAATTTTCCAAGTTGTGCGTGACCTCCGCGATCACGGAGTTAAGCCTCGATAAGATCCAACGGTCTTCCGGCTGAAGCTGATCTTCCGCTAGGACGGCGGTCGTTTCGTCAAGGTTCATCATAACGAAGCGGAACGCATTCCAGACCTTATTATTGAAAGCGCGTCCGGACTCCAAGAGCTCTTCCTGATACCGTTGATCATTACCGGGTGCTGTGCCTGTGATAAGGGAATAACGCAGAGAATCCGCTCCGTAGGTATCAATGACTTCCAGCGGATCCACGCCGTTGTTCAGCGATTTTGACATCTTGCGACCCTGGCTGTCACGCACGATCCCGTGGATAAAGACCGTGTGGAAAGGCACTTCACCCGTCTGTTCCAGTGCTTGAAAAATCATGCGGGCTACCCAGAAGAAAATGATGTCATAACCCGTTACGAGGGTATCCGTGGGGTAGAAATACTCGTAATCCGCGGTCTTCTCCGGCCACCCCAGCGTGGAGAAAGGCCAGAGTGCAGAGCTGAACCAGGTGTCCAGGGTATCCTCATCTTGTTTGAAATCATGGCCGCCGCAGCGGGGACAAGTCGTGGGCGCTTCTTTTGCCACCACAAGCTCACCGCAACCTTCCGTCTGGCAGTACCAAGCCGGAATTCGGTGCCCCCACCAGAGTTGGCGTGAGATACACCAGTCCTTGATGTTATTGAGCCAATTAAAGTATGTTTTCTCAAAATGCGTCGGGACAAATTTCGTGTCGCCATTCTCAACGGCCCGCACCGCGGGTTTGGCCAAAGGCTCCATTTTCACCCACCATTGCAGGGAGGCTCTGGGTTCGACTATGGTGCCGCAGCGCTCACAGGTACCCACACTATGGTGGTAATTCTCCGTGCTCTTCAGTGCACCTGCCTCAGCTAAGTCTTGCACGATTTTCGTACGGCATTCTTCACGAGTCAGCCCTTGGTAGGAACCTGCATTCTCGTTCATCACGCCTCCCTCATCCATCACTTCGATGAACGGAAGATTGTGTCTCTCCCCAATCAGAAAGTCGTTCGGATCATGAGCCGGTGTAATTTTGACACAGCCGGTTCCAAAATCGCGGGAGACATAGTCATCGGCGATAATCGGAATCGTGCGCGACGCCAAAGGCAAAATGACATTCTTCCCCACAAGATCTTGATACCGCTCATCGTCCGGGTGAACCGCTACCGCTGTATCGCCCAGCATCGTTTCAGGCCTCGTTGTCGCAACCACGACTGAACCGGTCCCATCTTCCAGAGGGTATTCCAGGTTCCAGAGCTTACCGTCTTCCTCTTTATAAATCACTTCGATGTCACTGATACTCGTATGACAATTCGGGCACCAATTCACCATGCGTTTCGCGCGGTAAATGAGCCCTTTTTCATAAAGGTTCAGGAAAACTTGCGTAACCGCGTTGGACATGCCCTCGTCCATGGTGAAGCGTTCACGCTGCCAATCACACGACGCGCCCATCCGGCGAAGCTGCTTGGTAATCGTTGTCCCGTACTTGTCTCGCCAAGCCCAAGCTCTCTCCAAGAACTTCTCGCGGCCGAGATCCGCTTTTGTAAGGCCTTCCATCTTGAGAGCCTCAACAATTTTCGCTTCCGTTGCAATGGAGGCATGGTCCGTCCCGGGAAGCCACAGCGCTTGGTAGCCTTGCATCCTTCGCCAACGAATCAGAATATCTTGCAAAGTAGAATCGAGCGCATGGCCAATATGGAGCTGACCCGTAATGTTCGGGGGAGGCATCATGATTGTGTAAGGTTTCTTCGTGGGGTCAACTTCGGGGTGAAAATACCCTCTGTTCTCCCAAGTCTCGTAGAGTCTTGACTCCACGTTTTTCGGCTCAAAGGCCGCCGGTATTTCCGTTTTCATACGTATCCTCCGCAATAAAAAAACAGCCTAAGTCTGTCTCCAGACGAAAAGCTGTTTTCCGTGGTACCACTGGAATTTCCGCACATACAAGTGCGAACACTCTTGAAACCCTACACTAAGCCGGTTTCCTGGCTGTCCACTCCGCAGGCGACCTTCATTCCAAACCGGTATCGCTCCTCTCAGCCGTATATTTATACGAGAGCTTCTCTGGTATACCCGTTTGCGGAATTACTCCTCCGCTTCACCGTGGACCTTCATTCAATTGTCGCAAGCTCTGTGAACTTGCACTGGTTCTGTTATAGCAAAGCCGCCGCGTCTTCGTCAATCAAGATTGTCACATCCGGGTGAACCTGAAGCATCGAAGCTTGACAATTCGCTGTGATCGGTCCGTTAACCATCGCCGCGACCGCCTCTGCCTTGTTCTGGCCAAAGGCCAAGAGCAAGATCTTCCTCGCCTTCATTATGGAGCCGGTGCCCATGCTGATTGCCTGGACAGGAACTTCATCCTTCGAGGTGAAGAAACGGGCATTAGACTCAATGGTCTCCGGTTTGAGATCGACTATATGGGTAGCAGGCTCAAACACGTCCGAAGGCTCGTTGAACCCGATATGGCCGTTCACACCCAGTCCCAGGAGCTGAAGATCAATGCCATCATAAGCTTCAATCTTCTCCTCATACTCAAAACACTCAAGCTCAGGATCTTCTGAAATACCACTCGGAATGAAGTATTGCCCTTCCTGAATATCAACCGACTTAAACAAGTTCTCCATCATAAAGGTGTAATAACTCTGCGGATGATCCTTAGGCAAACCAACATACTCATCGAGATTAAACGTAATCACGTCGGCAAATGAAATAATGCCTTCCTCATAGAGTCTCACCAGATTCCGATATGTCGAAACAGGTGAGCCGCCGGTCGCAAGACCCAACACAGAATTCGGTTTCTGGAGGATCTGTGCGGCAACAATCGTCGCAGCTGCCTTACTGGCTGTTTCTTGATCCTTATAAATCATGACGTTCATAAGTAATCCCTCTTTCTCTCAGGTGTCTACCATAGTAGCACAGTTGAAAGAGAGAATCACTCGAATTTTACCGAGTTCAGCTACTCACTCCGTTTTTAACTCAGCAATCGTAACCCCGGCATCCCCTTCACCAAAGGCCGCCTGCCTAAACGTTGCCACACGACTGTCGCTGGCGAGATAATCCTGAACCGCTTTGCGGAGCGCCCCGGTGCCTTTGCCATGGACAATCCTGACCGTCTCAGCTCCGGCCAAAACCGCATCATCAATATACTTCGCCAGAATTTCGGTCCCTTCCGCAGTCGTCTTCCCGATGATATTCAGTTCAGAGGTGAAATGAAACCTCTTGTTCTCACGGACAGCGGAACTTCTTGGCTGTTCAGATGCTTGCGCCTGTTTCTGCTTCTTCTTGCCGCCTGCCTGAGGTCTTGTCAGCCCGGCCAGAGGGACTTGGATTTGCATCTGTCCGCTTCGCAAGGTAACCAGGCCCTTGTTATCCGGCTCCGTTTCGATCCTGCCTTCGATGCCTAATGAAGGCGCATAAGCATAGTCGCCGATCGCCCAGTTCTTTTCGCCGTCGTCCGGCTCTTTTTGTTTCAGTTTCGTGAGCGTTTCGCGACCGATCTCATCTTCAATCGCATGAAGTTCGCCGCGCAGAAGTTGGCGTAATGCCTCTCCGTCCGCTGAGGGCCCCGACTCCCCTGCCTGAATTTTCCGGTCAAGCTCACCCAGCAGAGCGTCAATTTCTTGCGTCTGGCGCTTCAGTGTGCTCCGGCTCTCTTCTCGAGCAGACTCGAGGATCGCTTGCTTACTCTGGCGGATTTTCTCTTCCTGAGCTTCCGCTTCACTTCTGGCCTTGGCAGCGGCAGCGCGGTCGGCCTTAGCTTCCTGCAGCAGTTTTTCGCTCTCAATCCGCGATTGATCCACATCAGCCAGGACCTTCTCAAATTGCACATCTTCGGATGTCAATTCTTGTTCCGCCCGCTTGATGATCCCTTCCCGCAGACCCAGTTTCCGCGAAATAATGAAGGCGTTGGAGCTCCCGGGGATGCCAATCAGGAGTTTGTAGGTCGGCTGTAAGGTTTCGGTATCGAATTCACAGGCCGCATTCTCAACGTCCGGCGTTTGCAGCGCGTACACCTTCAGCTCTTTGTAGTGCGTGGTAGCAACGGTAACCGCTCCCGCACTTCGGAGGTCTTCCAAGATGGCCACGGCCAAAGCCGCCCCCTCCGAAGGATCCGTCCCAGAGCCCAGCTCATCGGCCAGAACCAAGCTTCTGTCGTCAACAATTTCCGTAATCGTGACGATATTTCGCATATGCGAAGAGAAGGTGGAAAGGCTCTGCTCGATGCTCTGTTCATCGCCGATATCCGCCAAGACCTTCGAGAACACGGAAACCCGCGAATGCTCGGCGGCAGGGATATGGAGTCCCGAAGCCGCCATAAGGCTTAGAAGACCGCAGGTTTTCAGGGAAACCGTTTTACCGCCGGTATTCGGTCCCGTAATCAGAAGCGTCCGAAACGTCTCACCAACATAAAAATCAATGGGAACAACCTTAGCGGGATCAATATGCGGGTGCCTGGCTTGTTTCAGATTGATCCACCCCCGGTCATTCAGTTCCGGAAGAGAAGCCTTCATCTGTCTGGCTAAGCGGGCTTTGGCCCAGAAAAAATCCGCCTGAGCCAAAAGATCCACATCCTGAAGAATCTCCTTCGCGACCGCCGACACGCGCTGGGAAAACACGGCCAGAATTCGCTCAATCTCCCGCTCTTCCTGAATTGCCAATTCGCGCAATTTATTATTTTCTTCCACAACCGCCAGCGGTTCAATGAATAACGTTTGCCCGGACTGGGACGTATCGTGGACGATGCCCGGGACCTTGGCACGCTGTTCAATCTTGACAGGCAGAACATAACGGTCTTGCCGCATGGTGATGAGCTGTTCCTGAAGCGCGTCCCCGGAGCTGCGCAGAATCCGGTCGAGATGATTCTTGATCTGTGCCTGACTTCTCGCTTGGGCTTGCCTCAAGCGCAGGAGTTCAGGGCTTGCATCATCGGCAAGCTCATCCTCGCCGATAATGCTCTTCTGCAGATCTCTTTGCAAAGAGGGCTGAGGTAAGAGATTTCGCAAGAGTTTATAGAACTCATTCTCATCGGGGCTTTCCGGTGGATACGTGCTTAAACGCGAGACTGCCTCAAGGAAGCTCCCCAGCTGCATCAGCTCGCGGCAACTTAAGACAGCCCCCGGCATCTCGGCACGCTTCAGCGAAGGCCTCACATAGTGCAAGCCTTGCAGAGGGGCCTGTCCTCGCCGCAGTAAGACTTCTAAGGTATCTTGTGTCTCTTTCTGCCGCAAATTGGCCAGACCAAGTTCAGAGGTTGGTGTCAAGGAACGGCATAATTCTTGGCCTTCCCTAGACACGGCAAGTTTCTCCAAGCTAAGCAAAACTTGCGGAAATTCCAGAATATCACGCGAACGGGTAATCATCCGTTCTTCAGCAGTGGTCAAAATTGAACTCCTTTAAAAAATAGAGCTGTTCGGGTCTCTTTCTCGGTTCTCCGGTGGCTCAGACAGAGCGCCGGACTTATAGAGGTTATACACACTCTTGGCGTAGCTGAAGAGCGAAAACAGAGACATACCCACAGGGATAGCGAAAATAAAGTTATTGAGCCAGAGATATTCCTCCGGCAGGAAGAATAAGATAACGAAGGCGACAGCCAAAAGAACCGTGGCGAGTTTGCCATACCACCGAGAACTCACAACCACCTTCTGCTTCCAGAGGAAAATGCCGCCCGCGATCATAAGAACTTCCTTAATGATCAAGATGACCGGAACCCACAGCGGCAAACGCTCAACAATGCACATCATGATCGCCGTTGTGATCTGAAAGATCTTGTCTACCAAGGGATCCAGGACTTTCCCGACATCGGACACCTGATTAAAGCGCCGGGCAATCCAACCATCCAGGATATCGGTAAACCAGATCCCGATAAAGAGGCCCGCACTAAGAGGAGAATAGCCTTTTGACCGATAGATCTCTACGGCCATCCAAGGAATGCAAAATAATCTGATTAATGTCAGGATATTCGGTATCGTTATCTGATCTTTCCACTTCATTTGGGTGTTTCCTCCCTTACAGGACCCTGTCATCAAATCGCAATTATTCTAGCATTTTCAACACGTTTGAGGTCAATCGCCTTCGTCATCTCCAAGCTCTCATCAAGATCAAGGTCTGTAATCCTACCGCCGGTCTCAACAATCACGCGATTCAGGCGCCCGTCGTTGAGGCAATCGATGGCCAGAGACCCCATCGTCGACGCGGCCAAGCGGTCACGCAAGGTTGGGCTGCCGCCGCGCTGCATGTGCCCAAGGATCGTTGATCGGGCTTCAATCCCGGTCTTCTCGGTAATCTTGGTAGCAATGTCGGTGGCGCTTCCGGCACCCTCCGCCACAACCACGACATAATGGTTCTTACCCGCATTGCGGCACTCAAGCAAACGCCTCACCACATCTCTGTCGAAGTCGTACGGATACTCCGGGATCAGGATCACTTCCGCCCCGGTGGAGATCCCCACATTCAAAGCAATAAATCCGGCCCTTCTGCCCATGACCTCAATGACCGAGCAGCGTTCATGGGATGAGGCCGTGTCCTTAAGTTTATCGATCGCCTCCATCGCAGTATTCATCGCTGTGTCGTAGCCGATCGTATAGTCGGAACAACCGATATCATTGTCAATCGTACCCGGAATACAGATCACCGGAAGCCCTTGATTCTTCAGATCTCTCGCCCCGCGAAACGACCCGTCGCCGCCGATCACAACCACGGCGCCCAGCCCGAAGACATGGGCCATTTCCACAGCCTTCTTCACGCCTTCCGGTGTATTGAAAGTCTGACTTCTGGCGGTCATGAGGAAGGTGCCGCCGCGCGGCAAAATGCCAGAGACATCTGAGGTTTCCAGTTCCACGATATCGCCTCGCCAGAGACCGTGAAAACCTCGCCTTATTCCGTACATATGATAATCGTAATGTAAACCGGCTCTGACGACCGCTCTCACCGCGGCATTCATTCCCGGCGCGTCACCGCCACTCGTCAAGACACCAATATTTCTCAACAAAGGTAATTTCTGATCCTGAACCATGTTCCCTCCCTTGTATCCACGATCCTGCAATCGAACCATCCATAAATCTATGAACCGTCTATGAACCGATCCAAATATTATTTATACCATAACGTGAGACAATTGCGTGAAGAAACGCCGGAGACGTTTCGATAGAAATTCCGGGTAATTCCACCAATTTTTCGTCTTCTTCGTAGAATATGGCCACCGGCGTATCGCCTTTCCAGTAAGAACAGAGAGCCAGGAAACTCGCGGGAAGTGCCTCGCCTGAAGCTTGTTTCCGTTTTATGATGAGCCTCGCCTTGGATCTGGAGAGGCCTTCTGCCCGTTCATTTTCCTCTTCTTCCACCAGCAGCGTGTTTGACACAGGCACGTTCGCCTTCCTCTCTTGAACAACGACTCCGTTGCCGTTCAAAGGCTCTCTTCTTTTCGCGTCCGGCTTCGGGTCTGTTCGATTCGCCAGCGCAAAGGTGCTCCCCTCCTGCCACGCTTCATCATCTCTTGGCATCAATTCCACTTCATTCACGATCAAATTGTTTGGAAAATCATCTTTGCGGCTGACACGTCCGCGGAGAGCCAGGACCCGGCCTTCGCGCACAATCGCATTCACCTGCTCCAGCACCCTGGGGAATAGAACACATTCAAACTGTCCCGTAAGATCTTCCATGGTGAGGACAGACATGAGTTCATTCTTCTTAGTGGTCACGTTCCGCCTCTTCGTCAGCATCCCGGCCATGCGGATTTCCATTTGATCGGCCAAAGCAAACGGTTCCGCCATCTCCTCCTCTTCTTGGTTTACAGGAGGGTTCAACTCCGCTGCACTCGTGAAGCCTTCTTTGGCCAAACGCACTTGATAATCTTCCAGGGGGTGGCCTGAGATGTAGATCCCCAGCATCTCCTTTTCCTTCGCCAGAAGTTCCTGCCGGGAGTATTCCGCTACATCCAAGAACACGGGCGGTGCGGGCTCCATGGCTGTTTCTTGGCCAATATCGAAGAACGAAACTTGCCCCTGCATATGGTTCTTGCGTGACTGCGCCAGAATATCGTAATAAGGATCAACCGCGCTCATCATGCGGGAGCGTTTTTCACCGAAACAGTCACAGGCGGAGGCGTAAATCAGGCTCTCGATCACCTTGCGGGACAAATTCCTCTCAAAGGCACGTTGCAGGAAATTGCCGAAATCCGTGAAAGGACCATTCGTTTCCCTTTCCTCAACCAGGGCGCTGATCTGAGAAGTTCCCACATTCTTGACCGCTCCCAGCGCAAAACGGATCGCCCCATCCTCCGTGGTGAAACGGGCAAACGAATGGTTCACATCCGGCGGCAAAATCTTGATGTTCAGATTCTTGCAAACCTGGACATAATTAGCGGCCTGCCCCAGGTCACCGAGGTAGGAATTCAGCATCGCGGCAAAAAACTCGCGCGGGTAATAATACTTCAGCCAGGCCGTGTCGTAAGCCACCACGGCATAGGATGCCGCGTGGGATTTATTGAACGCGTAACCGGCGAAGGCCAGCAGCTGCGCATAGATATCTCGGCCTACTTCTTCCGGCACACCGCGCTTCACACAGCCGTCAACGGGTCTCCCCTTCTCGTCCGTGCCGCCATGAATGAAGAGCTCTTCGAAATTCCGTAATAGTTCCGGATTCTTCTTCGACATGGCCTTTCGCACAATATCGGCTTGACCCATCGAGAAACCGCCCAGGTCGCGAACAATTTGCATAACCTGTTCCTGGTAGATGATTGAGCCATAGGTCACTTTCAAAATCGGTTCCAGTAGAGGGTGTGCGTAAGTGATACTGCCCTGATCGTGTCTGGCCTTGACGAAACGGGGGATTTGTTCCATCGGACCCGGTCTGTAGAGGGCAATGCCGGCGATGATATCTTCGAAATTTTCCGGTTTCAGCTCCTTGATGAAATTGGTCATGCCTGAACTTTCCAATTGGAAAACACCGGCCGTGTCCCCTTGAGCCAACATGTCATAAATCTTGGGATCATCTAAAGGGAGTCGGTCAAAATCAATGACATCACCTGTATTGGCCCTTACCATATCCCTCGTGTCGCGAAGAACCGTGAGTGTGCGAAGTCCCAGAAAATCAAACTTCAAGAGTCCCAGGTCCGCAATATTTTCCTTCGCATACTGAACCACCAGTGACTCATCATTTCGTGCCAAAGGTGCAACATCTGTAATATCAATGCTCGAGATGATGACGCCGGCTGCATGGGTTGAGGCGTGTCTCGGCATACCCTCGAATTTGCGGGCGGTGTCATAGACGTTTCGGACGGTTTCATCCGAGTCATAGAGTTGTTTCAGTTCAGGATTGACTTCCAGTGCTTTGTCCAGCGTCATACCCAAGTCATAAGGAATGAGCTTACTCAAACGATCGGTCTCTGAATAGGGCAAGTCTAAGGCTCGCCCAACGTCGCGGATCACGGCTTTGGCAGCCAAAGTACCGAAAGTAATCACCTGACAAACCCGCTCTTGGCCGTATTTTCGAATGACATAGTCGATGACTTCCTGTCTGCGCTCATAGCAAAAATCGATATCGAAGTCAGGCATACTGACGCGGTCGACATTGAGAAAACGCTCGAACAGCAAGTTATATTCCAATGGATCGATGTTCGTGATCCCGAGTGCGTAGGCAACCAGCGACCCGGCACCGGAACCTCTGCCCGGTCCCACCATGATCTCCTGTTCCTTCGCATAGCGGATGAAGTCCCAGACGATCAGGTAATAATCGGTGAACCCCATGTTGATAATCACTTCAAGTTCCGATTCGAGGCGCTGATAATAGGCCTCCTCGGCTTGTTTATGCGGCAATTCCAGGCGCTTTACCAGACCCCGCTGACATTCCTCGCGCAGGAAATCGGAACTTGGCTTGCCATCCGGAGCGTCAAAAGCCGGCAGATGAATCGTATGAAAATCAAGCTCTGCCTGGCAACGCTCAGCAATCACCGATGTATTGTCGATTGCGTCGGCGAAGTCGGGTAAGTCCCTGCGCATCTCTTCTTCTGACTTCACATAGAGTGTGTCACAACCCATGCGCATCCGGTCCGGATCGCTGAGGCGCTTGCCGGTCTGCATACAAAGGAGAATTTCATGGGAAGCGGCATCCCCGTTATTCATGTAGTGCGCATCGTTCGTGGCGACCAGAGGGATCCCCAGTTCAAGTCCCAGCTTCCGGAGTTCCCGGTTGACTCGAACTTGTTCCGGCATGCCGTTTGCCTGCACTTCCAGGAAGTAATTTTCGGGGCCAAAGATCTCGCGATAGAGTACGGCCTTCTCTCTAGCCAATTTCGCATCGCCCTGGAGCAGCGCTCTGGGGACTTCCCCGGACAAACAGGCGGACAAACAAATCAAGCCTTCACTATGCTCTCGCAAAACCTCGTAGTCCACCCTGGGTTTATAGTAGAACCCATCGATAAAGCCTTGTGACACAATTTTGTTGAGATTCTTCAGCCCTGTATTATTTTCTGCCAAGAGAATCAAGTGGCCATAAGTGGATCCTTTTTCCTTGATGAGGCGCCCTTCGGGAGCTACATAGACTTCGGCTCCGATGATCGGTTTCAGTCCTTCTGCTTGCATCTTCTGGTAGAAGTCCACAACGCCATACATCACGCCGTGATCTGTAATCGCACACGCGGTCTGACCCAGTTCACGAAGTTTCGCCGGCAAGTCACGCAGACGGTTAGCCCCATCCAGTAGGCTGTATTCTGTATGTAAATGTAAATGTGTAAAAGCCAAGAGCAAACCTCCGAAAATATTCCCCTCACTTTAGCACATTCTCTTCTCGGCTGTGGTTTCACCGGCGCTCGAAAATCCTCTTATTGATGCTCTTATTTGTGCAGGTGTCTCATAAAAAAGCCCTGTCCATGTGTGGCGGACAGGGCAGATAATCACGTGGGGGTGGAGAATTTTCCACTGATCCGAGTTAGAGGTACGACTCAACATAGGTTCTGAAGCGACCCTCGACAGAATCTAATTCTTTCTGAGCTTCTTCTGCGGTCGGCGCATAGCAGCCGAAATAGATCTTGATCTTCGGCTCTGTCCCTGAAGGACGGACACACATCCAATTCATCTCATCGAGCTCATAGAGCAGCACATTAGACTTCGAGGTATTCAGTTCCTCGACTTCACCGGTTTCGGGGTTAAGACGCTCTTTCGTTTCATAGTCTCTTATGTAACGGACCTTGATCCCGGCGATGATCGGAGTTTTCTCACCTCGAAGAGCCTTCATGGCACCGGCTATCTTTGCCTGGCCTTCGGCGCCTTCGGAATAAACAGAAATGGTCTTCTCAGCGGCATAACCATAGGTCTGATAAATTTGCTGCATGCGGTCATACAAGGTCTGCCCTTGATCCGCACAGACGGCAGCTAATTCCGCCAATAACATGCTGGCTACCACCGCATCCTTGTCACGCACCTTGGTTCCGGCCAGATAACCGAAGCTCTCTTCATAGCCAAATTGG
This sequence comes from uncultured Fastidiosipila sp., assembly GCA_964479695.1. GTDB lineage: Bacteria > Bacillota > Clostridia > Saccharofermentanales > Fastidiosipilaceae > JAAYZH01. The sequence continues at coordinate 78,125 of CAYZSO010000008.1, forward strand.
AAATGCATGTCGCCGTCTTCGTCGTGAAGCTTAATTTGCTCGGCAATAAATTTGAAACCGGTCAGCGTGATGAAAACTTCGACGTCAAAGGCCTTGGCAATCTTCTTCACCAGACGCGAAGACACGATCGTGGTTACGACAAACGATTTCTCAGGCAGGTTGCCTCGGTTCTTCTTCTCGGAAAGGATATACTCCATCAACAAGAGACCGATCTGGTTACCGGTCATCACGGCAAATTCACCGCTCGGTTGTCTGACGGCGAGCCCGGTGCGATCAGAGTCCGGGTCGGTGGCTATCACCAAGTCCGCTTGCTCAGCCGTTGCCAGATCGATCGCCATTTGTAAGGCGGTGCGTTCCTCCGGATTCGGGAATGATACCGTCGGGAATGAACCGTCCGGTTTCTCTTGCTCAGGTACCACGATGACGTTTTCGAAGCCAATTTCCTTGAGGATGCGTCTCACCGGTTTATTCCCCGCGCCGTGAAGCGGGGTATAAACGATTTTCATATCCTTGTGTCTTCTGACCGCGTCTCCCGAAATACTGATCTCCTTCAGATACGCTAGGTAACTCTCATCAATTTCCGGTCCGATGACGGTAATGAGTCCAGTCGAAGCGGCATCGTCCAGATCTTCCCAACGCAAGGTTCTGTAGTCTTCAATCTTCGCCATTTGCTCTGCAACAAGATCGGCCGCGTCGGGCGGTAATTGTCCGCCATCTTCACCGTAAACCTTGTAGCCGTTATATTTTGCCGGATTGTGGCTGGCTGTCACCATGATGCCGCCGATGCAGTGATAGTAACGCACGGTGTAAGACAGCATAGGAACCGGGCGAAGTTCGTCCATAAGATAAGAACGAATCCCATGTGCAGCCAGGATGGATGCGGAGATCTTGGCGAATTCCTCTGAACGGTGTCTGGAGTCGAAGCAGATGGCAACGCCTCTGGACTTCGCCTCATCGCCCAAGGTATCCAGGTATAATGCGAAGCCTTCCGCGGCTTGTGCTACCGTATACTCATTCATACGGTTGATTCCGGCTCCCAGAACGCCGCGCAAACCGGCTGTTCCGAAAGAGAGATGTTGGTAAAAACGATCGAAAATTTCCTCTTCATCCCCGGCTATAGCGGCCAGTTCACTGCGAGTGGCTTCACTGAAATAAGGATCGTCACGCCAAAGTTCGTATTCCTTCTTGTAATCGACCATGAATGCTACCTCCTATGCAATTGACACAATATACTATGATTGTACCATGGACTTCCTTAAGCAGAAAGACGTCCCTTGGCATAAATCATCAAATCGCGAAGTTCCGCTGCCTGTTCGAATTCCAGGTCAGCTGCCGCTGCTTTCATTTCACGCTCAAGTCTGGACACTAACTTGGCCAATTCGGTTGGCTTCATCTGCGAGATCTGGTCGCGGAAGGAGACCTTCTCGCCGGGTCTTGTCGATGTCTCAATTCCTTCCTCATCCACAATTTCCTCGAAGGTATCCAAGGTGTTGCGAATTTCCTTGTAAATCGTCTTAGGCGTGATCCCGTGTTGCTTGTTGTACGCTTCCTGAATGGCACGGCGTCGGTTTGTCTCCTCAACGGCCCGGAACATGGAATCGGTAACTTGATCCGCGAACATGATGACGTGACCGTTAACGTTTCTGGCTGCCCGGCCAATGATCTGGATGAGCGAGGTGGTTGAGCGAAGGAAGCCTTCCTTGTCCGCATCCAGAATGGCGATCAGAGACACTTCCGGTAAATCCAGTCCTTCGCGCAAGAGGTTAATCCCGACCAAGACATCAAACTTCCCCTGGCGTAAGTCTCGGAGGATCGCTAAGCGCTCTTCATTCACGATATCGGAGTGAAGATATTTCACGTTGAGGCCGTTTCCGCTGAGAAAATCCGTGAAATCTTCGGCCATACGTTTCGTCAGAGTCAGCACCATGGCCCGTTCGCCGCGGTCGATCGTGTTTCTGATCTCCCCAATGAGATATTCGATCTGCCCTTCAATGGGGTGGATGGAAATCTGAGGATCCAGAAGACCTGTCGGCCGAATGACCTGTTGGACTTCCCTTGTGGCATGTTCATGCTCATATTTCCCTGGTGTCGCACTGACGTAAACCGCCTGATTCACTTTCCCCTCAAATTCCTCAAACTTGAGCGGCCGATTATCAAAGGCAGACGGCAGTCGGAAGCCGAAATCTACCAGAGACTGTTTACGGGAATGGTCGCCGTTATACATAGCCCCAATCTGCGAGATCGTCTGGTGGGATTCATCAATCATCAGCAAGAAGTCATCCGGGAAGAAATCAATCAGTGTATTCGGCATACTTCCCGGAGCTCTGCCGCTGAGATGGCGAGAGTAGTTCTCAATACCTTTGGTAAAGCCCGTCTCCTGCAGCATTTCCAGATCATAGCGCGTCCTCTGCTCCAGGCGATATGCCTCGACGATCTTCCCTTCTCCGCGAAGTTCCTGTAAACGTTCTTCCAGCTCTTCCTCGATCGTGACGATCGCTCGTTTCATCTTGAGATCCGTCGTGGCATAGTGACTTGCCGGTGTAATATTGATGTAACTTCGCCCGGCGATCGCTCGGCCGGTCAAGGTATTCATTTCCACCATCTTGTCTATCTCGTCACCGAAGAAAGACACCCTCAAGAAGACTTCATCCGTGTTCACCATATGGATGTCCAGGCTGTCCCCGCGCACACGGAAGGTGCCGCGCTTGAGTTCGTAGTCATTTCGGTTGTATTGCAAACGGACCAATTCGCTGATCAGTTGATCCCTGTCCATCGTCATTCCGGTGCGAAGATGGATCATCAGATCTTTATAATCCTCCGGATCGCCCAAACCATAAATACAGGAAACCGAAGCCACCACAATGACATCCCGCCGCTCCAAGAGAGAAGCCGTTGCGGAATGGCGCATCCGGTCAATTTCATCATTGATGGATGAGTCTTTCTCAATATACGTGTCCGTTCCGGGAATATAAGCTTCCGGTTGGTAGTAGTCATAATAACTGACGAAATACTCAACCGCGTTGTTCGGAAAAAAGGAGCGAAATTCCTCACAGAGTTGACCGGCAAGTGTCTTGTTATGGGCAATGACTAAGGTAGGTTTCTGCACATTTTGAATGACGTTGGCCATCGTGAAAGTCTTACCTGAACCTGTGACACCCAGAAGTGTCTGCGCCTTATCACCGTTCAGGATGCCGTCGGTAAGTTGACGGATCGCCTCGGGCTGGTCACCTGTTGGCTCGTAATCCGCGTGTAATTGAAAAAGTCTTTCACTCATAACTGAAAATCCTCCCCATAGAATTCATCATAACAGTCCCCTTAGCTGGTGAGAAGTACGCTAAAACGTGAAGTTCAGTGCATGCTTTGGTACCAATCAAAGGATGATTTCTTGTTCCACACATCCAAGAGGCCTATAATAACGGAAATGTTTGTCGCAGGTTGTCGCTTGCGGAGGGAGGATAGAAACGTGTTTCCGGAAATAAAATTTGTGGAGCGGAAAGAACTGAAAACCAAACCCGAGGATGAGAGTAAGCTCGGCTTTGGCCATATCTTTACGGATTATATGTTTGTGATGGATTATGCTGCCGATCAGGGCTGGTATGATCCTCGCATTATCCCGTACGGTACGATGGAGATCGAACCTTCAGCAATGGTTTTCCACTATGGCCAGGCGATTTTTGAAGGGTTGAAGGCGTACCGCCAGCCGGACGGCAGCGTGAGACTCTTCCGTCCTCGTTTGAATTTCGAGCGGGCGAATCATTCTAATGAGAGAATGGATATCCCCCCGATCGACGTGGATTTCTGTCTCTATGCGCTGAAGCGTTTACTGAAGATCGATGAGGCTTGGGTTCCGCACTCAGAAGGTACCACGCTGTACATCAGACCCTTCATCATCGCCATGGACCCATACCTGGGGGTGCGTACGGCAACACAATACCGTTTCATGATCATTCTCTCGCCATCCGGCCTCTATTATCCGCAAGGCTTGGAACCGGTTCCGATTTATGTGGAAGAGAAATATGTCCGCGCGGTGAAAGGCGGTACCGGCGAAGCGAAAACGCCGGGCAACTACGCAGCTTCTGTCAAGGCGCAGGAAATTGCCCATAACAAAGGCTTTGTTCAAGTACTCTGGCTTGATGGTAAAGAACATAAGTACATCGAAGAAGTGGGTTCCATGAACGTTTTCTTCGTCATCAACGGAACGGTTGTCACCCCGAAATTGACCGGATCAATCCTAGCCGGGATCACCAGGCGTTCGTCGATTGAGCTCCTGAAGAAATGGGGTTATCAGGTGGAGGAACGCCTCGTTTCCATGGCAGAAGTGATTGAGGCAGCAGCCGATGGCACACTTAGTGAAGCCTTCGGTACCGGTACGGCTGCCGTGATCTCCCCAATCGGTGAACTCCATTACGGAGAAGAGAATTACATCTTACACAACAACGAAATTGGACCCGTGAGCAGAAGGTTGTTCGATGAAATGACAGGGATCCAATTTGGCAAAGTGGAAGACTACATGGGCTGGACCGAGAGTCTGGACTAAGTTTATTCTAAGATCAATCTACATTTATTCTTGGCGGTTGAAACGGCCGAAATAGGCAGCGATCGTTGACAGCGGGTGTGATTGTAAGGTCACATTGCCGGGTCCGGTGATGATCGTGTTGAACAGCCCTTCGCCGCCAAAGAACATATTCTTCACCCCTTTAACCGTTTGAATATCAATCGAGCAAGTATCATCCATCAAGGCAAGGCAGCCGGTATCCACAACTATCTGTTCCCCCGGCTGAAGGTAGCGAGTCCATGCGGATCCGTCGATTTCCAGCAACAAGGTCCCGCGACCGGAGAAACGCTGCATTACGAAGCCTTCACCGCCGAACAAACTCGCGCCGATTCGTTTCTGAAAAAATATCTCCTGCTTCACATCTGTGGTAGCTGCCAGGAAACTGGACTTCTGTACCACGTACCCTCTTGTCCCATCAAGCTCTATGGAGATGATCTCACCCGGAAATTTGGTTGCGATCGCAATCTCGCCATTGCCGTCTTGCGCCGTGTAGTAGCTTCGGAAGAAACTTTCGTTGTTCAGGATGCGGCCAAAGGCGCCTCCAATCCCTCCGGTTCTCGTATCATACGCGATATTGGGACTCATCCAGGACATGGCACCGGCCTCTGCATAGATCGTTTGGCCGTTATCCAGATGACAAATCACGAAGGGCAGTGTCCCCCCTTCAACATCATGCTTCAAAGTATACGTCATCATAAACCCCCTTCATAATTGCCCTAATTCCAACACAGCCCGTTCCATAGGGAGCAGGCTGTGTTCGAAGTTCAGGTGTTTTTTCTCAAGTCGCGATCAGAGAATCGCAGCGATTTTTGCATCCAAGTCTTCCGGAGTCACCGGCGAGGTGTAACGCCCAACCAGTTTACCGTTCTTGTCATAAAGGAATTTATTGAAGTTCCAGACAATCTCCCTCCCCCAATCCCCGTTATGGAAATTGCGGAAATGCTCATAGAGCCGATGATCCTTCGGCACATCAATCCATTCACCCGGCTCCTCATTGATCAGGAAGCGGTAGAGTGGAGCCGCATCGTCGCCCGAAACCTCAACCTTCGCCAAAATGGGGAACGTAACCCCATACGTGACGCGGCAGAAGTCCTGAATTTCATCATTCGTGCCCGGCTCCTCTTTGAAATGGTTGCTGGGGAAACCCAGAATCACCAGTCCTTGATCCTTATACTTCTGGTACAGTTTCTCCAAGCCCTCATATTGCGGCGTGAAACCGCACTTGCTGGCAACATTCACAATCAGCAGTGTCTTGCCCTTGTAATCGGCAAGGTTCACATCATTTCCTTTTGCGTCCTTAACGACAAAATCATATACAGTAGCCATAACATCCTCCTATAAGAACTGCGAGTTACCTTGATACTAATCGAACGAGGCATTCCTTGAAGGTGATATGGTTACACTCTTTTACGACCTACGGACCGCACCCAGTTCTGCTTCCAGGGTATGGAGAATTTCCGCATTAGCCTTTTCAATCTCCTCTGCAGTCAGCGTTTTCTCATCCGAACCCAGCCAGTAGCGGAAAATCAGCGACTTCGTCCCCTCAGGCAATTGCTTCCCATGATATTCCTCCACGAAGCGACTGCGCTTGACGAGCGGGGCAATGGTTTCGGCCAAAGCCGCCCACTTCGTCTCTTCCGAAACAACGACATTCAGATCCTGCCACACCTCGGGGTACTGCGGAAGCGGCTGGTAGTGGTTATCTCGAGAGGCCAAAGGCACTAATTTCTCCACATTCAGCTCAAACAATAAGGTCAGCTGGTGCTTAATACCGGAGAGTCGTTCCGCTCGCAGTGAAAGGAGACCCAATTCACCGATCGGCGCACCTTCACGATCGGTAATGGTCAGCCACATTTTCGGATCTGCCCAAGAAGGTTGGTTTATTTGAGTAAAACCAATCGGCTCAATTTGCACCAAGCGGGGCAAGGCTTCCAGAATGCCTTTCGCTTCGCGGAAAAGAGTCATGGCATCGTCGCCGACCAGAGCCGCTGCCAAGGATTTTTGCTGCAGTGGCAGCACCTCGTCCGGTTCTGAAGGACTGGTCTGCCCTTTGCGGAAAACCTGGGTCAATTCGAAAATTCGAAAATGGTCGAAATAGCGCAAATTCTCAGCCACACTCTGTAAGAGTCCGGGAATCAAGCTGCCTCGGATCAGGCTCTCATCCGGTGCAGGTGGCTGTTCCAAACGCAGCCAATCCGAGGTTTCAAGTCCTGAGGCTTCTATGTACTCCTCCTTGATCCATGGGTACGTAAATATTTCTTGGAATCCGGCACCCGAGGCTAAGGTCTCCCTGATCTTGCGATCCATCTCCACAGTCGGTTGATTCACAAAACGATCCAAAGTAATTTTCGGAGCAATATAGTCGAAGTTCTCATACCCGATCATCCGGGCAATTTCTTCCAGAAGATCGTCCGGCAGACTGACATCACCGGTGGAGCGCCAGATCGGCGATTCAATGAGCATGCCATCGTCTCGTTCTTCCAAAATCCGGAAGCCCAAGGGTTCCAAGGAGCTTCGGACCTCAACCCCTGTGATATGGCGGCCAATCCGGCTGCTGACAAATTGGAACTTGAGGTCCACCACCGTCGCCTTCGTCGCATCCGTTTGCGCTTCGCCGAAACGGGTTAATTTCGCTTCCGGCTCAAGCTGGGTCAGCAGTTGATGTGCCAGACCCAAGGCCTGATCCACGCGGGCCGTGTCAATATTTTTTTCATAACGTGTGGACGCCTCGGTGCGGACATTGTGACGCTGCGTCGTCTTGCGGACAGCTAAGGCATTAAAAGAAGCCAATTCCAAAATCATACCGTTGGTATCAGGCAGGATGGAATCCTTTTTGCCGCCCATGACGCCTGCCAGAGCTAGTGGTAGAGGCCCATCCGTAATCAGCAGGTCTTCCGGATCCAAGTCCAAGACTGTCTCATCTAGGAGCTCTAGTTTCTCCCCTGCCCTAGCTTGACGCACAACGATGCCATGAGGCACATGATTGAGGTCGAAACCATGGGTCGGCTGGCCGGTTGCGAGCATGACGTAGTTGGTCATGTCTACTAAATTGTTAATCGGCCTCACACCTACAGACCAGAGTCTTTTCTGCAGCCAGTAAGGGGAGCTCTTGACGGTAAGATTTTCATAGACAGCTGCGGTATAGCGCAGACACTTCTCGGATTCAATCGCAACCGGATAGCTTGGTACGTTCTCAGCCGGCAGGAAGGACGGTAAAGGTTTCAGCTCTTTACCGTAAATAGCTGCGAGTTCTCTAGCCATGCCGTAATGCCCCCAGAGGTCAGGTCGGTTCGTCATGGACTTATTATCAATTTCCAAGATATAGTCGGACAAGCCCAGAACGTCGGAGAGGTTGTCGCCGGCTTTGGCCGAAAAATCTGCCAAATCCATAATGATATGGTCGTCTGCGACCGGGAAAAGTTGCTCCAGATCTAACTCGCTCGCACCGCAAATCATGCCTTCACTCAGGACACCCCTAAGTTCCGTTGCTTGAATCAGCACCGGCTCACCCTCGCCATGCCAGCGAACCATGGCACCCGGAACCGAAACGGCAACCTTCTCCCCCGGATAGAGGTTCGAACCGCCGCAAACAATCTGCAGGATGTGGTCTTGCCCTGCGTCAACCATGCAGACGCGAAGGGCATCCGCATTGGGATGTGCTTCGACACTAAGAATGATCCCGACAACGATCCCCTCAAGTTTCTCTTGTGGGTTCTCATACCCCTCTACTTCCACGGTACGCATCGTGAGGTCATAAGCAAGTTTTTGCATCGTGAGATCTTCGGGGAGATCAACATAATCTTTTAACCAATTATAGGAAAGTTTCATTTCTGTGGCTCCTTATTTGAACTGCTGGAGGAATCGTAAGTCCGCGCTGTGGAAGAGTCTGACATCATCAACTCCGTACCGCATCATGACGAGGCGGTCCAAACCGATATTGATGTAGAAGCCTGACCACTCCGCCGGATCGAGACCCGCGGCCTTGAGCACATTCGGATGTGGCACGCCGCCCGGCATGACTTCGATCCAGCCTACGTGTTTGCAGACTTTACACCCGGTGCCATGACAGACTTGGCATTGCATATCAATTTCAAACCCCGGTTCAACAAAGGGAAAGAAACCGGCTCTCATGCGAATGGGCACTTCATGGCCAAAAACTTTTTCCAAAATAGTTTTGATAAAGAGTTGCCCGGAAGCAAAAGAGAAATCCCGATCCACAATCAGGGCTTCGTACTGGAAGAAGGCGCGCTCATGGCGGGCATCCGTCGTTTCATTGCGGTATACACGGCCGGGATAGACGAAACGAGCCGGGGCGCCATGTTTCTTCAAGTAGCGAACTGAGGCCCCGGTCAAATGGGGTCTTAGACAAAGTCTTTTTGCTCCGCTGACTTCTTCCGCGGACTCCAGCCAGTAGGTATCCATCGATTCTCTTGCCGGATGATCTGCGGGGAAATTCAGGTTGTCAAACGCGTATTTCTCACTGGTGATCTCATCTTCGGCGAAGACTTCAAACCCCAAGGAGCGGAAAGCATCATTAAGGTCATAGGCCATTTGGGTAATGGGGTGAAGACCACCGGTGCCAGGTGCCACACCCGGAATTGTGAGATCAACCTCTCTCGTCAGGTGGGAAGCCGTTGCCAGAAGTTCTTCTTCACGCGCTTGCAGGAGATTGGTGATCTCGGTTTTCACCGTATTGCCTGCTTGTCCCAGCATGGCTCTCTGATCGGTCGGTTGTTTACCTATCATTTTCAGGAGATTGGTGAGCTGACCTTTTTTACCAAGATAAGCAAGTCTCAGCCCCTCTAATTCTTCTTCACTACTTGCCTTAGCAATCTGAAGCCTCGCCTGTTCCAGTAAGGCCTTCAATTCATCTACCATATTTCCTCCTACAAAAAAATCCCACGGTTCTCACCATGGGACGTAGTTCACGCGGTACCACCCAATTTGCCGATTGTTTCTCTACGCGTGCTCAACTGTTCTTGACAGTTCATAACAGTTCTTAACCGCTCTTACCTGTCCTTAACGGTTCTCTGAATGCGCTTGAAAATACCATCGACCAACTCTCTTCAGGGATAACGGACCTGTCCGGTGATCTCTTGTAAAAATCACTGCTCAGGGGGTGAACATCGACGAATTCCAGGTCCCGCGGATTCCAGCCTATGTCCGCATGGGTTCTCTGATCCTGGAATAATACTCGTCAACTCTTCCCCGTCAACACATTTCAAGTAAAGAATATAGCTGAACAGCTTGCGGTTTGCAAGCGTTAGCGAGGAATGTCTATCAACATGTTGGGATATAACTTTTCCATCAATGGATCAGGAAACTCATCATCCAGAAACACATCCATGCGTGTCGTGGCAGGAACGCCATTGCGGCGATTAGTAAGCCTGTGAACCGCTGAACCGGACAGAAGCATGTCAAAGAGCAATAATCCCATCAGAAGTAGTGTGATGATTTTACCTGACCGTTTCGGCATGAAGGATAGTGTTTCCGCGATCAGCGGAAAGACATAGGACATGAAAAGGACGCCGATCACCCCGAACATGATCATCATCCGTAAATCGGTCCTTGTCGTGGGACCCGGGATGACTTCATAATGCCACGATAAGGTTCCCATCACTTCTTCTTGGAAAAGGGATGCGCCATATTCCACGGTACCCCCAAGAAAAGCAGCACCTACGAGAATCGTCTTGATGTCCTTGATCCTGCGGAAATAGAGCGTGAAGAAGACTGCGCCAATCCCATAAATTAAATTGATTTGCATGAAGATCAGGCCACTTCTGCGCTGAAACGGCTTACCTGTCCCAAGCAAAGCCAACTCCTCCAACACGACACCAATCATCCCGCCAATAACCAGAACCCAGAACAGGGAATAAATATTAACTGAAAAATCATCCAGGCGTTTCTTCTTACTATAAGAGATCATAGACTTCATAGGCTCACCTCTGCCATTTAATATGGAGGCAACACACATCTTCTCCCCAAGTCTAGCATGGATAGGTAATCGCTTCTGTGAAGTTGGTGTTCTCAAGCCTTAAATTTTAGTAAAATAGTACAGTTCGACTCTCAATGGAAACAGTCCGGAGGTAGTCTGCGAGTGGTCTGGAAACAGACAGGATGTCACCTCTTCTCACCTATGATTCTGCTAAAGTAAGTTATCAAGTCTTTACAGGAGGACACTATGAATTACGAACCGGCGAAAGACCGATATGAAAAAGTAGACTATCAAGCATTAGGCGGAACCGGACTCAAATTACCGCAAGTTTCCCTGGGTTTCTGGCACAACTTCGGGGATACCGGGAACTTCGAAACTATGCGTCAAATGATGCACACCGCCTTCGACAATGGCATCACCCATTTTGATCTGGCCAACAATTACGGCCCGGAGGGTGGCGCGGCAGAGCGGAATGTCGGCAAGATCCTGAAACAAGATTTTGCGGGCCATAGAGATGAGCTGATTATCAGCACGAAGGCAGGCTATTACATGTGGCCGGGTCCTTACGGAGATGGCGGCAGTCGCAAGTATTTGATTTCCAGCCTCGACCAGAGTCTGGAACGGTTAGGTCTCCCCTATGTCGATATTTTCTATCACCATCGTATGGATCCCGAAACACCATTGGAGGAGACCATGGGCGCACTCTCGGACATCGTGCGCAGCGGTAAGGCACTCTATGCGGGCATCTCCAATTATGATGCCAAGACTTCTCTGAAGGCCATGAAAATCATGGAAGAATTAGGTACCCCTCTCGTGATCAACCAGAGCCGTTACTCTATTTTTGACCGCGCTGCGGAAAAAGAAGGCCTGGTCAAGCTGAACCAAGATGGGAAACTGGGTCTGATTACGTTTAGCCCATTGGCTCAAGGTCTCTTGACCGATCGCTACTTAGATGGCATCCCGGCGGACAGCCGTGTCCGTACGGATGGCCGTTTCTTGAACGAAGCGAAAGTAACGGACAAACGTATCGGGCAAGCGAAGGAACTACGCGAAATTGCCAGAGCTAGGGGCCAGAGTCTGGCTGCGATGGCTTTGGCCTGGATCTTAGCCGAGAACAAGGCAACGTCCGTCCTTATTGGCGCCTCTCGCCCGGAACAGATCCTGGATGACTTGGGTGCGCTCAGGAATACGATTTTCACAGCTGATGAGTTGAATCAGATTGATGCTATCTCCTTGCGCTAAGTCAAGCCTAGTCCCGGACTAAGTTCCGCTGACCGCCCGCCCGACCGATTGGGGAACAACCAATTGGGGAATAAAAGACAAATTACAGACAGCTTGAGCCGTCCCTTCGCTTGACCTAAGCAAGGAACGGCTCATTCGTTTTCTCAAAAAATTCTCAGCTAAGACCAGCTAAGACCAGCTGCCGGAGCCCCTGTATGAGCTATTTTTTGATAAAGGTTCCGTCACGCAGCTCGTTAAAGGCTTCCACGAGCTCTTGTCTGGTGTTCATGACAATAGGCCCACCCCAGGCGATCGCTTCATCCAAACGAGGGGCTGAAAAGAGGATCACCCTCCCGCCTGCTTCCTTGCTGCGGAAACGAACTTCTGAACCTTCATTCAGGAGAATCGCACTCTTCTCTTGATACATCTCGCCGGAGACTTCCGCATCCCCCACCAACAGGAACAGGTAAGCGGTGTCCGTCTCCCCGACATTGATAGCCACTTCATTTGTGCTGCTGGTTGCGACATCATACACTTGGGCTTGCACATAGAGAGGACTGAACCCATGAACCCCTTTATATTCGCCGGAAAGGACGCGAACGGTGAAGCCTTCATCTTCATAAATGCCGATGTTCGTTGCATCGAGAGCCGCGTAGTGTGGTGGCGCCATTTTGTTTCGAGAAGGCAGGTTGATCCAGAGCTGGAAACCCAACATTCTCGGAGCCGCTTGCGGCATCTCTTCATGCAGGATTCCGGATCCGGCGGTCATCCATTGGGCTTCACCATCACGAATGACGCCCTTGTTCCCCATACTGTCCTCATGTTTGATTTCGCCATTAACCAGATACGTTAATGTTTCAATACCCCGGTGCGGGTGCATCGGAAAACCTGCGATGTAATCATCAGAATTCTTGCTGTCAAAAGAATCCAGCATCAAAAACGGATCAAAATCGCTTGTCGTGTTATTGCCCAGAACTCGCACCAGATTTACTCCGGCGCCATCTGTGGCGCGAACGCCTCTAACCACTTTGTTTACTGAACGGCTCATAGTCACCTCCATATGGCTGTCTTTCAGAAGACTTTCTTTCATAAGACTGTCTGTCAAAAGACTTTCTTTCATAAGTATACGATCTTTTTGAGCACTAAGACTCTACCTGTTTAATGGTATCAGACAATGGAAACTGATCTTGTCTCCCTGCAGATCAGAAGTAAGGTCTCCACCCAGCTGTTTCAGGAGGACCCGGGTTATTGGGAGGCCTAGTCCGGTGGAAGTCGCCCCACCCGACCAGTTGATCGAGAAATGCCTGTCAAACAAGCGCGTTAACTTCATTCTGGCAACTTCCCCACCATCTTTTACATCATTTGTGAAGGTGACACGCAGCTGATCATTCACCGCTTCATAAGTTACAGAGAACTCCTTCACGCCGTATTTCAACGCGTTCATCCGCAAGTTCCCGTAAGCCCTCTCCAGATACGTCCGGTCAACTTGAGCATAGTACGTTTTTTCCGGTAAATCGATGTTCACTCTAGTGAAATGGTCTTCTAGTTCAACATAATGTTCCGCCAGGACCTGCCGCAAGGGCATCAAGGGGTTTAAGGTTTCCAGTTTCGGCTGCATATCGAAACTCAGCAGCGAGCTGTATGTGTAGAAGTTCTCAACTAATGCGGCCAAAGACCTCGTTCGGGATTCGATAATTCGCAGGTACTTCTCGCGTTGTTCCGGTTCCAATTGTTCCTTCTGATCCAGTAAAATCTGGACATAGCCACTGATCGAGGTCAAGGGTGTGCGGAAATCGTGGGCGATTCCTGTCACCATCACTCGGGTTTCTTCGTCTTTGGCCGAAAGAGTGCGCCGCTGATTGATCAGATCTTCAATCAGCAGATTGATCTCATCAATCATGTCCGAATCAACCAGAGAGGATGTCGACTTGATTGTCGTCGGCAAAGCATGTTCCCTGATCGTGCGCACCTGATTGCGAAGATCCTTGATTGCGCTTTTTCGTCTGAGTAAGCGAATCAACAAAATAAGCGCAATCACCAGAAACAAGAAGATGATCAGAGCCAATAAAAGAATTATGCGGTCGCGTTGATCAAACATCGTTCAGCTCCTTATTCTCTTGAGGAAGAACATCTGCCACAAGATGGCTAGCACGCCATAACTGGTGGCCATGATAAAGTAGACCGGATCCAGCGTGGCATTGGGTTGAAGGACATGAGTCATCTGATCAATATAGCGAATATCCACGGAAATATCGGCCAAGACGTGAAGTTGCGGGATCTCATTGGCCAGATAATGGATCAGCAGGGCGGGTACATGGACGATCATAATCATTCCGGCGACTAGGCCGGAGAGTGCAGAATTAAATGCATAAAGAACTGCGGCAGCCAACATGGTCACCATGAACACACCCGTGAGCATGACGAGCAAGCTCTTCAAGACATCAGGCAGAATCAGTAAGAAATCAAAGAAGCCCGGATGATACGATTGAACAATAATGCCATAATCAATCCAAGAAGAGGCTAAGAGAATCAGGCAAGTGAGTAGCTGTAAGATGGAGAAGAGGGCGGCTTTGGCCAAAACAAACTCCCAAACCTTGAGATTCTGCGCCAAATTACGCCCCTGCGTGTGCAGGATGTGGTCCTCCATGTACACGGCGTAAAAGAGGATCGGAAATGAAAAAAACGGGAGAGCCTCGATGAGATCAAGACTGCGGGAACGGATTGACGAGATATAGGAAGCTTGATCGGTGATTCTCATGCTCGCATCTGTGGTCTGCATCAAGAGGAAGACAAAAATAATCATCATCAAGGGAACCAGCCACACGAGTAAAGTATTCTTTTTCCGGATGCGGAACAGCTCGGCTCGTAAGAAGTTACGCATGTGCGCCTCCGTTGGTTAAAGAAACGAAATACTCGCCAATCGTCATGGAGGAGAGATAGAATTCGTAAATTTTGACGCCAGCATCAAACAGGATTGTGGAAATTTGCTCCGCATCAGACAAATGATCGAAAATCAAGATTTTCCCTGCGCCATCAATCAGAAGATGGGTCTCTCCCATTTGCTCTTCAATCGCAATTACCGCTTGTGCCGGCTGGTCAACGCGCAGGACAAGCTCGGTTCGAAGGGCTTCCTTGAGGGCCGGAATGGACATTTCTTTGAGAAGTTTGCCCTTTTCCAAGAAGCCGCAATGGCTGCCGAATTCTTCAAACTCAACCGGTACGTTGGCTGTGATGAGCACAGTTGTGAACTCATTCCGACTGACTTGCGTAATGGCATCGCGAAGTTCTTCTCTGCGTTCAAGATCGAGCCCGCGAAACGGCTCATCCAAGATAATAATTTCGGGATGACCCAGAAGGGATGCCGCCAAGGTTAAACGTCTCAGCTTGCTGATATTATAATTTTTCACGGTCTCGTAACCCGATTCAATTCCCAGCCAATCCAAGACTTTGTCGGTTTCACTTTGCGCGTTTCTGATGCCCTTGATCTTCGCAAGATAGATCAAATTGTCCCTGGCGGTTAGGTAAGGGTAGAAAGAATCCGTCGGCAAGTAATTCATGGTGGCACGAGCTCGTTTCATGGACTGGCGGTCCGACTTGCCGTACAAAATAAGCTCACCTGAATCCGCATGGCAAATTCCGGCGATGATTTTCAGAAGGCTTGTCTTGCCGGAGTCTTCCCGCCCGTAAAGCGTGTAGATTGAACCATAGGGCACTCGTATGTTGATGTTTGAGAGCGCGTCTGTGGATCCATGTTTCTTCGTAAGCCCCGATGTTTCGATCGCATATTCCACTTCCCGTTCGCTCCTTCCCGCCGGAGGATCGTTCGGGTAGGGGGATCTACCGAACGCATGGTCCGTCTTGTTCTACGTTTATTTGAAGTCTGATGTCTCTAAGTACGATGTCTCTAGGTCTGATGTCTCTAAGTACGATGTCTCTAGGTCTGATGTCTCTAGCCACGATTTTCTGAACTATGATCTCCCGAATTACGCCTTGCTGAACTGCGATTTCTTGTGCGCGGAAACCGGTCTGAAACGGAAGCCGACACCCCAAATCGTTTCAATCGGATCATTGGTCAAGTACTCCCGAAGCTTATTACGCAAGCGGGAAATATGGACATTGATCGTGTTGTCATCGGTCAGATACATTGTGCCCCAAACAGCTGTGTAGAGCTCTTCCTTGGTCACGACTTTGTTCTGTTCGCGCACAAGATAGGTCAAAAGGTCAAATTCTTTCAACGGTAAATATAGCTTCTCACCGTCTATTTGAAGCTCATGGGTCTGTGTGTCAATCTGAAGATCCCCCGAAACCAATACTTCTGAGGCCACTTGTTCATCATTAAGCAAACGTCTCAACTGGGTGCGAATTCTCGCAGTCAATTCAGCTGTCTGGAAGGGTTTGGCAATATAGTCATTTGCGCCCAGATCGAGCACATCCACCAAGGTATGGGTATCCCCTTTCGCAGTCAAGACAATAACCGCAACATTGGAAGAGCCTCGGAAAATCCTAAGCAGTTCTTCGCCCGACGTATCCGGCAGCATCAGGTCCAGGATAATCAGATCAATAGGGCGCTTTGCTCGTTCACTCCAATAGGTTAAGGCATCAATTCCGGAAAACGCCTGCAGGCATTGGTAGTCGTCCTGAAGAAGTTCTTTTAAGAGAGAATTTATTTCAGGGTCATCGTCTACGATGAGAATTCGTTTCTTGTCAGTCATGAGCTCCTCCACTTCTGGCATAGGCCAAAGCCCGCGCCGGATAGTTTGTGATGATTGCATCAACTCCGATGTCCAGCATTTGTTCTATGTCCGCTGGTTCATTTACCGTCCACGTGTTCAGTTTGAGGCCCGCTTCATGAACAGAGTCAAGGTAGGCCTCTGTCACCAGATCCTGGCGTGGATGCAAGGCCTCCATCTTGCTATGCTTGGCCAGTCCTATTGTAAAGGTATGTTGTTTTTCAAACAAGAAGGCACAGGCAATTTCCGGCCTTCGCTTCTTCAAGCGCATCATGTAAGGGAAAACAAAAGACGAGAAGATAACCTGCCCTACCATATCTTGCTTAATAACCTCCGAAGCCGCTTCTTCAGCTAAGGTTCGATATTGATACAGGGCATGATATGAGTGTTTGACTTCTAGATTGACGTAGAAGTTTGCGGCTTTGGCCAAAGTCAGCAGCTCCGCCAATGTCATAATCGGTTCAGCTGGGAAATCTCCAAAATGCTTGGCAAAATTCAACTGGCGAAGTTTTGCCAACGTGAAGTCTGAGACCTTGCCCGGAGTTCCAGTGAGGCGAAGGAGTTCCTCATCATGGCAAATGACAATCCGATTATCCCGGGTATAGCGGATATCGGTCTCTATACCATCGGCACCTTGTGCAGCGGCTAATTCAAAGGCTGCCCGGGTATTCTCCGGAGCTTCACCACTCGCACCTCTGTGAGCTAGTATCTTACACGAATGCATAAATCCTCACTTACGTTATCGAATCAAAGGTCGGATCTTCTTAAGATGCTTAAAAAAGAAATTACATGTAGGTAATCTTTCTTACATCGGCCTTAATGATACAGGAATATTTCAGATATTGTCGTTCAGATAAGACGTTTTGTTTCGTTTTGTTTCGTTTTGTTTCATCGTGAAGTATGGCATGAAAATAAGCATGAAAGTAGGCATGATAAAAGGCATGATAAAAGGCATAAAAATAGGCATGAAAAAAGCCCCGGATTACAATACATCCGAGGCTCATCTGGTGCGTCTTCAGGGACTCGAACCCTGGGCCCACTGATTAAGAGTCAGTTGCTCTACCAACTGAGCTAAAGACGCGAGGCACGTGGAACATAATAGTCATTTGTTTCTAACGTGTCAAGCACTTTTTCCTTCGCCTGACTCTCCGTCTGACTCTCGCCTTTAACTCGTCCTTAACTCATCCCCAACTGGTGTCTAACTCTACTCTGACTCTTGCCTAATTCTCGTTAAACTCTCGTCTAACACTCTTTAGAATCTACTCAGACATTGCCCGCAGGAGGCTCCGGACCATTCCCTTGTGAAGATTGACCGGGTTGGTAAGGCTGTCCGGGCTGGTACGGTTGTCCCGGCTGATAGGCTTGCCCGGGTCCTGCTTGCATCCTTCCGGTAGGATCCGCCGGATTCTGCCAGCCGGGAGCATAAGGATCGGTCACCGAAGCTTGAAAATTTCCGACCGGCGGTGGTGTGAGGACGAAGCCCAGTTCTTCCATGGTTGTATCGCCTCTGGCAACGGAAATACTGCGAAGTTTCGCATAGAGTTCCGCCATCGTTTGCTCATAATAGGGCTGGAGGAAGAGGAAACCAATTCCGCAGGTAAGAGCACTTAGGAGAGCCCAACCGATGAAAGACAGCGACAGCCCGATCAGATGCAGCTTATTCCCTTTCATCATCTTCTTGCTAAGTTCCAGTGACCTCTTGTACCCGATTGTTGGGTTATCAGCCAGAATATAGGGATTCATTGCATAGGCAAGCGAACGATTAATCAGTGGGATCAGTCCGACAAACATAAGGAGTACACCTACCAGAGTTGGAACAAGCTGCCAAGTATCTGTAATGGAAAATTCATAACCATATTGTGTCGTGTAGCCCATATATGAGCTGCCTGCCATGGCAAGGATCATCCCGGCAAAAGTAACCAAACCCCAGAGGAACAGCCAGAGTCGCTCCCATAAACGACCGACAACCAGTTTCATATAATTGCTGCCAAAGTGCTGGAACAGCATCCCCAGCGGAGGAGCCAGAGGTGTTTCGCGATTGCGGACAAACCAGTTATTCATACTGACCTTAAACGGGTCAGAGAAAAATACCGAAACCAAGATACTGGCCAGGCTTGAGATCACCACAAAAAAGATACCCCAACCTCGCAGCGCCGGCAAATTCTGCCAGTTGAACTCGGGAGGCATTCCGTTCCTACTGAAACGGAAGGAGTCCGCAATGGTGTTAACCATCGATCCCGCCCCGGTAAGCGCTCCGGCGATCGATTGAACAATAGAGTTGATTATGGTAATAATCAAACAAATAGCAATGGCGCTGCCCCAACTGTTCTTGAGGTGAAAACGGGCGTCTGCACGTAACTCAGGATTTTTCCACATGATGAGCTCCCTTCGGATCTTAGAAGATCCACAATACCCTTCCGGTGCCTACTTATGTTCTCCTTGTAGACGACTACTTATGTTCTTCTTGCAATGATACAATACTGTAAATTAATCTTCTAGTTGATTGGAGCAACACATGGAATATTTTGATGGAAGTATTACCTCGCCCCGGGGGATTCTGGCCTCCGGAACCGCATGCGGAATCAAGAAGAATAACAAACCGGATTTGGCTTTGGTCCAGGTAAATGGGCTGGGAACCGCCGCTTCCGTTTTTACCAGTAATCAGGTAAAAGGACATAGCCTCTTACGCAGTCTGGAACTGGCCAAACAGGAGAAGCCCATCCGCGCACTGGTCATTAACAGCGGAAATGCAAATGCTTGTGTTGGTTCGCAAGGAGACCTTGATGCCGAACTCATGGCAGAGCTCACGGCCAAGGCTCTGGGAGTCGATCCGGATGAAGTGTTCACAGCTTCTACCGGGGTAATTGGTCAACTCATGCCCATGACGAAGGTGGCATCCGGAATTGCTCGGGCAGCATCCTTACTTTCGCATGATACCTCGGCTGGTCACAGTGCCTGTGAAGCGATCATGACCACGGATAAAATTCAGAAAGAAGCGGCTGTCAGTTTCCAGATTGGCGACAAGGAAGTCATCCTGGCCGGAATGGCCAAGGGCAGCGGCATGATCCATCCCAACATGGCTACAATGATTGCTGTCATTACAACAGACGCATTGGTCGACCGTGATTTTCTCCGCTACGCACTGCGCCTGGTCACTAATAAGACCTTTAACAGAGTATCCGTAGATGGGGACACCTCCGTATGTGACTCTTGTACCATTGTGGCAACAGGGCTTGCGGAGAATGAAGCAATTGGATTCGGCGCAGATGGAGAACCGGATGCCAACGCGAAACTCTTCCTCCGCTCGCTGGAGGCTGTCTGCATGCGTCTGGCCAGAAATATAGCTGCCGACGGTGAAGGGGCAACCAAGTTAATCGATGTTCGGGTCGAAGGAGCCGCCACGGCAGAAACGGCTTACAAAGTTGCATTGGCTGTAGCCGGATCTCCGCTTGTGAAAACAGCCATGTTTGGCGAGGACGCAAACTGGGGGCGTGTCATCACGGCTGTAGGAAACAGCGGCGTCCCGATTGCACCCGAGAAAATTGATATCTCCTTTGGGCGGTTGAAAGTTTGTGAGAACGGAGCAGGTCTGCCCTTCGACGAAGCGGAGGCTTCGGCCATTCTGGAACGAGATGAAATTATCGTCACGATTGACCTCAAGAGCGGAGCTTACTCGGATCATTACTGGACTTGCGATTTCTCCTACGAATATGTCGAGATCAACGGCAGTTACCGCAGTTAGTCTTACTCGTATCCCTACTGAAAGCACAATGAAAAACGGCCCCGACCCAAGCAACAAATGCAAAGGTCAAGGCCGTTTCTTTTAATGTACACTGTAATTTTTCTGCCGGCTAGGCGCAAGCATTAGTGAGGCTCGAGCATTAGTGAGGCTCGAGCACCAATTCACCATTCTCAACCGTCACCGCGACTCCGAAAGCACCTTTCAGCTTCCCTTGAAGCTGTAGCTCCGCCAGCGGATCTTCCAGTTTCCTGGTGATTAATCTGCGGAGCGGACGGGCACCATATTCGTCGCTGTAGCCTTCTTTGGCCAAAAGATCCTTCGCCTCATCCGTGAGTGTCAACTCAACGCCACTGGACTGTTTGAGAGCCTTGTTCACATCAGCAATCATGAGGTCCACAATCTGCCTGATCTCTTCCGGTTTGAGCGACTGGAAGACGACCACTTCATCCACGCGATTGAGGAATTCGGGGCGGAAGAACTCACGAAGCTTGGTCAGTATTCTCTCCTCCGCAGCCTCATCTTGCGCCGAACCGAAGCCATAACCACCGCTCTTCGTCGTGCCGACATTGGACGTCATGATAATAATCGTGTTGCTGAAGTCAACCAGTCGACCATGCCCATCCGTGAGACGACCTTCGTCAAGAATCTGCAGCAGCATGTTGAAGACATCCGCATGAGCCTTCTCAATCTCGTCCAAGAGGAGGACGCTGTACGGTTTACGACGAACCTTCTCGGTCAGTTGACCCCCGTCGTCATAACCGACATAGCCCGGAGGCGAACCGATGAGTTTCGAAACCGTGTGCGGTTCCATATACTCCGACATGTCCAAACGGATCATCGCATCTTCACTGTCGAACATGACTTCCGCCAGAGCCTTCACCAGTTCGGTTTTACCCACGCCGGTAGGACCCACGAAAATAAAGCTAGACGGTTTCTTGCGATTCCTAAGACCCGCTCTAGTCCTGCGAAGCGCTCTGGAGACTGCGGACACGGCCTTGTCCTGACCGATCACGCGCTCATGAAGTTTATCTTCAAGATTCAGCAGCTTCTCTTGTTCAGACTGGGTCAGCGACTTCACCGGGATACCGGTCCACATGGCCACGACATCCGCGATATCATCCTCGGTGATCGGAGTCGGAGCAATCTGGGACTGAAGTTCGTCCGTTTCCTGATCAAGTTTCGATTTCTGGCTCTTCAACTCCGCCTGGCGGGCATAGTATTTTTCCAGAGCTTCATTATCACTGTCATCCGGCCGGGGTTCAGAGGATATGCGATCCAGCCTGCCGTTGATCTCTTGTTGCTCCTTCTTCAAACGCGTGTAACGGGTGAGCTTGTCATCCTTCAGATTCGCCTTGGAACCGGCTTCATCCATGAGGTCGATCGCCTTATCCGGCAAGTAACGCTCCGTCACATAGCGATCGGACAAGCGAACACAGGCTCTCAACACATCGTCTGAATACGTCACATGATGGTGTTTCTCATATTGCGGGCGGAGTCCCTTCAGGATCTCAAACGCTTCCTCCGTTGACGGCGGATCGACAATCACCTTCTGGAAACGGCGTTCCAGGGCAGAATCCTTCTCGATGAAGCGGCGGTATTCCTCTAAGGTAGTGGAACCAAGAACTCTGATTTCGCCTTTGGCCAAAGCCGGCTTCAAGATGTTCGCAGCATTCATTGCCCCTTCCGCGTCCCCCGCTCCCATGATGTTATGCAGCTCATCGATGACCAGGATAATATTGGCCTCCTTGGCCGCTTCATCCACAAGCCCCTTCATGCGGCTCTCAAACTGGCCGCGGAACTGGGTACCCGCAACCATCGCCGTCATATCCAGCAAATAGACCTCCATATCCTGGAGCTTCTCCGGGACTTCGCCGGAGACGATCCGGCTGGCTAAGCCTTCGGCAATCGCTGTTTTACCCACACCGGGTTCACCCAGCAACACAGGGTTATTCTTGGAACGTCGGTTCAAAATCTGAATAACACGCCCCAGCTCTTTCTCACGACCAATCAAGGGATCCAGCTCCCCGGCCATCGCGCGGTCATTTAAGTTGCGACCGAATTGATCCAGGAATTTCCTCTTCTTACGCCTTGTGCGCGTCTGGCGCTGCTCTTGCTGCTGCTCTCCCTTCTTAGGGAGAATCATGGGCCACTGAATATTTTCGTCGCCTTCACTCTCAGCTAAATTCCCCTGACCGGGTGCAGTGCCCAGAGGCTGATCCGAGAAGAGCTGCAGAGAGCTCTCCCGATCTTCCGGGAAATCGTCATTATCTTCTTGGTCTTCCTTATTCTGTCCGTAAATATCGATATATTCGTCCTCGTCATCACTATCTTCTTGATTACCGCCTAACAGTTCAGCCACCTGGTCCGGCATTTCACCGCCAAACATAGCCTGCAACATATTCTGCTGCCCGCTGCCCTGCATCGATTCCATCACTTCATTCAGATGTTCAGTAATCTTATCCACGTTGTCATCATTGACTCCGCTCTTCTTAAACATTTCATCCAAACCGCCGATGCGATTCTTGTATGCACAGCTCAAGCATATTCCCTCATTAATCGTCTTCCCGTTCTCAAAACGAGTCGTAAAAATTACAGGAATATTTTTGTGGCACATGACACATTTTTGCCCCATGAGCGTTCACCTCTTTCTCATACGGTATTACCGCAGTGTATTTACACATTGTATCGAAATTAATCGACAAATAAAGTCAAATTCGCAACAGTTAAGAAAACCGTTACAAATGGAAGGCCTAGTAAAGCGCGAAATTACGATATTTTCGCAGGTTTCAGGTCAACGAAGGCCTCATAAGGCTTTTTCCCCGCTTCCGCAGCTGCCAGAATTCTCTGTAAATATTGACCGGTAAAAGATTCCTCATTCTCTGCAACTTCCTCAGGCGTCCCTTCCGCCACAACCTCTCCGCCTTTTTCACCGCCTTCAGGACCCAGGTCAATAATGTAGTCCGCGGTTTTGATCACTTCCAGATTATGTTCAATAACCAATACCGTATTGCCACCTTCAGTCAAGCGTTGCAAAATGACCACGAGTTTATCCACATCAGCCATGTGAAGACCTGTAGTCGGTTCATCCAAGATATAAAAAGTTTTACCGGTACTGCGCTTCGACAACTCCGTTGCGAGTTTCACTCGTTGCGCTTCACCCCCGGAAAGTTCCGTGGAAGGTTGCCCCAGACGGATGTAGCCCAAGCCCACATCTTGAAGCGTAGTGATCTTGCGGGCTATAGATGGGATATTTTCGAAGAAATCAACCGCTTCATCCACCGGCATCGCCAGAACATCCGCGATATTCTTGCCCTTATACATAACCTCTAACGTTTCCTGGTTATACCGCTTGCCGCCGCAAACCTCGCAGGGCACATACATATCTGCCATAAACTGCATTTCAATGCGGTTCACCCCGTCGCCATTACACGCTTCACAACGTCCTCCCCGCACATTGAAGCTGAAACGCCCTTGAGAATACCCCCTGGCCTTCGCTTGCGGTGTGGCGGCAAAGAGTTTCCGGATCATGTCGAACACTCCGGTGTAAGTCGCCGGATTCGACCTGGGTGTCCGGCCAATCGGAGATTGGTCAATCGCAATCACCTTATCCAAATGCTCGTATCCGCTAATCGATTGATGAGGACCGGCCTTGCGTCTGGCTCGGTTCAGTTTCACTTCAAGCGTCGGCAGGATAATGCCGTTTACCAGAGAACTCTTACCCGATCCGGAAACACCTGTAACACAAGTCATCGTTCCCAGCGGAATTTCCACATCAACCTGTTTCAGATTGTTTAAGCTCGCGCCTTTGACCTCCAAAAAATGGCCATTGCCTTTGCGCCTCTGCTCAGGAATAGGAATCGAAAGCTCGCCATTTAAATATTTACCGGTAATGGAACGCGGTTCAGCCATGATCTGATAAACATCTCCCTCGGCGATAACCTCTCCGCCTCTCTCCCCCGCACCCGGACCAATATCAACAATATGGTCTGCAGCAAACATCGTCTCTTCATCATGTTCCACTACCAGCACAGAATTCCCCAAGTCACGAAGGTGCTCCAAAGTATTCAGCAAACGGCGGTTGTCCCGCTGGTGCAGACCGATGCTGGGCTCATCCAGAATGTAAAGTACGCCCATCAGCCCCGAGCCAATTTGCGTAGCCAGGCGAATTCGTTGCGCCTCTCCCCCCGATAAGGTCCCGGCTGCTCTGGCCAAAGTCATATAATCCAAGCCAACATCAATCAAGAACTGCAATCTGGAGTCCAGTTCCGTCTGTATGCGCATCGCCACTTCCTTCTTCTGATTGGGAAGTGCCTCGATCTGGTCAGTGAGGTAAGCTTTGCACGACCTAATCGGCATGGAGCAGAGTTCGTAGATGTTCTTCTCCCCATAAGTTACGGCCAAAGCCTCCGGTTTCAGCCTCGCTCCGTGACAAGTTTTGCATTCGGACTCCGAGATATACTGGTCATAGTACCCCAGCGCATCATCCGATGCCTCATTGTAGCGACGCGTCAAGCTGGGAACGACCCCTTCCCAGCTACTTCTGTATTCTTCGCCGCGATTATATTTCGAATTGCTGGTATCAATACTGAGTTTGACATTATTATTGCCAAACAAAATGATCTTCTGTTGATCCTCCGGCAAATCCTTCCAAGGCGTATCCAGATCAATCCCATAATTCTTGCTAAGCGCTTCAATATACGATCTTGCCCAACTCTTCAAATCGGCAAACTTCCAACCGCCAGCCGTTATGCACCCTTGATTCAAAGACAAATTCGGATCATCAATCACGAGTTCAGGGTCGATGTTGCGAAAGAACCCCAAGCCCGTACAATCAGGACAGGCACCTTGCGGGTTATTAAAAGAAAACGTCCTAGGCGTGATCTCACCAATGCTGATATTACAAACAGGGCAGGCAAAATTCTCCGAGAAAATCTCTTCCTTCACTTCCCAAACACGATTTCCCTCTTCATCCACACCTCTCTCTTCCTGGAAATTCACCAAGACAAAGCGATTTTCAGACAAATCGATAGCCGTTTCCAAAGAATCACTCAGCCGCGAACGGATGTTCTCACGAATCACCAAACGGTCCACCACAACTTCAATGCTGTGTTTCTTCGTGCGTTCCAGCTCAATCGTTTCGTCAAGTTCCAGAATCTCTCCATCCACTCGAACTCTGACATACCCACTCTTGCGGAGTTGGTCAAATAATTTCTTAAATTCCCCTTTACGGTCGCGAATAACCGGAGCAAGGATTAACAAACGAGTCCCATCCGCATAAGACAACACTTGCTCAATAATCTGGTCAATACTTTGCTTCTCAATCGGTCTTCCGCAATTCGGGCAATGAGGCGTACCCGCTCTCGCATAAAGCAAACGGAAATAATCGTAGATTTCCGTAACCGTCCCGACCGTAGACCGCGGGTTCTTGGAAGTCGTCTTCTGATCAATCGAAATCGCAGGCGACAAACCCTCAATACTGTCAATATCAGGCTTCACCATCTGTCCCAAAAACACCCTCGCATACGTAGACAGCGATTCAACATAGCGACGCTGGCCTTCCGCATAAATCGTATCAAAAGCCAGCGAAGACTTCCCTGATCCCGACAGCCCCGTCAAAACAACCAACTTATCCCGCGGAATACGCAAATTAATATTTTTTAAATTATGTTCACGAGCACCCTTAATGGTGATGTAATTACTAGGTTCCGGCATATGGCCTCCTTGAAAAATTCACAGACAATTCTAGCACGTCCCACCATTTCCTTCTGTCCAAAAAAGCCCCCTCCTGTGATCCCACGACTACATAAGTTTATTTTTAAACATATGTAGTGAGTTTAAGGCTGGCGACGGTGGCGGAGGTGGCGGGGGTGGCGGAGGTCGCGGAGGTGGCGGGGGTGGCGGAACGGTCGCGGGGGGTGACGGGGGTGGCGGAACGGTCGCGGGGGGGTGGCGGAACGGTTTTGGCTACGTATTACTTCTATTTTACTGCGATGTTGGTCGAGTTTATTGTTTGCGGAGCGGTTTGGGCTACGTATAGTTCCTATTTTTGGTCTTCGGAATTTAGTGAATTTATTATGTTTTTCCAAGTTGGTCAAGATCGCGATATTTGCGACAGTTGACTTACCTCCAAATCGTCTTGAGGAGGTTTTTACCCTTTGGTGAGCCATTACGCTAACAATATTTCATTACATGTCAGTTTTCATTCAGTAATTTCGGTCTTGAGGTCAGTAATCATTCAATGGATCATTTAAGCAGGGGTAAGGTTCCCGTGAAAGAAGATTCTTTGTCGCAAGATTCCAGATCCGGACCAGTTTGGAAATTACTTCTGTAGTGCAGTACTGCTCCAGAAACTGAGATCTATTCCAAAAATTTAGGAGAGCATATTCTCTTGCACATTAAAGCAAATTTGAAGATATGCGCACGTTGAGTGACATGTCATCTATTAACTTCTCTTCTCGCTTTTACTGGACAGGATTTCTATCAAAAACCTTCTACATGAATATATTACATATTTACTTTAACCCAATAAGCTTCTTATATTAGAAATCACATGATGTAAAATCGGATGAAAACCATGTTTAGGAGCTAAACCTAATCATGTGTACTCCAATAACACAACTTGAACACTAGCGAACCTTCATTAGGAACAATAGGTTGCCAAACGCGCTCCTACCTAAGAAGTGGGACGACAAATACGGTTGAACTTACAGCGATAAGTGGTTGCAAGCGTACCTTCCAAACTAGTTGGATGAAGAATGTAGCTGGACTTGTGCAATAAATGGCTGTAGGCGTTCCTTGTCAGCCACATTACTTGTCAGTCAGATTCCTTGTCAGCCACATTACTTATCAGCCATATTACTTGTCAGTCACAATGCTTGTGGGAAAAGATTATGCATTTTCTCGCAGTTCATTTGTTGGCCGTTCATTTGTTGGCTGTTCTTTTGCTCGCAGTTCTTTAATTTGTTCCAGCGCCTGTGCAAGTTGATCACCGCATGATGTTCCGTTTCTACAAGGGATGCCTTTGACTTTTTCTATTACATCGTCAATTTGAAATCCTTCGAGTAGCTTCCCCATAGCCGTAAGCCCGCCTGGACATCCACCGTTAAAGCGTACATGTTTTAATTTGTCGCCATCGAGCTCGATAAAAATATCCTTAGAACAAGTGCCATAGGTAGAATAGTGATAGGACTCACCATCATCGGTTTCAACTTTCTTAAGGTTGTTCCCGTCGTTTTTGCGCATGTTGGCAGTGGCTGCAGTAACAAATCTCTCAAAATTTTTCATAATAATTTCCTCACAGTACTAACCTAAAATCCCGGACGGCTTGTAACTGTCATTAAATTGTAATCAAAAAACCTTG